>NZ_AJLJ01000054.1 GCF_000317245.1 Fischerella muscicola SAG 1427-1 = PCC 73103
CCGTCTTTGTTTGCTACGAACTTTTTCGATTGCTTCAAAAATTGCGTCTGATGCATGAGCATTTAATGAAGGAACATCAGGAAAACCTTTGTTCCATATATCTTGGGTTCTAACTACAAAAGTTTTATCAAAAGGATTGTGAGTTTTGATAATCTGATCCAGAACAGATGAGGAGCCATTCATAAATTTTTCTAGAAAGAATACTTACTTACGAAACCTGACTACTTATTTGAGACGTTTAACATAGCAACGTAATCCATTTACCTCGGTAGTGATGGAATCTTCAATTTTATCTGGTGAACTATCTTCCACACTTCCACCTTGAAGTTGCAAAATGTCGTTAGCTTGCATTTCCAGCATCCATTCATTGAAATGCTCACGACTAACTCGTTCTCCTACTTCCCTTCTAATCCGATAAATTGGTACTAAATCATCTAGGCTATGGTTGCTGTTTAGCTTTTCATATACCTCCAAAGCAACTTGTTTGAATTCTTCGTAAGATTTAATCCCACTGCTTTTTATCCCGTTAGCTGGTGCAAATGTACCAGTATTATCTATCTCTCGTATCCATTTCAGCAGAGCATTTGCTGTCTTGGCTCCCACATTTGATTGATAGTAAAACTCAGAGTTTTTTATTCCCTCTCTGAGCATTTGTAAACCCTCATTTGTGAGCAAGACTTTTACTATTCCCTTTTTCCTGACACTTGTAATTGCTCCAGCTTTTTCTAATTTTTCTAAGAAACTGTTATACTCTGCTTTTTTTTCATTTACCCGTTTGGCTCGCTCTGTTATTTCACTTCTATTAACTTCTTGTTTTTCTCCCCCTAAATCCCACAAAGCAAGCAAGAGACGGGTTTGAGCTTGGGTAGCTTGTAAACTACTCTTTTCTGAGTTCATACTGAGTGTCATACTTTACTATTTTTATTCTAATGAATGTATTTATGCTAGCTATTAACATTGCTGAAAAATTTATATATATTAACCTTTTATGAAGAAGTATATTTAATAAATGCAATGTCATAGTATATACACTGACCAAGCAGTAATTTGTTTGACTGCGTATTCCTTTGGTCTGAACATAAGTTCATTCAAAAGCAAGATGGAATAGTTCAAAACTTCCATCACCATTGCGTTAATAACGTTCCACTGCACTAACCAAGTGCAGCTTTTAACATGGCGCTAGAAAACGGCATTTAATAAACGCAGGGTGATGAGGAATTTAAAATGAACATAATATTTCAAGAACGTAAAATTGTTTCGCGTCTACTAGCAGTATTTCTTTCAGCATTGCTAATAGTTCCAATGCTGACTAGCTGCGGTGGAGGTTCCAAAAGTAGTGCGCCCCCTGTTGATGATACTGTCACAGGTAGAAATGTGAATTATCCTAATGCCCCAAATCAACCCCAAGCTAAGAAAGGATTGAGTACAGGGCAGAAGGTGGCGATTTTGGCAGGTGCTGCTGCACTTTACTACCTCTACAATCAGCATAAAAATGCGAAAGGAACAGGAGCGCAAGGCCAGTATTACCTTTCTAAGAATGGGCGTGTTTACTACCGCGACGAGCAAGGTCGCGCTCACTGGGTAACACCACCACCTGAAGGAATTCGAGTTCCAGAGTCACAAGCACAGCAATATCGTGATTTTCAAGGCTACAACAGGCGTCCCACAGGTCGCGATTTAACCGACATTAGCGCACAACCAGCTCCGGCTTTATAAATTTGGTAATTAATTATGGTTGATGATTTTTTGCGAAAGGCAAGAGATTTTTTCACAGGGTCTGATAGTGATCAGCAAGATAACGAATATCGCGATCGCCAAGTCAGACCTGCTAGCGAAGACCCCTACGGCGACCCGGCTGACCAAGAGTATAACCAAGGGAACTACGGTAACGTCCGCCCTGCTAGCGAAGACCCTTACGGCGACCCGGCCGACCAAGAGTATAACCAAGGGAACTACGGTAACGTCCGCCCTGCTAGCGAAGACCCCTACGGCGACCCGGCCGACCAAGAGTATAACCAAGGATACTACGGTAACGTCCGCCCTGCTAGCGAAGACCCCTACGGCGACCCGGCTGACCAAGAATATAACCAAGGATACTACGGTAACGTCCGCCCTGCTAGCGAAGATCCTTACGGCGATCCTGCCGATGACGATTACCGTTAGTTAGTAAACTAATCGACCTTCAAGTCGTTACTAAAACAATAATTTAGGTTCAGGAGTTAGGAACTTATTCTGACTCCTAGTTTTCTATTCTGCCTTACCTGTTGAATCCATCAAAATCTCCTGCGCCCGTTGAATATTTTTCTGCACCGACTCCGCCGATTTATGAAGAGCAGCCGTTTCCTGATCACTGAGACTCAATTCCAATATACTTTCAATCCCACCACATCCCAACCGACAGGGAACACCGATCGCCACATTTTCTAAACCGTATTCTCCCTGAAGAGGCACAGTTACAGGTAACAAACGTGACTGATTTAACAATATCGATTCCACCATCATGCAAGTAGCAGAGGCTGGGGCAAAAAATGCACCACCTGTATGCATCAGTTCGACAATTTCTGCACCACCGTGACGCGTGCGTTCTACCAAACGTTCAATCGTGTCTATATCTAGCAATTCCGTCAGTGGAATACCGTTGACAGTGGCAAAACGCGGTAAGGGAACCATTAAATCACCGTGGCTACCCAGTACCATTGTCTTGACATCACGAGGCAATACTCCTAATTCCATCGCAATGAAAGTTTCAAAGCGAGCCGAGTCTAACACGCCCGCCATACCCATAATGCGATCGCGTGGTAATTCCGTAGCTTGCCAAGCCAAATAAGTCATCACATCTAATGGATTAGTGACGACAATAAAAATAGCGTCAGGAGAATGAGCGATCGCTTGTTTGGCTGCATTCACAACTATCTTGGCATTTGTCTTTAATAAGTCATCCCGACTCATCCCTGGTTTACGAGGAAATCCTGCCGTGATTACCACAATCTCCGAACCAGTTGTATCGGCATAGTCATTAGTACCGATAATCTGACGGTTATGCATTTCAATTCCCCTCGCCTCCATCAAATCTAGCGCCAATCCCTGGGGCATTCCTTGCACAATGTCCAGCAAGACTACATCCGCAAGATTTTTCTCAGCGATGCGTTGGGCAAGGGTACTACCAACTCTACCAGATCCGATAACGGTGATTCGGGGCGAATAGCACACAATGGAGGAAGAAGGGGAAGTATACATAAATTTTTACTTAAAATTCTACTTAAACTCTTCTAGTTGATCTAAACGTAACCAAATATTTGGCGTTGGTACTTCGCCAAACTTGACAAAAGCATAATCACCTTTGACATCGACAATTTCGCCTTTACTATCAAACAAATAATCAGGAAAACGAGTATCGCTAGCTTTTGCTTCTACACTATTTTCCAACTTCTCACGAACCACCCGAACCATATCACCACGTTTTACAGGCATAGATTCCCCTCTTAATTGTATCGATTGCTATACAGGATTCTATCTTGGGAAGTGTTGTTTGTTGTTTGGAATTATCAACCAATGACTATTGTACAGACGCGTAGACGCTCATAAGAGCGGCTTCAAGGTAAGAGTATAATCGCGTCTCTACCAATCACTAAAACTATCGCTGACATTGCAAACAAAAATGACTGGATCTGCCAGCGAACCTTGTTCGTTGAATTACATTCCCGCAAACACGACAGGGTTCACCAGTACGGTTGTAAACCCATGCTACACCACCGTAATTACCATTAACGCCTTTAACATTGAGGAAATTACTAAAAGTAGTTCCACCAGCTGCGATGCTCGTTTCCAACACTTTAATTATTTGCGATCGCAACTTTTCGATTTGTTCTGGCTGCAAGTCTACACACATTGTTTCTGGTAATATGCCACTCATAAACAATGCTTCATCGGCATATATATTACCTAATCCCGCAACTACAGATTGATCTAGTAAGGCAGTTTTAATCGGACGACGCCTGTTTTTGAGTTTCTCGGCTAGATAATCAACTGTAAATTCTGGTGAGAAGGGGTCGGCTGCTAATTTTGCTAAACCCGTAATAATGCTTTCTGGGGCTTGATTTGGTGGCACCCACCACATTTGACCAAAAGTGCGCTGATCGACAAAGCGCAATTCCCACCCATCCTCAAAAAATAATCTGACCCGCGTGTGCTTATGTAAGGGTTCATCTTGATTCAACCACAATAATTGACCAGTCATGCGGAGGTGAACACCTAAATAAGCAGCATGAGGAGCACAACTAAGTTCGGCGAGGAGATATTTACCGCGACGGTACCAAGTGGCGATCGCACTTCCTTTAATTTCGCTGACAAAATCATCTACTGAAACAGGATAAGCGATCGTGCGATGCAGCAGCACATCTCCACCCGTGATTTTTTGGTTGAGGGTCAATTGATTTAGACCCTGTCGAACTGTCTCAACTTCAGGTAATTCAGGCATTTAAGCTAAATTATTGACAACAAGCATATTGTGACAAGTACTGTGATTTTTTGGCAGACATTAAAATCGGGAGTAGTCAACAGCGAGTATTGAATCAAAGTCTTGACTCTCTACCCTCTGCTACTTACTCCCGAAAATCACCCCATGAAGTTTTTCTAGAAGCTTCTACACTTTAGGCTTTTTTAGCTTTTGCCTTTGGTGCTTCAATCTCTACTAACTCGTCTTGAGCAAAGTTGTTTGTGTTAACACCAGCATAGTTCACTTTCTCAAAGCGAACAATTACTGGGTATTTGATGGCGCTACTTTGCTCAACAGATGCAACAGTTCCTACATCTTGAAACCAGTAGGACTCTGGACGAAGAACACGTACTTTAGAACCACGTTGAACCATGAGTTTCTTCCTTTTTTCTTATCAATTGCCAACGTATTAAGGCTAATTGATTTCACTGTACTATTGTGCAGAGTCTGGCAAAAGCTTTGTTAAGTTATTTGTCTAACTAATTTCTTGAACAATATGGTGACGGCTTTGGCACAACAGCGTGATTGGGCGACTTTGGCGGGTGTTCCTCCTGTTTTGAGGCTTTGCGCCATAAACCAGAAGCGCCTGGAATCCATTTAGTGAACTTTCCACGGGAATTTTTTACCAGTCCATACCTTAACCTGAGTTTGAAGGCTCGCAGTGAGTGATCGCGTTTTTGTAGTGTATTTCCATGCCAAGACTAGCTTGACCAGCATAATTGTATAAAAAAACATTATGAGAATAATTACTTTGCTATGAGAGTAAAGCTTTGAACAAATTTTTTATCTGGTCGTTTGCCAATTTACATGTATAAAATTATATAAACACCGTCACTAACATTTAACTGTCAGGACTTAGGCAAAATCCCTCATAAATTCTTATTTTTACACTGCCATCTCCTAAACGTGATTGACACTACTACTGATAAATCACATAACTCATCTCTTAATTGTGATTTGTAAAGTATGAATTTTATCTAAATAAATATGAAAATAATAGCTTATCCAGCTTTTAAAACAAAATATAAAAATCCTTACAATTGGTTGCTATATACTAATATGCTCCAACAAGGAGTAATAGTTGAAGAATTTTCATTTAATAAAATTCTGAATAACAAATACGATATTTTTCATCTGCATTGGGTTGTAGAAACTATTGTCAGACATCCCAACCCCTTAATTGTGTGGATAAGAGTTATAAGTATGCTCCTCTTGATAGACTGGGCAAAAGCTAGAGGAACTCGTATTATCTGGACTATCCATGATGAAAATCCTCACTCTATTTTACATGTACAGATAGCAGATTGGTTTCAAAAAGAATTTTTCAAACGTATTGATGGGTATATTAGTTTAAGTACAAAGGGGAAAAATGTTGCTGAACAAATATTACCATCATTAATAAATAAATCATCTTCTATTGTTTATCATGGACACTATCGTGACTTTTATCCGAATCAAATTAATCAAAATCAGGCTAGAGAAATACTCGGAATTTCTAAGAACATTCAAGTAATGCTATTTTTTGGCTATATAGATATTTATAAAAACATTCCTCATTTAATCAAAATTTTTAGAGAATTATCTCCTGATAATTGGTTATTAGTAATTGCAGGAAAAATAGAACACTCTCTTTTGAAGAAAGAAATATTATCTGCTTCCGAAAATGATTGTAGAATTAAGTTATTTTTAAATTATATACCTGACGCTCAGGTTCAGTTCTATTTCAAAGCTGCGGAACTAGTTGTTTTACCATTTAAAGAAATTCTCAATTCTGGAAGTGCTTTACTAGCACTTTCGTTTGATTGTCCTATTTTAGTACCCAGTCTTGGTTCAATGCCTGAACTCCAGTCACAAATAGGAGAAGATTGGATAAAGCTTTATCCTGGAGAATTAACAACAAAAACTCTTAGTGAAGGGTTAACATGGTCACTCCAGAAACGACAAAAGCAAAATCCACCTCTAAATCAATTAGATTGGCATATTCTCAGCCAAAAAACTTTAGATTTTTATCGATTAATAAAAAGATAGTTTTTTTATGAAAGTAGCTTGTGTCAATACCTATAATGTACTCAATCCTTCAGGATGGACAAAACATAATGTTGGGAATTATGGTTCTAACCATTATATAATACAAACTCTTGCTGATCAAGGTATACCTGTTGAAACTATAGGAGATTTGCAAAAAAGCTATTCTTTTTTAACTAAAGCCAAATGGAGCTTTTATCGGAATGTGTATCACAAAGATTATTATAGATGGGCTGAACCATTGGTCAGTAAAAACTATGCTCTTCAAATTAGTAAACGTTTGTCAAAATTAAATGTGGATTTGGTTTTATCTACAGAAGGTGCAGCACCAATAGCATATCTTGATTGTTGTCAACCTATTGTTCTTTGGGTAGATACAGTCTTAGCAGCTTTAATTGATTTTTATCCATATCTCAGTAATCTTTGTCAAGAAACAAGAAAAAATATTTACGTCCTAGAAAAACTTGCTTTGGAAAAATGCAAATTGGTAATCTTTGCATCAGAATGGGCTGCCCAAAAAGCCATACAGATTTACAATATAGATGCAAGTAAAGTAAAAATTATTCCTAGAGGTTCAAATCTAGAACTTAAATCAGACCGAGAAATTGCAGATATTAAAAACTTGATCAAATCACGAGAAAGACAAACTTATAAATTAACTTTTATTGGCATTGATTGGGTAAGGAAAGGAGGCAATTTAGTCCTAGCTATCACAAAAGAATTAAAAAGAACAGGCTGGAATGTTGAGCTAAAAATAATTGGTGATTTACCAAAAGAACGGGAAGACATTCCCAATTATGTGAAACCGATAGGATATATTAATAAATCTACAGATGAAGGAAAAAATAAATTTTATAGTTTGCTTGCAGATTCACATTTTCTCATTTTGCCTACACAAGCAGATGTAACTCCCAATGTATTAATTGAAGCCAATGCCTTTGGAGTTCCCTGCTTGACAACTAATTTAGCAGGTATTCCTAGCATTATTAAAGATAATATTAATGGCAAAATTTTTTCTGTGGATGCTAGTGTGAGTGAATACTGTGCATATATTACAACTTATCTTGCTGACTATCAGAAATATGAAAATCTAGCGATATCATCTTTTAACGAATATGTGACTCGTTTAAATTGGTCAATAGCTGGTCAAATGGCAAAGCAATTATTTTTAGATTTAATATAATGCCATTCCATGAGTCAGAAATTTTACTCAGTAAACTATAGAGCAATTATATAATTGGTAGTGAAATTGAATATGCGTATATTAAATTAACCGAGTACGGAAATCCGAATCATAGCTTGGGGGCAAACAATCCTGGATAATAAGAGCGATCGCCTTAAGTATAGCTTTAAAATTCTACTTGGTATAATGTCCTATTGCTTTTGGTATTACCCTAGAAGCAAAAGACTAGGGTATGTTGCCACATTCAATACTCACATATTTGTACTGAAGATCATCAATTATGCTAGAACAAGGAACCATCAGTATTCATACTGAAAATATTTTCCCGATTATCAAGAAGTCTCTTTACTCAGATCACCAAATCTTCTTGCGGGAACTTGTATCCAACGCCGTTGATGCTATCCAAAAGCTAAACATGGTATCCCGTGCTGGAGAATACTCTGGCGAGATCGGTGAACCGGAAATTCAGATTGCTATAGACAAAAACAATAAAACCCTCTCCATCACCGATAATGGTATCGGGATGACAGCAGATGAGGTGAAAAAGTATATCAATCAGGTTGCTTTTTCTAGCGCCGAAGAATTTATTCACAAGTATAAAAGCACATCCGACCAGCCTATTATTGGTCACTTTGGTCTAGGCTTTTACTCTTCCTTCATGGTGGCACAAAAAGTCGAGATCGATACTCTATCTTACAAAGAAGGGGCGCAGGCTGTTCACTGGAGTTGCGACGGATCACCAGAGTTTACTTTAGAAGAATCATCTCGTACAACTCGTGGAACCACAATTACTCTCCATTTAATGGAGGAAGAACTAGATTATTTAGAATCAGCACGCATCAAAAATCTGATTAAAACTTACTGCGATTTTATGCCAGTGCCAATTAAACTGGATGGCGAGGTATTAAATCGGCAAAAAGCACCATGGCGTGAATCTCCCAGTAATTTAAATCAGGAAGATTATATAGAGTTTTATCGCTACCTCTATCCTTTCCAAGAAGAACCCCTACTATGGGTGCATTTGAATACAGATTACCCTTTTATCATCAACGGAATTCTGTATTTTCCAAAGTTAAGACCGGATGTTGATGTCACCAAAGGACAGATTAAGTTATTCTGCAATCAAGTTTTTGTCAGCGATCATTGCGAAGAAATTATTCCCCAATTTCTCTTACCGATGCGGGGTGTAATTGATAGCAGCGATATTCCTTTGAATGTATCACGCAGTGCTTTGCAGACCGATCGCACTGTCAAGAAAATCGGTGATTACATCGCCAAAAAAGTAGGCGATCGCCTCAAAGAACTTTACCGCGACAGTCGCGATCAATATATTAGCGCTTGGAAAGACCTCGGTACTTTCGTGAAATTCGGGGTGATGAACGATGAAAAGTTCAAAAAACAAGTCGAAGATATCCTGATTTTCCGCAGTACAGCCAAGCAATCTAACCAAACCACTTCCGAAACCCCAGCAGTACAAGTACAACCCGAAGGGGAAGACGCTTGGCAAGATGTTACTCCAAGTGCAAGTGAATCATCTGAGAGTGATTCTTACACAACCATCAAAGAATATTTAGAACGCAACAAAGAACGCCACGAAAATCGCGTTTTCTACTGCACCGACGAAGCAACACAAGCTACCTACGTCGAACTTCACAAAAAACAAGGGTTAGAAGTCCTGTTTATGGACTCTTTCATCGATACCCATTTTATCAACTTCCTGGAACGTGAATTTCAAGATGTTAAGTTTACAAGGGTAGACTCTGATTTAGATCAGACTCTCTTAGATAAAGATCAAGCGACAGAAATAGTAGATCCCAAAACCAATAAAACTCGTGGTGAGGTCATCAAAGAGTTATTTGAGAAAGCACTCAACAAACCGAAATTAAATATCCGCACCGAAGCCTTAAAATCAGATAACCCCCAAAGCACACCTCCTGCAATGGTGTTATTACCAGAAATTTTGCGCCGCTTCCGGGAAATGAATGCACTCATGCAGCAGCAAATGGCAGAATTTCCAGAAGAGCATATTTTGCTGGTAAATACTAGCCACCCCTTGATTCAACATTTGGCAACCCTCAGTCAAAGTAGTATTATTCAGGGTGAAGGCGAATCACCCACAGGTAAATTAGTCAACATGATTTGCCAACATATCTATGATTTGGCGCTCATGTCTCAAAAAGGTTTTGACGCTGAAGGAATGAAAAGCTTTGTTGAACGTTCTAATGACGTTTTAACTAAGTTGACAGAACAAGCTGCTAAGTAACCTCTATATAAAGATGAGGAGAGGGTAAAAGAGAAAGGTAAAAGGAAAAAATACTCACAAATAGCTTTACCTCATCTCCTATACCCGCAAGCAGCTATACAATAGAAGATTGTGTTCAAAAAAAATCGGAGATTCTCCTATGTCCCGTCGCTGTGATTTAACTGGCAAAACAGCCAACAACGGCTTTACAATTTCCCACTCCCATCGTCGCACTAAACGGGTTCAGCACGTCAACCTGCAAACCAAGCGCGTTTGGTGGCCCCAAGGTAATCGTTGGGTAAAACTCAAATTGTCTACCAAAGCGATCAAAACCTTAGAAAAGAAAGGTTTAGCAACTATGGCTAAAGAAGCCGGGATTAACCTTAATCATTACTAAACTTCTCAAGCAAAAACTAACTTTTTCGATTTCATTTTCGGTATTGCTGAATCCATGTGTGATTCAGGATTTTATGTGATTCCAAAACCCTTGTAGAGACGTAGCATTGCAACGTCTCTACATTTGGATTAATAGGTCAAATCAGCAACGCTTCATTTTCTATAGCACTCTTATATATTTGTGAGAGTCGTAAAGCGTATATCCCCGACTTCTTAGAGAAGTCGGGGATATTGTATCTCACGAATAATCTAGGAATACTATGATGATTTCCACCTTTCCAGAGAATATTTAGCAAAACTACCCTCTTCTCTTCAAAACGCGGACATTTTAAATTAACTCATATTATTTTCTTGCTAACTGACATATTTCCTGTAAAGGGTGGGTACTATAAGTCTACTTTTCTCAAAACATCTTCATGAAGTCATAAATATCATCTCTAAATATGCCTTTGGATTTAATCTACAGGCTTTATTGTCAATTGCAGAAAAATATAAATTTGTATCAAAATACTTGACACGAAAGCAGTTATGTCTATAAAACGCCAGCTAGTCAAGACAATAAGAAACATCTCTAAACAATTAAAAAAAATTATTCTTCTGTGTTGAAAAAGCACATGGTTCGGCTACTGCGGACTCTTTTTGTTTATAGAAAAACAGGAAGTGCAGTTAATACTGGTTTCGTTTTGCCGACCGTGGCAATGGTAGCACTAATAGTTGTGTTACTAACCACAGCAATTTTATTTCGGTCTTTTGATCGAGCCAAAAATGCTAGTAATGTCAGAGTAAATGAAGTTGTTATTAGAGCAGCATCACCAGCTCTTGATCGAGCAAAAGCCAAAATCAATCAGTTATTCCTAGATCCTAGATTGCCGCGAGCCACACCCTCAGATGTATCTTTATATCAAGTCATTAAGGACAACATTAACGAATTTACATTTGGTGACGAAACCCAGTTAAAACTTGTCAAAGAGTTTAACAATACTAGTGGTATTCAAGAAGACGAAGAAACTCTCAAGACAGCTTGGAAATATCCTGTAGATACAGATAATAATGGCAAGTTAGATAGTTACACTATCTATGGAATTTACTTTCGGACTCCTATTAGTACTAGAGCCAGAAGTCCGCTAGAGGCTAGAACCCAACCAATGGACGAAGGAGCAGCTAGCCAGCGATGTCAAAGTGATATTGCTACTAGTGCTAATTTAGTCGGTAGCCAGGGTTGGTATAAAGTTGGCAGTAAGCTGAAAAGGAGTATTTTTGTCTATACTGCTACCTTACCTATTACAGACTTAACGGACACAGGACTTGATAGTAATAAGTATGAGAAGTTTAGAGGTAATAAAGGCTTTGTAGCTTTAGAATATCAGCAAGACCGAGAGCGAATTCCCCTTGCTAACAACGCAGTTATCTATGAAGATGACTTAGAAATAACTCCTGGTGCGGGTTTGGATTTGAATGGGCGCATCTTTACTAATGGTAATTTTCTGACACGAAAAGGCTCTACTAATATTAGATATTATCTCGTGAGTAGTCCTAAATCTTGTTATTACACAGAAGATAACAGCAAAATTGTTGTGGCTGGGAATGTAATTAACAGCCGCGTTAATGAAACTAGCGGTGGTAGCAGTGTCAGAGTAGATTTATTCGATAAATCTTATGATGTCAATACTATTACCTCCCCCAGTAGTAAAAACATTGACAATACAAATAAAACCGTACCTGAGACTACATACGGTAATACAGCAGCTTATAACGATGAAGCATATGCTAAACGCATTGATCGTTTAGTAGCCGCAACAGAAGCAGGATTAACAGCTGCAACCCTAACTTTACCAGATGAAGTTCAACAAGCAATTGATAGGAGTATAGCTGCTGACGCAAGTTTAGATGCAGCCAGTGTTCGTAAAGAGCAGCTAAAGATTTATTTTAGAAAACGAACACGCCGCGTTCCCTATAACGAAATTGGCTTTGGTAGTGACCCACTTAAATATGGAAGTGTTGATTACATAACTAATAGTCCACTTCAGGGAGATGGTAACTCTCTACGACCTGTAGATTCATGGGTATTTCCTTTTGCTCCATCTGATGGTAAAACTGCTACTGGCTATACTGGGATAGGTATTAATGAAAACAGTACAAATAAAATTTATCTATCTGCCACAGAGCCAGTCACACAATCAAAAGCGGGTAAAGAGGATCGTTTGGGCGATCGCGTTTTGGTTGGCAACAATATGCCACAATTGTGGTACGACTCAACCAAAAATGCTTTTATTAGTTCACCAGATCAAGGACAACTGATTTCTGGTAAAGAATGGGATGATTCAACAACGTCAAATAAAAAGCCTCGCAAGCGATTTTCCCAAGCTTATCAATTAGACGATTTAGGCATTACAAACCGGGATGATTTCTGGGAAAAATCAGCAGCACAACAACCAAATGGGACTCTAGATGTGTTTGGAGGTTTGCGAGTCATCACGGGTGCAGGAATTTACTTACCTAATGACTACGACAAAAACACCAAGACTTTTACCAACACTATCAAGACAGTCTGGCCTGATTCTATGGCAATGGGTGTTATTCACAAGGATCAGGGTTTGCCTGATGATAAGACACCATATCTGCAAATGCGGGCTACAGCAGTTTATCACTACCAAGATGACTCTTATGATCCCAAAACTCCTACAAATTACCAAACACCTATAGCTTGTGTTAGCAGCTACTATGACCCTACTAGCAGTATGACAGCCCAGAATCAAGATAAAGATTTCGGTGCTAAAAATGTTCCAGGTGGCGTAGCCTCTGGGAAATCACTTAATGGAATCGCCTATCCAGCACCACCAACAGCAATCACAGGTTATGAAGCGGTATTGAACTACCAAGCAGCACTAAAATATCCTAATGGACATTTTGTAAATGAACGACTCAAGAGTGCGTTAGATAAAATTGCAGCTAGTAAGAATCTTACCCTTTCAGAACAATCGGCTGTTGATTCTGCCATGTGTGCCTTGAAAATTTTGGATGGTACTATTGGCGATCCCACTGATACTGCTGTTCCTCATGGCTCTATTAAGGAAACTGCTTTTCTGGATGCAAGAGAGATTAAGGCTGTTGATAAGGTCACAGGTTCAAGAAATTATGATTTGGAACTAGCATTTCGTCAGCCTTTAGAAATTCGTGCCACGGTTTTAGATTTAGATTTATTGCGGAAAAAATCTAAGACTGGCGGAGAATTTTTACTACCAAATAGTGGAATTATTTATGCAACTCGTGATGATGCACTAGCAGACGAAAGTGATACTACTAGCCCAGAGGTAAGTGCTACTGACTTTAAACTAGATCCAACTCGTCGCCCTAATGGGATCATGCTGATCAATGGCAGTGACTTAAGCCGTAATGCTACCTATAAAGCAGAAGAAAAGGGCCTGATTGTGGCATCTAATTTGCCAATTTACATCCAAGGGGATTTTAACAAGCATACCAAAGAAGAGTTTACAGAATTAAACACTTGGGGTGATGACTTTTATAAACGCAAGACATTAGATCCTAATTTTGCCTGTCGTCAGGGACAGTTTACTAGCTGTACCACTGGAGAAACTTGGCGATCGGCTACAGTGATTGCTGACGCGATTACTGTTTTGTCTAAAGATTTCAAGTTAGGCTTCCGCGAAGAAGGTGATTATAACTTGAGGAACAACTACGATGTGGTTGATAAAGATGGTAATCCAGTTTTTATCTCTTTTGATGCTGACGGTAATGGTTCTTCAGGAACTGTTAATGAGTCTGACTTTGGTTTTGATCTCAATGGCAACGGTAATGCAACTGACACTAACGTTTCTGAAACACAGATAACTGCTTTGGCTGCTGCCAAAATCAATGGCTTTTGGGATAACAACTTTGTTACCAGTCACAGTTTTACAGATAAAGACTCCAGAAGTAGTGTTACCAGTACCACTACTCATATAGATAGCTCCTATTTCAATAACTTTGTCACCCCCATTCAGCGCCGGGTGAAATTTTCTGAGTACGTCATGGAAATTTGCCGTAAACCAACTGTTACAGCCTGCAAGCCTAGTCATTGGGTAGTTGGTTACGATTTGGATGGTATCAATGGATTCAGTGAAACTGAGAAAAATATTCAGGCTAATCAATTGGTTAAAGCCTTGTCTGATCAAGGTATCACATCCTTAAACAGAAGTAAGATATGGGCAGGTACTACTGCAACATCCGCCGCTGCAGGAGATTCTACTGATCCAGCACCCCAGCTTTACCCTAGACGAGTGGCTTTTTTGAGATATGGTAATAACCTAACGGTTACCAGACAGGATGGCACTGCTTTAACAAATGTGCCATCGTCTCCAGTGGATAACAAATTAGTACTTGACAATGACAACACTCCAGTCGCCTTGGGTATGTACGGTAGCGGTACTGTGGCTAGTCCTTTGCAAGTCCGTTACTATCCTTTTTCCAACACTCTAACAATAAACAGTTCTGACTACAAAAAATATAGTACCTCAGATAGCAATAACCGACCAAACAGCAACGCCGATAATGTTCTGTGGTTTAGAACAAAGAATAATTCTGCAATCAACTATGATTCTAAGTATCCTTTGTGGATTGCCAACACCTTAACTGGGACAAACCCCACAGAACAGCCACTTTTAGTCCCAGTTTTGCAACTTCAGTATCCCACTAAAACCCCACCTTCAGACTCAGCTACTCTTACCGATAATGGAGATGCAACATCGTTAAACTGGATGCAACTTGCCACAGCAACTGAAACCAATCTGGTGTTTGCTCAAGGTAATACTCCAGAACGTCCCCCTACCACTGGAAATACAGGTGAATCTAACGGTGGTTTGGAAAACTTTGTGCGTTACTTAGAAACTTGGGACTTGGGTAGCAGTAGCATAAAACACAAAGCTCTTGGTTCTTTCATCCAGTTTAAACGCAGTAGTTATGCAACAGCACCTTGGCAGCCTCTGATTGCTGATCCAACAGGGACAGGTAGTACTTTCGGCTACCCCCAATTTTATCAATCTGCTACTGCAAACAATGGTCGTACACCTTTTTATGCTGCACCTAGCCGTGGTTGGGGTTATGACGTAGCTTTACTAACCCAGTTACCAGACTTGTTCTCTCAACGCTTCACTGCGCCTTCGACAAATGATCCTAATGAATTTTATAGAGAAGTAGGTCGAGATGATACTTGGGTGAAAACTTTATTATGTGCTGCTCAAGATAAGAATGTATCTGGGGGCTACGATAACGCTCCCACTACCTACGGTAGTGATCAGAAATACGCTCTTAGCCAAGATCAACGTCCTACGTGTCCTTGATTTCATTGCATCTTTTTCCTGACAACTGGAAGTCGCGGCTACACAAACTAAGTCCGCCTTCGCGGACTAATCTAAATTAAAACCAAATATGATTCACTACAAATTGCGGCATACATCCCCATCCAATGAGTCTGGTTTTACGATTATTGAGTCATTAGTGGCTATTCTGGTTGTTGCCATCTTACTAGCAGCGATCGCACCTGTACTCGTTATATCCGTAGCTACACGAGTGCAAGCAAAACGTATTGAGACAGCTACTGACGCGGCTAAAACCTACATTGATAGCCTTAGATCAGAAATAATTAAGCTAGGAACTACTACTGATAAGCTAGTTGAGCCTCCAGATTCAGTTCCAGATTCGGTTAATGATATCAGTAACGTTGATCCCCCGGCAGTAGGTTTAAGTTCTTGTGATTCCAATAAATACTGCTCACCTCCTAACAAAAAGTTGTACTGTATGGATTTCGATGGTGGGGGTTGTACTATCGACAGTAATAAAGACCTAATTATTCAAGCTTTTCGATACGGCGGTAAAGTTACTACTGGCGGAACTACAACTAACATCACTGACCCCACAAAAGGCTATCAGTTAGGCTTACGAGTCTACAGAGCAGATGGCTTTGCTGCTGGTGGCGTTCTGAAAAAAGCACCATGTAAACAACTAACTTTTGCTGGTGGGTTAGGCGATCGCAAAGTGCCATTGGTAGAGATGACAACAGAAATAACCAAAGGAGTGTCATTTAGTGATTTCAGTACTCGCCTAGCAGAACCACATCCTACTCCTACTCCGAAAACTTGTTCCTAAAAATCTATAAATTTAGGGGAATAATGAAACCGTTGAAATGGTTTTTAATTAATCAACTAAAATCTTTCAAGGTAAAGCAACAAACAAATGGTTTTACCCTGATTGAATTATTAGTAGGTCTTCTCTTAGCTTTTCTTGTGATCACACCTTTGCTAGGATTTATGCTCAACATTATGGACAATGATCGTAAAGAGCAAGCTAAAGCAACTACTGAGCAAGATATCAAAGCAGCACTTGACTATATCTCACGCGATTTACAACAGTCGGTGTATATCTACAACGCCGATGGAATCAAAGAAATTAGAGATGAATTACCTCATTACGATAAAAAAGATAAATATTTTCCTGTGTTGGTTTTTTGGAAGCGGCAATATATTTCCGAGGGATTAACTGCTAAGACAACAACTACAAATAACGGAAATGGAACCACAACAACTACAACTGAAAAAGATGATACTTTTGTCTACTCTTTAGTTGCCTATTATTTGATTAAAGATAATGATTCTACTTGGTCTAATGCAGCTAGGATTGGTAGATTTCAAATCAGTAATGGCTATGGGTTAACTGATACAGAAAAAAATAATAATAGAGACACTGGGTTTCAGATGTTTAGTCTGGACAATGAAGGAACTCTTAAAACCAAGATGAATAAATGGACAAAGAAGACTGGTGAAGATTATCAGCAACAGGTTTTACCTTTAGTTGATTATATTGATCAAACTGCTATAGATACTACAGGTAGTCCAAAGCCCAAAAATGCAGAACCAACTTGTGGAATTGGTCAGTTGATACCAAAATTCTCTGGTAGTGGAGATGACGTTGCTACAGATAACGTTAAAACACGGGGTTTTTATGTATGTGTAGACTCAGATAAAAATGTAGTAGAAGTTTATTTACGTGGTAATGCCTTGGCTCGTATTCAGACAAATAATCTGAATTTTAATGACAATCAGAATAGTATAAAAGCCTATTTTCCTCAATCAAGTATAAGAGTACAAGGATTAGGATACTTGTTTACTAAATAATATGGTTGTATGTCATCAATATTAACTAACTAATTAATTTAGATTAAAAAATCTAGCAAATTTTGAATTTAATTGATCTGAAAATTTATCATATCTCATTAATAATAAATATTTTTATGAATAGCATATTTTTAGTAATTATGACCAACAAAAAATTTGTGAGCCAATTTAAATCACAAAGAAAAATATATTTTCATACTGATAGAAATGATGATGGGTTTAGCTTAGTTGAAGTGTTAGCAATACTAGTCATGTTGGGGGTATTAGCAGCGATCGCAGCACCTAATTGGATATCCTTTGTCAATAGACAACGAGCCAGTAAAACTAGCGATGCTGTTCTATCTGCCATCCAAGAAGCTCAACGAGAAGCTAAAAGACACAAACTGAGTTACAGCGTGAGTTTTAGAAATAATAATAATATTCCACAAATTGTTGTTCATTCTAAAGGCTCAACACCTACTGACGACCAATGGAAAACTAGAGGTAAAGATTTAGCAATCGCACCAGGACAAATTGTGATTGGTACAAATCTCACAAGTAATAATCAGACTACTAGCACTACACCTATTACTTATGGTTCAACAACTGCACAAACAATTACTTTCGACTATACTGGTGCTTTAGATGTCCCAGTCAAGACAAAGACTGAGGGATTAACATCCGTGCAACAAAACAAACTAGGTTATAATACTACCACCCAAACGTATAAAGGTTTAATTGTTGTCGTTGCTGTGGCTAAACGAGGAAATCCTACTCAAGCAAGTAATGCCAAGAGATGCGTCATTATAAAAACCCTCTTAGGTTCAATAAAAACTACAAATGAGAAAGATAGCGATTGTAGCTAAAAATATATTCATAGAAATTTTTGAATAAATTTCAGTAAATCAACGGAATGCTGTACAGGTGAATACGATTAAAAATGGATTTATCTAGTTAGCTTTTGTTTTTGTAGATGACGATGTGTGTTGATTTCACTGTAGCTATCCCAACCTATAACGGGGCAAAGCGTTTGCCTGAACTATTAGAAAGACTGCAAAATCAACTTTACACTGAAAATTTTTCTTGGGAGATTATTGTTGTAGATAACAACAGCAGTGACGACACAGCAAAAGTTGTTCAAAGCTATCAAGAAAATTGGCCATACCGTTATCCTTTAAAATATTGTTTTGAAGCACAACAAGGCGCTGCATATGCCAGAAAACGTGCAATTAAAGAAAGTCAGAGTGAATTAATCGGGTTTCTGGATGATGATAACTACCCAGCTTCTAACTGGGTTGCAGCAGCTTATACTTTCCATCAAAATCATCCACAAGCAGGAGCTTATGGTAGCCAAATTCATCCAGATTGGGAAGTGGAACCACCAACAAATGTTCAACGAATAGCACCTTTTTTGGCTATCACTGAGCGAGGAAATTTGCCTCTTTTATATTTGCCTCATAAGAAATTACTTCCACCATCTGCGGGACTTGTTGTTTGCCGAAAAGCTTGGTTAGAAAGCTTACCTCAAGAAACTGTTTTGACTGGCAGAGTAACTGGTAATATGCTTACTAGTGAAGATTTAGAAGTCTTATCTTATATTCAAAAATCAGGATGGGAAGTTTGGTACAACCCAGAGATGGAAATTTATCATAAAATTCCTCAGTCGCGTATGCAAAGAGAGTACTTACTTCCATTTTTTCGTGGTATTGGATTTAGCCGTTATGTAACTCGTATAGTAACTCTAAAAGCTTGGATGAAACCGATAGCTTTTTTGGTTTATATGATAAATGATATACGAAAAATAGTTTTTCATATATTAAAGTATCGGTTTAAAATTAAAAATGAATTAGTAGCAGCCTGTGAAATGCAACTCTTTGTGAGTAGTTTGATTAGTCCTTTTTATTTATATAAACATGGATATCTGAAAATATATAAATCTCGTAATTTCTCATTTTTAAGCAATGCAGTTTTAGGCGTAATGAAAACATCAGAAAAAGAGATGACCGGAATATTGGAGAAGTTATAGTATATAAAAATATCAAGCAATATTTTTATATTTTTGATTAATGCCAAAGCAAATTTTAGACAAAAATTCAAGCAGTGGCTTCACATTGCTGGAGAATTTGGTAATTATTTTAATGATTGGTATATTGAGTGCGATCGCACTTCCCATTTGGATATCTTTTGTAGATATTCAGCGCTTAAATACT
This sequence comes from Fischerella muscicola SAG 1427-1 = PCC 73103, assembly GCF_000317245.1. Lineage (GTDB taxonomy): Bacteria > Cyanobacteriota > Cyanobacteriia > Cyanobacteriales > Nostocaceae > Pelatocladus > Pelatocladus muscicola_A. Next base: position 19,697 of record NZ_AJLJ01000054.1, read on the forward strand.
GCCCAAAACGAAGTTTATCGCGCTATACGCCAAGCTCAAAGTGAAGCGACTAAGAAAAAGTTGAGTTGGCAAGCTAGCTTTCGTGAACAGAATAATCTTATCCAGTGGACAATTCACCAAGCTGAAGCAGGACAATTTATTCCTAATGCTATTAGTACAAACAATTATTTATGGAATAATCTTGATTATAATATTCGCATTGATCAAGAAAAAAATCAAAAAGGCAAATCCGAGACCACTTTAAGAAAACAATCTTCACAAAAAGCCTGGAGAGTAGTATTTAACTACCAAGGTTGTCCAATTTATGAAGTTGGAGATGAATGTCTCAATACATCACTGAGAGTACTAGGACAGATAACTTTTTACAGTCAGTACGGTGGTAAAACAAAACGCTGTGTCTATGTCTCTACTATTTTAGGGGCGATGCGAATGGGAAAAGAGCATACCAAAGCTAACGAAAACGGCAAATATTGCTATTAAGATATTCTTGGTTGAATTCAAAAATATATGGTGTGCTAAAATCACCCAAAATTGCCAAGCAGCACTTAATAATTTTTACTCGCTACCCAGAACCAGGTTTGACAAAAACTCGGTTGATATCTGCTTTGGGGACTGTAGGTGCTGCACATCTTCAGCGCCAGATGACTGAATATACTCTGTTGAAAGTTCGAGAATTGCAAAAAGCGATCGCCATCTCCATAGAAGTACGCTTTGCTGGTGGAAGTTTTGAATTAATGCAAAGTTGGCTGGGGAATGATTTAATTTACCAATCTCAAGGTGAAGGAGATTTAGGAAAACGGATGGAGCGATCGCTCGAATATGCTTTTAGTACAGGCGCGCACCAAGTAGTAATTATCGGCACTGATTGCCCCGGCGTCAATATCCAGATTCTTGCCAAAGCTTTTACGAATCTTCAGCATAGCGACATAGTACTTGGCCCAGCAGTGGATGGTGGTTATTATTTAATCGGTTTGCAGTGTCCTTTTCCAAAATTATTCGCTGATATCAATTGGGGAACTTCCCAAGTCTTGCAACAAACTGTGGCTATTTGCCATCAACATAATTTATCAATAGATTACTTAACAACTTTAGCTGATGTTGATCGTCCAGAGGATCTGCCTATTTGGGAAAAAAGATTTGATGCTTGATCAATAGTCAATTGTCAAGCGACAATCTTCAATAGTTATTATTTTGTAGGCACATAGACGCGTAGCTACTTCTGGAAGTAGTCGCCACGCGCCTATGTATGGATTTTGAATTGATATGTCTTTCTTATATTCTTATACTTTATTAGCTATTATTACTTATTATTAATGTATAAAAAATATTAGATTTGCCTGAAAACACGCTAAATGGCAAGTTTTACCTTGGTGTCTTGACAAAGATATAAAAAAATAATCACCAACCTAAAAAATACTCCCGGTTTTCAATAGTTGGTCAGACATGGGGAACAATATGTAGGTAACTTGACATAAAATAGTCACTCATTCTTTATGGATTCAAGATGAATTATGAATAACAATTTTGCTGCTGTCACTGCTGCTCGTACACTTAAAGTGGTTGGGATAATATTAATTTTGTCTTTTTTGCTTGATTTTGTGATTCTGCTGTTTCCCTTCCAACCTACAAATCGTATTTGGCAAATTGATTTAGCAACAAATTTAGTTGATCGAGGAATTGTACCTTTAGTCGGTTTAGGTATGCTGTTTGCTGGGTATTGGGCTGATATTAGTGAAGATGGTCGCCCGTCTGGAATAGACTTGAGATTCGCCGCATTGATACTATCTAGTCTCTTAGGCTTGATGTTTTTGCTGATTTTTCCGCTGCACCTTAACAATGTACGTCAAGCTAGCGTCCAACAGGTAGATCAAATTAATAAACAAGCAGATCAGGCAGAAAATCAACTGCAAAACCAACTATCGCAGGTACAAGCTCAGTTAAATAACGAACAAGTCAAAACTGAGTTAGACAAGCAAAAAGCTCAAGTGAAAGCTCAATTAACCGAAATACTCAAAGATGAGCAGAAATACAAACAAGCGCTTGAGAGTCCCAATGTTCCCCCACCTGTGAAAGAAGTACTACAAAAAGCCAAACAGAATCCTCAAGAGCTTGATAAGTTTATTTCCCAGCAAAGTGATCCGCAGCAAGTTGCAACTCAACGACTCAACCAAATTCGTCAGAGTAAGGAAGATGCTGAAAAACAAGCTAAAGAAAGAGCTTGGAAATCTGGAATGCGAATTGGTATGAACAGCTTATTGCTGTCTATCGGATACATTATTATCGGCTGGACAGGTTTAAGAGGTATAGGTTCAGCACAAAGTGGTGCTGTACGTAAAGCAACTGCACGCTAGTAACTTAGAGGATTGGGGTGTGGGGGTGTGGGGAGAACAAATAGTAACAAATAACAAATGACCAATGGCTAATCACCAATGACAATTGACAAGTGACAATTGACCAAAAGTTTCAAATGTTCTCAATCTATATATTGACTCATAACGAAGAACTAGATATTGCGGCTTGTATTGAGTCAGCAATGCTATCAGATGACATTATTGTTGTGGACTCATGCAGTAGCGATCGCACTGTGGAAATTGCTAGTCGCTATCCTGTTAGTGTTGTGCAACATGCTTTTGAAAGCCACGGTCGCCAACGTACTTGGATGCTAGAAAATATACCCCCTAAACACGAGTGGGTGTATATTCTAGAAGCTGACGAGCGCATGACACCAGAACTATTTGCTGAATGCAATCAAGCACTTCATAATTCAAGTTACATTGGCTACTATGTTGCCGAACGTGTCATGTTTATGAATACCTGGATTCGTCGCAGTACTCAGTATCCTCGTTACCAACTGCGGCTTTTCCGTCACGGTAAAGTTTGGTTTACAGATTATGGTCATACGGAAAGAGAAGTTTGTGATGGAACCACAAGCTTTTTAAAGGAAACCTATCCCCACTATACTTGCAGCAAAGGCTTAAGCCGTTGGATGGAAAAGCACAACCGTTATTCTACTGATGAAGCCAAAGAAACGCTGCATCAACTAGAAAATGGAAAAATTCGCTGGTGGGATTTATTTTTCGGTCAGTCAGAAGTTGAACGCCGTCGCGCCCTCAAAGATTTATCTTTGCGTCTACCCGCAAGACCCTTGCTACGTTTTATATATATGTATTTTCTCTTAGGTGGTTGCTTGGATGGGCGCGCTGGTTTGGCATGGTGTTCTTTGCAAACATTTTATGAGTATATAATTTTACTTAAAATCTGGGAAATAAAGCACATGCCTAAACCAAATCCAGACACTCAATCTCCTGATCACAAAATCACAACACTCATTTAGTGGGTGATTGGTAGTTGGTGGTTAACCATGTCCCATACCCAATGCCCAATGCCCAATGCCCACACTTCCCTCAATAATTGTGTTAAGTTAATATAAGTTATACTAATTAATATTTTATAAATAAATTTTTGAGAACAATCAGTAGTGCGACTATGAGATTAACTGGCAAAAAAAGTTAATTATTAAGACTCTCCATAAAATACTTTATAGACTACTTCATAGAATAATGAACAGCTTGGGATTGCGCGCGGTAGTATTAGAGATAATCTTAAAACTTGCAACAATCGTTTACAAGCTTTAAAAAATAAAGTAATGCTCTGTTGAGACTATCCAACTGACATCACGGTTGGTAGAGATCTACATACTCTGTGTGGCTATGAGGAACTGCAAAACCAATCAACTCGGTAAGTTAATCTAACGAGCATCTACACTCTTTATCCTTCATCCTTTTTGGCTGAGGTCTATCTTAGCTATTTGATCAAACTGTTGTTATGAATATTGATAACAGAAATTCCACAAGCTTAAAAAAGGAGAATCACGCTTTGGTAATTGATCGCTGGAAGCAGGACTTAAAAAATGACCTGATTGCTGGTTTGTTAGTAGTTATTCCTCTAGCAACTACCATTTGGCTGACGATTACCATTGCTAGTTGGGTAATTAACTTTCTCACCCGTATTCCCAACAAATTAAATCCCTTTGATGGAATGCACCCCATCTTAGTGAATGTACTAAATTTATTAGTGGGACTGATGGTGCCACTACTAAGTATTCTCCTGATTGGCTTGATGGCTAGGAATATTGTGGGGCGGTGGTTACTAGATTTTGGTGAGCGAGTTTTACAAGCGATCCCCTTAGCTGGACAAGTATATAAAACCCTCAAGCAACTTTTGGAGACAATACTCAAAGATACGAATGGCAAATTTCGCCGTGTAATATTGGTAGAGTATCCGCGTCAGGGAATTTGGGCGATCGCTTTCGTTACTGGCATAGTCAGCAGCGATATCCAAGCTAATATGTCTCGTCCGATGCTGAGTATTTTTATTCCCACAACACCTAATCCTACAACCGGATGGTATGCTGTAGTTCCTGAAGATGAGGTAGTCAACTTATCGATGTCGATAGAAGACGCCTTTAAAATCATTGTTTCTGGCGGTATTGTTGCCCCTAACACTCCCCTACCCCCTGTAATTATTACCAAAGACCGCAAATTAGAAGTATCACCTCTAGAAGCAAAACGGCAGGTTTTTCCTATCGAAGACACTTAAAGTTGTTAATGTAAATTAACAAGTAACTACTACTGATATACTGTTAACTCCGTTGATATTCATCTGACAGAATACTCCTCATACATTTTTATTTAACTTAATATGCAAACCAGAAAACCCCGTCAAATTGCCCGCGAATTGGCACTTCTGAGCCTTTCTCAGCTTCCAGCCAATCCCAAAAAATTAACTGAAGACCAACTACCCAAATTGGTGTTAGCAGCAGTACGTACCTTGCGTTCAGAAGTGCAAGATACTCTGGATAATGCTGTTGGCGAACTCCAACGCAGTAATGATCGCATCCTCAGTAGCGAAACTCGCACGAGTGACCTCAATATTGCCAGAACAATGCTGAAAGAGGCGATAAGCTCTACTCAAACAGCTATTAACCAGTTGAGTGCAGCTGTTGAGTTTCCAGAATTAATTCAGTTAGCAAACCAAGACAAAGAAGTTGGCAGATACGCAATAGAAATAGTGAGAACAATCGATGAAGAACGTAAAAATATAGATCAGCAAATCAGCCTAGCCTTAGTCGATTGGCAAGTGACTCGTCTAGCCCAAATTGATCGTGATATTTTACGAATTGCTGTAGCAGAAATCATGTATCTGGGAGTTCCCAATAGTGTCGCGATCGATGAAGCTGTGGAACTAGCGAAACGCTACAGTGGAGATGAAGGTCATCGGTTTATTAACGGAGTTCTCCGTCGAGTTACACAACAGCAAAAACAGCCTGTCTAAAATAGTAGGGATTGGGAGGTGGGAAGATGGAGAGATGGAAAGTGTGAAGAGTATGAAGGGACAAGGGAGACAAGGAAGACAAGGGAGAAAACTAGCCAAAAACTACTAAGCACTAACCACCAAATAATTACTAACCACCAACCACCAACTATTAAATAAACATGGCTTTTAACTGGTTCCGTCGTCAACATAATGATTCTTCTGAGACTTCATCCCCAGAAAAAGAGGTAGAAACTCCTGCTGTCTCAACACCATCTCCTACAGAATCAGCCATAGCGCCTACAACAGAAGCAGAAGAGCCTGTGGCGACAGATTTACTTGCATTTGCTAAAGCTGCTTATAAAAATATCCAGCAAAAGCAACAATCTCAGCCACCAGAAACTCCGTCTACTGAACAGACAACAGAAACAACTGAGACTACACCAGAAACAGCAACATCAGAAACGCCAGCACTGGAAGAAAATGTCGAAACTGTTGCTGAAGTTAGCGAACCCACAACAGAAGCACTAGAAGAAAATTTTGAAACTGTCGCTGAAGTTAGCGAACCAACAACAGAAGCACCACAAGAAAATTTTGAAACTGTCGCTGAAGTTAGGGAATTAACACTAGAAGAAGCGACTCTTACAACGCCAGTTACTACGTTAGAAGAAAACTCAGACAATACATCAACTGAAGCAGTAATACCAAAACAAGAACCTGCAAGTCTATCCTTACTAGCAAAAGCAGCAGCAGAACGACAAGCGAAGCAGGAACGTTTAATCGCGACTGCGATAGAAGTCACAGAACCGGAAGCAGTACAATCAGTGACATCTGCTACGACTCCAGAAACAGCCGAGGTTATACCCGGATTAGACTTTGATGAAGGGTTTTTATGGTCAACAGAAGTATTAGCCGCACAGGGGAGACGGGCGGAAGACGTTTCAATTGAAGAAATTACTTGGCTCAAAAGGCTAAGACAGGGTTTAGATAAAACCCGTCGTAATATTGTTAACCAACTCAAAGCCATTGTTGGTCAAGGGCCGCTTAACCAAGCCGGGGTAACAGAAATTGAGGCATTGTTGTTGCAGGCAGATGTGGGTGTAGAAGCCACAGATTATATCATCACGGCCTTGCAGAGCAAACTGCGCGAAGAAGCTTTACCACCAGAAGAGGCGATCGCTTACCTCAAACAAATCCTCCGGGATATGCTGGATCGACCAATTCAAACATCCCAAAAGCCGTTTTTCGCGCCAGAAAAAGATTCTTTTAATATTTGGTTGATTACAGGAGTCAATGGCGCTGGTAAAACTACGACTATCGGCAAAATTGCTCACTTGGCTCAAAAATCTGGCTATCAATGCTTGATTGGGGCTGCTGATACTTTTCGGGCTGCTGCTGTGCAACAGGTGAAAGTTTGGGGCGATCGCAGTGGTGTAGAAGTCATTGCCAATCCCGGCAAAAATACCGATCCGGCTGCTGTTGTGTTTGATGCGATCGATGCAGCAACAGCACGACAAACCGAATTACTTTTGGTAGACACCGCAGGTAGATTGCAAAATAAAAAGAACTTAATGGAGGAACTTAGCAAAATTCGTCGGATTATCAATAAAAAGGCACCTCAAGCCAAAATAGAATCTTTACTAGTATTAGATGCAACTTTAGGTCAGAATGGATTGCGTCAAGCTGAAGTATTCTCACAAGCAGCAGAACTCACTGGTGTAGTCTTGACAAAACTAGATAGCACCGCTAAGGGAGGTGTGGCTTTGGCTGTAGTGCAGCAGCTGGGTTTACCAATTCGCTTTATCGGTGCTGGCGAAGGTATTGAAGACTTACGTCCTTTTTCTAGCTATGAGTTTGTAGAGGCACTTTTGAGTGGCTAGTAATCAGTTTAAAGGTGAAGGGGTAAGGGATAAATATCCGTCCCCCTAACTCGATATAGTTCAGTTAGTCGATATAAATCTAAAATCTAACTCAAACCAGCAAGTTTTTGGTAACGGGTGGAAAACCTCTGCTAGAATTGCAACTTAATACTTTACTTTTAACAACCCTTTGTATGGTTGTTAAATTTGATTGCACAATAGTTAACGAATCTAAGTTGATGTAGAAAGCTGTTCTCCTGCTTTATTAACAACCGCTGATCGACTTGTCAAAAAATATTCTCTGGAGGTAGTTTAAGAAATGCCAATGAAATAGCTGCATGAAAACATCATTTTTAATGTAAAGGAGAAAAATCTTGAGTTATTATTTTTCCGTGAGTCTTCCTCATAACTTCTACTAGTCTGTGGCAAAACTTGGAGAACATATAAACTTGCATAAGTTCAACTTGGTTAAGACTTTTATGAATTTCACCACTCAGTGTTAATCTTGACACATGAAAAATTATGTATATGTAACAATTAGTTTTTCTATCTTAGGGTATATGAATTATTCATAAAGTTATGGAAAAATTTATTACCTTCTAATACTTAGTAAAAATGGCTGCCAAGAAAGGATCGGTTTTAAACTAAAAAATATCCCTTGAAACACCTACCATTGATGAAAGAATCAAATAAAAAATGAAATACTTATAAAGCTTACACTTACGTCTTTCTACTCTTGCTAAACTGACGAATCTTATCTAAATATGGTTTAGCGATTCTGAGGCTAGCTCATTTATTTAGTAATCTCAAATTGCTTACTGAAGTTAAATAATACCTGTGCCTGTGCCTAAACTGCCCTCTGAACCTACCGACAGTAATACTAGTGCCACAACGGATGTTACTCCAGTTGTGGCGCTCAAAGAACTCGTGGCAAGGCTGCACCGAGAGCAGAACAAAATCCAGGACTTACTTAGTTCTCTAGGATTTGCCCTGAGAAGCTTCAATAACTTAAACCAGTTTTTGGAGTTAATACCACTCATGGCGACAAGAGTAACAGATGCAGACGGTAGCGCCCTGTTTCTCTACAAACCAAATGGTCAAGTAAGGTTAGAACAGCTACACTGGCAGGACACTCACCAAAGAAAAAATATTCGTAAGGCATTAGAGACGGTTAGTAGTCAAATTACGCATCAACAACAATCCGGACTAGCAACTACAACTAGTATTTTAGATGCCCAGATGCATTATCATTTGGGACCAGATGTACAAATCTTTGGTACGGCAATTCTAGTCAAGCATGTAGAAAGGGGATGGCTGTATGTTTTGAGCCGCGACCCTGAGTACGGATGGACAGAAACCAGACAAAAATTAGTGAGGCTAGTGGCAGATCAAACCGCAGTCGCCATTGAAAACGATGAACTGGCTGTAGAATTAAGGAAAAAAGAACGCCTAGATCAAGAATTAGAAATTGGTGCTGAAATTCAACGGCGACTTTTACCACGTCAATGTCCCAGCATTCCGGGAGTAACTCTAGCTGCGCGCTGTAAACCAGCGAATCGTGTAGGTGGGGATTACTACGACTTTGTTCCTACAAATCACAACTTGATTTTACCGCCCAATACCAAAGAAACTGTGGAATCTGTTCGTTGGGCTTTAGTGATCGGTGATGTGATGGGAAAAGGAGTCCCCGCAGGTCTGATTATGACTATGATGCGGGGAATGCTAAGGGGTGAAGTGCTGCACAGTAACACCCCAGCACAGATTTTGCAAAACTTAAATCGAGTCATGTATGCGGATTTAGAAAATTCTAACCGCTTCGTGACTTTGTTTTATTCAGAATATGACCCGAAAAACCAGATGTTATCCTACAGCAACGCCGCGCATAATCCGCCGATGTGGTGGCACGCTAGTACGAAAACAGTGACGCGTTTAGATACTCTGGGGATGTTAATTGGTTTAGATGCTAATAGTCAATACGAAGATGGCCAAGCACGCTTAGAGCCAGGAGATACAATTATTTACTATACAGATGGACTGACTGATGCGGCAGCTGCCAGTGGCGATCGCTTTGACGAAGAAAATCTCGTCAATGAATTCAGCCTTGCTTGTAGGTATTGTAACGGACCAGAGGAAATACTAGATTACTTATTTGAGCGAGTACAACAATTCATCGGCGCTGAAAAACAGAACACCGATGATATGACGTTAGTGGTTTTGCAAGTTACTAATTAGTTGTTAGTTGTTTTTTGTTTGTAACAACTACCAACTACCAATCCTTAACATTAAAATAACGTCGTCCACCCTTCTTCTTGAGTATCTTTTTTAGTGTAGGAAACACCATCAACTTTGATACCTTCTTGATTGAGAAGAGATAGAGTTCCACCTTTGTTGGACAACTGTACATCTTTTCCACTCAAAGGTACTTTGACAACTGCACCAGGTTCAATGTTGAATCCGTCTAAACTGGCTTTTTGCTTGAGTTGATTGACGATCGCCCAGCCTGTTAAATCTACTTTGTTTGGTGAAGAATTAATTAAAGTGATTGACTCTTTGCCGACATCTTCTCCACTAGGATTAAGTAGGGCAGCAATTATTCTTACCTGTGGCTTCACTGCTGGGGTATCTGGTATTTTTGGTTCAGATCCCACATTCTTATCGATGGGATCACCAGTGTTGTCATCTGTATGGAAGGATTGAGACTGGAATGCAAAAAAGGCAGCAACCCAATAATCTTGAGGTGCAGATTTGTAGTGAATTAGTAATGCTCCATCCTGATAAATTCCATTATCTTTTTTAAACTTACCGCTGCTGCCTTGGTTCATGTGTATGTTATGAACGCCTCTACCTGGTTTAAACTTGAATATTTTATCAGGCTGTTGTTCTTCTTTTTCTATTCCCCAAGGTTCGCCAAAAGCATAGATTTCAGCTTTAGTCTTAATTGCCTTTTGAATGTAGAAGTCAATAAACTCATTGAGATCGTTATTTTCTCCAGGAATACTATAGGGCAAAGCTTTCATCTCATTGACTTTAAACAAATTGCTCCGGATATAATCTAGGGCAATTCCTCCAGCTTGTCTTTGAGAAACTTCAATTCTGTTAAACCCAAAATCTAATGTTTTCAGCTTTTGTGTAATGTAGTGTTCAAAATTAGTATCAATCAAGTACAACAAATCATAAGGTTGTTGGACTGACCTAACATTAATTGCTATACGATAATCAAAATTACCGTCGTTGACATGTACTTGATAGTGTGGAGAATCGTCATCTAGTTCCATTATGCCAGTGATCGCATGACACTTTAATATACCGTAATCTTTCAAACCCATAAATAAAGTCCTTGTGATGAAAGTGACTATGATTTTTTTAATTACTTAAGTCTAATGCTCGCCAATAAACGTAAAAATTAGGTTAAGAATAGAGTTAGCTATTCAATCCACTGTTTCATATATTACTTTCTTTTTTATATATACCTGAGTTTTTTAATCATTTATTCAGTATATTTATTTACTTTCTCTTGCTTAATACAGCCGTGCATTGCTCGATGATAAAAGCGCCATCGCCTATGAACTCGTGACCGCATATATTAACTTATATTAAGTTTACTAAAACTTTAAATTTAAGTAGTAAGGCTTTGATAGAGTATTTTCTTTCAACAGATAATTAAAGTTTTTGTAAAAAGTCCTTATTTAAGCTTGTATATTACCTAATTTTTATATTAACTGTTATTAGAAATCAAATAAGCAGTTAATATTATGCTAAATTCTCCAACTAGGTGGAAAACAGAAGCTAAAAGTTAAATTTTTTCTTAGCACTTTCTCAAATATAGGAGATTTTAGACGTGAAGCCGAGATCCGGATACTGTTGGCGAAAGTGTTACAAACGGATAAACAAAGGTGTTACAACTAAAAGCCGCAACCACAGATTGAAGGTTTGAGCTTGCGTAATATTTTCAAATACAAAAATGTATTACATTCGCCAACAGTATCCGTATCTGTTTGGCCCCCTTCTTTAGTACATAATTTACTGTGTTTTTAGCATACTAGTTACTGAAGAACCAACACTATTTAATGGTTGGGAAAACAACAGAAAAAAATAACGTGTCTTCTCAACTTAAATATCTACCATTGCAATATCTATAGCCCTATACATAAAAAATCTTTGCGATGATTATCGCATCATTTTTTATGCAGAATAAAGCTTGCTCATTGGTTATTTTTGTCTCACGATAGGAGGAAGATATGTTTCTAACAAGACGATTATTCTTAGGTGCTTTGGCATTATCTTTAATGAGTTGGACTAGTTATCCATACAAAAGTTTAGCCAATTCTCAACTATCTACAAAGTCTTTACAACAATCGTCCACTCAAACCCTAAGCCTACTAGATCCTCTTCTAAACCCTTATAAATGCCCTACCAAATTAAGAGTTATTAACGCTGCGGTTGGTACTGCATCACCAGTTGATGTCATTGTCAACGGTAGAAAAATTTTGCAGAATGTAGATTTTCGTCAAGCTAGTAAATATGTAAATGTAACACCAGGAAATCTTCAGGTACTTTTTGTGCAATCTGGTACTCTCAGTACAATTGCTTCTAGAACCTTTACAGGAGCGCCTAATAGTGCTTATACAGTAGCGATAACAGGAACACTACAAGGCCCCTCAGGTCAACCATTATTTAATCAATCACCCTTTGTGATTCCAGAGGATTTAACACAGCCTAATCCAGGTAAATTTAAAGGACGTTGGTATCGCTTTTCGGAAACTAGCGCTGTTATAGATTTCCGTATTAGCAAATCCTCTAGCCCAAATGTGGATGAAACTCGTATCACAGACCTAACACCCAAAACTGCTATTCCTTACCCAGAACTTACGGCTGGTACATATAACTTCAATCCAGTTCTACCTGACCAATTTGACCCATTGATAAATAATGCCTTCAACCCACCAATCACAGTAGAAGTTGCGAATCAACAAGTCCCGGCCGGAGTCATTTTTGATGTAATTGCTACAGGTAATGGATTAGGCCAAGCACCTAACTCACTGCTACTCACAACTGCCTCAACACAAACAGCGCCTCCTGATGCTAATGGGTGTAATCAGATTGTGCAGTAAGCAATATCAGCTTAGTGAGGCATTTTTAGCCATAGGAATCTTATTTAATTTTTGAAAAAACCGTATAACTATTGAAGCGGAAGCGGCTGATTCAATCAGACCCCGCTTCAATTTGTTCTAGGGTTGACATATCAATGTTTATCTCTCTGCTCTTGAACAAATTATAGCTTTGCTTGATAAGGTCAACTGAAAGCACCTGCAAGAAACCCCGTCTCTTTGAGTAGTAGTTGTAGTTTCACATGAGGAAGTTTCGTGTCTTTTTTGTTATTTCCCCATATATCAAAATAGAAGTTTCGCATCAGTGCAATGATGCTGTGGTACTTCACGATGCTGGCAACATAGAATTCATCTAGCTTCATGATCCCGTCAGCATGTATCTGCTCGATGTTGTCGAGTAATAGAGACACCAGTTGATAATGTTGTAAGCCTTCTTTTATGCCATATTTTTCCATGATTCTGCGTTTATCGTCCTCCGAACATGAATCATACGATGATCGAATCAGGTGGCTAAGATTCCGCAGGATCTCTCCGTAGTCGTAAAATGTGTTTTCATCAAAGAAAGATTCTTCATCCTTCGTCAACGTAAAACTTTTGTCAAGTGCCAAACCAAAATCGGTTAAATAGATTTGCTCGCCATCGGTGAGGACGTTGCGAAAATGTGCGTCAAAGTGGATGATCTCTTTCGTCCTCAAAAAGGTAATCGTTGTACACAAGTCATCCAGATGTTTCTGGAGTTTGTTGGGGTTTTCCCGCAGCCATGTTTCCAGAACATGTGGTATGTACTCCAGAAACAGAACTAACTCATGGTTGGCGTTCGCTCTATCTAACATATAATTGCCGACGTTTGCACTATTACCCCAGTACTCTACAAAGCCTTTGAGACGATCCCTATCGATGTCCACATGTTGCCCAGAGAACGGAATAATCCGATAATGGTACATCAGTGGGAAGGTGGCGGTCGCTCCGTCTAATACCCAGTTGGTGGTCTTGATATGTGTCACGAGTTCACGGAAGACCCCTAAACCAGCGACTCCTAAACCAACGGAACCGAGTCCATAATTAAAGTAAGTCGGCAAATCATAGAGATTTTTGGTAGAGAACAAGTTGTCATATTCGATGTTTGTGACTGGAATGCGTTTCACAAAGACTTTGGATTTTCCAAGAACTATCGTGTGAGTTAGTCCCCAACCCAAACTTGACTGATTATCGCCAAGCAGAGAACGCAATTGTACATTATCCAACTGAGCGATTTGTGAACTGAGCTTGAAGTATCTTTTCCTTCTAAGTTCTATATGGTTCTTATCCATTTTCCCCTGTCCAGCCACATCATGAGAAACCACGTGAATACAACGCACCGGGTTCTTATAGCGCACTACAACTTGCCGATTAGCTTGTTGTACTCTGCATGAGTTCCAATCCAAAACCAAGAAATACCATCTTCAACTTCAACACCTAAAGCCCGATAATCTAGCCCTGCGCGAACTGACCAATACTTGTTACCAATCTTTTTGAAGTGCAACGATGGATGAGATGGATCGGCTTTAAGCAACTCATAGCATTGATCAGCAGTTTGCTGTACGTTTTCGGGTAGGGTATTGTAGCATTTCCAAAATCGTTGTGTCGTGTAGTGCATTAAATTTTTCGACACTGTCCTGACTCGAATTCAGCGATCGCCTCTTGAGCTAAGGTTTCTAACTTGCCATCTGCAATGTCTTGCTCTAGCTGCTCATCCCAACGTTGATAATCCAAGTCAAAAAACCACTGCCTTAGACGCTCGAAGTCCTGTGACGGAAGTGTTAGAATCGCCGCTTCAATTTGTTCTAAGGTTGACATATCAATGTTTATCTCTCTGCTCTTGAGCAAATTATAGCTTCGCTCGGCACACCACGTTCTGCACGAACTTGAAGACAAGCAGCGATCGCTTACAGTTATTTTACTAGTATGTGAATTTGTTTATGAGCGATCGCTCTAAAGGCAATCTCATAATCATCTCATCCGCTACGGTTTTAGAGATACTTTTATCTCATGAGAATTGATAAACTAGTAGGTACGGAACCTAGAAAAAACTTATGTTTAAAGACTCCTCAATTATTAGCGCATCCCCTGAAATTATGGGCGGTACTCCTGTTTTTGCTGGTACTAGGGTTCCTGTGCAGACGTTTCTGGATTATCTGAAAGCAGGCGAATCGATCAACGACTTTTTGGATGGATTTCCAACCGTGACTAGAGAGCAAGTTATTGCTTTTCTTGAAGAGGCTGGAAAGCAGCTTGTTAGTACGGTAGCATAGTATGAAGCTACTGTTAGACGAGTGTATTGATCGCAGACTAAGCATAAAAGACTTCATTCATTCCGCTGCAACGCACTTGTTAGCCTGCTGCCTCTACATAACATGTTTAAAACTCCCTACATCTATCCATCACCGTCTACCACAGCTTCAGCATCGACTTCTACAAGAAATCTCTCCTCAGCTAGGGCTTGTACGCCAATCAAAGACATTGCTGGAAGTTGACCCACACTGAAGTATTGCTGTAGCACCTCACCAATTATCTCTGCATCTTCAGGCTGATAATTCACCACATAAATATTCATTTTGATAATATCTGCAATTGTCGCCTCAACACTTTCTAACGCTGTTTGAAGATTCCTAAATGTTTGTTCCACTTGGTCTCGTAATTTACCGTTGCCAACTAGATTCTTTTGATTGTCAACTCCAACTTGTCCAGCCAGGTAAATCATTTTGATGCCATTCTTTTCAACTACAGCCACTTGGGAGAAGTAGGTACTCCAATCTGGCAAAGTTGCAGGGGTAAGATAGTACTTCTTCAAAAAGTGATCCTCGCGCTACAAATTTTCTAAGATACCCCTTCAAAGAGGTATACAGATTCCATATTGTTAACAACAACACTAAATCAACAACACTAAATTATAGAAAAGTTAACTACCCAACGCCTACAGCAACAAAATCATTGAACCGAAACAAAACTGCGATCGCTACCCTGCATCAACTCAAATAAAGTTTTAAAGATTTTACTGAGATATGAGCAATGCCGTCACCATGCAAATAAAGGCAGGCTAACGGTGAAGTTGTGCGGCGGCAGAGATCACCTCGAACACCCACCAATAATCTCTGTTCCGTCCGCACCAACGCAGTGTTAGGCATTTTCATTGAGGCTGTAGACCATAAGATAACAACGACCGTATCCGGGAGGGCTGTATTCACGCAGGATGCGAAAGCCAGCTTTGGTGTAGGCTTGCTGCGCCGACAGATTCTGCACGCTTGTAGTCAGACCAACCAACGGAATATCTCGCCTCTGACAAAGCTTTGACAACAATACCAGTAGCGCTTTTGGACCGATCCCATGACCAACGAAGTCTGGATCACCAATGAGAATATCTACGTCAACCGACCCTGCTGGAATCTCGTGAAGACCGACTGAATCCAAGATTTCACGCGACACAGATTGCCATCGAACGTAGCCAACCGGTTGACTTCCGACTGCGATCAGCGCCCGCTCACCACTAGGCGGCGGATTAACTGCCCACTCAACGTGGTCTTCAGGGTCGGGATACCATACAGCGACATGAGGAGCTGCTAGCCAACGTCTCAGTAGCGTGACTTCAGTCCTAGAGAACGGAGTTAACGTAACCTCGGCTTCCATAGTGACCTGCAAGCTTCTTCTGCCTAACTATTTATTATAAAGTATTGCTGAAGAATTAAATATCCATGCTAATCATCCGCCCAGCAGCTTTTGAACGATCAATATAAGCCTGAAAAGCGACAATATCTTGTCGATGACTCAGCACATATCGCCTAAGATCATCAAGGCTCATGGCGTCGTAATTAGCGGTTGTCATGGCTCGTATCCTCCTGTAGGCTGGATTTTGAAAACTAAGGTTCTACTGCTTCACACCCTTCATCGACAAACCAATCCGCTTCAATTTCTCATTCACTTCCATCACTCGCACTTTCACAACTTGTCCCACCTTGACAATTTTCTTGGGATCATCGACAAATCTGTCAGCAAGTTGAGAGATATGCACCAAACCATCCTGGTGAACACCAATATCCACGAAGGCGCCGAAATTAGCAACATTTGTCACAATACCTTCTAATTCCATCCCTTCTTTCAAATCAGAAATTTCTTTAATTCCCTCTTGGAAAGTGGCATACTTAAACTCGGCGCGGGGATCTCTGCCTGGTTTTTCTAGTTCTTTGAGGATGTCGCGTAGGGTGGGTTCACCTACGGTTTCGGTTACATATTTTTTCAGGTTGGCTTTGTTGAGTTTTTCGGCAATTTCGGTAACTTTTTGTAAGTTTACACCTAAATCATGAGCGATCGCTTCTACTACTGCATAACTTTCTGGATGCACGGCGGTATTATCTAAAGGGTTTTTACCATTACGAATCCGCAGAAAACCTGCTGCTTGTTCAAACGCCTTTGGCCCTAACTTGGGAACTTTCAGCAGTTCCCGACGATTTTTAAAGGCTCCGTTTTGGTTACGATAGGTGACAATGTTATTAGCAACGGTGGGTGTAATCCCGGAGACAAAAGTCAAAAGTTCCTTGGAAGCAGTATTCAAATCTACGCCGACGTAGTTAACGCAGCTTTCGACTGTTTCGTCTAGTTTCTTTTTCAGTAATTTCTGATCTACATCATGTTGATATTGTCCCACGCCAATAGATTTAGGGTCTATCTTCACTAGTTCTGCTAGTGGATCTTGCAAGCGACGACCGATACTAATTGCCCCACGCACGGTAACATCTAAATCGGGGAATTCTTGGGCTGCAACTTTGCTAGCACTATATATAGATGCGCCAGATTCGTTGACTATAACTTTGATTGGTTTGCGTTCCAAACTTTGCAATACTTGGGCGACAAACTCATCTGTTTCGCGGGAAGCTGTACCATTACCAATAGCGATTAACTCTATCTTGTATTTTTCTATCAGATTTTTCAGTGTTTGGGCAGCTTTGAGGCGCTGTTCTGCTGCTTGGTGGGGAAATACTGCTTGATATTCCAAGAATTTCCCAGTTTCATCCATTATAGCAACTTTACACCCAGTTCTAAAACCCGGATCGATCGCCATTGTTGGTTTCATTCCCGCAGGTGCAGACAGCAGCAACTCCCGCAAGTTTGCTTCAAAGGTCTTGATTGACTCAACATCGGCGTATAATTTCTTCTCAGAAATTACCTCGCTGATCAACGAAGTTTTCATCAGACGATTGAATGCATCTTTGAGCATTTCCTGATAAAAACTGCGGATAGGACGATGTTTGGAGCGAATTTCCTGGGATTCTAAATAGGAAAGCACCACATCCTCATCAAAGCTAATCCCAAAACTCAACACCTCCTCATTTTCACCGCGACATAGTGCCAGGAGATTGTGGGGTGCAATATTCTTAACTTTAATTTGATATTTGCGGTACATCTCAAACTTTGTTGTACCTTCAGGATGTTCATCTTTGATCCGCGAGGTAAATATTCCTTCTTCTAGGAGATATTCACGCAGATATGCGCGTAATTCTGCTTTTTCTGCTACTTCTTCAGCTAGGATATCAGAAGCACCTTTGAGCGCTTCTTCTGGTGTTTTCACTCCTTTGTCTTCGGAAACATACTTTGCTGCTTCTGCTTCCAAAGATGTGGGTGCAGCATTTTTGTGATTCAGCGATTTGATCAATTCAGCTAGCGGTTCTAGTCCTTTTTCTCTGGCGACGGTGGCGCGGGTGCGACGTTTCGGACGGAAGGGTAAATATAAATCCTCTAGTTCCGTTTTTTGTAAACAAGCTGCGATTTTCGCTTTGAGTTCGTCTGTCAGTTTACCTTGTTCGGCGATCGCATTCAAAATTGCCGATTTTCGTTCCTCTAGTTCGCTTAGGTAGGTATGTCTATCTGCTAAATCGCGCAGCTGGACTTCGTTCATTTCCCCAGTGCGTTCTTTACGGTAACGTGCAATGAAGGGAATTGTTGCACCCTCCGCCAGTAGTTCCAGCGCATTTTGTACCTGATAGGCTTTGAGGTTGAGTTCAGTTGCTAGTAGTTGAGGAATGTTCAGCATTGGGTGTCAGTCAGAAAAGCTACTCAATCAAGGTAATACCTTAGATAGCTTTGATGATGCAAGCGTATGATGGTAATATCATATATTAGACTTTTTTGTAATTACTCATTGATGGTGTTGTTGTTTATTAGTAGCACATTGTGGCTGAAGAAAAAGCGTGAATGTATAATTACTACACGTCTTTAAAACAATAGCCCAATAAATAACCCCAATATCCAAGTACCGAAAAATTAGCGCTTCTGGTTTAGTTCAGAGGTGAAAGAAAAATGCCCCTGTTGTTTGTGATACCAATTTTTACTGGTCTAGTAGCTGGCTATATCTTCAAGAAAAGTACTGATGAAATTGGCCAGATCATAGGTGTAGTTGCAGCTATTAGTCTAGCTTTAGGTTTGATATTAGCGCCTTGGCAAGTACAGCTTTTGTTGCTAATCGTCGTTTTTGTTAGTACAAAAAAACTCTTACAACAAAATGAGTACAAACTAAAGCAGCAGGAAAAAGATCAACAACAACTAAATAATAATCAGAATCAGGAATCAATTAGTTCTCAACCTCAAAAGATTGAAAATGAAGCAATATGTAAGTATCGTGGGAGTAACTACCAACCACCAGATGCGAATGTTGAAATCCAAGAGGGAGAAATTGCTGGGAGGTATCGTGGTATTCCTTGGAGAATGCATCAAGTAGTTAATACGCCCAGAAGTATGGAATGATTTGTCATTAGAGACGCGATGAATCGCGTCTGTACAATAATTATTGGTCATTCGCTATTATTTTTGTTCATACATCTGTTTATGTTTTGCTAAAAGCTGGAGATATTTCTCATTAGTTTTGGCTTGTATCCACTTTTGTTTAAAAATTTTTGCCGATTCAGCCTTAATAGGATCTTCTTCATAAGGTAAAATTTCTGTTCGTGCTTGCTTTTGTGCTTCTGTGGAATTTTCCTTTTGTGGATTTGTTTTATATTTTTTGCCACTTTTGTGGTTTGCATAACGACGCGAGCGTGTATAACCCATTTGTAAAAATTTCCGCGCCATATCCGCGCCTACAAAATCATCTTGTTCAAGGTAAGCCAAAAACATTTTATAGATTTTTTCACTAGATTCTCTGGCGATATCTGGTGTTTTAAAGCGCCAGTAAGGCAAAATTTCCGATTTATATGGTTCTACTAAAAGTACACCCTGCTCACCTTTGCCAACACGATATAATTCAGGATGTTGTCGAAAATTAATATTTTGAAAGTCTAATGAATAATCAAATAGCATGTTAGATTTTTATTATTAAAAGTAGACTTTCAAAAAATATTTGCCATCTATCTACAAAAGTAAATTTTAGTAAAATAATGCTATCTAGTCCCCATTCTCTCAACCCTGTTCTGAATTCCGGAGACTTGCGTCGTGTACATCATATTGCTTTGAATGTCCAAGACATGCAAGCTTCGCGCAACTTCTACGGGAATATTTTGGGTTTACATGAATTGACTGGTGATGAGGTTCCAGAAACTTTAAAGGATTTAGTCGCGCAGGGAAAAGTTGCTAACTTTGTTACTCCTGATAGTACTATCCTAGATTTATTCTGGGAACCGGAATTATCACCCCCAGATCCTAATCCAGAATGCACTTTTACCAGAGCTTATCATCTAGCTTTTGACATAGATCCCCTGAGTTTTGATCGTGCTGTCGAAGTACTCAAACAAAACCAAATTGCGATCGCACATGGGCCAGTCACTCGTCCCACCGGACAAGGCGTTTATTTTTATGACCCCGATGGCTTTATGATCGAAATTCGTTGCGATCCAAGTTGAAGATAGGGGAGACAAAACAATTCAAAATTCAAAATTATGACTATTGTAAAGACGCGAGGAACATCGCGTCTCTACCAATGACCAATGACAAATGACAAAAATGCAAATCTTCCAAGTTATTGAACAAGCGATCACAAAACCTCCAATTCCACACGAACCAGCAAGACAATCATTAAAAGCTTGGGCGATGTATTGCTTACGAGACAGAGGTTTTAAGGTGGTATATGCTCAAAATGCTGATTTTGCTATTGAAATGAAGGGTGGCGAAAAAATTTATTTTAAAGTAGCAAATACTGACGATAATTTAGATCATCAATTTGGTTGGATACTTTGGAATAGTGTAACGAAAACTGCTAGCCTTGTTCCTCCGCAATAGCAACTGAAAAATAAAGGTAAAAAGTGAAAGGGATGTTCTTTTCATCCCTGTTCCTTTTTCCCTTTAACCAAAAAGTAGTGCCTACCCTATAAAAGTTTATTAAAATCGAATTTATGCTACAGGGTAGCTAAATTACAATCTACTGGGCGTTCTATGTCATCTTCACCCAAGTATTCGCCATTTTGAATTTCCAGAATAATAAGTGGGATAAATCCTGGATTTTCTACTTTGTGAAGTGTGGCTGGAGGAACAAAAGTTGATTGATTTTTATTAAGAAATTTTTCCTCTTGACCACAAGTAACTTTTGCTGTGCCAGAAACAATGACCCAGTGTTCACTGCGGTGATAATGGATTTGTGGTTTAATGCCTTGTTTGGGCTTTATTTCAATACGGTTAATACTGTAGTTATTCCCTTTTTCTATTACTTCTACTTTACCCCAATATCGGGTATCAGTATGTGAAGAAGATTGATAGACTGGCGACTGAGTATTACTGTTTTCATTCTGGATCATAAACTAGTTTCTCAACTAGACAGCTATTACCATTCTTCTCTACTGTTAGATAAAAATGTTGAGTGCTATAGAATTTTTAACTACATTTTTTGTAATGAATTTAAGGGAACTTCAGCATTTAACCATTCAAGGAAGTTTTGGTTGATTTCTGTGGGTGAAATTTCGGCAATAAAGTTAGTGTAATTAATATATTGGCGAATCACTCCTTCAATTTGTTCCCGATAACCTGCTTGAGTTTTCACAATTAGCACCATTTCTGGCTCTTCTGTAATTTCTCCTTTCCATATGTAAGCGCAAGTAATAGGAAACCAATTGACGCAAACAGCTAATTTTTGTTCCAATAAAGCACGACCGATTTGACGTGCTTCATCTGCATTATTTAGGGTAATGTAGTAAATTTTCATGTCCAAAAAAATTTCTTATTGTGATCTAAGTACTTGACTTTTTCAAAAAAATCTGTTTTTGGCGTGACTAACTTTTTATACAATATATTACTAATAATCTTAATAAAGTTGGCGATCGCTACTTTTGTTGAGTATTAAATCTCCTGATCATATCTAGTGATTTGACTTGCAAAAGTGTCACATCGCCTCTAGTTTGTCACACTCTGCTGCATCTTAATTTATTTTCAAGGCAAAATAATAATAGACCATCGCTATTGCTTACAGCACAGGCTATACAGCTAATTATGGGTTTGAGGACAAGGTGAATCTATCTCATCAAAATCTTTAATCTATCTTTAATCTAAATGTTGCAGAATCAAAAAGTGTCTAACGATAGTGCAGTTAAAGATAAAAGTAGCCAAAATTAATAGTAGGTATTTATGAGAGATTTGATTTATGAAAAGTTTACTTCTTAATTTGGTAGTTTTAATTAGTACACTCAGCGTTATTCCTAGTGCTTATGCTAACCCAGTGAACACTCCAATCACCAATCAAAGTAATCGGGCTGGTTTTTTAGTTACCAAACCAGTAACAATTAAGAATAACTGGGGTAATATCAGCAACCGAAATAATAGGCTAAGACAAACTGCGGGTTCAATATCAGTCGTCAGACAGCAGGGATGCACAAAAATTGACCCACTTGAGATCATTCAGAATCCTGGTTTGATCATAAAGGAATGCGAAGAACGAAAAAACCAAACTCCTGAGTATCTCCAGCCAATAGAGTATTTCAAGACTCCCAAACAAATCAATTCTGGTATTAACGTTACAGTGACTAAATTTTGAGTTCAGCAAATTAATTAAAATAACTAAACTACTGATAGGTACTATATTTATTATATGGGCGTACAGATGTACGCCCATACTAATATATTTGTATGATCAAAAAATGAAATGGTGTGAAAATTTTTGCTGTTTGAGGAAAGAAATCTAAATTAAATTACAAGTTTTTCAACATAGTTTTATGATTTTTTCTGCTCAACTTTAGCAACTAAATATTCTGCCATTTCAATAGCAACCATAATCAGTTCTTGCTCCTGCTGACCTTTTGCTCCCTCATCACTTACGGTTGCATAAATATGAGGATTAGAAAGCATACTAGCTAACAACTGTGTAGCAATTTGTTTGACTTCATTAGCTTTGGATTGCATCTTTATTTATCCTCCCAGATTAGTGACGCAAATTTCCAGAGTTCACATAAAACTTTAGAAATCTAATTTTCTCTATCCATAAAAATGGTTTGACTATTAAGCAAAAGCCTACTAATTTAGTTTTACTTTTAAACTAAAACAACAATGTGAGAAAGTTGTGAGGTAACACCTATAATTATCTTTAACTCAACCATA
>NZ_AJLJ01000055.1 GCF_000317245.1 Fischerella muscicola SAG 1427-1 = PCC 73103
GGATTGCTATAGAGATATAAAATTCCTAATTAATTTTCTATGTTACATAATCATTGGAATACAACTCTCTACGAGGGTCAACACGGATTTGTTTGGCAGTATGGCGAAGATTTACTCAACTTACTTTCTCCCCAAGTAGGCGATCGCATTCTGGATCTGGGCTGCGGTACAGGACAGTTGACTGACAAAATTGCTACTCATGGCGCTGAAGTCATGGGAATTGATCATTCTCCTGCCATGATTGAGAAAGCAAGACAAAACTATCCGCATTTGCGATTTGATATTGCTGATGCTAGGAACTTTCAAGTTGAACAGCCACTAGATGCGATTTTTTCTAATGCTGCACTCCACTGGGTCAAAGAAGCAGATGCAGTAGTGAGTTGTATTGACAAAGCCTTAAAATCAGGTGGCAAGTTCGTAGCTGAGTTTGGTGGGAAAGGAAATATCAAAGCCATTGTTCAGGCGTTGCAAGATGCTTTGATGGAACTGGGTTACAATTCTCCAGGCACAATCAATCCCTGGTATTTTCCGAGTATTAGTGAGTATGCAACATTACTAGAAAAACAAGGTTTGGAAGTTACCTATGCTACCTTGTTCGACAGACCAACTCCTTTAGAAGAAGGTAGTACAGGTATGGCGAACTGGCTACAAATGTTCTTCACCAGTCAATTTTTAACAGAACTTTCTTCTACACAACAAACAAAAGTCATCCAAGCTGTTGAGGAACGTTTGCAGCCTGTATTGTATAAAGATGGTAGATGGTGGGCAGACTATCGTAGAATTCGCGTAGTTGCTATCAAGCATAGGTGAGATGAAGTTTTACAAATATCATGCTCTCGGTAATGATTATTTGGTAATTAATCCCCAAGATTTACCGTTTGCGCTCACACCTGAGAAAATCAAAGCAATTTGCCATCGCCATTTCGGAATTGGTTCGGACGGTATTTTATTTGGGCCATTACCTTCAGAAATTGCAGAGTTTGCACTTCGTATTTTCAATCCTGACGGTAGTGAAGCAGAAAAAAGTGGTAATGGCTTGCGTATTTTTTCTCGCTACCTCTGGGATCTAGGATTAGTGAGCGAAGAATCTTTTACAATTCAAACTGCTGGTGGAATTGTGCGTTCTCTAGTCAAAGATGCTCCGAAAACCGTTCAGGTGGAAATGGGGAAAGTTAGCTTTTGGAGTGATGAGATACCAGTTGTTGGCGATCGCAGAGAAGTTATCAGAGAATCAATCTGTGTTGATGATCAAACTTTTTCTTTCTGTGCGGCGACGATTGGAAATCCACACTGTGTAATTCCCTTACCAGAAGTCACACCTATTCTTGCCAAACAATATGGGCCGAAGCTAGAAATCCATCCATTGTTTCCCAAACGAATTAATGTTCAGTTCATGAAAGTCCTGAATAGAAATCAAATACAAATCGAAATTTGGGAACGTGGTGCAGGTTACACTCTAGCTTCTGGTAGTAGCAGCAGCGCTGCCGCCGCCGTTGCCCATAAACTGGGTTTGTGTGATGCTGATATTACAGTACAAATGCCTGGTGGTTTGATTGATATTCAAATCAAAAACGACTTCACAGTTATCATGACAGGCTCTGTCACCAAAATATCTGAAGGACATTTATCTGAGGAATTATTTGCCTATTACAACAACCCTCGATAACGAATAAAAACCAAAATCACCGCCCACGATCCCAACGCAACTTTGACTGCAACCAGAATGTTGAGCAGAGGGATAACTCCTCCACTGACAAGTGCGCCCAACTCTCCGTGCGGTAGTTCTACTCCAGCTAGAGTTACAACCGCCAGTACAATGAAAACAAGAACCGAAATCTTCTCCCATGTAGCGGCGTGCCAGCGCTTGTAAATCGCCTGCATCCACTCCGGTGATGAGGTAATCGCAACAAGACCAATCGCCGTTCCACCTGCCACCCCAGCCGCAAAACCACCGCCCGGACTCAGATGTCCCCGAATCGCCAGTTCGATACCCACCAACGCGGAAATTGTTGCTCCTAGACGCGCCAGAACAATTGATGGTTGATCTGTGAATTGATAGATTGTGCAGGATGGTCTTTCATTCGCCAGCAGAAAATTAGCACCCAAAATCGCAATTGTAAATACTACTACTTCAAAGATAGTGTCGTACAGACGATTCATAAAGATGATACCCGAAACCGCATTCGGCACTCCAGTATCTTGTACGATCGCCTCGACGATAGGGATAGACGAGTCCGGTGCCGGGTTAGGGATGACGAGCATTTTGACAAATAGCACTATCCCTGCTATGACATATAACCATTTCATAAATGCTTCTCCCCTAAGTCTAGTATATTTACATAGGTTAGGGTTGTCCCTGGTAATGAAAGTTCGTTTTTTATGATTTCATAGATGCGTTGAACCCTGGTCGTGGTGTGATAGGGTTGCTTTTCGTCCCCAGACACTGCACCGTCTGGTTTGCTGTCTTCTGATCGCGCACAGATGGCATGGACTTCTTTTTCCATCAGCGCCCGCTGCAAAGCCTGCGTATTTGTGTAGGTCACTAACTCAAGACGCATATGGCGTTTGCCAAAAATGGTTCGTAAGTTATCCATCAGTTGCCCAAAAAGGCGATCGCCTTTCTCGTCTGGTAAAGAATCCTCATCTGTCTCGCTCGCCGAGTCTTGGATCACACCAAGACGCATGACCAATGATGAACGCACCGCAATTGCATAGAGAGTAATCGCAAGCATGGTACCCACCAATGCTTCGGTCAAAGCAACATCCGCCGCCCCCAAAAGGGTATATACCAATGCCGACACCGCTCCCAGGATACCACGTATGACCAGGGCATGGTATGGATTGACCTGAAGTACTACCATAGAGGCTGCCAAGGGCAGCAGGGCAATAATGACATATACATAGATATCGATATCATTCATGGTTCCCTCCGCTACTGGAACAGTATGCCAACACATACCCCAGTACTGTATTCCAAATCGCTAACGAGATGATGGCAAGGATGAGCAGCGGCCATTCACTGGGTCTCCTCAAAAGCAGCCCAATCACGATACTCATCGAACCGAGGGTATCGGCAACCGAAAGACTATGCAATTTAAACAAGAGCGATCGCTTGCCCAGCAGGGGTAAAGTACCCCAAAACCAAAAGACGATTCCTATAGCTATGCAGGTATAACTAAAGACATCTATCATAGATCACTCTTCAATCCATCGTTCATTCGTTTGATCACATGGGCCAGGAGCATTAATGCGGCATTTCCCACACTCAGGATGATGACCCCGACAACACCGATCATCCAATCATCCCGCAAGACAGAGACGACCAGGATCATGACTGATGTCTTGGTGGCAATACTGGCAAAGGCCAACATCGTCTGCCAGATATCATCATCCTGCCATGCTTCGTACATGGGGATGAGCAGCGCCAGAATCATTGCTATCAGTACTAGGTTCACTTCTTTTTCCTCCGTCGGACTCGATGCACTTCGTACCAGCCTTCTTCGTGGTATTTCAAAACAATGGTCTTGGGGGTAAAGGTGATTAAAAATACATCCAAGAATATAAGAGCGGGTGTCCGTCGTGGTGGGACTCGTTCCAAGGTTACATGTTCTTCGTTATGCGGACGGAGGATGATTTCAAATGCTTCAATATATGCCTGTGGAATTGCCACGATGACCTCACCTAGCGCCCGCAGCCAATCCTTTAATCTTCCTAGAGATTTGGGACGTCCCGGCAATAGGACTGCGATGCTGACGCCGATAATGATGTTTGCCACACTTAGGTTAGCGGTGAGCAAAAACCAGATGACCAGTCGCAATATCAGATTCAGATACCCAATCATGCCAATACCATCCAGAACAGCAGGATCAACATCAGACTCATCACACCAACCAGATGCTCAAATTGCTCCAGCAAACGCGGCAGCTTGAGTTCTGAGCGTCGAAAAATCAAAAAATACGCCACCCAGCCAATGCCGATGATTACGAGTGGTTTCGTGATATTTGCGACGGTATACGCCTCGAAATACACAACATTTGCTGCAATCAGGCCACCAATCAACAGGATCACCGCTGTCCAGAAACCGGGTTGTACATTCCCTTTTACCTCTTGTTTCTCATGGGGCAGAAAGATGAATTTGGCAAAGGATATTGCCGTTCCCAAGGCTGCAAAGTTCATGGCAATAATTTGCCAGGGCATCAAATTCTTGGTCGTCAACACCTTCGCCCCGAAGCCGGATAACATGGGAAAGCCTGAAATTGAAAAGCTGGCCATGACTAGGGCTATCCAAATCGGGGTACTGATCGGCTTGTGTTGTAGTTCCTTGAAGTTTCGACTCGGTAAGGCACCCGCGATCAGAAAGAGGGCTGATTTGACCAGTCCATGTGTCAGCGCATAAAAACCCCCTACTCTAGGTGCAGCAAGGATAAAGCCTAACTGCGAAACCGTGTGAAACGCTAGCATCCGCTTGGTATCTTTTTCAAAGACGGCATAGCACACTCCCAGAAGCGCCGTCCCAACTCCGAAGAGCCTGACTATCGGATCAACCTCATCCAAAATCAAAGCACAACGCACCAACGGATAGACGCCAGCTTTGACTACAATTCCCGACAGCATCGCCGACACTGGTGTTTCCGATTCGGAGTGAGTCAATGGTAGCCACAATCCCGATACAAAGATCCCTCCCTTGACCAAGAGTCCCAGAAAAATCAGAGCAAGCGCCTCCGGAGGTGCGCCCCGCAAACCTGCAAAAGCAAACGAATGATGGGTCTGATAGACCAGTACCGCGCCAACTAGGTAAAATAGCATTGCCACGTTGCTGACAAACAGATAACGCAAGGCAACCCAAATTGACCGATTAGACCGGGAATAGGCAATCAAGAGAAACGCGGCAATCCCACTTACCTCTAACGCCACGTATAAGCTAATAAAATCCGAACAGACAAATGCGGCATTCAGACTGCCATGCAAAATGATCGTCTGTGCATAAAAAAAAGCCGTCTTATCGCTGTGCCAACAGTAGAGGATGACCGCTGCTGTTACCAGCGCATTGGTTAATATAAAGTAGCCGCTCAATTGATCGACCACTAATGTGACGCCGAAATTATCCAGTAATTGCAGTGTCAGGGGCTTTTGCTCGGCAAATAGCTGCAACGCATATGCGCCGGAAACAAGGGCCATGCCCAGTGCGAGATAGCGATCAAGTTTGGAGAGCAGATAAATGGTGAACCCCACAAAAAACGGTAGTCCGATCCATGCAATCGTAAGGGTATTCATGGCGTATTGTTCTTCTCGATCTCGTTGCTTTCCAATGTCGGATTATCCTGTGCCAACTTCATGACACCAACCAGCATTAAGGCTTGAATCGACAAGCCGATCACAATCGCTGTCAATATGACCGCCTGGGGAACCGGATCGGAGTAAGCGCCATTTTTGACGTCTGAAACAATAGGTGTGAACAACCCATTGCGCGATGCAATCAGCACGTAATAGGCGATCACCCCCGTATTCATGACATCCATAGAGACGATCTTCATCACAAGGTTCTTTTTAAGGATAATGCCGAAAAATCCGCAAAATATTGTCGTGAATACGCACGCTTCTAACACGGGAATTGCCTGTTGGGTAGGGGTTTGAAAAAGGGTGTAAAGGTGTGGGGGTGTAGGAGGAGTTATATTTTCATCCTTGGTTGTGTGCGATCGCCGTAAGGCGGGTGCTTTGCACCATCGCGTAGCGTCTCCCCCTTGGGAGAATCGCTCCCCCAATTTCCAAGAAATGCCAAACTTCCGGCTGTCTATCTCCTAGTGCAGCAACGGTAGATGCAGCTTGAACCATAGTTATTTAATTTCCATGAAATAAGTGTTATGTTAACAATAACACTATTAATTAGTGTTTTAAAATAATAAGCACTAATTAAAAATTTAATAATTACTATAATTCCCATCAATGGTTGTCCAAAAATTGAGTTATGCTTGCCATTACAGTGAGGATTAAACCCGAAGGCGAAAAAGTTGTGAGTCTGGATTTGTCTACTCCGTTGCAATTGATTGGGCGATCAGCAGAGTTTCAGCGTATTGTCGAAGTATTGTCAGAAGATGGTGATTTATTAATTACCGGCGTACCTGGTAGTGGTAGGCGTACCTTAGTCAAGGGAGGAGCGCAAGAAGTTGGAGCAGTCGTACTGGAGATAGATTGTATTCGTGCCACAGATGGCGAAAGATTTTTACAACTACTAGCAGAAGCTATTAGCCAAAACTGGGAAATAGCCAAAATTGAAAATTGGGTAAATCACCATGCTAGTGAATTTTTTATCTTCGATGTCGAAAAAAAACTCAAGCTGTTGCGTTCTCTCAGCCAAAAGCAGCTATGGCAAGCATTTGAGATGTTGTTAGAGTTGCCACAAATCATGGCTGTAGATTTACAGAAGCGGTTAGTGTTGATTTTGCATAGTTTCCCTCATATCCGTTCTTGGGATCGCAATAGTTTATGGGAAGCGACATTCCGGCGCAAAATCAATCAGGACGCTCATGTTAACTATGTTTTGATTGCAACGATCGCTGAGACAAACCACCACTCAGATGAAGAGAATTATCCTTTAGAAACTGTGCAATTGCCCCCCTTAGCCAGAGACATATTAGCTGTGTGGGCTAGGGAAATGCTACACGTACAGAAACTAACATTTGATTCTCGTTCCAAAGCACTACCACTATTTTTAGATGCTGTACAAGGACACATTGGTGATGCAATGGCACTGATTCGTCGTCTGCAAACTACATGTCTGCCTGATAGTTTAATTACTGAACAAGATGTCACAGAGGCAATTGAAGGATTGCTCAAAGACTTGTCGATGACGTACGAATCCTTACTGATGATTCTACCAGCCAATCAAGTGCATCTTTTGGAATGTTTAGCCTTAGACCCCACAGAAAAACCACAAAGTAAAGATTATATTCAAAAACATGGTCTTTCTAGAGGTGGTAGCTTACAAGGTGCGCTGACTGGTTTACAGCACAAAGGTTTGATTTACGGTGCAGAGCAAGCTTATAAGTTGGCGATGCCGTTACTAGCTTTATGGTTGCGGCACAGATTGAGTTAATTATGAGCGCCCGACTAGCCGCGTTTTTTCGCCGCTAGCAACGAATGAAGGAAACACTATTTTTCTCCTACACCCCCGTGTTTCTTGAAAGAGGGATAAACTATTGACCTGCATTGGCACTTATTGAGAGATCCAGGGAATCTGAACACCCACGACTCATCAAG
>NZ_AJLJ01000056.1 GCF_000317245.1 Fischerella muscicola SAG 1427-1 = PCC 73103
TGGTCTGTCCCATTAATTTTGATGGGTTGCGAGGAGACAGATCCCCGACTTTTGAAAAAAGTCGGGGATCTTGCAGCCCAGCAAAGTTGATGTGACAGAGTGCTAGTTTGATCACACGCCTAATTTCAGGCAGTTTAATTATTAATTTGATATAAAAATAACTAATAAATATAAGTATTTTTATGAAAAGATCTAAAATATCTGTTTTACTTAAATTCACTACAGTAACGCTGCTCAGTTTTTCAGTGTTGCTCCTGTTTTGGCTCGCCTCCCCATTACCAAAAACACTTGCTAAACCGGAAACTAAAATTTTTGAACAAGTTTGGCAAACCGTCAATGACAACTTTTACGATTCAAAATTTAACGGTGTGGACTGGAAAGCAATGCGGGAAAAGTATAAATCGCAAGCCACAGGAACTAAATCTAAGCAAGAATTTGCAGCGGTTATTAATCAGATGCTTGGAGAATTGCAAACTTCTCACACCCGCTACTATATTCAAGATGAGCCTGCTTATTATGAAATTTTAGGTATTTTTGTACCCAGAAGTCGTGAATTACAAAAACAGTTAACAAAATTTTTACCTAAGGGCAAAATAGAATACACTGGCATTGGTGCATTCACTAAAAACATTAACGGCAAAACATATGTTAGCGCCATTCTTGAGAAAAGTCCCGCCGCCGCAGCTGGGTTAAAAATTGGCGATCAAATCCTCAGTGTCGATGGTCGCCCCTATCAGCCAATACAATCTTTTAAAGGAAAAGCAGGAGAAGAAGTCAAATTATTAATTCAGCGTTCAGCCAAAACAAATAGTAAAACAGAAATTGCGATCGCACCCAAAATTTTTGATGCTAAAACCATGTTTATCGATGCTCAACAAGCCAGCATCCAAAATATACAACGGGAAGGTAAAAAAATTGGCTATATTCATATTTGGTCACACGCAGCCAACGAAGACCAACAGCAGCTGCAATCAGAAATGATTTATGGTCGCCTCAAAGATGCAGATGGATTAGTTTTAGACTTTAGAGACGGTTGGGGTGGGGGAGATGTCAATTCTCTGAACCTGTTCACTGCTGAAACTGGGCCAAGTGTTACCAGTGTTTCCCGTAATGGGAAAAAGTATACTTATATCTCTCAGTGGAAAAAACCAGTAGCGATGCTGATCAACCAAGGAAGCAGAAGCAGCAAGGAAATTTATGCTTACGGCTTTCAGCAACATAGAATAGGGCCTGTAATTGGTACCAAAACAGCCGGAGCAGTAGTTGCTGGTCGTCCTTTTTTCATGGAGGATGGTAGCTTACTTTATGTAGCAGTTGCAGATGTATTTGTGAACGGGAATCAAAGATTAGAAGGTAAAGGCGTGGCACCAGATATCAACGTTCCCTTGCCATTAGAATATGCTCAAGGTGCAGACCCACAAAAAGAACGAGCCATAGAAACTGTACTAGGGGCTATTAACCAAAAAGGCTAAATGGAGAAATAGTTATTTTCCTGAATAGCCTTGTCATATTACTGATGCTTGTGAAATTCATGAAAGCTGTTTGATTGGTAATTATAATTCTCTTTTAGCTTATGATGACAATTCAGGTTTAGACTTAATAAACTCATTGACAACCTGTGCAACCGGACGAGATTGATTATCCACTTGATAATTCATTTTTTGCATTTCTTCAGTGGAAATAGAACCCGCTAATTGATTAATAACTTTCTGTATATCTGGATATTTTTTCAAGGTTTCTTGATTAAAAATAGGCACAGCTTCATAAGGTGGAAAATATTTTTTGTCATCTTCTAAAATGAATAAATTAAAGACAGGAATAAAGCCATCTGTAGAATTAGCCGCTATCAAATCTACTTTCTTTTCTTTTAAAGCTTGATACATTAATCCTAACTCCATTTGTCGAGGAGGGTTGGTGAATTTCAAGCCATAAGTCTTAGCTAAACCAGGATAACCATCTTCTCGTTCCAGAAATTCATAGCCAAATCCAGCTTGCATTAGAGGTGTATATTTAGCAGCTTCAGAAAGGGTTTTAATCTGCCATCGTTTAGCATCTTCACCCCGGATAATCATGGCAAAAGTGTTGTTAAATCCCAAAGATGTCATAACTCTTAATTGAAATTTTTGGTCATATTCCTGCTTAACTTTTTCATAGACAATCTGAGGATTACTAATAGGTTTATGTTTCAATACAGATGTAAAACTAGTTCCTGTATATTCTACATAGCCAGCAATTTTACCTGTTTTCACAGCTTCATGACAAATAAAAGTCCCGCCTAAGTTAAAGCGTCTATTAACCTTTAATTTCGTATGAGATTCAATTTGTTGAGCTAGTAATTCTCCTAAAATAAATTGTTCTGTAAAATTTTTGGAGCCAATCACAATTGTTGGCGGTGTTTGCCAATAGTTAAAGGTAATTAATCCCGCAATTATAAATGTTAATATACTCGCAACAATGGCAAATTTGCGATTAACTTTTACTGTTTTTTTTCTTTGCTGTGTCAGCTGCTTTTCTAGCCATCCTAAGATGAAATCTGCTCCTAAAGCGATCAAAGCTGCGGGTATGGCTCCTGCTAAAATTAACTGATTATTAACAGTGGAAATTCCTCGAAAAATAAATACTCCTAAACCACCACCACCAATCGCCGCAGCAATGGTAGCAATTCCCACAGAAATCACTGTGGCGACTCTGACTCCGGCTAAAATGACACCTAAAGCAAGGGGAATTTCTACCTGAAACAGTAATTGTCCATCTGTCATTCCCATTCCCTTTCCCGCTTCTCGAATTGCTGGGTCAACGTTGGTAATACCAATGTAGGTATTGCGAATCAAGGGAAGCAAAGCGTAAAGAGTCAAGGCGACAATTGCAGGAGTTGGGCCAATTCCTCCGATCAATGGCACAGAAATTAGGAAGCCAAAAATGGCTAAACTTGGAATAGTTTGAATGGCATTAGCAATATTGAGAATGGGTTGACTGAGTTTAGATTGACGAGTGATGAGAATGCCTAAAGGAATACCAATAGAGATCGCAATTGTCATTGCGATCGCAACTAGTACTAGGTGTTCTCCACTGCGGAGGAGTATTTCTGCAAGGTATTGATTCAAAAACTGGGTTATCTGGCTTTGCATGAATAAAATTTGAATACTTTCAGTATGGTATTG
>NZ_AJLJ01000057.1 GCF_000317245.1 Fischerella muscicola SAG 1427-1 = PCC 73103
TTGATGGGGGGATTCCAGGCTTCAGTAAAGTAACCAAAAACTGGTTGAGAACGCACTTTAATCTTTTACTGATGACAACTTGATGTCCATGTAGGTGAAGTGAGTATCCTAGAAAACTAAGTCCCACCGCCCTGGTGCGGGGTTGAAAGCACATAAACTACCAATAATGGTAGCCCCTACGGAAGCGACTGACTATCAAATCCGTAAAGCGGGGATGAAAGCGGTTAATGGTGGTAATTGCTGAAAGCACCAACCGCAATTCCCGAGTTCATGGGGAGAGCAAGCGAAATGTTGTTGAGCCATCGTCATATCTCACGCCCGGAATATAAGCTTGTGTTTATAGCCGCATTCAAATCTCTGCACAAAATTGTATTGCAATTAGTACAATTATGCATTCTTTGAGATAGCGGTTTCTTCACTTTGTGACCACAGTTAGAACACTCTTGACTAGTGCCGTTTGGATTTACAGCTATTACCTTCAAACCAGCATTTCCCCTGCGGGAAGCAAGCTACGGCTTTGATTGAAAGTATGGATACAAACTGTCCCCAACCACCATCATTTACACTTTTAGCCAGTTTTGTTTTAGCAAGCTCTTTAAACATTTGGGATACTCCCGTTCACAAAGTTTTATTGCCAATTTCCGACTAAAACATAAGAAGCCCAAAAATAAGGATGAGGTGGTAAAGATTTCAATTGCTTAAATAAAGGCTGAGTGCGAATAGATTCCAACTGTGATAATTGTGCTGTTCGCAAAGCAGTTAATTTTTGCACTCCTGGTTTTTTCAATTCTTGATAAAATTCACCCATGAGTTGAGCTGTGGAAGCATCACTGACAGGCCAAAGAGTTGCAAGAGTACTGCGTGCGCCAGAACGAACTGCTGTTCCTGCTAAACCTAACATCGCTCTTTCATCACCAGTCGCAGTTTCACAAGCACTTAACACCAATAATTCTAAATTATTTTCCTGCTCTTTTAACAAACTACTCAACTCATTAATACTGATACTTTTACCATCTCCTGTAATAATGAAATTCTTTTGCGGATTAGAACTAAATAATCCGTGAGTTGCGAGATGAACAACAGGAAAATTAGATTTGAGTTCCTTTTGAATTGTTTGAGTAGTAAATTCTTGATTGAGAAGTTTTTGAGAAGTAGGAAAAGCCTGCTTGATTTCTTCTAATTCTTTTGGCACATTTACTAATGCTGGAAAAATTTCTCCTTGGATTTGAATTTGTTTACTGACACCAGCAGCTAAGACTTTAATATTTTTCCGCTTGAGGAATTTGGTATCAATTAGTTGTAAACTTGGCACTAAAGCAATACCATATTTCTCAATTAAATATTTTTGACCATTATATAGAGCTGCCATTGGTACTTTTTGCAATCTTCCATTCAGTACAAAAACTAAATTGTTGATTTTTTTGGCATTTAACTGTGCTTCTAAAGGTTGAATTAACCAATCATTAAGCTGTCTAAATATTGGTAAAATTGCTTGAATATTATCTTTTAATTCCTCTGGATCTGGGTTAGAAGTAGATAGAATATTACGAGCAGAGTTATTGATAGTGACGTTATCTAAGTAGTCATAAAGTCGATCCAGGGTGTTATTAAATTTCTCTTCACTCACAGGAATTGTTACTTGTTGTAGAGTTTTTCCTGGTAAGGAAAGGATAATTTCTAAGCGGTCTGGAAAAATAATTGGGTAGATAACTGCTGCTTGGGAATCAATATCGTCTATCTGAACTGCAACATCTGTTTCTTGAGAACAGGGGTCTTGAAAGAAATTATCAAGTTCTGCTAATTGCCAAGATTCGATTACCCGACGAGCAAATTCTAAGCGATTTTTGGGTTGGTTTTGCTCATATTTTGACTGGTTAACATTAGGATTTGCAATTACTAAAGAACTCAATTCATCTGCACTCAATTCTGATTTTAATAGTAAATTCGCTAATTCTATATAAACTGGTTTGACCTCTTGCACAAAATTAAACTGCACATCGCGATTATTAGCATTTAAATCAGTACGTAGGGATTGGAGAGTATTATATGCTGCGGTGTAAGCTGCGATCGCTCTTTTGTTTTCTCCTTTTTGTTGCAGCAAACTCCCTAACTGCGATTGCCAAAGATACGTAATATCTCGTACATCAGTTTGATTGTTTTGTGATTGAGATAACATTAAAGCTTGCTGAGTCAGGGCGATCGCTTCATTTAAATTTTTTTGTTGCTGATAAAATTTCCCCAGATAGCCTACAACATAAGCTTCTGCACGTTGATCTTTTAAAGTTCGTGCTTGTTGAAGTGCTGTATCCAAAATAGATTTGACTTTGTTTGCTTCTTCTGTATTAATCAAAGTATCAGCAAAGTAAATCTGAGCATAAATGGTTGCACGAGATGGAGGAATAGTAGCCAAAGAAGACTCAATTTGATTTTGCAAACTTTGTCCATCCCGACTCAGTTTTGATTCCAACTCAGACAAAAAATCTTTAGCACGGGCGATTAACTTAGACTCACCAAATCTCGTCCAAGAAACAATGCGGCGATTTGTTTCTTCTCGCCACCAAGCTTGATTTTCTAGTAAAAGTTTGTAGTGATTGAGTTGTGCTTGAGTTTTGACTATTGCTGGAGCTGATGTTACGCCTGCTGCTTGTGTATAGTATTGAAAAGCTTTTTGGTAAGGCGCTAAAGCTGCGTCTTGTGATTTTTGATCAATAATAGCTGTAATCTGTTCATAATCCCAGCGATCGCGAACTTGATTTCCTAAAGTCCGTTCAGTGTTACCCAAACTTAACAACACAGCACCTGATTGGGGTGATTTATCTAGCGCTGTCAAACTCAATTGCAAAACTTTCTGAGACTGTTCTAACAACCCTTGTCTGCGGAGAACTTCACCCAGACTACGTAAACCAGTAGCCTGGATAAGTGAAAAAGAATTTTGTTGTTGGGTAATATTCGTGAGAAACTTGTCTATCTGCTCTGAGTTACATGTAGGGTTAGCGACAGCAAAGGCTTGGAGTAGAGTTTTACAAGCTTTGGGATACAATCCTAATTCTTGCAGAGCTTGAGATTGATTAATCAAGCTCTTTGTCACACCTTCTTTGTCGCCCATTTGCTGATAAGCTTGAGCTGCTGCTTGCCAAAGCTGAATTGCTTGATCAAAGTTGCCGACGTTATAGCTTTGTTGTCCTTGCTGTGCCAGTTCTAGCGCCTGATTTGATTTAGAATTCGACCAAGCCGGAAAGCTTAAAGTTGAAAGTAATCCAAATACGGCTGAAATAAATAAGATAATTAAACGACGGTATTTCCTCATAATTATTAGCTTTTCACCTCAATCAGGTTATAGAAATTGACCACAGATGCACAGTCTTCTTAGTACAAAATTAGACCTCTTGCATGAATATTTGAAACAGTTCTATTTAACGTGTAACTTAAAAAACAAGTCTTCTTAGTGTCTTAGTGTCTTGGTGTTTCAATGAAATTTATTTAAACAACATTAAAAAGGTTTGTATTCTAATTGAAAATACACACCGTTTTCTTGCCATGTTCTACCCTCTGAATTGGCAATATCGACTAAAGGAATACCCCAGTCTAAGCGGGCGGAAAAATTTTCTCCCATTTGCCAGAGTAAACCGCATCCCAACCCTACCAAGGTATTCGGATCTGGACTACTTCTACCTGTGTTCCAACCAATACCAAAATCAATAAATGGTACAATTTGTAAAACTCCCTTTGCTTGTGGAGTCTGGAAAATTGGTATTCGTGCTTCTACGGAGGCAATAATACCGTTGTCTGTAACTAAAGCATCTTGACGATAGCCGCGTACGGTTGTCGGACCGCCGATGCTAAATTGTTCAATGGGAACTAAAGAATCACTAGCTAGTTGGATGCTGGAACGCAACAACAGACTAGGACTGATTGTTGATCGAGATGTTGCTTGTGCCAAGCGGCGCAAATACAGCATTTGTCCCCGCCAGACCAGAAATTGGCTATCTGGCTCATCATCACTAACACTGGCATTAAAAGCATTGATACCCAAGCTAATTTCAGAATTTACAGCAAAGACGGCTTGGCTACCACGTTGTAACCATTCTTGAGTGAAATTTAATTCTGAGATCCGGGTTTCTCCATTGTTATCTGCGCCAGAGAAAACAGGAAAGTCTACTCCCAGAATAGAGGAGTTGGTTTCTCGTCTTGCAAACCCAAAACCAAGAGCTAGTTCTTGACTGAGTTTGGGGGTTGCTTTTTGAATGACGGGTTGACGAAAGTTGAATTCATACTCGCGAGAGTCTACTTTAAGATCCAAGTTATCGAAAGGTGCTTCAATAATTTTATTGTTGGTGATCCGGTAGGTAAAGCCAATAGTGCCATTGCGGGGATTAACTGGGAAGTTATAACTACCCTCAAACCTGTTGCTACCATCAGTGTTGCGATAACCAAAACTAAATTCATCTCCTAACCCCAACAAACTAATTTCTGAGATGTCAATACCACGTTCAAAACTGCCGATACTGGGGTTACGGTTGTTATTTAAAAGCAGGCGGGTATTAAAAGTATCTGCACCGACAACCGTTACTTCTAATAAATTAGTACCGGGTTTAGTGCCAGCGGTGAGTTCGGCATTTAATCTTTCAATCCGGGGATTGAGTTGTAATAATTGCAATGATTCTTGTAAGCGATTGATGTTTAGTGGTTTATAACCAGCCACAGAAATGCGCGATCGCACATAATTGGAACTTAACCGCCCTTTGATGACATTGACTTTGATGTCTTCTAGGCTACCTTCTAATACCTGAATTTTTACGATCCCCGATTGGATTTCTTGACTGGGGATGTAGGCTCCAGATGTAATATACCCGCGTTGCAGATAAAGTTGAGTGATTTGATTTGCAGCTTGCAGCAGTTCCGCAAAGGTGATCGACTTACCAACAAAATCAGCCGTCGCCTGCTGTAACTGTTGTTGACTAAAAACTGTACTGCCAACAAACTCAAATTTTTGTACAACAATTGTCCCTGGTACATTCTGGATTTCGTCAGGGGTTGGTGGTGCAATAGGTGGAACCTGGAGCGGTTTTTCTAAAGATGGTAAAGGCTGAGGTTGGGGTTGTTCTGGTGTGGGCGTCACTGGATTGATGGACTGTCCCCAAGCCGAAGATGTAGTGAAAACTAAAGAGAGTAGGGGGATTAGGGTAATTGGATTGGTAGATGAAGAGAATTTGCGTCCCCGGATTCCCACCTGTTTACGTCTGAGTGAGTTCTTTCTAGTTAGCATGACATGAGGATGAACTTAATCCGGCATTGTAGGGGGAAGATGTGGGGGTAGCTGCTGTCAGGATGACTGCACCTTTGGAGTTCACGTACCAGCCTCTGGCGATTGGTGGTAACTGTTGGGTTTGGTTGGTTTTGGTGGCGATCGCTCCAGCAGAAATATTTTCTGCTTGATTAGGGTAAGATTCAAAACTCAGTAATGCATCACTACTGAGTGCTTCGCTGGGTCGAGGTGGCAATCCTCCCCGCCCAGTGATGATAAACTCGCTCTGACCTTGTTTTCTGTCCGCCGGACAGACTTGCGCTACCACTTCTTCAGGTTTAGTAATTTCCTGCGGCAAATCCAGAACTTCTTGATTTGTACTAGTATTTGGGGTCAATATTTCTACTTCCCCATCTACTCCTAACTGGGAACTG
Source organism: Fischerella muscicola SAG 1427-1 = PCC 73103 (assembly GCF_000317245.1). Taxonomy (GTDB): domain Bacteria; phylum Cyanobacteriota; class Cyanobacteriia; order Cyanobacteriales; family Nostocaceae; genus Pelatocladus; species Pelatocladus muscicola_A. Next base: position 5,680 of record NZ_AJLJ01000057.1, read on the forward strand.
GCACTAATCTGACATTCTGGGCAAACAAACAGACCTTGTGTATTAATACTGATATTTCCTCCTCTACCCTGAAATGCATTGGCAGTAATTTTACTACCTTCCAATAACACCACAAAATCAGCCGGACTAAAGCCTGTAATCGTGATGTTACCACCGTTACTACTGGCGCCTGCTTCCGCAGATATCTGGCTGTCACGACGCATGGCTAAGGAATTTGTTTGCAAGAAAATGTTACCACCTTCACCAGATGTGGTTGCTGCTGTGATGCTACCTCTCTTATCTAAAAAAGTAGAGTTGCTATTGATCCTGACACTGCCTGCATTACCTGTTCCCTGGTTCCTCGCGTTCACTTGACCTTCATTTGTGATCCTCAATTTTGGTGTGTTAATTGTCACGTCACCAGATGAACCGCTTGGTACAGGCGGTAGTCCAAAAAGTTGTCGGGCAATTTCACTCTCAATATTTGCACCAGCACTGATCAGACTGAATGCGCCATCAACCTCGACATATTTAGAGGCATTGATAGTAACATTTCCTGCTGAACCACTAGCAGCACTCGAAGAATCAACTCTACCGCCATCTTTGACGATCAGTTTTGGTGTATTGATAGTCAAGTCACCACCATTACCAATGTTCAGCGTCGAAACACCAATCAAGCTACCTACTGATTGACTTGGTTCTTTACCAATAACTTGTATTGATTCTGTGGCATTAACGGTAATATCTCCACTAGAGCCAATTCCAAAAGTACCAGCGCCTATCCTAGCCCCATTGAGAACCTGCAATTTCCCAGCGGAAATATTAACATCTCCTGAGCGTCCAGAACCAAACGTAGAACTACCGATCAAACTCAGCGCATTCGGATTGAAAGCTGCAAACCCATCGACTTGTACTAAGCCTGAGACATCTACGTTGACATTACCACCTGCTGCATTCGTAAAGGTAGCAGTTGAAGTAGCTGCACCGTTCTTAACTATTAACTCTTGGGCTGAAATATCGATATCTCCGCCCATGTCACCTCCAATGGTGAAAGGAGAAAAGAAAGTAGGGCGTCCTCCTCTGGAGTTTCCCCCCAATTCTGATGTAATGCCACCACCAGTATCAAGAAAAACAGACTGAGCATTAATTTTGATGTCTCCGGATATTCCTGCACCTTGATTACTCGTTGTCACCAACCCTCCATCAGTAACGCTCAATTTACCTGTGTTAATTATCAAATCCCCAGATGCTCCACTAGGGACAGGAGGTACTCCAAGAATGCGTCTGATGACTTCATTCTCAATAATGGCTCCAGAGCCAATGAGACTGGGATTGCGACTCCTTGGGGCCGTGCCAGTTACCTCTACAGATTTGGGAGCGTTGATGGTAACATTTCCTGCGGAACCAGTCGAATAAGTGGAAGCATCTATTTTGCCACCATCCCGAACTACTACTTTGGGTGCGGTGATGGTCAAGTTGCCAGCATTCCCAGTATTGAACGTTGAAACTCCCAGGATACTTGGTAAGAACAAAGATGGTTCTACTCCGCTAACTTCTACTGATTCAGTGGCATTAACGCTTACATCTCCCCCAGAACCAGTTCCAAAAGTGCCGGCGGTGATGAATCCCCCGTTAACGACACTCAATCGCCCTGTTGAAACAGCGACATTTCCCGAATTGTTAGGGCCGAAAGTTGAAGCACTAATCAGGCTCTGCAATGCCGGATTATTGGGTGAAACTCCCAGCACTTGCACTGATTCAGAGGCATCTATATTGATATTGCCGCCTGTTGCATTCCTAAAGGTGCTAGTGGATATTTTCGCCCCACCCCGGACATCTAATTGCTGGGTTGAAATTGCAATGTCTCCACCTTTGATACTTTGCAAATTTATGGGGGAAAAAATAGCAGGCTGTCCTATTGCATTTGCTGTACCCAATTCCGATGTGATACTTGCTCCGTTATCCAGAAAAACCGAACGAGCATTAATTCTGATGTTTCCAGAGGCTCCAAATCCACTATTGCTGGCTGTAATGAGAGCGCCGTCTGTAACAAGCAATTTACCTGTGTTAATTGCTACATCTCCAGAAGCTCCAGAAGGATAGGGAGGCAGTCTTAATAATTGCTGCAAAGTAGGATCGACGATATTGGCAGAGGAGACAATCAGACTAGGATTGACAGATCCTGGTACTGTGCCACTAACTTCTACTGTATCTTTGGCGTTGATTGTGATACTTCCAGCAGGGCCACTCGCCAAGGTAGAAGCATCTACTCTACCTCCATTTTTGACCACTAAACGCTGAGTATTGATCGTTACGTTACCTGCTGATCCGGGGCCTCCTGTACCAGCAGTGATCTGACTAGGTGCAAAGACAAATGGGGTGAAACCAACCAGTTCCACTAATTCAGATGCATTTACAACTACGTTTCCGCCTGAGCCAGTTCCAGCTGTGATGGATGCAATATTGCCTCCATTTGTTGCTGTGACGCGTTTGCTTGAGACTGTGAGTGTTCCCGCATTTCCAGCACCGTAGGTTGCAGCAGAAATAACACTAAAACGATTGGGATTTACTGATGAATATCCAAGTACTTCTAAAGATTCAGAAGCATTTACACTAACATTACCACCAGGAGCAGGAGTGTAAGTAGCAGCAGATATGACCGCCCCATCTTGAACAACTAAGCGCGGGGTAGTAATGTTAATATCTCCGCTTTTACCACCTCCAATGGTTTCAGTAAATATGTTGGTGGAAATTTGCCCATCTGGTGTGGTACCAATTAATCGCAAAGATTCAGATGCATTGACATTGATGTTTCCTGCTGATTCTGTACCTTGAGTTTGAATTAATACGGCTGATCCATCTTGAAGTGTGATATTTCTGCCTTGTAATTGGATAGAACCGCTACCAACACCACTGGTATCTGCTATTGATCGCGATCGCAGATCAATATCTTGAAAACTAGGCACTCCTCCATAGCCCAAACTCCAAACTTGACCAGGATTAGCAGCAAGATTAACGAAAGAATTTCCACCCACGCTACCTAATTCAATCCGTCCTCCTGCGGCTGCGAGAACACCACCATCTAAGATAATATCCCCCCCTACTAAAGCTAAAGTTTGAGCAGGTTCCACCTTCAGCCCGGTAGTGTCGCCCCTCGTAAAAGGTGAGAAAATTTGACTTTCAACAGATAAATTGTGACCTTGACCTTGAACATTAATTGCTGCTGGATTTTGACCAAATTGCAAACCAACTGGCACACTAATTGTTAATAAGGGTAAATTTTGAATATTTGTAGCACTAAATTCTGTCCCATCAGCAAATTTAATACTATTAGCTGTACTTCCTAAAAAAGAACCGCCTATATTGAGTTGGGCATTAGGACCGAAATTAATCCCACTAGGATTAATCAAAATTAAATTTGCCCCATAATTTTCTTTTATTAATCCATCAATATTAGAAACTGAGCCACCTGTGACTCGGTTGATAATGTTAACAATATTATTAGTGTTTGTACTGTTATTAAAAAAAGCTTCGTTACCAGTAGGCACGGAAAACTCTCTAAAACTATGGAAGAGATTGCTACCAGCTTGTGTTCCTCCAGTAATTTCAAAGACATTATTAATTTGATTTACGCTAGTAGGCAAAGTTCCATCTGACGAAATTTGTGCTTGGGCTAAGTTACTAGCAAATAGATAGCAAATAGCAGCTCCAATAGGAAACAAAAGACGTTGAGCAACCTGTTTCATCTTTAAAAATAAAATTAACAGATAGAAGATAATTGAAACTGATTTTAGTTCACTTTTTATGTATTACTTAAGTAAAATTAACTAAAAAATAGTATATTAAGACTAAATTTTTAGTCAACATTTAAGGAAGCTGCTTTATGAACAAACGCCTATTCTGGCTGACTATATTGGGAATGAGTTCCATACTTGCATCTCCTGCATTAGCAGTAATTGCTCAACCCAGCAAAGTTGCATTTACCATGAAGGTAATGTGTAAGATAGATACTGCTACACCTACGGTGGTTGCTAACTTTTCCGAGCAAAAAACCGCTAAAGATTTAACAATCCTCAGTTTCCTACCTGAATATTTTTCATCTCAAGCTGCGGTGCAAAACTGTGAAAAAACAGCTCAGACTTTGCAAGCACTATATCAAACAGGTCGTGCCAAATACCTCACCAACGACAAATTTAACGCTCAACCTGTGGTTTGTGCTGTAGAACGCAGGGGTATTGGTTGTAACCATTACAGCGCTCAGGTATTATTTAGCCTTGATGAAAAGGTGAATTCTTCTCAAGCTTTGTACCAGATGCTTGGTAGTGATTTTAAGCAATCACAACCCCCTGATTCGAGGACGGTTGGTAAAATGTATTCTGATATCAGACCTTGGTGGTTGCCAAAATTCTAATTAAAAAGTTATTTTGTACATTTGGTTTTTGCTTGCTCTGCTGCTTGATAGTCTGGCTTGAGTTTGAGAGCTGCTTCAAGAGCAGCAAGCCCTTCATTAGCTTGGGAAGACTGACAATAGGTTATTCCCATGTAGTATAAAGTTTCTGCCTTTTGAGTATCTGTCAGACGAGATTGAGTCAGCATTTCTTGAAATTGAGCGATCGCTTGTTTGTACTGCTTTAAACCTTGGAAGGCTAAACCCCGCCCTCGTAGAGCAGTAAAATATTTTGGATCGTTGATTAAAGCCTGATCAAAAGCAGCAAGTGCTTCTTCATATTGTTTTTTTTGCCATAACACCTTACCTTTATGACTAAAAGCAATTGCTAATTCTCTGGTCATCTTTTCTTGGCGACTTACTTTTTGCTTTTCTTGGAGTAGCTGAATTGCTTCATCAATAGTGATTAGCGCTGTATCAGATTGTTTTAATGCTAATAATGATTCAGTTTTATTAATCCAAAATACAGGATCTTTTGTATCAAGAGTCAGGGCTGAATCAAAAGCTGAAATAGCCTCATAGTATTGTTGGAGGTTATATAGTGCTTCCCCTTGACAATTCCAAGCATAAACTGCTTTTGGTTCTATAATCGTAGCTGTAGAGCAGGACTCTAACATCTTGCTATATTCTTGTAAACCAGCAAGTGCATAACCTCGGTTAGTCCAAGCTTGATAGTAGTTGCTATCGATGTTTAAAAGCTTGTCAAATTTAGCGATCGCCTTTTTATATTCTCCTTGATTAAACAGTTCATTACCTTCTTGGAAAATAATATTTACCTCTATATTTTTATAGATATTGAAACAAAGGGCGCTAAACCCAGCTATCGCTAGTAACAACCAAATAGCTCTAATAATTATGCTTCTGGGATTAGAAATCAAATTTCTGGCTTCAAGCATAGCAAATGCTGGAAATAATTTTTTAGAATTAATTTTACTAGGGTTGATTGCAGGTGAAACCTCAAGCATATTTGCTAACTGTTGATCAACCCAGCTTAAATTAAAAACAGATTGGTAAATACGATTGGCTACTTTTAATTTATTGTCTTGTTTAACTACTAATCCTATATTCAATAATTCTGTTTCGATTAAGTCATCTTGAGGTGAGTAGTCTCCCTGTTGCAAGATTTGCTGATATAATCTCAATAACCATATTGGATTACATTTTTGATTGCCAACTAAATCGTCGTAAATTTTTTGCAAATGTTCAGCAGCTATCTGAGTTTCCCAATTTGCAATCAAACGATTTTGCACCAACTGCTGGACTGTGAATGCTTCTTCTCCAGCAGCAATAAAAGCTGTATGTTCACACAGCAATTGACAAACCTTTTTAGTCAGAAAAGGCTGAGAACCAGTCCAAGTCAGTACTTCTTGCACTAAAATTTCTGGGTTACTAGCTTTTTCATTTAAATTGAAAATTTTAATTGTATTTTGAACCAAAGGTTGTAATTGCTCTAATTCTTGATTAATCCAATCAAAATTAAAAATAGATTTGTATATCCGGTTGGCTACTTTTAATTTATTGTCTTGTTTGACTACTAATCCTATATTCAGTAACTCTGTTTCGACCGGGTTGTCTTGAGGCGGTAATTCTCCTTGCTGTAAAATTTGCTGATACAGCCTTAGCAGTTGTACGGGATTGCAAAATTGATTTTGGAGCAGATTTTGTTGAATTGCTTGCAAATGTTCAGCAGCTATCTGAGTTTCCCAATTTGCAATCAAGTGATTTTGTATTAACTGCTCAACTACGGCTGCTTCTTCACCAGCAGCAACAAAATTTTCATACTCACAGAGCAATTGACAAACTTTTTGGGTTAGAAAAGACTGGGTACCTGTCCAAAACAATACTTGTTCGAGTACAATATCTGGATTAGTTGCTTTTTCATCTAATTTAAATAATTTAGTAGTATTGTGAATTATGGGTCGTAAACGTCCTAATTCTTGTTCGACCCAATTTAAATTAAAAATATATAGATAAATGCGGTTTGATATTCTTAATTTATTTTCTTGTTTAACTATTAATCCTAAGTTCAACAACTCTGTTTGAACTTGACTATCGTGAACTGGTAATTCTCCTTGTTGCAAAATTTGCTGATACCATCGCAGCAACCATATCGAATCACATCTTTGATTAGCAACTAAACCGTCGTGAATTGTCTGCAAATGTTCAGCAGCTACCTGAGTTTCCCAATTTGCAATCAAGTGATTTTGTATTAACTGCTCAACTACGGCTGCTTCTTCACCAGCCACAATAAAAGTTTCATAATCACACAGCAATTGACAAACCTTTTGGGTGAGAAAAGGTTGAGCGCTTGTCCACGCCAACACCTCTTGTACTAAAATTTCCGGGTTGCTGGCTTTTTCACCGAATTTGAATAATTTGATGGTGCTGCGAATAAAAGGCCGCAAATGCGCTAAGTCTTGGTGAACCCAACTCAATTTCACAGTAGATTGATAATGAGAACTAGATTCTTGGATGTTTTTCTGTTGCACTGCTAACCCCCGATTCAGTAACTCGGTTTTTTTTGAGAAGCGATCGCCTGTGACTTTCGTTGAGTTCAAACTTAGATGAGCAAGTTTGTCTTTAGGGTTTTTAACCTGATTTGAAAGGAACTTCACCTCTTTTTCTCCTTACCAAGGAGAAGGAGTGAAGTTGTTGATTTATTTTGCTGTACACAGTTCATGTAGGCTAGTTTCTCATAATCATTCTATTTGAGTTTTGGCATCTATCATATGTTGTAAATATTAAATATACTTACGTATATAATAAAAGCTACAATACAATGCTTACAAAACACCCATCATCACCACTGTTAATTTTGACTTAGGAGTTAGTGTTCTGTGTCACCGAAACATTCAAGGGTTCTTAGTAAGAGCAAGCGTGCTTAAATGACTTCTTAAGCGCTTACTACAAACTCTTTAGATATCGGTTTGACAGACTACTAGGATTTTGTCAAATTTAATAAGTACTGCTTTGGCATTAATTCATATCCATTGAGACAGGTTAATAACCTGTTTATAGCTAGCTTTAGCTAACCTAAACTATTAGTCGAAAACTTTAGTTTAGAGCTAATTATTGGATTGTATAAGTATAAGCATGGTTATATTATTTACTTCTACTTACATTTTTCTAGTAGGCTCAGTGCTATTCCATCAAGATTGAATGAGGGATAGTTTTTGACGTGAGGAGGCGCTGACACAGTGATGCCAAGAAAAATAATCCTTCAAAACTAAATTAACAGACTCGTACCCTGATTTTTAGTAGGTTATATATTTGACTATATGAAAGCTTAAAATTGAATTATTGAAGCAAGATTATTCTGAAAAATACTTGTAAAAAAATTCCAAAATACTTTAAGATCAGTATCCATGCAAAATAATATTGATTATTAAGCTAGAGTTAAAAGCTTAACAAGCTAAAAAATGGCAAAACTGGGTGTTCCTACTTTTTGATTTATAGTGTGTTTCCCTTAAGTAATATTTATATAATTTTGACTCGGTAAAAAAGTCGTTTAGGCTAAATTTCAGTTTTGGGAGTTAGTAGGAGAGTTTGTATTCCAAATAGAAAATTTGGTACTTGTTTTCTATGTTGAGACGAAAATGTAGCTTAATTCGTTGAGATATTGCATTTTGTGTTGCATTTATCTATGTTTGCTCATTTTGCTCAAGGTCATAGGAAGAAAATACAACTAAATTTGTTTCTGTATTCATGAAAGTGAGTACAAGACCTCATGCGTGTTGTCAATTCTTCATTTTGAAAATTAGAAAACATCAAACTGAACTTAGTGATGCATGAAAATTATTTTCAGCAGTATGAGGTATTTTAGTTTAATTGGAACACACGATCAATGCTTAAAAGTCATCGCAGTAATTACCAACATATTCTTAGAACCACAGCAACGAAAGCAAGTACTCCAAAATTCCAAAAATCTCTATGGCAGCGGTTTGTCAGTTTTCCAATCAGCAGCAATAATCTAACAGTTTTAATTTTGTCTCAATTAGGTCTGATTTTTGGATTAGGTATTAGCTCGACTGTAATCATCAATCGCAGTTTCCAGGCTCAATCACTTCAACAGGCAAAGTCAGAACTCAATATAGCAGATTTGAATTATCATCTCAAATTAAATCAACTCACGTTTAATTTGCAGAGTCAGGCAAATCATGCTGCTATTATTGATGCGGCAGAAGTTTCTTTAGCAGGTAATCAGTTTAATCAGTATAAACAAAATAATAATACCCAAGTGAGGCAAATTCTCAAAAAGGGAGCGGAGAATTTAAATGTTGAATATATCACCTTAGTTAGTCAAGACAGGCGGGTGATTGCTCATAGCAACTCCAATCTTCAAGGTAAAATTTTTGACCCGCAAGGCTTAGTCAGTGAGGTGTTAAAAAATCCTCGGCTAATTCAAGCTCATGCAGTTGCTAATTGGTCTAAATTAAAGTTAGAAGTAGCTTTAGTTAGAAATGAATTAACAAACCAAGATGCTCTGATTCGCTACACTTTGATCCCTGTAAAATCTCCACAAAACCATCAAGTGATTGGAGTTTTAGTGGCTGGTGATATTGTGGATAAACAACAGGTGAACGCACAATCAACCTCTGCATTAACAACCGATGAAAGTTATAGTGCTGTTTATACAAATAAAGGAGCAGGGGAATTTATTCTAGCTACAATACTGGATCAAAGTAATGAAACAGGCTTAACTGAAGCGACACTACATCCAAGCTTATCTGAGAAATTAATACTTGCACAAGCAGCATTACGTCCAGATGAAATTGTCACTGGTGAAATAGCCATTGATCACCAAGCTTATACGATCGCAGCCAAAGCAGTTCCTAATATCACTACTGTCACAAATAAGGGAAATTTCCCTGTAAGTACGGATCAGTCAGTAGCTGTTTTGATGCAGGTAACTAAACCAGTTGAACTGCAAAGTTTACTCAGACAAAATTGGCTGCAATACACCTTAGCAGGAGTTTTCGTCTTAATTGTGATTGGTATTTGGACATATATATTGAAGCGGAATACCGTTCAATCAATAAAACAGATCAAAAACGCCATCCAAAAATTGACGAATGGCGATCGCTCTGTCAGAGTCAAGATTCGTACTAACGACGAAATCGGACAATTAGCTGTAGCTTTTAATCAAATGGCAGAAACGATTGCCCAAAAAGCAGAACAGCAGGACAATGAAGCCAAGATCGCCAAACAAATCAATAACATTACCTTTCGTATTCGTGGATCGCTCAACACTGCACAAATTTTGAACGTAGCAGTAACAACCATGCAATCAGCTATTCAAGTAGACCGAGTCGTTGTTTACCGCTTTGATGAAAACTGGATAGGAACAATTGTAGCTGAGTGTGTTGATGATCAATGGACAAGTGCCTTGGGTGCAGAGATTGCAGATCCTTGTTTTGCTCAAGATTACATAGACAAGTATCAAAGAGGGCGTGTCCAAGCTATAGAAAATATCTACGAAGCAGGTTTAACCGAATGTCACATTAATCAACTTGCAGCCTTTGAAGTGCAAGCAAATTTAGTCGCACCGATTTTGCTCAATAATAAGCTATATGGTTTACTGATCGCTCATCAGTGTTCTAGTCCTCGCCAATGGCAAGAATCAGAAATCGATTTGTTTAAGCAGGTTGCAATTCCCATTGGTTACGCCCTCGAACAAGCACATGTGTTGGAACAGTCGGAAAAAGCCCGTTCTCGTGCAGAATTGCTGGCGATCGAGCAGAGTCAACAAAAGGAGACATTGCAACGACAAATTATCAAACTGCTGCGAGATATTGAAGGAGCATCCAAAGGTGATTTGACGGTGTATGCAGAAGTTACCCAGGGAGAAATTGGGACAATTGCAGACTTCTTTAATACGATAGTTGAGAGTCTTAGAGAAATAGTCACCAAAGTCAAGACCTCTGCAATTCAGGTGAATGCAGCCCTTGGTGAAAACGAAGGTGCAATCCGCCAACTTGCTAACGAAGCCATCAAACAAGCAGTGGAAATTAACCGTACCCTCGATAGTGTCGAACGCATGACACTTTCCATTACAGATGTTGCAGTTAATGCTCAAAAAGCTGCTGAAATTGCCTATACAGCTTCTTCTACTGCTCAAAAAAGCGAAACAGCAATGGATTTGACGGTACAAAAAATATTTAATTTGCGATCGACTATCGACGATACAGCCAAAAAAGTCAAACGTCTTGGCGATTCTTCAGAACAAATTTCTCGAATAGTCTCCTTAATTAACGAGATTGCTGTACAAACCAACTTGTTAGCAGTCAACGCTGGGCTGGAAGCTGCTAGGGCTGGTGAAGGGAGCCGAGGTTTTGTGGTAGTTGCAACAGAAGTTGGTGAATTAGCAGCACGCTGTTCTGACGCAACCCAAGAAATTAAACAGATTGTCGAAAATATTCAACGGGAAACCAACGAAGTTGCCAAAGCAATGGAACAAGGAACTACTCAGGTAGTTGAAAGCTCTCGCATCGTCGAAGATGCTAAAACCTCCCTCAACCAAATTCTCACAGTTTCTCATCAAATTGATGAGTTAGTACAATCAATTTCCCAAGCCACAGTTTCTCAAGTGGAAACATCGCAAGCAGTGACCAAATTAATCACAGAAATTTCTCAAGCCTCAGAAACGACAAGTCAATCATCACGTTATATTTCTCAATCATTGCAGCAAACTGTGGGAATTTCTCAAGAATTGGAAGCAACTGTGGAGAATTTCAAGGTTCAGTAATGTAAAAAGGAAATCTTTGCGAGTAGTTTGAGTGTCCCGACCTAA
>NZ_AJLJ01000058.1 GCF_000317245.1 Fischerella muscicola SAG 1427-1 = PCC 73103
TTAATGCGATCGCTTGTAAACAAAACTGAATCTACCAAACTCCCATCATCTCTAAATTCACTACACTTGATAGCAGCGGTAGAGAGCAGACACACAGCAAAAAAAGCTTATGAAACTACCAAACGGCCCAAAAACCCCATCTCTAGTACAGACATTCCAGTGGATCAACAGTCCCATGACCTATATGGAAGAGTGTGCTGAACGTTATGGGGATATCTTTACATTACAGTTAACAGAACCTGTAGTTTTAGTAAGCAATCCTCAAGCGCTACAGCAGATGTTGACTAGCGATACTAAAGAATTTGCAGCTCCAGGCGATCCGTTATTTGAATCTTTTGTTGGTCAAAATTCTGTAATTACTGTGAGTGGTGAAGTACATCGGCGTCAGCGTCAGTTGTTGATGCCTCCTTTTCACGGTGAGAGAATGCGAGCCTACGCTCAGGTAATTAGCAAAGTTACAGAGGAAATTATTAGCCAGTGGCAAATAGGTCAAAAATTTGATGTTCATGCTGCTATGCAGGCTATCACTATGCGGGTAATTATGCAAGCAGTGTTTGGGCTGTATGATAGTCCTCATGCCCAAGAACTAGAGCAACTTTTGACTTTAATGCTCAATCGCGGCGGGAGTTCGCCTTTACGAGCCTTGATGCTTTATTTTCCAGCTTTGCAAAAAGATTTAGGCCCGTTGACACCTTGGGGAACCTTCCTACGTCGGCGATCGCGCGTTTACCAACTTCTACACGCAGAAATTCAAGCACGCCGAGAACAAGCTGACTCATCGCGTACAGATGTTCTGAGTTTGTTGATTGCAGCACGGGATGAAGCAGGTCAACCAATGACTGATGCAGAGTTAAGTGATGAATTAATGACTTTGTTAACAGCAGGTCATGAAACTACTGCTACTGCTTTGACTTGGGTACTATACTGGATTCACAAATTGCCAGAAGTACGCGAAAAGCTATTGCAAGAGTTTGATTCCATTGGCGATCGCTCTGGCTCTGATACTAGCTCTAGTACTATTTTGAAATTGCCTTACCTGAATGCTGTATGTAGCGAAAGCTTACGTATTTACCCTGTAGGAATGCTGACTTTTCCACGGGTAGTAAAGCAACCTCTAACTTTTTGTGGACATGAGCTAGAACCAGGTACACGAATCTTGGGGTCTATTTATCTCACCCACCAACGTGCAGATTTATACCCAGAACCTAAGCAATTTAAACCAGAACGGTTTTTAGAGAAGCAATTTTCACCCTATGAATTTTTACCATTTGGGGGTGGTGCAAAACGCTGTATTGGTGATGCTTTTGCTCAATTTGAAATGAAATTAGTACTGGCGACAATCCTTTCACATCTAGAATTGGCTCTAGTAGATAACTTTGATGTCAAACCAAAGCGTCGGGGTTTGGTAACAGGGCCAGATCGCCCCATTCAAATGGTTGTCAACAATCGGCGTCAAGTTCAGTCTCTCACACCAGAAGCTGTTTCTGGTTAAGCTCATCCAGATCTAGCTCGGAGTCAGATTTCGTGGTAATAGGTAATGAACCAATTACTTATTACCCATTACCCCTTACTAACACAGGCGGATAGTATAAGTGTTGAAGCGAACATGATATTGATGTTTAATTTCTTCCAGAATTTCGCTGACCCACATAATACTTATGTCCTGCCAAGACAATGCCCATAAATCCCCAGAGAAACATACCGGAAACTCCTAGCATACCGCTACCAAGGGGTAGGGTGGCAAAATTGGCAAGACCGATCGCACGCGCCGCAGCCATAAAAGGATCGAAGCGAGGCTCTGAAAATTGAAAGATTTGAAACAACAGCAGAATCAATCCACCCAGATAAAATATCGCACCAAACCAACCGAGTGTGAAAAACATATCCAAAATACCGCTATCGATCACAATCGGTTCTAAAACGCCCTTTTCATTCACAATAAATGTATTGCCGATGCCGTTACCTAAAATGTTAGTCATCGCCTTACCCAAACCATCTCGATAAATCCCTTGCCTGACCTGAGCGCTGTTATCATCTTCGAGATTGGTAAAAGTTTCCAAGCGGGTGGCAATTACTTCCGCGAATGGCTCCATTGTGGTTAATGGTACAACACAGATCGCCATGACCAAAACAGTTACCATCAGTCGCATTTGGATTTGTGGTTTGAGCGAAGACAGCAAGGTTAACGTTCCTATTACCCAGCATCCCCATAGAGTCCGCACCATCGTTAACAAAAACGCCAAGTAACCAGCTGCTGCGGCTGGAATACGCACAAATTCACTACTGGTGAATAACAACAGTAAGCCCGTCATCATCATGCTGGCAAAAGGGCCAGGTGAAGCCATCGTACTCCAAATCCGCAGTTTAAAAGGTTCGGGATCTCCAAAGCTCGTAAGTCTTATACTTTCTAGCCAGAATCTATCCCACTCTGGAGCAATCATAAATTGGATTACACCATAAATCCCTGTGACCAAAACCCCCCAAACAAAGGTACGGATAATGGTTTGACGAAACTGAGGATATTCTCGCCAGTTGAAAAATATATAGAAAGCAAAACTAATCGGGGTTAACCAATCCAACATACCTCTAGCTGCGGTAAAGGGTGTAGTTTTCACAAATCCAATCAGGAAGCCATAAAATACACCCAAAAAGGCTAGTACAAAGGGCATCCCACCTTTGCGAACCGATTGGGGAAGGTTTTTTAAGGCGGTATGTAAGGTGAGGAGGGTTACTAAATACTGTGATATTAATAAAAAGCGGCTAGCATCAAAACCACTACGGTAATCTATGAGGCGACTAATAAAGGGTGTAAGAAACCACATCCACCAAGTCAAGCCGATATAAAGGAGAGGATACCGCAGATAGAGGAAAACCCCTACACCTAAAGTACCTACAACATAAATTGGGCGAGCCGCTGCACCACCAGCGAAAATAGATACCCCTACAACCAGCACTAGCCCCACAATTGCTAACCAACCCAATAGTGGTGGTTGTTGTTGCTCTGAGCTTGTTGTTGTGTAACTAGTCAAATTAGCCTGCCTGTAAGTCATTCGATTTTGGATTTTAGATTGTAGATTTTGGATTGCTTCCACAGATAAATTTGGGGCTTGTACCTTACTCAGAATTGTGGATCACCAGGGTTCTCCAATATCATAGACTTCTTACAGAAGTCGGTAAAAGGGAAGATGGATGTAGGGTTTAAGGGTATGGGGGTGTAGTAGGAGTCCTGTCTCCCTTGTCCCTTTTTGATGCCTAGCGGTGAAATTTTTCCATCGGGAATGCCTTCAAGAAGCTTGATGGGCTTTCTCTGGTGAGATGAAGCTTTGATGGGACAACCAAGTCTGCCAAGCTTGGATGCGTCCTTGCATAGATGCCAGCCATTTCTGCCATGCTAAGGTTTTTTCTTTTGGCAAAAATCGCAATAATTGCAGCAAACCAAAAGCCGTACGTGTACCAACAAGTGTAGCCCAAAGCATGAATATTACTAGCCTCAGAGGTGGTAAGTATTCTAGGAGAGCCAAAGTTTCATTGTGTACAGCGTTTTTCCAGGCAAGGTGATTAAAGTTATTGCGCTGGTCTTCATCAAAGCGCTGGGCTGGATAATGATCCACATTAATCAGGGGATCATAGATGAGTTTCCAACCTCGGCTCCGCACTCTCAAGCTAAATGCCAATTCAAAGTGTACCTGTGCGCCAGTACCAAGCATACGTTCATCAAAGCGCAACCCTGCGATCGCACTACGACGATAGGCCATATTCACGCCTTTAAGTACGTCTACTTCTCGCGCTGTACCCATTCCAGTATGATGGTTACCAATTACACGTCCATACCACTGTAATTTCCCTACCACCTCCGACACGCTTTGGTAGATGAGTTTATTACCCACATACACCAAATCCCGTCCACCAACACCGCCAATACGACTATCAGATAAAAAGTGGGTTTCCATCCGTGCCAACCAATCTGGGTGTGGTGCAGCATCATCATCAGTAATAGCGATGATATCTCCAGTGGTTGTATCTAAACCTACATTCATTGCCGCCACTACACCAGGGACTGTAACCGTCGCTGCTTCTAACTTGAAGGCTTCGGGGTGATAATCTTTGAGAAATGCCCAGGTATCATTATCTGTATCACGGACTACAACTACAACTTGCTCTGGTTTACGAGTTTGTTGTTCTAATGCTTTCAGACACCGCGCCAAATCCTGGGGACGACGGTAGGTAGGAATCATGACGCTGATTGTCATCATGAGCTAACACCTGCACTCAGCTTAGAAGTACTCTTGAGCCGACTTAACCAGCCTTTAATTACACCTTTTAACTTTAATTTCATATGGTGTTGCCAATCAAAGATAGGGCCAAGACCAAAGGAGCAAGCTAAAAGACGTAAGCGTAATGCTGGCGAATCACCTAATTCTTTTAATAAAGTAATCAATTCTGCTCGTTCATCTGCGGTGAAAATTGGAGAAAAACAAGCAGCAGCATGAATCAACGCCATCTTTTGGCGAAATTTGTCAATTACTTTGGTATCCCAACTTCTTTTTTGAAAAGCAGGGATCAAGCTTTTGTTATAAATCCAGATATAAGCTTGCAGTTGATCACCTTTGCGCTTGGGACGTATTTTGTTGGTGTCAGTCCAGACGCGGTACTCGGCTAATATTTGATCTGAGTAAACATTGCCATAACCAGCATCAGACATTCTCACTGCTAAATCATAGTCTTCGCTATACTTGAGGCTACCGTCGCCATAAAACCCAACCTCTCGCAAAGCTTTACTTTTAAACATAAAAATGCTGGAAGCTGTCCGCAGACCGGAAACTGAGGCTTGTAGTGCTTCATCCGCACTTTGAAACTCATGCTTTCTCACTACTCTACGGATGCTGTGTTTTTGTCCCCGCTCATCAATTTCCTGAGTAGCAACGTGGCCCCAACCAGCTTCAGGATATTTTTGCATGAGAGCAATTAAAGTTTCAACATAACGAGGTGCGATCGCATCATCTGAATCAAGACGGATGACATAATCGGTTTTAGGCTGACTCAAAACCCAATTACAATTAGGAGTCATGCCCAAATTTTCTGAATGGCAGTGATAGCGAATTTGAGGAAATTGCTCACATAGTTGTGCCATCACCTCTGGTGTATTGTCAGTACTGGCGTTATCAGCAACCCAAACTTCCACATTCGGATAAGTTTGAGCGCAGGCTGTACCTACAGATTCTAGTAAATACTGCCCTTGATTATAAGTAGGAATACAGATAGCAACTGATGGTAATTCTTGCATAGGAAAATATCATAAAAATTAAGAATGTGTAAGTTAAAACTAAAGAGGGTGAAAATAACTCAATTACCCTCTTGCCACTTAAAAATCACTTATTAATCCCTGAGTTTTGTACTCTTTGTGGTTTATTAAATATAGATATCTTTTTGTTAGGAAGAAATCAAGTTAATCTTCCTGTTGAGTAGTGCTATTTTCCGCTACTTCTTTTGATCTTTAAGAGGATTTAACTAACTCTTCAAATACATCAACATAACTCTTCGCCATTAATTGCCAACTATGTTGTTCAGCAAGAGTTCGAGCAGCCTGACCCATTTGACTACGTAAGGTGCGATCGCTCGCTAAAGATGATAGTGCTTCTGCTAAAGCTTCTGTATCATTAGGATCTGACAGCACAATCCCCGCTTCTGGTTTTACCAATTCTGCTGCACCTGTAGTCACCGCAGTAATTACAGGTAAACCACAAGCCATAGCCTCAATCACCACTAGTCCAAAAGGATCATAACGGGAAGGAAAGACCAAAAAGTCTACCGCTTTCATTAACTCCGGGACATCATCACAAAGTCCCAGAAAATGTACTCGCTCATTTAACCCCAAGGATGCAGCTAGTTGTAAATAGGGACTACCTTCCGTAATTCCCGCAACTGCTAAATGTAAATCTGGCACTTTCACTAAGGCATGTAAAACCGTATCCAGATTTTTGCGTGGAATTCTAATGTCCCCCGCAAACAGCGCCAGAGGTACATTTTGGGGCAGATTCCACAGTGAGCGATCGCTGACTCCAGGTGAAAACTCTTGCAGATCAACACCATTAAAAATTACTTGCAACCGTTCTGGTGGTACACCTATTTCCAATAAATCCTTTCCGACTTTATCAGATACAGCTATAACTACCTGTGCTTGCTCAAAAGCTGATTTTTCCCAACGCGCATTCAGAGATGTATACAGCCATTGGTAAAAATCGTATAAAACTCCCCGTGGATTTAGTACATTCTTCACTGACTTGGGCATAGCCCCAATAGCAGAGAATTTTAGCCAAGAACTATGAACAAAATGCACTGCATTCACATCAGCAGGGGCTGTTGTAATTGCACCATTGGCTTTGACGACATCAAACTCATCGCGGTGTTGACGCAACCAATTACCACTCCGCCAAGAGAAAATCATGTTGCGAAGAATTTCTGTCGGCCAGCCTTTAACTGGAATACTAATCCATCTTACTTGGCTATGCTGCTGTAACTCTGTAGCCACTTGGCTGGCTAACAAAATAACATCATAACCCCGACGAATTGCTTCCCAGGCAACTTCATAGTTCACTCGACCCTGACCATTACCTTTAACAACATTGTGGGTAACAATGCAAAGTTTCACGTTCACTATCCTCTAAAATCAATTTTCTGCTTAATTCTCAAATTCCAGATGGCAGTAATAATCTTTGAATCCGAGAACGTCGAATAATTTCTGGCCAAGCTTGGATAGCTTTATTTTTAAATAAGTATCTTGACATTTGTAAAAAGTATATAAGCAGAAAAGCTATCAATTTTAAAGGATTAGGGAACAAATCTTTATAGCGTTTGATACCAATGTAAAGGCGAGCTGCTTCAATATTTAAGTCATAATAATTCAACCCACCAATATCCAGATCAGATGTGCCAGTTGCCAACACACTATTTACTGGATAAATATCAGCTTTTAATTCTGGGCAATATAAAATCTTGTAACCACGCTTAATTGCCCTCAGAGCAAGTTCAGCATCTTCATAACCAAAAAAGATATTTTCATCCCATTGTTCTTGGGTCAAAAATTGTCTGGGAAACACAGTCGCGTGAATAACTACAGTTTGAGGAGTATCATCAGTAGGCGAAAAATGTCCTTGGAAAGTGAGTCTAGCTGGTACAAAGTGGGCGTATTCGTTTTTGCTAGTACCTGTGAGGATAGTTTGATTTCTGTCCTGGGTTGACATTTGCGAATATTTTTCTATTGCCACATTAAAAAAGTCTGAATGTACACAAATATCATCATCAACAAAAGCAACAAAGTCAGTTTCTGATTCTGGAATTGCATTCACTGCATTGTTGCGGTTAGCACAAACACCACGACGAGGCCCCTGGATGTAAGTTGTACCTGGATATTTTTTAACAACTTGGTAATTTGCCTGCTGTACTTGTGGATCACTCGAATCATCAGAAACAACTACCATGTGGGGTTTGATTTGAGAATTCCAAAGTGCCTTGAGGCAGATATCTAATGATTCTGTACGATTTCTAGTTGTGATGCAAGCGGAAATTCGCATTTACTTTCACCTCTGATTTGAGAATAGGGATCGGGGGTTCGTAGTGAGGACTTTAGTCCTCTTTATAAAGCCCTTACTACAAACTCCGCATAGTTTGTGTGGTGGACTACTAACTTTAAATATTTCTATAGTCTTTTAAAACTTTGCGGCTATTTTTGGAGGAGTAAAACTCAACATTAAAGCAGCTATAGTTCGCAAATTAAACTGTTGACGTAAGGAACGCCAAAGATAGGGACGTGCTTGTTTAGTTTGTTCAGCACGCATTAAGCCAATTCCTAAACTTGTGCTGACTTTTACCCATTGCTGTTGAAAATAGGTTTTAAATTCTTGAAGATTTTCATCTTCCATAAATCTTTCTAAGCAAAACATATCTGCCTGAGATTTACGGATTTTTGCTTGGTAATTAAGCCTCCCGCTTTGCACTGTTTCTGTTTGGTCATGCCTACGATATCTAGTTAATTTTTGAGGACAATAATAGGCTCCCATCCCAGTACGACAACACAAATAAGTTAAATAAACATCCCATGAACCACCAACTTCTGAAGGAATACTATCCCAATCTATGGCATCATTACGAATGACGGCAGCCATTGCGGAAGCTATGGCTTGATCCACCAACCCAATTTTGTAAAAAGGTTGATAAATACCTTCTGGTAAATTTGCCCGTTTAAATAATTGAGAACAGTGTTCTGTCAGATAATCATCAATTGTGCCATCAGCATTAATGACGGAATGATCACAAAAAGCTAGTACTAAATTGGGATTTGCTTCTAATGGGGGAACAAGCTTTTCTAAAAAGTTTTCTTCCCATAAATCATCATCAAGCAAAGCCGCAACGTACTTTCCCCGTGCCATTTTAAAAGCTTTGATGGTGTTAGGGAGCATACCTAAGTTGGTTTCGTTACGTGAAAAACGAATACGTGGGTCATTAAAAGATTCCACAATCGCTTGGGGGTTTTCCGGACTACAATTGTCAGAAACAATAATTTCTATATTTTGATAGGTTTGACGAGTAGCACTTGTCAAAGCTTGTTTTAAGTAGTCTGGACGATTGTAAGTGGGTGTAATAATGCTGACTAAAGGTGTTTCTGATTGAGAATTTATATTCATGGTTAGGAGCAATGTATATAAATTAACTAGTTGTTGTAGTTTTTCGTAATAAAGATAAGGCGCTATTTAATAAGAATAAGCGAGAAGCCGATCGCACAACTCGAAAAGATTGACTGTAGGTAAGGGCGGCTTGAATTTGAGCTAACGCTCTGGATGTATCACCTATTTTTAGTAAATCTTTGGCGGTTTCCAACGCAAAGAAAGCACAGTTTTGTTTGGCATTTTGATAAACTTTATTGGGTACTCTATCACCTAGATATGATTCAAAACTTTTGATCACCTGATACAAAGATTTAGCATAATGACCATCCGCAATATTTGTAGAGGTGCTAGAAGCTAAGTGCATTCGCCATGTTGCCAAAGGTTCAGCTTCAAACCAAACTGGGTAATTAGCAAAGATTCTCACCCACATCTCCCAGTCAATACACAAACCACAGCGGCGATCAAATGCGCCTAGTTTTTCGTAGACTTTCCGACGTACTGCTATGGATGGTGGTGAAATTCGACAAACATCAGCAATCTGCTCTAGCCATTCATTGGGTAAAATTCCACTTTCAGGTTGTTCTAGGTCAGTAATTTTTATCCAATGACCATACTCATTCATGAAAATAGTACGACAGAAAGCTGCACCAATTTCTGGGTGTTTGTGGAAAGCACGTCCAAGCCGTTCGTAAAATCCTGACCTGACCAGATCATCAGCATGGAGGATGTGAACTAGATGACCGCGAGATAATTCTATACAGGTCTGAAAGTTGTTTACCATACCCACATTTGTGGACTGGCGATGAAATTCAATGCGATCGCTTCCTAATTCGGCAATAATTTTTCCTGGATCATCTTTTGTGGAGCAATTATCAACAACAGTGATCTGCATCACCTCCCTACCTGGATCTTCTGCTAACACGCTAGTCAGTGTTTCCCGCAGATAGTTCCCACTATTATATGTTGGGATCATTACTGACCAGAGAGGGCGTTGTACATCTTTGGAAACAGGTGGAACTACAGGAAGATAGGGATTTGGTTCGTTGGTCATAAAATTATGAGGATTTAATGAAGGACGTTGTGTGTGAGCCAACTACGAACTTTTTGTGTCCCTGATAAATCTGATACTTAAGTATCTTTCAGTGAATAATTGAGATAGTAGTTACACCTGTATACAGAAAATGTATTTTTTGCTACTAAATTGAAGCTTTTTCTAGCGATGATTTTTGACGAACTAGAAAGCCTATACTCTTTACTATAAGTCTAAACAGAAAGTACACCCGCTCTTGGAGATTGTAAAAAGGGTAGTTCGCTATTATACCACAAATTCCTAGCATTTCCCGTGCATTCCATTTGCCTTGCCAGTAATAAATAGTACGTCGATAGTCAAGATTCCGCATCAAATTTACTCTGGCAGGATAATTTATCCGCTCTAAAAAGGCATTTACTCCTTGGTTAGTTGTCTCCATCGCAGCTTGCCATCTCGCGTGGTCTTCGTTGGTGAATGTCTGAGTTAGCTTACTTGCGTGATAATTTTTACCATGTAAGCGATAACTACCCAATACTTCTTTCAGGTATTCAATATGACCTAAAAAGGCAGTGCAATAGATCAGACATCCATCAGCCCATAGCCGCCAAGTTTTTGTATCAATTGGCATGACTTTTGTTAAGGCACTGCGGCGGTAAGCTAAAGCAGAAGTGGGAGGATAACACCAAGAATTTCCAGTATCTAGAATCAATTTTGCTAATTCTATGTTGGGAACTCGCCCACGTGTATAATTTTTGTCTAATAGTTTATCTTCGGCATCAATACTTTCTAATAAATGCATGACACCGACTGTATTTGAGTCTTGGAATACCTCAACAAGGCGTTGTAATTTATTGGGCTTCCAAACATCATCAGCATCCAAAAAGGCTATGATGTCACCACTGGCTGCGGCAAATCCAGTGTTAAATGCAGCACCTTGTCCTTGATTGACTTGAAAAATACCTTTGACTCGATCTGGCGATCGCTCTTGGTATTGGTTAATGACATCACGACTGTTGTCTTGAGAACCGTCATCGACAACAATGATTTCAAAGTTTTTGTAAGTCTGTGCCAAAACTGATTCTATTGCCGCAGGTAGATAGCGAGCATAGTTATAGTTAGAAATAATTACAGAGACTAACATTTTGGTTGTATAAATTTGAGAGTAGAGGGTTTATAAATTGGTTAGATTACCGCAACCTTTTCAGCAAGATTGCGGCTGATTTTAAAGAATCAACACTTAGTTTAGATTTCAAGCCTCATATATAATGAGGCAAATCAAAACTAACTAGTAGAAGTTCCCTGATTAGATTCGTACTGCGCCTGATGATATTTCCAAAGTTTGCCACGTTGTTCTAGCAAATCTTGATAATTGCCTTGTTCTACAACACGACCGTGTTCTAGCACAACGACTTTATCTGCTTTGGCGATAGTAGAAAGACGGTGAGCGATCGCAATCACTGTTCGACCAACGGAAAGTTTTTCTAGAGATTCCTGAATCAACTTTTCTGTAACAGAATCCAAAGCACTTGTGGCTTCATCCAAGATGAGAATTTGGGGATTGCGTAACAAGGCTCTAGCAATAGCAATTCGTTGTCTTTGTCCTCCAGATAACCGTACACCGCGATCGCCTAATACTGTATCAAAACCTTCGGGCATTTCTTCAATAAATTCAAGTGCATTTGCTAAACGTGCAGCTTCTCGAATTTCTGCTTGAGTTACCCCTGGTGTCCCGTAGGCAATATTGTTAATAATAGAGGTATTAAAAATAAATGTATCTTGACTAACTACGGCCATTTTTCGCCGCCAAGAATCAATCTCAAATTCCCGGACATCAACTCCATCTACCAAAACCTTTCCTTCTGTAGGATCGTGGAAGCGGGGGATCAAATCAGCCAGGGTTGATTTTCCAGCACCCGTAGATCCAACCAGTGCTGTCATTTTGCCTTTCTCTATAGAAAGAGTGACGTTGTGCAAAACTAAACTTTCGCGATCGTAGCCAAAATCTACAGAGACTACATCAATTGCCCTTTGTAACTCTCGAAACTCAATTTTGCCATTTTGAAAGTAAACTTTATCATCAGGTTTCAGTAAATTTTGAATATTATCTATTGCTCCCCCTTGACTACTAATAAATGCTGTTGTGCCATTCAGATCCTGAATAATCGGGATAATCCGAAACAGCACAAAGAAGAAAGTCAATAATTCGCCAATTTGCATGAAGCTACTAGTAGTGACAAAAATAATCATGCCTATCATGATCATTGTCGATGAAGCTTCCGCAGCAGGTTTCGGAATATTAGAAATTAAAAAGTTTCTTTTCCATGCTTGGACGACGTTTTCACTGGCCTGATAAAATCTTTTCCGTTCAAAGTCTTGAGTCGAAGATGCCTGGACTGTGCGGATACCGTTGAGAAATTCTAAAGCTATTGAAGTAAATTTTCCATTAGCAATAGAAATGCCAAAACTAATTTCTCTAATTCGTTTATTTAGTGTGGAAATACCAACAGCTACAAGACTAAATAATAAAAAAGAAACAACTGTTAGCTGCCATGATAAGACAAACAGTGATATAGAATAAATAAGTAGAGTTAAAGTTCTGGTGGTTAGAAAAGCTAAACCTCCAAAGATTTGTCTGACCCTTAAAATTTCAGTGGTGAGAACATCAATTAATTCACCAGATCGTTTTTTGGCAAAATAAACTAAGCTTTGAGCTTGTAACTGCTCAAAAATGCGTTTAGAGAGACCATCTGCCAAATGAACTTCACAAAACTGATTAAAAATCTGAGCAGTATAGCTAAGAGATATACGTATAAAAGTCGTGCAGATAATGAGAGCAGAGATTCTGTATAATCGTTCAGTAGCAGAGGTGTTGACCCCTAAAATCGAGACATCAAACCATTGAATACCTGTTCTTACAGGCTCGGCATCTGGGCTTGTTAAACTTTGTAAAAAAGCCAGTAAAAAGCCTAAACCGAAACCCTCAAAAGTTGCTGCTAAAAACGAAAATACCAAAGCAGCAATTACCAGCCGTCGAAAGTTCTTAAACTCTCTTAAGATGAAGCTGTTGTTTTTCCAAAAACTAGTAGCTTGCAGTAATCTACGGGTAAGTAGAGATATTTTTCGGGGCATAGTTATTTTCTATACAACTTCTGGAGTATTAGCAAGATATCATAAAGCAAGTATCAAGCAAATTGAGTATAAAAAGCAGGGTTATATGATAGCTTTCATAAAACCGTAGGGCTAGAGAACCCAGCGACTTCAGTCCTGGATTGTTAACCCTTTTATCATATGTAGTAATGAGTAGGATGTTTACATCCTACTCTACATAGACCAGCAAATATGTGAATATTACATCTCGAAGCTATTTGCCGAATCCAGAATCAACTGATTAGACTCTGCTCCTTCTACCTGCCATGAACCCACAACTCCAGGTAGTTGATTTAGCTGTTGTTGTTCTCTAGCGCTTAACTCCACTGCTTCTGCCAATGTCCAGCAACGGGGTCCTGATAAGCTCATTTCACCTCGCACTACATTTAGTAACAATGGCAGATTGTGCAATCCTGTTTTTCTACTCACTGGCGTGGCACGAAACTTAAATCCCCGAAATAACTTGCCCCGTTCGCCAACATGCCATTCCCTCTGTAAAACAGATTCGGAGGAAGATAAACGCATTGACAATGCTAATACAAATGCGAGTGGACTTGTGACTACCAACAACAATAAGGCTACAATCCAATCGAACACTGCTCTTAATACTTTCAATAAAGTACCTTCTGGTGTATGGTACTTTTTGCTGGAGTTTAAACGTAAGTATATAGGCTTTGATGCTTGTTCACAGGCATTAGCCCAAAAATTTAGCTTTGCTTCGCCTAGTTTTGGATCGATACGAACTAACTTCACTGAAGAACGTTTCAAGCACTCTGCTAATGATTGCTCATTATCTAATACAGGCAGATAGGGTTGCTTTACTTTCCCTAGAGGCTTGACTAACAACTGATCCCGCCGCCACACAAGTGTGCAGTATGGGTAGCGATCGCCTTTGTGTTGGTGAGTTACAGTGTAGCTGTTGTCTAGTGTTGAGATTATTGAAGTAGTCATATGTTTTATATTTATAAGTATGGTAGATTCCTGACCTGATATCAAAGGCTTTTATACCAAAGAACCTGATCTGCTTTATTTGTTTGGAACCAAGTCAGAGGGCAATTTTAGTGAACAAGAACAATTGATATTTTTTCGTATATGTATCTACACATCTTGTTTCTTAAATTCCTGTTTTAGGAGAGTGATATTTATAATAACTTTAGAGATATTTGTTATTGTTTAGATATTTCTAAAAGCTTAGATTTTTTATTTTGGTATTTTTTTCATTTTGTACTTTGAATTTTTGAGTTAATGTGCTTCAATATCTAGGATATAAGACTCAGTAAAAATAGCGGTCGTTAAAATAAATTCTTTATTCACTCTTTAAGGAGCTTGGGTTTTCCACAAAAAAATATTAAGTTCCTATGAATTTCCTCTGCTGTCACACCTAAAAATGGTTTTTGGTTTACATATATTGGGAAATTCACAAAAATTTAATGATCAAGAGCAAATCTAATTTCAGCTAAAGAAAGTATGATTTCTTTAGCTTGAACCAAAGACTCGTTTAGACTTTTGGCTTCGGAAAAAAAGGTTTTAGGGACATCGGTGTGTGAGGTGTAGGTAAAAAAATCAGGGGTATTTAAGGATTTGAATTTTAAAAAACTCTATTTTTCTCTTACACCACTCCGCGGGAAGCAAAAAATCGCATCTACACCCTCGTAACCCTCTGGTGAATGGACTAACTCAACTGTATTGCATAAAAAATTTAGCGCTAATCCCATGGAAAAGCGCTAACTATTACCTTTTTCTTATCTAACTGGTTTATTCTTCTATTGCTCTTTGCAATGCTAGTGAGTGTTGTTTCGCATAAGGTACATAAGTACTACCAGAATCTGATACTCCATTTGCCACAACACCAATTAGATTTAATCTACTGAGCATAGCTGTAGCTTGTGCCAGTTGAGTTCTTGTCACTCTACCAATGCTAGCTACCATGATCACACTTCGACAAGCTGAAGCTGTGAGCAGGGCATCAACTAAGCCGAGAACTGGAGGAGCATCTACAATTACCAAATCATAATTCTCCTCAAAGGCAGCCATCAATTCTTCCATACGGGGGGAACTCAACAAATTAGCTGGGTCGGCTGGTGCGGGGCCCGCAGTCAAAATATCTATGTAGGATGAGCCTGCCGAAGAAATACTCATCTGATTAGGTAGAGTAGACTCACTGACCAATAAAGTAGAAAGTCCTTGTTCGTTGGGAAGATTGAGTTGTTTGTGCAGGTTGGGAGAGCGCAGATTAGCATCAATGAGCAACACTCGTTTGTGTAAACGAGCAGCACTCATTGCTAAACCCAAAGCCAAACCTGACTTACCTTCATCAGGTAATGCTGAAGTTACCATCAAAGATTTGAAGGTGGAAACTGAATTTAAAAGTTCAATATTCTTATAAATCAGATCCAGTGATTCCCAACGTGGAGGAGATTGCAGAACTTGAATTGTCCAAGGCGCAAGCACCTCTGGCTTACCAAAGGGTAATTTGAAGACTGACTCTCTGGTTTTAGCAGGTGGTAACTTGGGAGTGGTTCCCAATACAGGTAAAGAAGTCTGCCTTTCTAATTCAGCTGTCGTATGAACAGAATCATCAGATGCGTCACGAATAAAAGCAGCAACACCTCCTAACATCAGTCCAACAACTGCACCCAGCATCAGATTTTGCTTAAGGTCGGGACCCATAAAAATACCCTTACGAGGTGGTTCCACTACCTCCCAGTTAAATCCTCCTTTGTCAAGTTCCTGCTGTAACTGTTGTTGTGCTTTTAGCAGTTCTTGCAATCTTTCACGACCAAGTTGGATTTGTGGTTGTAAGCGACTATACTCAGCTAACTTGGCGGGGAAACTTTTAAGCTCATCGCGTACTTGTTGTTCTTTGGTGGCTAAACTTTGATCGCGAGCTGCCAAAGCTAGCAAATTTGTTTGTGTCTCTACTAACTGACCAGCAAGAGTTAGATCAATTTCGCTTTTCTGTCCTTGGTTGAGGAGATTACCTGCTGAGGCGTTGACATTATTCTGTTGTCCTCCCAGAGTATTTCCTGCTTCTTGTTGCAATAACTCTTTCTGCTTTTGGAGTTGTTCTACTAACTTAATCACACTGGGGGCTTGATCGGTGAAGCGCAAGCGTTCCTGCGCTAAAGCCAATTGCGTTTTTTGAATTTCGTTGAGTAGTGCTTGGTAACGGGTAGACTGACTCAGACGTGCTTCTACAAGAGCATTCTGTGGATTACTCTGCAACTGTTGTTGCAAAGATGCGTAACGAGCTCTAGCTTCTTCATATTGAGCCCGAGTTGTGCGTCGATCTTGGAGAATAGCGTTTAAATTCTCTTCCAGAGATTCTGCTTGTGCTTCTGGGTCAATTAAATTTTGATTTCTGCGAAAGCGCTGCAAGTTTGCTTCTGCTTTATTTACTTCTTCTACAGTATCTCTTAACTGTTGCTGAACGACTCTTAGACCTTTTCTTAAACGCTCGGCTTGTTGTTGTCTGTTATATTCCAAATATACTTGTCTGATTGCATTGAGAACTCTTTCTGTTTTATCTGGATCTATATCGGTATAATCCGCTTGAAAAATATTGGTAGCAAGATTGTCTTCTTTTGTTCTTAATTGATTTAATACCAAAGCTCTCTGAATTTGGTCAGCTGTTATATCTGGGTACTCAGGCTTGAGTTTATCAACTGCTTTTTGAATAAGCACCGAACTCTGCATAATATTAAGCTGAGTAGCAGTATCAACTACAACATTAGAGTCAGTAAAATTACTTCCCGTTGTTGCTCCTTGTGTATTTTGTTTGTAGTTAGGTTCTACTAACAGCTGCATTGAACTTTTGTATGTTGGTGGTGTTCTTTTCGTGATCAAAGCTGCACCAGAAATGCAAGTAACAAATACTACTAAAAACCAAGGAAGTCTGCGGATGAGAACTGCAAAAATTTGCCCATAACCCGGCTCTGTTTCATTAACTGGATTTACATGGGGACTCAGACTGGATTGAATCACGTTTACTATTCCTCAGCTAACAAGTCAAACTAGTGAACTGTTTAAATTACAAGCTTGATCAACAACTTGCTCAACTTTACTAAAGAAAGCTTCTTCTGAAAAGTTTGCCACGGCATGATTACGGATATCTTCGTAATCCCAATGAATTTCCTTGGCTTCTAGTAGAGCTGCTTGAAGAGATTCAGGTGTTTGCCTCTTAAAAAACACTCCAGTTTTACCGGGTATTTGAGTATCCAAGACTCCACCTGCCCCATAGGCGATTACTGGTGTTCCACTAGCATTAGCCTCTACTGGAACTAATCCGTAGTCTTCTAGAGCCGCTACTATGATAGACTTAGCTTTAGCGAATAATTGCGTACGTTGGCTATCTGTGACGTGTCCTAAAAACTCTATATTGCTAAGAGCTTTTGATTGTAATCGTTCTCGCTCTGGACCATTCCCTGATATTAATAATCGCCATCCCAGCCAATTAAAAGCTTCCACTATTATATCAAGACGTTTGTAGCTAATCATCCGAGCCGAGGCTAGATAATAATCTTCTTTAGATTTTGTGAAAACAAACTTACTAGTATCAATAGGGTAATTAATAACAATAGCTTTTTTACCGTAAGTAGTTTGAATACGACGAGCTACAACGCTGGAATTTGCTATATAAAGGTCTGGTTCTTGTGCATATGCAAGATCTACCTTTCTCATTACTTGAAAAACTTGCTCGATTAAAGGAGCAAAATATCTATAATCACCGTACTCCCGTAAATATGTTTCTGTATCCCATAAAAAACGAGTAATGTTATGACAAAAGCAAATATGCTTGGCTGAAGGGTTTTTCCGTACTGCTTTAGCGAAGCTGGTGCTACTGCTAATAATCAAATCATATTCCTGTAAGTCTAAAGCACGAAAGGCTGGAAAATAAAAAGGGGCCATAAGGCGAAAATATTTTGCAGCGCCAGGAACATTTTGCAAAAAAGTTGTGTTGACAATCCGTTCACCCAAGTCGATTGTTTGCTGGGGATCATACAAAGAGGTGTATATATCTGCTTGGGGGTAGCGTTTACAAAGCAATTCAAAGACTCTTTCGGCGCCGCCTCGCTGGGTTAAGTAATCATGTACTAAAGCTACTTTCATATTTTTTGTAAATTAACTCTATACAACGGCAGTAATCAAAAAATTAATTATTAACACCATACTCACGCTTTGTTATTTATAGACACGTCGTAAATACAATCTGTAGACAGGAAAATCCTGAAATATTTTTTAATTTTTAAAAAACTTCTCTGTAAATTCCGGTTTTTGTAAAATTATGATGAAGTGTTGCATAATTAACAAACAAGAGGCTATGGGTTTGTTAATGGCTTTGTATTACTTAATCACTGAATCTCAAAAATCTATCCATCGTACTTGTTTACTAGATAAAGATATATGATGGTTTTTACCTGTATTGTTACCTATTGAGCAATTCGAGAAATTTTGCGATAAGTCTATTGCTAATTTGTCAAGTAACCTGAGTAGTAATTTGTTAATACTTGGCATCAGTGATTGATTGATTGGTGTTTTTAGCATTTTTAAAGCCCTCATATCAAAATTTTCCTTGAAATTAGAGAAAAAGTTTAGTACTATATGATCTTGTTTACGAAAACTTTAATCTTTGAGAGTAAGTAATTACGAGATACCCCAATTTACACTATCTTGGATAGCGTATTCACTAAGGATACATGCGTTTATTATAAATTTTTATTATTTTTGCAGATATTTCATTAAACTGTTGATTTCAGAAATCTCATCAAGCACTTGAGAAGTATTAAACTTTTTAAATGTTAAATGCTTGGAAACAGTGCGATCGCAAAGCGGCAAATGAGATCAATGCTTTTCTCTTGAACCGAAGCGTAGGATAAATCCAAACATGTTCACTACTTTTGGTCAAAATAGTGATATCTGGCTAAATCCACAAAATTTACGTTTTGAGTATCAGTATTCTTTGGTAGTGTTATTTTAGGACAGTAATGTCTAAATTGATACTTAACTCTGAATCGTGTAGGGATTTTAATTATACTACTTCTTTGATTCAGAATACGAGTATAGAAAACAACTAGTTATATTCATTCTGAGCGATTCTGTTATGGTAAATTAATTTTTTGAAAATGCAAAAGACAAAGGAGAAAGGGATAAATATCTATCGCTTTCCCTTTCTCCCTTAGTCGAAAAGTATTGTTGCTACCCCTATTAAGCTAGGCATTGACCTCATTACCCAACAGGTGTCAAAGTTTTAGAAGAAGCAAAATAGGCGTTTTGTTCTGCTCTGAGTTGATCGCAAAGTCTACCCTCTGGTAGTTCGACATCATCGTAGGTAAGAACTTGATCCTTGGAAATATCTCGTTTCAGACGACATCCTTCAGCTAAACCCATTGGTAAGAGATTTTGCTCTTGGACTATGTTAGAGTTTTCACACTGTCCGTAGCTCATGTAGTAGCCAATACCATCTAACGTTTCTCCTGCTTTCAAGTCAATTTTGGCAGTTGTGACAACATCAACAATGGGAGCACCCAAGGGACTCAACACATAATCTTGGAAGAGAACAGCGCGAGCAACTGACAATGGTACTTCAAAATGACAAAGGTGGTAAGGGGTATAGAAGCTATACAGTGGGCCCTCACCTAATTTGTACAAGTTGAGGTAATGCTGTTGCTTGGGATCGTCGTGAGTACCAAAGACAAATACTCCTGGTCCTGGTTTAGCACCAACTACATAATCAACAATACCACCGAGTTCTTTAAGTTGGTCAACGTCATACATTTTGGTCATTTCATCAACGTGACCATTAAAGTCATATCCCAGCATTCCCCGCTTGGCAACCTTCATACCTGTACCATTGGCAACGATCGCCTGCTCGAAGGAAATTTTTGTACCGTCAGCAAAGCTAGTCACCATATGCGCTTTTTGTCCCCAACGCTTGGCAAATGCTTCTTGGGTGGTGGGGTTGCGATACGGATCTTGTAAGCCTTTAATATTACCACACAATAGAGGAGTTAAACCAATACTTTTCACAAAGCGGTAGAGGTTCATTTGTACCCCTGGCTGATCACCATCGCAAGCAGAGAGAATCACACCAGCTTTGTCAGCGTAAACTTTTAAAATAGAGCCGATGGTACCATCAAGTTCAGCATTCATCATAATCACGTGCTTACAATGGGCGATCGCTTCCATGATCACATGAGCGCCAAACTCCACAGCACCGGTTACTTCTATTAAGGCATCAATCCCTTCCGCGCGGCAAAGTAACATCGCATCTTCAGTGACTGCATAACCCCCAGTGGCGATCGCAGCTTCCAATTCACTCACACTGTTAGCAACTTTAAAATTCTCAATACCTGCTTCTGAATAAGCTCGTTTCGCTGCATCAACATTGCGGTTAGAAATCGCTACTAATTCCATACCAGGAACAGAGTTAGCAATTTGGTTCGCAATTCCCCTACCCATAAAGCCTGCACCAATCATACCGACTTTTACCGGGTTCCCTGCTTCTGCACGAGCAGCTAAAGCGTTATCAACAATAATCATTTACCTACAACTCCTGTTTTTTATCTTTTAAATACATACGGGAATTCTATGCTGTGTGTATCGGTGGTCGATTGATAAAAAATTATTTTTCTCCCACCTTTAATCCACACCAAATCTAAATTTTTGTTATTTAGAACCACCAACACTCATCATTGACATTAAAGGCCAATTCAAATCTTTTTCAGAAATTTCTGTCACTTCTAAAGGCCATTTGATGTTAAAGAAAGGATCGTCATAACGCAGACCTCTTTCATAACCTGGTGTATAGAATTCGCCAACTTGATATGTAACTTCTGCTCCATCGGTGAGTGCTTGATACCCATGAGCAAACATTTCTGGTACATATAAAGCTCGATGATTTTCAGCGCTTAGTTCTACACCAAAATGTTGTAAAAATGTGGGAGATTCAGGACGCATATCAATGATGACATCATAGATAGCGCCTTGAATACAACGAATTAACTTTGTTTCTGCGGCTGGGGGAACTTGATAATGCATTCCCCGCAAAGTTCCTTTTTTATGGTTGAAAGAAAGATTGCATTGAGCAACAGTTGGCTTTAAACCATGTGCTTCAAATTCTTGAGCGCAGAAAGTACGAGCAAAAAAACCACGATGATCGTGCTTTTCTTCTAAATCAATAATGTATGCGTCTTTTAGTTCTGTTTTTGTGAAAATCATGATTAACCTCGTGAAATCAATAATTCAAGACGGGAAATAATTTTTTCGTCAGCAAACTAGTTGGTATTAACTGACATACAAATTTGTTTTTCAGAAATAATCATATCTGTTTCCACTACTTGATTACATAAATTTATGATTTTTTGAGTATACAAATATCAATTAATATTCCTCCACGCTTAGATACTAGTCTTTATTATAAAACTTGAATTGTATTTTTTACTATGCAGATTTAAATATTATTGTTTGTTATTGAAGCTAATATAATATTTTCTGAAACACCTGATATTGATAGCTAGGAATACCATATAGCAACACTTAAACTTATAAATTAGTACAATTTTAAAACCTTTTACAGCGTGAGTCAGAAATACTTACTGCTAATATATAGGTCATAGATTAACAAGATTATATGTACTATTTTTCATAGTAATACACTTGATTTATAATTCAATTTTATTACTATTAATGACTGCCATTTCTGTTCTTCTATGAGCTATAAAAACTTCAATCACAGAGATACTGACTAAACTTAAGTAAGGAAGTATTGTAGTGATAGCTAGAATAGGCCATCTTCTCAAAGCTCCTAAAAAAACTCTCCAATTATTTTTGATAAAATGCTTTAAAACCAATTTTCGACAAAACAAATTCGAGTATCCTGCCTCCATCAATTTCACATAAAGTAAAGGTAAATCAATATATTGCATTTTCAGAAGAGTTTTTGGTTCGCGCATCCAGTAACTACTACCAAAAGCACTTTCAACATAGGTATCTTTGGTAATTTTTACACTTCCATTAGCAGCACAGTATGCAGTCCAAAATACTTGCGCCTCCATATTTTTCAGACCCGTTGACCATTTTTTAACAGCGTGCTGTACTACATCTGTTCTATAGACTTGTGCAGTCATAAACCCAACACCAGAGTGATTTTCTTGGATACAGCGCTCAAACACAGCCTTACCGTTAGAACATACTTGTTCATTTTCAACTTGATAGCAACGTTCATAAATTAAATTACCAGTAGGTTCATGACGACAAGAAAAATTAAGAATTAATAATGATAACTCTGGATGCTCTTGAATGTTTTTGACTACGTAACCTAGTGTTCTTTCTTGTATAGGATCGTCATCTCCTATTGTCCAGATATATTTACTTGTCGCTGTGTTGATACAATAAGCAATGTTCCTCATCACACCAAGATTTTCACTATTTCGATTGGCATAAAATTTAGTATTTTGAAAACTTGGCAACCATTTCTGAATAATTTCTTGGGTGTTGTCTGTTGAACAGTTATCAGAAACGATGATTTCACATTCAGATTCAAAACCATCAATTGTTTTGGCTAACCAAGCCAATTGCTTATCAAGTAAATGTCCACGATTGTAAGTAGGAATTGCAATTGTGAGTAGTGTATCCATATTTATTTGGTTTATTGATGAGTTTAGAATTTACAATTCAATGCTTGAGAGACACACCGAGTTTGAAATTTTTACAAAAAAAGGATTGGCAAAATTGCAGATTCATGAAAGCTGATTAATTCTGAATCTGCAAGAAGTTTATTTTACCAACCAAATTATGTAGTTAATATTTAGCCCAGAAGAAGTCTTTGTCAATTTGATGTGTATGAAGCAAATATTCTAATTGCTTCAAGCGAGTAAAACCTCTAGATAAGAAGACTTCCTCAGTCATATTAATTTTGGTAAACAAATCAAATAATTGTTTAGCACCTAGTTGTGCATTCCAATCACACTTAAAGCCGGGTAAGATGCTATTAATTTTCTCAAAAGAGACTCGATAACTACGGTTGTCTGCTCCTTGTTGACCAAAACTTAATTGACACCCAGGAAAGGTACCCGCAATGATTTCAGCAATTTCTTTCACTCGATAATTATTGGCCGTGTCACCGACATTAAAAATTTGATTGTGTACAATATCGCGAGGAGCTTCTAGGGTACAGACAATTGCTTTACAAATATCTAACGCATGAACTAACGGCCGCCAAGGTGTACCGTCGCTAGTCATTTTGATTTCTTTAGTAGTCCATGCTAAACCTGCTAAGTTATTTAAAACGATATCAAAGCGCATTCTCGGAGAAGCGCCAAAAGCAGTAGCATTTCGCATAAAGGTAGGAGAAAAGTCATCATCAGCAAGTGGTTTGACATCTCGCTCTACTAATGTTTTACACTCTGCGTAAGCTGTCTGAGGATTTACAGCAGATTCTTCAGTGACGTCTCCTTCAGTTGCTACACCGTAAACGCTACAGGAAGACATGTAGACAAATCGACGTACACCCGCTTCTTTGGCTAGCTTGGCAAGACGGACTGAACCTTTGTGGTTAATATCATATGTAATATTAGGTGCTAGTTGTCCAGTTGGATCGTTAGAGAGTTCCGCCATATGGACTACTGCTTCAACACCTTGCAAATCTTCTGGGGTAATATGACGAATATCTTTGTTAAGGGTTTTAGCTGTGAATTCAGTACCGTTATATAACCAACCTACTTTATAAAATCCAGTATCTACACCAATAACTTCATGACCTCTTTGAATCAATAAAGGAGGTAGTAATGAGCCAAGATAACCTTCTGTTCCTGTGACAAGTATCTTCATTTTTTAAAGTCCTTTGTGTTGATAGATTAATTCTGATTTCGTTGACAAATAAATTGAACAAATTACACTATTACCGCTGCTTTGGAAGTAGCGAATATGTTCGTTGATAGCTACTCCAGTATTTGTTTGTCAAGAAAGTTTGTAGTAAATCTCCGCACAGTTGGTGCTGACTACAAACTTTCAAAACTAGCTTGACATTTCAAGCAACAGAACATCTAGAACTCTGATTCCCGACTCAGTCCAACAATCATTTTGTGATTAGGCGACTGTGGTTTGCAGATGCTGTGGTTGGGGAATTTGAGCAACTATTGCTTTACCAATTTCAATCGAAGAAGTTGCTGCGGGAGAAGGTGCATTGCATACATGAGCGGTTTTTTGACCATGAATAATCAAAAAGTCATCCACCAATTTACCGTCATTCATCAATGCTTGAGCGCGAACCCCAGCATGGGTAGGAATTAAATCTTCTGATTGCACTTCTGGAATTAGTTTTTGCAAGCTTTTGGTAAACGCTGCTTTACTAAAGGAACGAATGATTTCTTTGATTCCTTCGTCTGCATGTTTTGCTGCTAGCTTCCAAAAACCAGGATAAGTCATTACTTCAGCAAAATCACGTAAGTCAAAGTCTGTCTTTTTATAACCTTCCCGTTTCAGACTCAAAACAGCGTTCGGCCCAGCGTGGACACTACCATCAATCATCCGGGTGAAATGAACGCCTAAGAAGGGAAAGTCAGGATTGGGAACTGGATAGATTAAACCTTTGACGAGAGAGCGTCTTTCTGGAACTAGCTCGTAATATTCTCCTCGGAAAGGTACAATTTTTGCTTGGGGATCTACTTTACCTAATTTAGCGATGCGATCACTATGTAAACCAGCACAGTTAACTACATATCGAGTTTCAAAAGTCCCGTTATTTGTCTCTAATACCTGACAATTACCACTGGAAACTATTTTTTCAACTTTTGTGTTGAGTCGTAATTCTCCGCCTTGTTGGGTAATTATCTCCGCATACTTGAGACAAACTTGCTTGTAGTTAGCTATACCTGTCGAGTAGACATAAATTCCACCGACACTGGTAACGTGAGGTTCAAATTCTTTGACTTCTTCTGGAGTAATTCTTTTGACTTTGATACCGTTATCTAAACCACGCTTATACAGATTTTCTAAGCGTGGTAATTCGCTTTCATCGGTAGCGACTATTACTTTACCACAAACTTCATAATCAATCCCATGTTCTTGGCAAAATTCTACCATTGATTGGCAACCATCACGGCAGAATTTAGCTTTGAAACTCCCCGGCTTATAGTAGATACCAGAGTGGATCACACCACTATTATTGCCAGTTTGATGAAAAGCCCATTGACTTTCCTTTTCCAGAACTAAAATTTTCGCATTGGGATAGGTTTTACCTAAGGCCATACCGGTGGAAAGACCAACAATACCTCCACCTATAATTGCAAAATCGTACATCGGTTCTATTGCCCCTGTCACCAGTAAGTAATTATGAATTGGTTCTCATAGAGATAGTCTTGAGATTCCCTACCATACTTTCCAAGGCGCTTTGTTC
Source organism: Fischerella muscicola SAG 1427-1 = PCC 73103 (assembly GCF_000317245.1). Lineage (GTDB taxonomy): Bacteria > Cyanobacteriota > Cyanobacteriia > Cyanobacteriales > Nostocaceae > Pelatocladus > Pelatocladus muscicola_A. Next base: position 25,235 of record NZ_AJLJ01000058.1, read on the forward strand.
TTATTCCATAAATCTTCTAAATAATTTTTATCTCTGAGAGTATCCATTGGTTGCCAAAAACCGTCATGTTTAAAAGCAGATAGCTGTTCCATCCCAGCCAGTTTTTCTAATGGCTCTTTTTCCCAGACAGTAGAATCATCAGCAATAAAGTTGATGACTTCTGGTTCTAAAATAAAAAAGCCGCCATTAATCCAAGCGCCATCTCCTTCAGGTTTTTCGTGAAAACTGCTGATTTTGGTTTGTTCACCTCCCAAGATAATTGCACCAAAGCGTCCGGGTGGTTGCACAGCAGTGAGTGTTCCTAAAGTTTTTTGTTCTTTGTGGAATTTTATGAGTTCGGTGACATTTACGTTGCTGACGCCATCTCCGTAGGTGAAGCAAAAAGTTTCATTACCTATATGTTCTCTGACTCGCTTTAATCTACCACCAGTCATGGTGTTATCACCGGTATTGACCAGAGTGACGCGCCAAGGTTCAGCATTACCTAAATGTACATTCATTTGGTTAAAGCGCATGTCAAATGTCACATCTGACATATGCAAGAAATAATTAGCAAAATATTCTTTGATTACGTATCCCTTATAACCACAACAAATAATAAAATCATTAATTCCATGGGCGGAATAAATTTTCATGATGTGCCATAATATTGGTTTACCACCAATTTCCACCATGGGCTTAGGTTTGACACTGGTTTCTTCGCTAATGCGTGTACCTAGTCCTCCAGCCAAAATTACTGCTTTCATGCAATAGCCTCTAAAGTTTTAGGTAGATAAATTTATATAGATAGCAGATTCAAACGGTTGACACTATGATAAAACACTGTTTATTGCTATTTTTCTCAGTATACAATCTAACCGTATTTTTTTAGAACAGTGTAAAGACCAGGTAAATTAACTGCTTGTATGTGTAAAAAAATGGATAAGTTCGCAACAATCAGAGGAAGAAATTTTTTAAATAAAATAACAATCAAAGTAAAAAATACATAGCATGAAACCGTGAGAATAAATATCTATTTGAAGAGGCTATGTAGACAAAATAATCACGGTTGAAATTTGACGTACTTTACAAATTAATGCTCTTATGTATTAACGTAAATACGTTGTTTTGGCTTGTTTTTCGTAGAGTGCTTAAAACGCAGTACGCTTGGTGTTAGTCGATTTACCACAAGGATAGTTTGGGTGTAAAGGTGCAAGAAGAAATAAGATTTTTTCAAACTTAATTTTTTTCAAATACCCTAAACTTTTTACCCACACCCATAATATCCTCTTACAGCTTTTTTCCTAATAGCTAAAAAGCATATTATTCAAGCTTAATATCTGATAGCATAGCTGCCGTTTGCGTCAAAAAGTTTTTACTCTTTCCCAATCAAATCAGCAGCTAATTGATAGTAATTTTGAAGTTATTCTTAACGAGATTGTTGCGAAAAACTGGCATTTTGGAACATAGTGTCACATTTATTTTCCACAACTATGCAGATACTGCTTAGTGCCTGTTGATAACTTTCCTCGTCATCTTGCTCAAGAGAAATTTTAGCAGCCATTTGCAAATCTTTTACTGCTTTACTCTGATTGGTGCGAGATTCGCTACCACCATATTGAGCAAGTTCATGGTAAACAATTCCTCGCTTCAAATATACTTTTGACAATCGCGGATTGATATTTAATGCTCTGCTAAAGTCACCGATTGCTTTAGTATATTCTTGGTCAAAATTGCTGCTATATTGGGCAATTTGATAGCGGACAAGACCTAACTGATAGTGAGCTTCTGCTCTGGATGGACTAAGATTGATTGCTTGATTAAAATCAGCGATCGCTTGTTGATAATCTACTTGGGAGTCTCCGCTATATTTAGCCATTTGAGTGCGGACAATACCCCTTCTGATATAAGCTTCTACTTCGTTGGGGTTTAAACGGAGGGCAGTATTCAAATCAGCAAGGGCTAAATTATAGTTTTTATCTTGGTCAGTGCTATATTCAGCTTGCATGTAATAGACGTTGCCACGATTGACGAATGCTTTTACTTCTTTAGGGTTGATTTTTATTGCTTGATTGTAATCAGCGATCGCAGCGTCATAATCTTTGAGATTGTAGTGAGAATTGCCCCGATTTACATAGGCTTTAGCGTTTTCAGGTTGTCCCTTGATTGCTAGGGTAAAGTTCTCAATTGCTTGCTCATAATTTTTGACTTTGTAAGCAGCATGACCTTGTTTGTAGTAATCTGCAAAACTCAGTTTCAGATTCTGGTCACGAGATTCAATTAAACTTTGTTGAGCTAAAGAATCTTTGCGTAGATAGCTACTGGTCAGATCCTTAGTTAAGTCTAGATAGAAAAATGTACCAATACCAAGCAAAGCAAAAATCACAGAATACAATCCAGACCGATTAGAACGTCTATAAAAACTAACCTGGCGTGGGGGTATGGGAGTGTAATAGCTATTTTGGTGGAAGGAAACAGTTGCAGGTTGTGGAAAACGGCGAGTTTGGGTAGAACGCTTTCTCGTGGAAACACGAGGTTTAAGGTGTTCTCTGGTAGCTATTACCTGTGGGGATGGGAAGGGGTCGCGTCCTCCTAATCGCAGGCTACGTTCGCACCAGGGACAAATTTCTAGGTGGCTACTGTAACGGTGTTGTGGGTTAGTGCTACAACTGACTAAAGCATCTTCAGCTTCTGCTAAGGCTAATACCCAACTCTGAGCGCTAGGACGCAATAGAGGGTTGCTATGACCATCTTCAAAACAACGTAAAAATAGTTCCTGCAAGCTGGGGTGGAGAATTTTCCAGGGAGGAGCGATTGGTGTAGGAACGTAGGGTACGCTGCGGTTTTGACTATATGTAAAATGACCGGCTGCAATGCGTGCTTCGTAGGGTGGTGGTTCACCTGCACCTTGGAAGATACCAGAAAACGGATGAGTACCTTCCATCAACAGTTGGAAGATGAGTACTGCTAAACCAAATAAGTCATGGGGTACAGCGCGATCGCATTTAGCAAAGGTTTTATTCTGTAGTTCTGGTGGGGTAAATTCTGGTTTCCCAACTGGACAACGATAAACAAAATCATTGTCAGGATCACGTACTTGAAATGAGTCTGTGTCTACGACTGTAACCAAAGCTGTGTCGCTCACAAGGATATTAGACTCATTCACATCACCCACACAATAGCCACTAGCGTGTAAGGCTGCAAAGGCTGCTGCTAAGTTGCGAGCGGTGCGGAGCAGATATTGATAGCTAAATAAAGGACAGTGTTGTCGCCGGGTTCTGGGGTTGTAAAAGTCGATAATCGGACGCATTCCCCGAATCCGAGGCATTAAAAAGCCGACGATGCGATCGCTACCATCTGCTGCTCGCAAAAGTTCTGTTGGCCAGGCAATGGAAATGTGTCCTAAACTAGCCGTTGGGTTTTCTGGTGGGTGATTGAGCATCACTTCCAGTTTCCGTGCTTGTACCTCAGATGGTTTGTGATAAACCTTTGCTACTGCGCTGGCATCAGTTGGCACTGTATAAATACAAGCTTCACCGCCACGTCCTAAACTGACAGTGAGGTTAAGGTGAGAAATTTGTTGGTTGGGAAGACAACGTAGTACCTGCATGATATATTTAATGTTAGGGAAGGTGTATGTAATTTTAAATAGCAATACTATTGCTAATTTTATTAATCAGTTAATGCTGCTATAACCAGCGTTAAGTCATCGTCTGTACGTTGGGTAATCCTGTCTGAACGTAAAAACTTTACCAGCTGCTCTTTGGCTATGATTTTGTCCTCAGCACTCGCGACAAAATCAAATAAGGGAAAAAAGAAAGGTTTATGAGGTGCGCTTACAGCCATATTCATCGCTAGTAATTGCAATCCATCAGTCAGAACACCAATATTGACGACTGAGTGACGCCACAACTTTACTTGTATTTTTTCCATTGCAGTGGGAGAAACCAAAAAGGTGGTTTCGTTCATGTATTCACCATTATCAGGCATGGTTAAGGCAATTAAGTTACCCAGACTATCCTTGGCGACTGCTACACCATCGCCGATTTGAGCTACTGCTACATTTTCGGGTGTGGCGACTAGCACGATCAAGGTGCTTGCTAAATCTTGGGGTTGTTTATTACAAGCAGTAGCTTCTGCTTCTACTGCTTTTTTGGCGGCTAGTATGGCGTCAGTTAGGAGCGATCGTACAAAAGCATCATCGACTAAAGTACGCCGGGAAACTTCCTGATGAGCAGATATAGTAGCTACTGCTGTTTCTGCCGCAACTATTGCTCCAACTTTCCCTAAAATCGCTGAACCCGCGCCATCAGCTGCTGACACCACCAAGACATTCTCAGGCAAGATTACAAAGTGGTGAGCGTCCTGACACAGCTGCTTATTTTTAACATGGCTTGTGCCACATACTGATGCAGCAACTACCCGCCATTGAGGTGTCTTAGTTGAAGTTTTCATAAACTCTAAATATTCCAACAGCTGTGTAAGTACAAAAAATGCAATCTTACATCAAACAGAACCCCAACCAATCGGAGGTAGTGCCACCTGCTCATCCACTTTAGAATGAGAAACAGCTGACATACTGGCAGATAACCAGACAAACAGCTCGACAAAATTTAATCCCGTTAGCTTTAAGGGGGTACGTACAGCTATTTGACTTAAGCGTGCCATATTAGCATTTTCCACACCTACCGTAAAAAAAGCAACACGTTTATTAACTTCATCGGCTTGCAGTCGTTTTGCGGCTTGATCGACCAAATTATCTGCTTCACCTTGTGGTTCTCCGTCAGTAATCATGAACACCCAAGGACGATAGTAAGCAATACCGTTAGTACGATACTGAGCTTTGCGTTCTTGAATTAAGTCCAAAGCTTTATGGATACCAGCACCCATATTCGTTAGTCCCTGCGCTGTTAGTATGGGCGGATTGAACTGGTCGGCAGTCACGAAGTCTTGTACGATGTTGATATGACTATCAAAAGTAACTATTGCTACCTCTACTCTTCTCGAAGCCAAGGTATTTTTAATTAATTCATCCCTAAAGCTCAGTAATCCTTCATTTAATGCATTGATTGCCATTCCTTGCATTGAGCCAGACGTATCAAGTAGTAATACGCAAGGACAACGTGGTTCTGGGTTCTCAGCAAACTCAACGACTTCATCAAGTCTTAATGTATCCGTCATAACTTTTTGTGTTATATTAAACTTCAAACTACTATTTTCCTTGCTCTCAAAAGTATATAGTTTCTAGGTTTGCAAGACTACGCTAGATGCTTTTGGATTTTAGATAGTTTACTAGTTATTAAACAATTAGCAATACCCAAATTACATAAAAGTTGTCAAAAGTATTCCTTAAGAGTTAGTGCTGTAAAAGAGAAGTTACTAAGGTTTTGCATTGACTGTAGAAGCTTATTTAAAATAACTTATACGTGTAATTTACAGAATACAATAACTGCGTAACTGAAACTCGTAGGATATTTTAAAGATTTCATGTAGAAGATTCGTTTTTTGGGTAAAAGTAATTAAACATTAATTAGCATTCCCATCATTGTTGATGGAAACTGTGTCAAAAGACAGAATAAATCAAAGCAAAAACTTCAAAAATTTGTTGCAACACCTATACAAAATTTAACAACTCTCCTGAGAGTGGCTTTTATAGCTTGTAAGATATACATGACAAGTCGAAAAATATTTTTGCAAAGAAATTAGAAATAACAAAATGCAAAACTTGCCTAAAAATGCGAATGACCAAAAAAACTGCTACTTTTCCGTAAATTCTCCAAGGTAATGAATAATTACGGCACATTCACAAATTTACGTCCTCTAAGTTTGTTAAGACAATTATCCAACTGTTCTGATAGTACTCATTTACAAGCGCTGAGTAACTCAGTTACCTGGTCTATTTTTCTTGATCAAGGCAAAATTACATTTGCTACCCATTCCATCGAACCCTTCGATAGACTGGAACGTCACTTGCGTCGCCTCAGCCATCGAATTCCCACCCTTAGTAGTGAAATTCGTATTCAATTACGTTTGCTATTTGAACCAGATTCTTATACTCAGTCAACAGAACTGCATAGTTCAATTTCTGAAGAATCTATTAGTGATCAAAGACCTTATGAATATCAGGCTATTTGCTGGTTAGTAAGTCAAAAACATCTTAACCCTACCCAAGCAGCTGTACTAATTCAAGAATTGGCAAAAGAAGTCATTGAATCGTTTATATTAATCAAACAAGGTAATTATGAATTAAAAGAAAATCCAGAACGGATGCCAATCATTTGTAGACTTGATGTTGGAAAACTGCTAGAACGTTGTCAAAGCAGGTTACAAGATTGGAAATCCTTCGCACCACATATTTCATCACCGTACCAGCGTCCATACTTGCGTATTAAAACCTTGAGTTCACAAACAGATTTACCAGAAATACAGCAGAATCTTAGTGAATGGATGAAAGGTTTTAGCCTACGTCATCTAGCAGTGATCCTGAATCAAGATGAAATCCAGGTGATGAAAACGCTATATCCATACATCTTAAATGGCGCAATTTTATTACATGAACCAGATCCACCCTTTGATAAATTACCTAAAACATTTGAACAAATAATAGATAAGAATCCAATAGAATTATCAAAAAATCAAGAATTATTAAACAGATCTTCCGTAGAAAATAGTAATACAGAAACTCAAGCAACTTCTGAAGAATTATCACAGATTACTCAAGCAAGAAGAAAAAAACTACAAGAATTCACAAATCCGATTAATATCAACCCAAATCTGCAACAAGCTAATCCTGCTCCTACTAGTATCCGCAAAAAATATAAAATTGTTTCTATAGATGATAGTCCAACCTTTCTGAGAGAAATTAGCCGTTTTTTAGAAGAAGAAAATTTTTCGGTAGTCACAATCAGTGATCCACTAAAAGCAGTCATGGCAGTGATTAGACATAAACCAGACTTAATTTTATTGGATCTAAATATGGAAGGAATTGATGGTTATGAATTATGTCGAATCATTCGTAATAATTCAATGTTTAAAGAGACTCCAATTGTGATGGTTACAGGGAGTAAGGGAATTGTAGATAAAGTTAGAGCCAGATTTGTGGGAGCATCGGGATATTTAACAAAACCATTTACGCGTGCAGATTTACTCAAGATGGTGTTTATGCATTTAACATAATAATTTGATCAAGGTCAACTGTATAGAGTCAAACAATCTAGAGTTGTCAATTCGCGTACTTATATTGATTGAATTATTTTTATACAAATAAAAATAAAATAGTGAATAGTGATGTTGCACAGCAACGTCTCTACAAAGCCCAGAATCCTTGATATAACATTGGTTTTGATAATTCATATCAGACGTAATTTTATAGTTGTATAGTGGCATTGCCTACCTCAAAAGCAAAACCAACCTTGTCAAACGAAATTGATGACTCTAATGGATGAGGAACTTAGGCGATTAATTCTAAAATAGTCTTTGCATTCTGAATTTCAGTTCTGATTTCGCACAAGCACACATTCCATGCGTATTTCTCTTAAATGGCTGCGGGAACTAGTCGAGGTAAAACTTAACCCGAAAGAATTAGCAGAAACTCTGACAATGGCAGGGTTTGAGGTAGAAGATATTGAAGATCGCCGCACTTGGGCAAATGGTGTTGTGATTGGGAGAGTGCTTGAGCGCCAACCCCATCCTAATGCCGATAAATTAAGTGTTTGTCAAGTTGATATCGGAACAGGAGAAACTCTCAATATTGTTTGCGGCGCTCCTAATGTCCGGGCAGATATTTATGTACCAATTGCAACAGTAGGTACTTATCTGCCAAATATTGATTTGAAAATTAAACCAGCAAAACTGCGTGGTGTCCCATCCAATGGTATGATTTGTTCTTTAAAGGAACTAGGTTTGCCAAGTGATGTAGACGGAATTCATATTTTTACCCAAGAGAATCTGCAATTGGGTAGCGATGTGCGTCCTTTGTTGGGTTTAGATGATGTCATTCTCGATGTGACTGCTACTGCTAACCGTGCTGATGCCTTAAGTATGGTGGGTATAGCGCGAGAAGTTGCAGCCCTGACGGGTGGAAAAATAACTATTCCTGAGCCTGGTGAAGTTTCAGTTTCCCAAGGTGCAGGAAATTTGGCTATTAAAGTAGCTGATACGCAAGCTTGCCCCGCCTATATTGGTACAGTAATTGAACAGGTAAAAATTGCTGCGTCTCCTGATTGGTTACAACAGCGTTTACGGGCTGCGGGAGTCAGACCAATTAATAATGTAGTAGATATTACTAACTATGTATTGTTAGAATGGGGACAGCCACTACACGCATTTGATCGCGATCGCCTGGTTGCCATCGCCGGAAACGAAAAGCTAGCCATTGGTGTTCGCTTTGCTAATGCTGGAGAAACCCTCAAAACCCTAGACGGACAAAATCGTACCCTCACTACCCAAAATTTACTGATTACTGCCAACGATAAACCCGTTGCTTTGGCTGGTGTGATGGGTGGTGAAGACAGCGAAGTCCACGCAGGTACACAAAACCTAGTATTAGAAGCAGCCTTATTTGATTCCGTAGCGATTCGTCGCTCTTCTCGGAGTGTGGGTTTAAGAAGTGAATCTTCATCTCGATACGAACGGGGTATAAATAGCGCTGGGTTGGAAATAGCCACACGCCGCGCCCTGAGTCTGATTACCGAACTCGCTCAAGGAAATCTTGTAACTCAGGAAATTTCCGATACTCGCCCCGATCCATCGACTTGGACACGTTCGATAGAACTACGATTAGATCGGGTGAATCAGGTGTTGGGGCCTGTTGATTCTGGTAAGCAACCAACAGAACTACAAGCTGAAGATGTAGAACGCACCTTGACTGCATTGGGATGTCAACTGACTCCTGCTGGTGAGCGCAAATGGACAGTGACAGTACCGCCCTACCGTTACCGCGACTTAGAACGGGAAATTGATTTAGTTGAAGAAATTGCTCGTCTCTACGGCTACAATCGTTTCTGTAATACCTTACCAGAAAAGTCAGAAGCTGGTTATCTGCCTTTTGATGTGGAAATACTGCGTCAATTACGCGCATGTTTACGAGCAGAAGGCTTGACAGAATTAATGCATTACTCTTTAGTCAAACCAGGAGAAGATAGACAAATAGAGCTGGCAAATCCCTTATTTGTAGAGTATTCAGCCCTACGCACAGATTTAATAGCTGGGTTAATAGATGCTTTTGTGTATAACTTAGAACAAGGCAATGGGGCGCTCAACGGTTTTGAAATTGGACGCATTTTTTGGCAAGAAGAAACCGGATTGCAAGAAGCAGACGCCATAGCCGGCATTTTAGGAGGCGATCGCAGATCTAGCAAATGGACAAGCAGTGGACGCGAGCAACCCATGACTTGGTATGAAGCCAAAGGCATTTTAGATAGTGTATTTCAGCGCCTGAGTTTAGAGGTCGAATATCAACCAGATTGCCGTGATCAGCGTTTGCATCCAGGTAGAACCGCCTCTTTATGGACTAGAGGTAACAGACTTGGTATCTTTGGGCAGTTACATCCCCAACTGCGACACGAAAAAAACTTACCAGAAGCAATTTACGTGTTTCAACTGGATTTAGATGTGCTATTGGATGCACTAGATCAAGATGAAATTGCCGTACCCACATTCAAGCCTTATTCTACCTATCCTGCGACAGACAGAGATATTGCCTTCTTTGCACCTGTAAAAATCACAGTTGCCGAAATTGAAAAAGCAATTAACAAAGCAGGTAAAGACTTACTCGAATCTGTAGAACTGTTTGATCAATATCGTGGCGAACATGTACCCCAAGGACAACGGAGTTTAGCATTCCGCCTCATTTATCGAGCAAGCGATCGCACCCTCACTGATGCTGAAGTTGAACCCGTGCATCAAAAAGTCCGTGATACATTGGTCGAAAAATTTGGTGTTGCTTTGAGAAGTTAATCATTGATTAGCAGGGGCGAATGGTCGTTTGCCCCTACTATCTACCAACCACTAACTACTAACAATATTTAGAAATAAAAAACATGACAAAATACATCATGTGGGGGACTTACTGTGAAAATGTCCTCGAAAAACGTGTTCCTTACCGTCAAGCCCATTTAGATGGATTAACAAAACAAAAAGAATCTGGTGTCCTAATTACCATTGGCCCTACCAAAGATTTAACAAAGGTTTTTGGTATTTACGAAACCGAAAACGAAGATGCTGTACGCCAATTAGTAGAAAATGATCCCTACTGGCAAAACGGAATTTGGACTGAATATTCTATCAAAGAGTGGATTCAGGCATTTTAAATCTCAGGCAAATGGCAGAAGGTACAAGTATTACAGAGGGATTAATATTTTAATATCTTTCATTTCCTCACTTTCTTGTACGGTTATCATGAAAGATTTCTCATGCAAAAAACCTGGCAATTGCCTAGACTAAAAGTATGGTCAAAAACAACTATCTCAACTTTGACTATTTTTAAATCACTGATGTTTAGTTGAGAAGGAAAGTCGATGAACAAGATTTTTAAACGCGCATTTTTACCCGGCTTACTAGCCACAAGTTTAGTTGGTGCTAGCTTTGTCCCTGCTAAACCTGCCTCTGCTGATGAATACATACTACAAGATCTCGGTATTGGAGCCGGCGCTGGTGTCGTCACTGGTGCTGTTAGAGGGCGTGGTTCTGTAGTAAACAACGCTGTGAAGGGTGCGGCGGCTGGTGCGGCGGTTAACGCCGTTCACGGTACACGACGCCAGTACCAAAACCGTCAGAAGCGTAGCGTAGTTCAAGATGTGGGAGTCGGTGCAGCAGCAGGCGCCGTAACTGGTACAATCCTACGTGGTAATACCAGACATGTTGTTGGTGATGCAGTTGATGGTGCAATTACAGGTGGAGCCATTAATGTTCTCACCAATGGGAAAAGGCAGTAATTTAGAAATTACGTGCTTAGAGTAGGGGCGCATGGCTATGCGCCCTTACTACATTGTGTAAATTGTTGTTAGCCTTCTTCTGTGGCTGGTAGGGGGAATCTTTCACCAGCTAGATAAGCAGCAAAATTTTGTTGGAAGTAAAGCCAAGAAGTCATGTCTTCGACATCCAAAAAGGATTTCGGAGCATTTTTGTATAGAGGGACGCGAGTATTAATTTCATCTTTGAGCAGTTGGGGTAATGCATCGAAGCCTTGGACTTTACTACCGTAAGCACTGTAGATCAGATAACCAGAGCGATCGCCCATTTTCATCCATGGTAGCCATTGACCAATCCTATCCCAACTTAATCTCAGTTGAGAAACTGAAGTTAGTTCTAAATTAAATAAATCTGTGGTGGGAACTGTAATTTTAAATAACTCTGCTGCTTGATAAGTGGATTGAGGAGTATATTGAGCTAATTTAGCATCTTCTATTAAGGGGTTAGGATAAGTAGGAAATATATCAAATACAAAAGTTGCACTTTCACCATCTATCTGCGCTGGAAAGTTACCTTTAAAATGACCTTGTACTGGGTTATTAGCGACGTGCATGACTGGAACTGTTTCCCCCGTCCAAGGATTATCCCATTTATGCAAAATCTCTTCTGTTTCAGGGTTGAGGTAATAAGTCAATTCTCTGGAGGTAAAATCCCAGCAACCTGTTTCTGTAGGAATGCATCGGCTCACACTCATGCCGACCATTTTAAATAAAAGTGTGCGTTTTTCACCTGGAACAAAAGCGTATATTTTACCTGTCCAACTTAAAAAGCTTGATTCAGCAGGATTAAGAGACGAACGAGTTTTCACCCAGTGCGAGGCTTCTAATTCTTGAATTTGGGCAACCATTTTGTGGCTCCTTACCAACAATTCAACAATACCTTTTTTGGTGAAAGTTTTGTTGCAGCACACTTTGGGTAAAACGGTAGTGTTTATTATTTATGAGTTCGTCATTGGAGGTATTGATCGCAAGTTTTACATCCATATGATGGAGCAATAAGCACCCTAATTACTTGCGTAGTTCACGATGGATGGCTACTTTAAAGTTAAGAGTCTATAAGAAAGTGTGAATTTAGAATTCAGAATCTATAATCCCAAATCCTGAACAGCATAGACTTTTGACTGCCTAAAAAAGCTATTTTTTGGGGATGAATAATCTTTCCTAGTAAGAGAATATAGGTATTAGGGGCGCACAGTCGTACGTCCAACGCTTATCTAGTGAAAAAAACTTTTTATGACAAACCAGAACATCAAGACGCTATTCGTCGTCTATATTTTTGATATCTGAGCAATTTCCCTCATTTTAGGAACTTGGTATGTAAAATTAGTGTCATAAATAACACTGAGAAACATTTAGAAGCTCATCTAACGAAAATGCCAAGAAAATTAATAAATTTGGGAATAAAAACGTCATTTATCATTGCCAGCATTGCGATCGCATCGGTAGTAAAAACGGTAGCATTTGCTGACGAAACACCACCACCCATATTTGGTGATGTCAGTATTAGTCCCAAATTTCTCCCAGATCCTTTTGAGGTTCGGGGGATGAGTGGGGGATCATTGCCAGGAAATCAGGTTGTTGTTAAAAGAGAAACGTCTACAGGAGCATGTACAGGATTTGTTGATCAAAAACCAGACCATCAACTTGATCTGGGAAAAAAATTTGATTACCTAAAGCTGCAAGTAGATAGTCCGGAGGACACAACCTTGATTGTCAGTGGTCCAGGGGGTACTTGGTGTAATGACGATTTTGATGGGAAAAATCCTGGTATAGTTGGTGAGTGGCTACCTGGAAACTATCAAATTTGGGTTGGTTCCTATAAAAGAGATGAGTATTTTCCATATACTCTGAAAATTACGGAAGCAAAATAAAAAACAAGGTGCTATAAATTCTGAAACAATAGCCCTGTTTACAGTTCTAAGCATTCCTATCTGTATTGATAATGACCAGGAACCCATCTGCGACCTTGGCGCCTATTTTCCCAACGTGCAGGAATCCAAACTCTCTGATTCACTCGTGGTCTAACTACTCGTGTTCTAACTACTCGTGGTCTAACTACTCGTCTGGCTGGAGTAACCCGTATTTTTTTAGCAGAGTGATTGTAAACGCGGGGTTTGACAATAACTTCTAAGGCTGACGCTTGTGTTGGTAAGGAGGTAATAGCCAATGGTAAAACAAGCGCTGCACTACCTATGATCTGTTTTAGATTCATTACTCAATCTCCTTGAGCAAACTATTCTCGATTGAGTCGATCAAATTTGTATCAAGTTTGATCTCTCATGTCTGAGAATCATAAAAATTAAAATCACCATGCACTAGTGACAAAGCTAACTACTCTAACCCTGACTGGAGTGGGAATTTTCATGATGACTGAAGTCATGAATAAAAGGATACACAGCATAGGGAGCAATGCAAATTCCTAATTTTCAGTACCTTGTTTGGTATTTTGTGACTTCCTTTTTTAATGCTTTGTATTAAAATTAAGTTAAATTTAATTAAGATTCTTTTTGGCGTTATGGCTGTGCCATCGCGCTCGAATCATTGCACATTGGACAGTAAACAATTATCCAATTCCTTTATGGGTACACAGAACCCAAACGAAGAAAGCTGATAATTGATCACTGCTCACTGATAACTGTACAGACGCGGTGTTCCTCGCGTCTTTAGCTAACTGATAAAACAAAATGGATTTATAAATATCCGTTTCCTAGCGATATCGTGGAAATCACATCGCTAATTAGTTGTATATCGGCATCTAGAGGCAAAACAAGATGAAATTCTCCTGGAGAGTCCTAGTTCTCTGGACATTGCCAGCTTTGGTAATTGGCTTTTTCTTCTGGCAGGGTGCATTTGCTGGTGCTCCTGCGGATATGGGTAGAAATACAGCCAGTACACGTATGACCTACGGTCGCTTTCTAGAATATTTAGACGCCAATCGTGTCACTAATGTAGATTTTTATGAAGGCGGTAGAACAGCAATTGTGGAAGCTGTAGATCCGGATCTTGACAACCGTGTTCAACGGGTACGGGTTGATCTGCCTATTAACGCTCCTGAGCTAATTACCAAGCTCAAAGATAAAGGAGTGAGTTTTGATGCCCACCCGATGCGTAATGACGGTGCTATCTGGGGACTTTTAGGAAATCTTATTTTTCCAATCTTATTGATTACTGGATTGTTCTTTTTGTTCCGTCGCTCAAGTAACTTGCCTGGTGGTCCTGGTCAAGCAATGAGCTTTGGCAAATCTAAAGCTCGTTTTCAAATGGAGGCCAAAACAGGAGTTAAATTCGACGATGTTGCAGGAATCGAAGAAGCAAAAGAAGAACTCCAAGAAGTTGTCACTTTCCTCAAACAGCCAGAAAAGTTTACAGCTGTTGGCGCTCGTATCCCCAAGGGAGTACTGCTGGTAGGGCCTCCAGGAACTGGTAAGACTTTATTGGCAAAAGCGATCGCTGGAGAAGCAGGAGTTCCTTTCTTTAGTATCTCTGGTTCAGAATTTGTAGAGATGTTCGTAGGTGTGGGTGCGTCTCGTGTGCGTGACCTGTTCAAAAAAGCCAAAGATAACGCTCCATGTATCATATTTATCGATGAAATCGATGCGGTAGGTAGACAAAGGGGTGCTGGTATTGGCGGTGGTAACGATGAACGGGAACAAACCCTCAACCAACTACTGACCGAAATGGATGGTTTTGAAGGTAACACTGGCATCATTATTATTGCTGCTACCAACCGTCCTGATGTATTAGACGCAGCGTTGTTACGTCCTGGACGTTTTGACAGGCAAGTAACTGTTGATGCACCCGATATTAAAGGGCGTTTGGAAATTTTAAAAGTTCACGCCCGCAACAAGAAACTAGACCCTAGCGTGTCTTTAGATGCGATCGCTCGTCGTACTCCTGGATTTACCGGAGCCGATTTAGCCAACCTCCTCAACGAAGCTGCGATTCTCACCGCCAGACGTCGTAAAGAAGGCATCACCCTCACAGAAATTGATGATGCTGTGGATCGGGTAGTTGCTGGTATGGAAGGTACACCCCTGGTAGATAGCAAGAGCAAACGTTTAATTGCCTACCATGAAATTGGCCATGCTTTGGTGGGTACTGTCCTCAAAGATCATGACCCAGTACAAAAAGTTACTTTGATTCCACGAGGACAAGCACAGGGTTTGACCTGGTTCACCCCCTCTGAAGAAATGGGTTTGATTACTCGCTCTCAAATCAAAGCCAGAATTACAGGTGCTTTGGGTGGTCGTGCTGCCGAAGATGTGATTTTTGGGCGAGATGAAATCACTACTGGTGCTGGAAATGACCTGCAACAGGTGAGCAACATGGCACGGCAAATGGTAACTCGTTTCGGAATGTCTGATTTAGGCCCCCTTTCCTTAGAAAGTCAAACAGGAGAAGTATTCTTGGGTCGAGACTGGATGACTCGTTCTGAATATTCGGAAGCGATCGCATCTCGCATCGATTCTCAAGTCCGCACCATTGTTGAAGAGTGTTATGACAACGCCAAGGAGATTATGCGTCAAAATCGCACTCTCATGGATCGTTTAGTCGATTTGCTGATCGAGAAAGAAACCATCGACGGCGAACAATTTCGTCGGATTGTGGCTGAGTACACTGTTGTCCCCGAAAAACCTCAATTCACACCTATTCTCTAGGTTTGTTTAGGTTTTTAAGTTTATAATTTTTTATTCCCCATGTTTATAAAGAAAGAACATGGGGATATTTATATTAGAAGTCCCCTTGACTGTTGACTCTTGATTGTTGACGATTAACTATTAACTATTAATTTCTTGTTAAATCTATGAAATCTTATTTAGCTGCTGCTATTCAAATGACCAGCGTGTCTGATCTAGAAAAAAACTTGGCACAAGCAGAGGAATTAATTGATTTAGCAGCGCGTCAGGGTGCTGAATTGGTGGGTTTACCTGAAAATTTTCCCTATATGGGAGAGGATAAAGATAAACTGGCTCAAGCTCTGGCGATCGCACATAAAACAGAAGCATTTCTCAAAACGATGGCGCAGCGCTATCAAATTACCATTTTAGGTGGTGGCTTTCCCATTCCTGTAGAAGACACAGGCAAAGTTTACAACACAGCTTTACTTGTTGACCGCAATGCCCACGAATTATTACGTTACCAAAAGGTACATCTATTTGATGTTAATGTTCCTGATGGTAATACTTACAGAGAATCCAGCACAGTTATGGCTGGTACAGAACTACCTTCTGTTTATGCTGATGAAGTACTAGGTAATCTCGGCCTTTCTGTTTGTTACGACGTTCGTTTTCCGGAACTTTATCGCCACATGTCATCCAAGGGAGTAGATGTAATATTTGTTCCTGCGGCTTTTACTGCTTTTACAGGTAAGGATCATTGGCAGGTGCTGCTGCAAGCCCGTGCTATTGAAAATACCAGTTATATTATCGCGCCAGCCCAAACCGGACTCAACTATGATCGCCGTCAAACTCATGGTCATGCAATGATTATCGACCCGTGGGGAGTGATTTTAGCTGATGCAGGAGAAAAACCAGGAGTTGCGATCGCCGAAATCAAACCATCACGGCTAGAACAAGTCCGCCGTCAAATGCCCAGTTTGCAACATCGAATATTTTAAGGATCAAGGGTCAAGGGTGAAAATATCTTTTTTAGCTCTTTTTCTTGACCTAATAACCTCTATGTTCTTCAATTTTGAATTTAAGCCAAGGGGCTGCTACCCATTCTTCGGGAATTGAGGATTTCTTGCTGGTGGTAAGTTTGGTTGCAATTGTTCTCTGCCTTTGTGAACAATTTGTAACATTTCGTGAAGTTGATCTTCGATATTCTCTAGAACGCTATCAGCATAGTCATCTGCACCCTGTTCGATGGCTTCAGCCTCTGCGATCGCAGCTCGTCGCATTTCCTCCAACTCTTGCTGACATTGGCGGCGCTTACGGTCAATTTCTTCGAGAGTATCTTGTAACATAGCATCACATTCTTGTTGCACTTGTTGCCGTAGTTCTGCGGCTTCCCGTTCTGCTTGTCTGAGAATGTCGCTGTCATCTAATATTTGCGCTCTTTTTGCTTGTGCAGCTTCTACTATTTGCTGTCCGTACTCTTCTGCTTGCAATAAGATTTCTTCTTTATGTTGCAACATATCTGTTGCTTCAGAAAAAGCAGTTGGCAAGCACACTCGGATAAAATCAAGCTGGTCAAGCAGCTTTTCTTCATCTACTAACGTCCGTCGCGTCAGTGGAATGTGAAAGCTAGCGAGAATCATTTCTTCCAAACGATTGAGTTCCATTTGAATATCTATGCTTCCCGTTCGCATAGCTTCTTCAGGTACTCCGCCGCTGAATTCCGGCCGGGCTAAATTGCTTCCGTCTTGACTTGGTTCGATACGGGATGGTTTTGGGCGTAGCATTGGTAAATATCCAGGGCAACGTGCGGGGGAACAAGATGATCAACAGAGCCACCAAATCTTGCAATCTCTTTTACCACACTACTACTTAAAAAACTATATTCATTTGAGGTTGCCAAAAAAACAGTTTCTATATCTACGGAAAGAGTTTTATTGATATGAGCCATCTGTAACTCAATTTCAAAGTCTGAAATTGCTCTTAGCCCCCGCAGTAAAACAGCAGCTTCCCGCATGTGAGCATAATTGACTGTCAAACCATCAAAAGCATCAGCTTCCACATTGGGTAAATGCTTGACAGAATAACGAATCAGTTCCAGCCTTTTCTGTACGCTAAACAGTGGCGTTTTATTAGGATTTCGCAGTACAGCAACAATCACCTTCGTAAATAGCCGACTACCACGCTGAATAATATCTAGGTGTCCCAAGGTAATGGGGTCGAAACTTCCTGGATAAATGGCAATCACAATTTAACGATGCCTCACAGTTGTTTAGGTGATTATATCTAATCACAGATTATTAGTAATAGAGGTAATTTTTATTTTTGCTAGAGATTTTATGGGAATTTGAACAATGATTGCGACAGATAGATTCATGGAAACTATACCCAGCGGTTTCCCAATCCAAAATCTATAAGACGCACTTCGTGTGTCGCATCATTTTACTTGAAGTAACGGGGCGATCGCCACACTTTTTTTGATCAAGACGCCCAAGCCATAAACCAAACACTGGGAAAATGTTTTTTCCTCTCTGATGGAGCTAATAAGACTTAGAATCTAAGCTGTAGTTTTAGTAGTTAGTAGCTAATAGTTAGTAGTTAGTACTTAGTAGCTAGTATTTGCTTATTGACCCCTATTTACTAACCACCAACTACTAAACAATTTAAAACTCTATACTTTAAATTCCAAGTTTTTTAGGTACTTCTGCATGGCATTGGATATTTCAGCCTTGCCTTTGGCATTTCTATTTACATCTCCTGGCCCCATTTTTGTCAAACTAGGGCCAATCACTATTCGTTGGTATGGTTTGTTAATTGCCTCAGCAGTCTTAATTGGCGTGACTCTTTCGCAGTATTTGGCAAAACGCCGTAATGTAAATCCAGAGTTATTGAGTGATTTGTCAATTTGGCTAGTGATTGGGGCAATCCCAGCAGCAAGATTGTATTATGTTCTGTTTGAATGGCAAGAATACGCTCAACATCCGGAGCGGATTATCGCCATTTGGCAAGGGGGTATTGCTATTCATGGGGCGATTCTGGGGGGTCTGTTAGCAGCTTTAATCTTTGCCAAACTCAAGCGGATGTCTTTTTGGCTATTGGCAGACTTAGTGGCTCCTTCGCTGATTTTAGGGCAAGCGATCGGACGTTGGGGAAATTTCTTTAATTCAGAAGCGTTTGGTGCGCCCACCAATTTACCCTGGAAGCTTTATATTCCCCCAGAACGCCGTCCCCCAGACTTGGTTAATTTTGAATATTTTCATCCCACCTTTCTGTATGAATCACTGTGGGATTTAATGGTATTTGCCTTGCTGATGACATTGTTTTTTAGAGGTCTGCGGGGTAAACCACGTTTGAAAACGGGTACTTTATTTATGGTTTACTTGTTGACTTATAGTTTAGGACGCTTGTGGATTGAAGGTTTGCGAACTGATAGCTTAATGCTTGGACCTTTACGAATCGCACAAGTGGTAAGTTTAATCGGCATTATTTTGGGATTGAGTGGTTTAGCTTGGCTATATATTGCTAAACGCCGATTACCAGATGTAGTTTCGACTTCCCAAGAGTGAGGGGAGTAGGGACAAGAAGGACATGGGGGACAAGGGAGAATTATTTCACAAGTCTGTTTCCCATGTCCAATAACCTATGACCTATAACCAACGACTAATGACTAATGACCTATGACTAAAAATAAAAAATGCCCCAGAGTTTTCTCTAGGGCTTAACCAGGGTGCATCTACCATTCATCTCTACTAGATAGGGAGAGTCGATCCGGAAAGATACTGAGAAAATCTCAAAAAAAATTTTTTTAATTATTGATCTGATTTTTATGCGTAATAATTCTACAAACCATAGCATTAAAGATAACATATTAACATTAAATCCATCTGTGTATATTGTCGGAGCAGGGCCTGGAGATCCTGAACTTTTAACAATAAAAGCGCAAAAAATCTTGATGGCTGCCGATGTAATCTTATTTGCCGATTCCTTAGTGCCTCAACCAATTTTGCAATTCTGTCGCCAAGATGCAGAAATTATTCCAACTGCGAACAAGACTTTAGAAGAGATTTTGCCATTGATGATGGAACGAGTGCGATCGCACCAGTCTGTTGTCCGTCTTCATTCTGGTGATCCTAGTCTCTATAGTGCTATCCAGGAACAAATGCAGCTTTTAGCTGAAGCAGAAATCCCTTTTGAGGTTGTACCCGGTATCAGCGCTTTTCAAATCGCTGCTGCGAAACTGAAAGTAGAACTCACGATTCCTGGTTTGGTGCAAACAATCATCCTGACACGGATTAGCGGACGTACAGAGGTTCCTGCAAAAGAAGAATTAACTTCTCTGGCTGCACATCAAGCTAGTCTGTGTCTTTACCTGAGTGCGCGTCATATCGAAGCAGCCCAAGCCAAATTATTAGAACATTACCCACCTGATACCTCTGTGGCTATTTGCTATCGTCTGGGCTGGCCTGATGAAAAAATTTTGGTGGTTTCTCTTGACAAAATGGCTGATTGTACTCACCAAGAAAATTTAACTCGTACCACACTCTATGTGATTAGCCCTGCACTCAAACAAAGTACTGGGCGATCGCGCCTATATCATCCTAAACATACTCATCTATTCCGTCCCCAAGAATAACTACACTTCTGGTAGCAACTTGGGTAAGGATAAGGGGAATTAAAAAATCTTTTCCCCTTAACCCTAAAAGATGCACCCCAACTCACAAGTAATTATACCTTTTGTGAGAGGTTTATTCTCTTCATAAAAATATATCTGTACTACTGTTCCTTCTGTTCGTTAGACTTAGCAGTGTAGAAAAAATATTAGGTAAATCAACCGATGCTTGACGAACAGGCAAAAAAAACCATGCTGTTGAAAATACCCCACGGACTCTATATCTGTGGTGTTAAAGATGGGGAAAATATCAATGGTTTCACGGCTAGCTGGCTAATGCAGGCTTCATTTAAACCCCCATTAGTTGTAAATTGTGTCAACCAAAATTCTATTTCTCATCAGATGATCAAAAACAGTGGGGTATTTACGATTAGCTTTTTGGAAGAAGGACAAAAAGACATAGCACAAAAGTTCTTCAAACAGATGCGTCGTGTTGGCAATAAATTTGAGGATGTAGAATTTTATCTAGGCGAAACAGGTTGTCCGATTATTTCCGATTCTTTGGGATATATTGAGTGTCAAGTTGTTGATGCAGTAATGAAAGGTGATCACACTGTATTTGTAGGTGAAGTGATAGCTGCTGGTGTGCATCGTGAAGGTAAACAGTTACTACTGGAAACAACAAGTTGGCAGTATGGTGGTTAGTAATTGGTATGGGCGCAAGGCCTTGCGCCCATACAATAATTAATGGTTTATAGAAAAACAATCAACAATCAACAAAAATCCAAAATTTGTATTATGCCTTTGATCAAAGTTCAAACTTCTGTTTCTACGCCTGAAAAAGCTGAAATTGAAGCAATGCTTAAAAATCTCTCAGGGAAATTAGCCAAGCACACTGGTAAACCAGAATCCTATGTGATGACAGCTTTTGAACCAGGAATTCCGATGACATTTGCTGGAAATACAGATCCAGTGTGTTATGTAGAAATTAAAAGTGTTGGCACAATGAAGCCTGATCAAACTCAGGTAATGAGTCAAGATTTTTGTCAGGAAATTAATCAAGCGTTAGGAATACCAAAAAATCGGATTTATATTGAATTTAACGACGCCAAAGGCTATATGTGGGGCTGGAATGGTACAACTTTTGGTTAAAATTTTTGCCGTTAACTAATTTGTGTAGGAAATTAGTTTTGAAAGTACTTTCAAGTTTGAAATAAATAAATTTATCACCAACCGGGTGTTGAAAAGAAATTCTCCAGCACCCGGTTTTGATTTTTGTATTTAGCATTCCTAAAGATACCGGACTTCTTCAAGAAGTCCGGTATCTGGCTTTCTCAGTTTTTACAATTCCTACATGGAGTTAATTTTTGAAATAGTGAATTTTTGTTTTGCTCTTTAACTTTTACCTTTTTACTTTTACCTTGAGATAACATAGATATGCCAGCATCAAATTGTGATTAATTATGTCTGTTACGTCTGTTTTGTCTGAGGTTGATTCACCCAATCAAAAAATAACAATTCCCCCGTTGCTAGGTGCTTCTGTGACAGAGTTAACTGCTTGGGTGCAACAGCAGGGACAACCAGGTTATCGAGGTAAGCAGCTGCATGATTGGATTTATAACAAGGGAGTGCGATCGCTGGCTGATATCTCTGTTTTTCCTAAACAATGGCGTGCAGAGGTTACGGAAATTCCGATTGGGCGTTCTATTATACACTACCGCTCAGTTGCTCCTGATGGTACTGTCAAGTATCTTTTAAAACTGTCAGATGGATTTATTATCGAGACTGTCGGTATTCCTACAGAAAAGCGTCTGACGGTTTGTGTTTCTACTCAAGTGGGTTGTCCGATGGCGTGTGATTTCTGCGCTACTGGTAAAGGTGGTTACAAGCGCAATTTGGCACGTCATGAAATTGTTGATCAAGTGCTGACAGTTCAAGAAGATTTTCAGCAACGAGTGAGCAATATTGTATTTATGGGTATGGGCGAACCCTTACTCAACACAGATAATGTTCTGGCTGCGATCCAATCTCTAAATCAAGATGTGGGGATTGGACAGCGTAACATGACTGTTTCTACTGTAGGAATACGCGATCGCATCCGTCAGTTTGCTCAAAACAAATTGCAAGTCACCCTAGCGGTGAGTTTACATGCACCTAATCAAGCACTGCGGGAAAAACTCATTCCTAGCGCCCGTCCCTACAACATAGAAGATTTACTCGCCGAATGTCGGGAATATGTCGAGATTACAGGACGGCGAGTATCTTTTGAGTATATTCTGCTGGCTGGTGTGAACGATTTGCCAGAACACGCCACTGAACTAGCAAAAAGACTGCGGGGATTCCAAAGTCATGTTAATTTAATTCCCTACAATCCTATTTCCGAAGTTGACTACAAACGCCCCAACCGTGAACAAATTCAAGCTTTTGTCAAAGTCCTCAAACAGCAACATATCGCTGTCAGCGTACGCTACTCTCGTGGTTTAGAAGCAGATGCTGCTTGTGGACAATTACGGGCAGATAAGCAGTAGAGTTGTTAGTTGTTTGGAGATTATCCCAATTTTTTATACCGCTAATACTATTTCACTTTTTTGATGATACAAATACATGGGCGGGGGTGAACAACCGTACACCCCTACAATAATTTGATGATTGTTTGGAAATTTCCTAATCACTATCTACTAACTTACTACTAACTTCAATTACCGCCGTGCATAAATTCCGGGAGCATAAGCTTCGATTACTTTCCCTGTAAGTGTGCAACATACCATTAAGTAATCACAGTTTTGGCATTGCGTCCGAGTTAATTGTCTATCCAAAATATAATATCTTTCACCTTCACTACCACAGTTTGGACAGTGAATTTTTTGTACTGTCTGCATTTGATAACCTCTGGCCATCATCATAATTTGGTTATTTGTAAAAGCTGTGAATATCTCAACGTCACTAAATTTTCAGTTTGACATTTTTGACAAAAATCATTTTTTTATTTTCTTAGGTAATATCAAACTAATCTATAAAAGATTAATAGTCGATATATTTTTTATTATCTTAAGATTTATAGTGTCTCACCATCCTACTTTAGATATAGAATTTATTTTTTATGTGCCAGACTCTTATAGAAATAGTGATCCCTGAGTGTAATGCTTTGATATTTATAGTTTTATAGTCCTTTTCATTATTGTCTATCAGTGAAAACTTGGATTTTTGTTCAAAAAGATAAAAACTTTGAGAAGTGACGTAGTCTCAGGCTCTTTATTACTTATCAACCCTAGCGTTAAATGATAGTAGTCTTGATATTTCGGATCTTTTATGTTGATCTAAAATTTTATTCTTGAGCAAAAAAATAGCCTATAGATATAGATTCACCATGAAATGCTTTGACAAACAGTAGCGTGAGTAACAAATAGATAAAAAATTAACACTTTATTAGTTCCAGTAACAAAGTGTTAATTTTGAGGAGATATCAATTTTTTGTTGCTATGGGAGTTATGATTAAACTCTTGTGAGAAAATTTAAGGAAATATTTCGATTAATAGATGAATACCATTAGCAGCGTTTGCTAATCTAATGATTAGTAATGGGTAATGGGTAATGGGTAATGGATAATGGGTTTTCCCAGTTATCAATTACCCATAATTTCTTATCATTTTATGTGTCCACTTCAAGAAGGATGAAAATAATCATAGATTTCTTGAGCCAAGCGTGGGCCAATTCCAGAAACTTCAGCTAGTTGTGCAGGTGTAGCTTGCCGAATATAATCAACAGAACGAAAGTGTCCCAAAAGTTGCTTTTGGCGATGATGTCCTAAACCTGGAATTTCATCTAAACGCGATCGCTTCAATTTATCACTGCGTTGTTGACGATGAAAACTCACAGCAAACCGATGCGCTTCATCTCGCAAGCGTCGCAAGAGTTGAACTCCTGGCTGTTCTGCGTCAGTGGAGAGTGGTTCAGACTCTCCGGGTAGAAAGATTTCTTCTCGCTTTTTCGCCAAACTAATCACGCGCAAGTCTTCCAATAAATTCATTTCTTGTAAGACTGCTACAACCGAGGATAGTTGGCCTTTACCACCATCAATCATAACTAAATCCGGCCAGTCTGGATTCCCAAGGCGTTGTAGCTTTGGCTCTTCAGCATACTTGCGAAAGCGGCGTCCAATCACTTCAGCTAAACTCGCAAAATCATCTGAGTGTCCGACTGTAACTGTGGGATTTTTTATTTTGTAATGACGATAGTGCTGTTTTGCAGGTAAACCGTCAATAAATACAACTTGAGATGCTACTGCATTAGAACCTTGGATATGAGAAATATCATAACCTTCGATGCGATGGGGTAATTCGGGTAAGTCGAGGATCGCAGCTAAATCTTCCATCGCTTGTTGGTTGCGATCGCTCAATTTTTGCATTCTTTGCAATTCGTACTGAGCATTTCGCTCTACCATCTCAATTAATTCTGCCTTAGTTTGGCGTTGGGGAGCGACTATCGTCACTTTTCTACCTTTACGCTGTGTTAGCACATCTGCCAAAATATCTGGTTCTGGCAATTCGTGTTGCACTAAAATTTCTGTAGGAATTTCTACCGCTTCGGCAGTTTGGTAGTGTTCTTCCAAGACGCGTTGTAAAATTGCTCCTGATTCGGCCTGTGCGTCTGCGACAAACGCCAAACGTCCAACTAATTTCCCAGCCCGAATTTGGAACAATTGAATGCAAGCGTGTTGAGCGTCGCCTGCTAGTGCGATCGCATCGCGAGAAACTGTATCATCTGGTAAGGATACTTTTTGATCAGCAGTCAGAGACTTTAACCCGTTAATTTGATCGCGAAATCGTGCCGCAGCTTCAAAATTCAACAATTCTGCCTGCTTGTGCATTTGTTCTGTGAGGATATCGATCAGTTCACTGCTTCTTCCTTGGAACACCATCGCTACTTTCTGCACAATTTTGCGGTATTCTTCAGGAGAAATCAGTGACTGACACACACCCGGACACCGTCCTAAGTCGAAATTTAAGCAAGGACGATCTTTAAATAGTGGTTGGGGACGTTGACGCAAAGGAAATATCCGTTTGCACAGGCGCAAAATCTCCCGCAGTGTGTGAGAATCTGTATAGGGCCCATAATATTTATCTTTTTGGTTACTGAGTAGGCGTTTGCGGGTGATATAAATCCGTGGGTAGTCTTCTGACCAAGTGATGCAAAGGTAGGGATACTTTTTATCGTCTTTGAGTAGTACGTTGAAGTATGGCAGGTGTTGCTTGATTAGATTCGCTTCTAGTGCCAAGGCTTCAGCTTCAGTATCAGTGACAATGAATTCAATTTCTGTCACTTGCCTTACCATTGTGGCAATACGTTCGCTCAGTTTCTGTGATTCCCGAAAATATGAACGAACACGCGATCGCAGCTTTCGTGATTTACCTATATATATAATGCGATCGCTCCCGTCTCGCATCAAGTAAACTCCCGGTTCTGGCGGAATTTCGACTAGACGATTTTCTAGGCGTTGCGGATCTTTGAGTAGCGGTAGTGTTTGAGCAGATGTTGTCACAACCAGAGTTTGGTAACTTTACATTTTACCTATATTTATTTTAAGTAATCTCACTGTTTTTAGCTGTGGAGCTTATGCTTTCCTGCTAATGGAATATTGATCTTCGATTTCAGTGATTTATTAAGTCAAAAGCTCAAGACACATACACTAAAATAAAACAATATTCTTGACAGTATTTTATTTTATTTTTATTTGAGTAGCATTTTATTTTGCATAACGAATTTACTGAACTTACTTCATGATTTTTTTGCGAATTTTACTCTTTCATGAAATTTATTTTATGAATTTTTATCAAGTTGTTGATTTATATGTATTTTATAAAGCTTTGATCTTTTTTAATCATTAATTATATTTTTTATTCTATGATTAATTGACTAGAAATTAAGCAAAACAACTGATTATTAAACTAATGAAAATAGATTATTATTATTTTTAACCACCGATATATATTCCAGCTTAAAACATGAACATATCAATTTTTTCAAAATGCAAAAGGAAGTAGCTCTGGTTAATACTCTGTGTTCCTACCCTGCGGGAAGGCGTTCGCGTAGCGTGTTGCTTTGCAACTCAGCGCTTATGGGTTAAAAAATAAACTCAAAATTTAGTATGCTCCCTATAAAACTAAGGCATTGAGATAAAATTACTATCTGGTTATAAAAAGTTAAAGCCAATTATTAACACCACAAAAAAAATTGATACTGAGGAAAAAATCATGAATCTACAAGAGTTTGAAGATCAATATCGGGACACTATAGCTGAAACACTGAACGAGTTGCAGGCAGCAATGCTAATGCTGGCTCAAATACAGTTAAAGATTTCAAATATTGGAAACTATGTACAAAATATGAGTTATAAGATTGAAGAATTTATAACCGAACAAAAAACAGAATAAGAAACAATTTTTACTTGAAAATATTATAGACATTGACAAGCTAATTCTTCTTCAATTGCCATAACCAATTCAGTTAAATTGATTGGTTTGACGAAGTAGCGACGCGCTCCCAATTTCATAGCTTTTTCCTGATCTGCTTTAAAAGCAAATGCAGAAACTACAAATATAGGTATATATTTTAAATCTGCTTTCTGCTGTTTTTGTTCTAGCAAGTAATAACCATCAATGTCTGGTAGTTTTAGGTCTAATAAAATTAAATCAGGTTTAAATTTTTCTATCGTATCAAAAAAAGTAAAACCTTCTGGGAAACTTTGGACTTCATATCTACAGTAACTAAGATAGTCACTCAGTAGCATTCTATTGATATCATTGTCTTCTATTAGTAATATTCTTTTTTTCCCTTTATGTGATGTGATCTGTTGTTTAACACTAAGTAATTGGGCTGTCATTTTTATCTAGTGACTGTAGGCTAAAAGTAGATTAAATTCACCGTAGAAAGAGTTTTATATTGAAGTACAATAGGTGCTTAAAAATTTACTTATTTAAAATTAGTTGCAAATGCTAAACAAATTATGTTTAGCTGCATGGTTATTTGATGGTTACTAAAATATTAACTCAAAACATAAATGTAATTTTGAATTAAAAAAATTTAAGAAAATTTTTATAAAGATGTTGTAATTTATAGTTGTTTAAAACCCATCGTGATGGTTATTTCCAGATGCAAATGGTAATAACTATCATCAGAGGAGTAAGTTATGAGAATGAGAATAGTTAAGATTATCAACTTCTATTAATTTTCTTAACTATGTATTTTTACACTTTGCTTATAAGCATATTCCACTAGCATACTCCATAAAATAACAAATGGCAGTAGAAGGTGAAGAATATAAGTGTCTGGGAGGCTAAAACGTTTTTGAGTAAGGATATCAATAAAAAAAAGGAGCTAGCTGCTCCTGTTGGATCACTGTATTTTTAGAGCAACAGCTTTTATTGTAATTGTGCTTTTTTTAGCTTGCGTTGTGTGAAGAAAATACCACTTATACCTAATAGACTAAGTATGACTGAGGGTTCTGGCACTGATGTAGAATGAATCTTGGATGTAGAAGCAATGTAATCAGGTGTATTCCAATTAAAAATAGCGCTGTATGACTTGCCATCATCAGAAGCCGTAATGCCAGATGCAACTGCATTAAAGCTATAAGCGTAATAAGTTTTACCACCAGTTTCAACCTTCGCAATTTCACTCGCTGTAATTTTTCCTTGATAAGCATTGAGTGTATTTTGCAGCTTTGTCAGGTCAGTGCGCTGGGCTTGTGGTAAAACCGCTGCTGGCAATTTTAACAGGGTGTAAATTTGATTTAAAAATTTTGTTTTTATATCCAAGTCACCAACTAGTTGCAATTGGACACCACCATTTTGACCAAATTGAAAACCACCAATGTTAGGATCTCCCATCCCCAAAGAAGGAAGAAAATTTGTTACTAGTGATTTGGTGCTGCTTGAAAACGAATTCCACACAGATTGAAATGGCGTATATGCGTTCAACAGATCATTTAACCATTGCGAACTCAAGTTATTCCAGTCAGCAGCAGTGACACTGGTAACAGTTGCTGTGTAGTTTCCTTCTTGAGCAGTAAAGCCAACATTAGCAGTCGGAGTTTCGCTCCCATACCAAAGTTCAACATTGGAAGAAGCATTACCATCGGTCAGGGCTTTAACAGCAGCCATTGTATTATTGGGGAGAAATACGCCATCTGCTCCACCAGTGTAGGTGTTAATCTCATTGGGATTATTGAAAGTAAAATTAACCGCATGTGCTGGGGAGATGGCGATCGCACTCATCCCAGCCACCATAGAAGCACCAATTATAAGTTTTTTTGTATTTTTCATTACTAGTCTCCGTCGGTTTTAAAGTTGTGTTTTTTACAATCGCCACTATTTTGTTTTGGTTAATTTGAGACAGAAGATTTGAGCAATACGATGTGAGAATTATGAAATGCCTACTAAGTATGAGACATCAAAAAGTTCACCAGATGATCTCGCTGGTTAAACACAACAATGTATTTATACAAACACAGTCTAAGAGCTAAAAGATTTAATTTGGGTAAAGCTGACGTAGATTAACAATTAAATTATGACAAAATGTATACTTGCTTGACTGGGTATTATTATGTATATATACATAAATTTAGAAAGAAAAAAGTAACAAATAACAATACAAGATGATTTTATTTATAAAACTTTGTCTCATTTAACGGTTTATATCAATTTCTTCTGGCTTCAAAGTGGGTGTGAGTGTGTAAGGGTGTATGGATGTGCAGAAAAGGCAGATTTTTATTCTGGGTGGTGAAATGACTAATGATCATATTTTGTTTGATAAAAATATTAAGTAACACAAATAACTGATACATTTTGTGATGCGAGCCACACTATATATTAAAGATGTATAAGGAGTTTTAAAGCGATCGCAATGCATATAGACGAACTTCTCAGACGTTATCAGTCGGGAGAAAGAAATTTCAAAGGTGCAAACCTCATTGGTGGTTATTTGTATGGAGTAAATTTGAGTGGAGCAAACCTACAAGGAGCATCCTTGAGTGAAGTTGATTTGAGCGAAGCAAACCTCACAGGAGTAAACCTCAGAGAAGCATCTCTAGTGAGAGCCAACCTTACAAAAGCCAACCTCACAGAAGCTAATCTCAATGGAGCAAATCTGTTTGAAGCCAAGCTAACAGGAGCTACATTGCACGGAGCGCATCTGAAAATGGCAGACTTGATAGATGCAGACTTTACTGCTGCCAACCTGGAAAAAGCTAATTTGTATGGTGCATATTTAACTGGAACTTTGTTGCAGGGTGCAATCATGCCAGATGGCACAATTTATCAGTGAGTCAATCGATTTTGGATTTTAGATTACTCTACGAGAAGCCGCTTACGCGTCTATGGATTTTGGAGCGATTCCACACATAAATCTGCTTGCTCTGTCCATCAAGGAATAATTGGTCATCCTCTAACAGAATTTTAGATTTTGGATTGGTTCCAATAATCTGGGGGCATGGAGTTAATTATCTAATGTTTCTGATATTTTGAAATAATTACCACTACAAATGTACGAAAAGTAAGTTATGGCGCGAAGGAATCGTGTGAGAAGTATCCACCAAGGTGATACGCTCACCCTTAATCAGATTTCCAATTCAAGTCAGTTCGTTAAGCATCATAGTTCCTGTCCTGGCTCTCATCCCCACACTCCACTTCGTTCCGTGTTCCGTATGGGGTCTTCCCGCCTGGATGATAAAATAGCGCAGGTGTCGCAGTTCCATAGTTTTAATATTTTAAAAGTTTCAATTATCAACAAATATATATTGGACATCTGAAAAATATCTGCGTACGATACTCCCATATAGAGCTAAGTAAAAGGAAAGGAAATTTTTTATACCTTTTCCGATTTCTGCTATCTAATAATTCAGGAGTCTTAAGGAAATATCAAAATGTCAGAAAATTTGAGAAGCAAAGTTGTCACCCAAGGAGTACAGCGATCGCCTAACCGCGCCATGCTGCGTGCTGTGGGTTTTCAAGATCAGGATTTTACTAAAGCCATTGTTGGCATTGCCAATGGTTACAGTACCATTACCCCTTGCAATATGGGGATCAACAAACTGGCGCAAAGGGCAGAAATTGGTATTAAAAATGCCGAAGCAATGCCACAAATTTTTGGCACAATTACCATTAGCGATGGTATTTCCATGGGAACCGAGGGGATGAAATACTCTTTGGTTTCGCGAGAAGTAATTGCTGATTCGATAGAAACTGCCTGTAATGGGCAAACAATGGATGGAGTACTGGCGATTGGCGGTTGTGATAAAAATATGCCAGGAGCAATGATCGCGATCGCTCGCATGAATATTCCTGCGATTTTCGTTTATGGCGGTACAATTAAACCTGGACACTACAACGGACGTGACTTAACCGTCGTCAGTTCTTTTGAGGCGGTAGGCGAATATAGCGCTGGGAAAATAAGCGAAGATGAGCTTTTAGCAGTTGAACGCAGTGCTTGTCCTGGTGCTGGTTCCTGCGGTGGAATGTACACAGCTAACACCATGTCCTCTGCCTTTGAAGCAATGGGGATGAGTTTGCCGTACTCTTCCACAATGGCAGCTGAAGATGAAGAAAAAGCCGACAGTACGGAAAAATCGGCATTTGTCCTCGTAGAAGCGATTCGTAAGCAAATTTTACCTCGTCAGATTATCACTCGTAAATCAATTGAGAATGCGATTTCTGTGATTATGGCAGTAGGTGGTTCTACAAATGCGGTGCTGCATTTTTTGGCGATCGCTCGTGCTGCTGGCGTTGAACTTTGTCTTGATGATTTTGAAACTATCCGCGCTCGTGTTCCGGTTTTGTGTGATTTGAAACCGAGTGGTAGATATGTAGCTACGGATTTACACAAAGCTGGTGGTATTCCCCAGGTCATGAAAATGCTACTTGAGCATGATTTGCTACACGGCGATTGCTTGACTATAACTGGTAAAACAATTGCAGAAGTCTTAGCAGAAGTACCAAGTGAACCATCACCCAATCAAGATGTGATTCGTCCTTGGAATAATCCGATGTATACTCAAGGACACTTGGCTGTGCTGAAAGGTAATTTGGCTAAAGAAGGAGCAGTAGCAAAAATTACTGGTGTCAAAGTTCCGAAAATTACTGGGCCAGCACGAGTTTTTGAATCGGAAGAATCTTGCTTAGATGCTATTCTCGCCAAAAAAATTAATGCTGGGGATGTGATTGTGATTCGCTACGAAGGCCCCAAAGGTGGCCCCGGAATGCGGGAAATGCTTGCTCCCACCTCAGCAATTATCGGGGCTGGTTTGGGTGATTCTGTCGGATTAATCACCGATGGTAGATTCTCCGGTGGTACTTATGGGATGGTTGTCGGACACGTTGCACCAGAAGCAGCTGTCGGTGGTGCGATCGCACTGGTAGAAGAAGGCGATACCATTACTATTGATGCTCATGCCCGTTCATTACAATTGCACCTATCTGATGAAGAATTAGCTCGTCGTCGTGAAAATTGGCAACCTCGTCCACCTCGTTATACTCAGGGTGTACTTGCCAAGTATGCCAAGTTGGTATCTTCTAGTAGTCTTGGTGCAGTAACAGATTTAGATCTGTTTTAGGATGAATTAAGGATAAACACGGATGCACACAGATCAGCATCTGTGTTTATTGAGTTAAGCTGGTGCTATCTCGGATACGAAATACCATTAATCTGACGATCACCTGTATACAGCCCAGGAAATTGAGAAGGTGAAGAGTTATTATACTGCGATAATTGAGTGGACTGCTGCAAACTAGAAACATTACTAGATTTGCTGGAATTAACAACGCTTTGACTTGGTGGTTGCGTGTAGTATGATGTTACATCTGAGGATGTTGTAGGTGTAACAGATGTTACCGCAGATGTCGGTGTTTGAATGCTGAGTGTAGAAGGATTTGGATATTCGTTGGGAATGTTAGCACCAGAGGCAGCGAAATTTTGATTAGGGTAGTTGGTAGTATGATTGACGGGAGCGATCGCATTTCCATTGACTACTGTAGTGGATGGTAAGTTTTGATTGGGTAACAATAATAAATTTGTCTGATTTAAAGCTGCACGATTCCCTAAAGACAAACTTTGATTCGTCTGTTGATTAAGAACAGCTTGTAAGGGACTAACTACAGTATTATTTTGGTTATAGTTGATAGGATTAGTTAATCCCATCCCGAAATTCATAGAAGTTTGTGTTGTATCTGTTTGAATAAACGACGCCGTTAAACCGTTTAGTCCTAAAGACTGATTATTATTCTGAGCATTTTTGAATTGCAATAAATTTTCTGTTTGGGATACAAATGGATTGTCTAGCTTTGGCGTAGATGCAGAATTTACTTGCTTCCAGCCAGAGTTTAAGTTAGCATCAATGGCTGTTGTTTTTTGTTTGCTTAAGCTTTCTAAAATATTATTAGTATTGTCTAGCTTAGTATTTTGCTTGACATTAGTTGCAGTGGAAGTTAGAGTTCCATGAGTAAATTCATAAAATAAAACTGGTAAGTTATCAATATCGGCAGCAATGGCTTTATCTTCTTCCGAAAGAGAAGAATTTACAGTTTTTTTTGCTCCAACTTGTTGCTTAACTTGCTTAAATGTAAATAAATCTCGCTGTTTCCAGGATTCTTTAACCGCTAATCCTAGCACGGCTACAAAAATTGCTGTTCCCCAAAAATTAGGTCGAGCCAAATTCCATAAGCTGACTTTGAGAAAGCGTAAGTAGGTGAAAGGGTAGCGACGGTCTGACATGTTAAATCTGATGGAATTAAGTGAGAAATAGTAGGAATCTCATCCTAGCCCCTCAATAGTTATTTGGTCATTATTGATAGACAACTTTTAGTATAAAATTTACAATTAACTACATTAAATTTGTTTTCCTCTTTTCCTTCCTTCTGTCAGTTTCGATATCATCTCAAAATTAAATCTGCTCTAACTTAGTGCTTGTGGCTGGGCAAAAGTTGGACTCTACTTCAACAGGAGCAGAAAGCATGAAAGCAGAAGATATCATGACCAAAGAGGTTGTTAGTATCCGCAGTTCAGCAACAGTAGCTGAAGCAGTAGGTGTAATGAAGGAAAAACGATTGCGGGCTTTGGTCGTGGAGCGCAATCATGAGAATGATGCTTACGGTATTGTTACGGAGACAGATATTATTTATAAAGTAACAGCTTATGCCAAAGATCCCAAACAAGTACGTGTCTATGAAATTATGAGTAAGCCTTGCATTATCGTCAATCCCGAATTGGCTGTAGAATATGTAGCACGGTTGTTTGCCAACACAGGAATTCGTAGAGCGCCTGTAATTAAAGGTAAGCTGTTGGGAATAATTTCTGTCACCGATATTCTCACCAAAAGTGATTTTGTCGAAAAGCCACAATCAGTTTTGCTAGAAGACAAAATTCAACAAGCGATCGCAGATGCTCGCGCAATATGTTCTCTCTACGGTACATTATCTTCAGAATGTGCCGCAGCCTGGGTGACAGTAGAAGAAATCCAAGCAGAAGCAGCCCATCAAAAAGCTGGACATATAGCATTTACTAAAACATCATTTGAGCAATACTGTGCAGCCAACCCAGATGCACCAGAATGCCGCATTTATTATGAAGATTGAATCTTAATCATTGGGCATTGGGCATTGGGCATCGGGCATCGGGCATTGGGCATTGGAATAAATTCTTCCTTGTCCTCCTTGTCTCCCCACACCCCCCACACTTCCCACACTCCCCGCTCCCCGACTCATCGCCGTGCTGTCCGTACTAATAAAAATAAACCTAGTCCCAAACCCAAAAAATTGGGTAGCCAAGCTGCGACAAAGGGAGAAAGAAAACCTGTGTCTCCCAATGTACGAGCAACCTGTAATGTTGTGTAGTAAGTAAAGATAACAGCTAGACTAACCCCAAAACTAGCTGCTCGACCTGTACGTTGGGGTATTGTTCCCACAGTAGCACCGACTAGACCACAGACAACACAGGCAAAAGGAAAGGCGATTTTTTGTTGAATTCGGACTCGCAATTGACGAACTTTTTGCTCATTACCACTAATGTTTTCTATTTCTAGTTGTTCTAGTGATTGAGCAATGTTCATCTCTTCAAAGTCACGGCTTCTGTTTGCTACATCTAATGGTGTGCGGGGAAGTTGTAATTGTTGATGTTTGAACCGGGCGATGTTGCGATAAGAGCGATCGGGTGCAACTAAATAGATCGTACCGTTGTAAAAATCCCAAACGCTTTGTGAGCCATTCCATTCACCTGATTCTGCTACAACAATTTGATTGAGACCTTCTTGAGAACGGTCTATGAGTGTCAAGCCTTTCATGCGCTTGCCATCAAACTTGTCAGCATAAAACAGACGTGTCAGTATTCTTTCTTTACTGCCATCTGCTTGTTTAACATTTTGATATTCGGGGTAGAAAATATTTTCTTGCTTAAATGTTGGCTTATCAGATTTGAGAGCTCGATCTAAAGTAACAGTAGCTTCGTAGTTAGCTGCTGGTGCAATTTGTTCACTGACAACAAATGTGATTCCTGCAACTAAGAAACTCATCACTACGGCAGTTAGTACCATGCGATACACACTCACGCCACAACTACGCAGAGCAATCAGTTCACTTTCGCCCGACATCCGACTGTAGGTCATCAAAGTTGCTAGCAGTGTTGACATCGGAAAAACATAAACAATTACACGTGGCAACTTTAACAAAAAAACCTTTAAGCCTATTTCTAGTGGTAATCCTGCTTGAACTACTTTTCGTAGCAATTCATATAAGCTATCGGCCGTAAACACAAGGGAAGCAAAAATCCCAAAACTAAACAAAAATGGTGGTATCAATTCGCTAGCAAGGTAGCGATCCATTATGGAAATGGACAGCAGTGAATTAAGTTTGTGGAAAGATTTAGATTTAGCCATGAGTCATTAGTCATTAGTAAATAGTAGAGACGCGAGGAACATCGCGTCTGTACAAAAGTCATTAGTCAAGAGTCAAGAGTCAATTGCTTTTGACTATGGACTTTTGACCATTGACTAAACCTGAAAATTATCACCTAAGTAATATTGGCGCACCAAGGAATTATTGTAGAGTTCGTCGGCGTTGCCGGAAGCAAGAATTTGGCCTTCCCGCATGATGTAGGCACGATCTGTAATAGCCAGGGTCTCGCGGACATTATGATCTGTAATCAAGATTCCCATATCGCGCTCCCGCAGTTGTGAAATGAGATATTGAATTTCTGAAACTGCTATTGGGTCAACTCCTGCAAAAGGTTCATCTAAAAGTAAAAACTTTGGTCCTTCCGTACCAGCTGCTAATGCTCTTGCTAATTCTGTCCGCCGTCGTTCGCCTCCAGAAAGTTGAATTCCTTTGTTGTTAACTACTTTTTCCAAACGAAACTCTTGTAATAATGTTTCTAGTCGCCGTTGCCATTGCCAGCGGGGTACATTTGTTTGTTCCAGAACTAACAGTATGTTATCTCGTACTGACAATTGGCGAAAAACACTAGCTTCCTGTGCTAGATAACCAATACCCAATCGCGCCCTTTTATGCATGGGTAATGCAGTAATGTCCTGATGATCCAACCATACAGTTCCTCGGTCTGGTTTTTCTAAACCTGTGGCAATGTAGAATGTCGTAGTTTTACCAGCACCATTTGGGCCTAGTAACCCAACTACTTCGCCTTGGGCAACAGAAACGTTGACGCGATTGACAATCACTCGCTTGCCATAAGATTTGCGAATATTTTCTAGGACAATTTTCACGCTCTGTGTGCTTTGTTGCTTGTTAATAATTAGTGAGTAGTGTTTGTTAAAAACTAACTACATAAATTAACTGTATGGGCGCATGATTTTACGCCCCTACTAACCACTAAATTCTAATTTACTTGGAACGTTGAAGAGGAGGTGTGTTGGGGGCGGGTGTGGTTGCTTGATTTACTTGACTATCGTTGACTATGTAGATAGATTCTACTTGGCGACCTGTTTTTGGTTGAGCAACAAATCGTCCTTCATCAATCAGGTATGTTACTGTCTCACCTCGAATACTGTTGCCGCCCTGTTGCAAAACGTAAACATTACCACTTAGAACTATGCGACGTTCTTTGCTAAAATACTGGGCTTGTGCTGCTGTAGCCTGAATTCCTCTGGCTTCATACACCATTTGTACGTTACCGCGAGCAGTTGCGACTTGTGTTTTGGCGTCGTATTCTTGTACATCAGAGTTAATAGTCAGGGGGCGATTTCCGGCTGCTGTCTGGGCGGTGGCGGTTTGTAGTTGGCTAGGAAATGCGATCGCACCAAAAAGTGCAGCTGGCAGCATTAAGGCTAATCCAAAGCGGCGCATTGGCAATAGAAGTAATTGATACCAAGAGATCATAGCAATTTAGGATTTAAGATTTCAGCTTGTATTCCAATTATCTCTACTACTAGAGTATGTCAGGATCACTACTAGCTGTAATATATTGACGTTCGCCACAAACTCAAGGTTTCGCCACTTTAGCCTTTTCCACCTCTAGCTTTGACTGGGGCGTCAAGTTATTCGATGGATGGGTAAAATTTTCAATAATTTCTCCCTTCCCTAGTCCTCCTTGTCCCCCTTGTCCACGCCACGTGCTACAACGCTCTTGACCCGCAAGGGCGCAGTGGCTCCCCTTGTCTCCCTTCCCTTGTCCTAATTTCAACTCATCAGTTCAAAGTTGACAAATACTAATCTTCACTCCCCAGTACTATCTTGGGTAAAGGCAATGCTTGCTCATCGCCCAATTTCATTGTGGCTAGTTTCTCTGGTTCTGTATGTTGTAATGTTCTCAATAACGCAGCGCTATGTTCTAATAACTCATCTACATCTATGCCACCGTAAACTGATGGATAACGTCGCAGGCGGTTGCTACCTTCTCCTAACAAAATCGCTGCACCTCGCCAATTACTGTTACCCAAATGATACAGCGCTACT
Organism: Fischerella muscicola SAG 1427-1 = PCC 73103; assembly: GCF_000317245.1. Lineage (GTDB taxonomy): Bacteria > Cyanobacteriota > Cyanobacteriia > Cyanobacteriales > Nostocaceae > Pelatocladus > Pelatocladus muscicola_A. The sequence goes on from NZ_AJLJ01000058.1 coordinate 62,358, forward strand.
GCTATTTGTAAAATTCCCTGATAAAAAGTTTTTTCTGGCTCTGTTGCTTCCATCCACAAAGCCTCTAAGGTATCATGGCAGGCATAGAATTCCCCAGCATTAAATTGTTCTACGCCTTGCCAAAATTGCTGGGGTTGGTCATTAGTCATTAGTTGTTAGTTATTTCGTTATTGACCATTTTTTTTTTAAGAATTTTTGCTTTTGTTAATAAACAAGTACATTCTTATGAACATACCAGTGAGCAGTAGATAACTAACTGGTAACTGTTCACTGGTAACTGTAGCTTGCGGCAAGTCGCCATGTATGTGTCTATAGTGATTTGGTTAGCCCATACTGTCGCGTACTTGTTTGATTGTTTCCAAAGAGATTTCTTGCTTGTCGCCAGCAAACTCATTATCTGGGGTAAGAAACAACATACAGTGGCACTCTTTACGTTCCCGCATTGGTACACAAGGACAGTTCCAAAAAGTAGCGCTGACCTCGGCTTGTTTGTCTTCGTAGTGGCGACAAGGACATAGGGGTGCTCCAAGTTCATCTTTATGTTTAGCAAGTCCTTCAATTACCACTGCGGTTACAGAAGGTTCAGAACAGAAGTAAGTTCCAGTGCGCTTGGCGTATTGTTCAGAAAAATGGCGCATTGCTTCTAAGTTTTTATCGCTGGATTTTGTGTTTACTTCTGGGGAGATCATAGGAACGAACACTCATAATTTACACATTTCTTTGCATTGTACCGCAGCCTTGGTAAGCTATAGCTGGGGATAATCCCTCCTTTTTTTGGCTATCCTCACCCAAGGCGTGTCTGCCAGATACATGGTTTGCTGATTCTGTGGCGATCGCAAGCACTCAACTGCCCTTGATTTCACCCCAGGATTGGAATTATCTGCCTCTAAAATAAAACCCCTGTTGAGCAATTACGAAATTTTTTATGGTTACTAGTTGGCAAATTACAAATTTGATGCTCAAATAGATCGAGGAACAATTTAATACTGTATAATCAGCAAAAGCAAATCCCAAACTTACTTGGGGGTGTGGCGGAATGGTAGACGCTACGGACTTAAGTAATTGAGCCTTAAAGAAGAAACTCTTTAAGTGAATGCTCTCAAATTCAGGGAAACCTAAATCTGGCAACAGACAAGGCAATCCTGAGCCAAGCCAAATTTGTCATTTGCCATTTCTCATTGGTCAATTGTTAACTAACAAAAGACAAATGATAAACAACAAAAGACTTATTCGGAAGGTGCAGAGACCCGACGGGAGCTACCCTAACGTTAAGTCGAGGGTAAAGGGAGAGTCCAATTCTCAAAGCCACAAGTAGCTAGTCTACTAGGCAGTAGCGAAAGCTGCGGGAGAATGAAAATCCGTTGACCGTAAAAGGTCGTGAGGGTTCAAGTCCCTCCACCCCCACTAAAAATTAAGAACTGAGCCAGTCTTCACATGAAGGCTGGTTTTTGTATGCTAATCATAAGATAGGTGCTCATGTGATAAATCATACAACGAAGCGATGAAAACCTGTTACCTATTCTCTATTCACTATTTTCAAGATATTATATTTGCCCAAAAAGTTTGAAAAAATCCTTTTAGAGAAACCAGGATTTTTACTTTCAGTGAATTTATCAATTTAATATAAAGGGAAACTTTCTCTTATTAAAGAGTAGATTGATACTCTTGAGTCATTTAGAATCTCGGCTCGCTAATTTAATTCGCTATTACGATCAGTATTCAGAAGCAGAATGCCAATGCTTTATTAACTTTATAGAAATTTTTAATATCACATTTGCAATTTATGCTGAGAATGTCGAATATAACTTGATAAAGATCGAAGACAATGAGAAAGTTCATGAAGTCGAGTTTGATCCAAATGCTTATCATGTATTTTCTCAATTGAAATTTTGGTAGTTCGTTAGTGGTTAATATTTAGTGGTTAGTGATTTGTTATTTAAAGAGGCGTTCGTCAAGCCAAGCCAAGCCAGCACCAGTGATTTCTGCAAGCATACTGACTAGGCGATAGACAGCTATTGCACTGATGACTACCGCCGCAGAAAAATAGTTTTGTAGAAGCGCGATCGCAGTTGCTTCAAACACACCTAATCCACCAGGCGCACCCGGAACAACAAGCCCAAGTAACCAAGCAAAACTAAAAGCTGTGAACAATAAGGGAATTTGACTTAAATTTAAAGAACTCAAAGCATAAAAAGTTAAAATAAATCCGATACCACGCAATCCTAAAAATCCCATTTCTCCTAATAAAGGCAATAGAGGGTAGTGTTCCATAGTAAAACTAACATCTGAATTACTTGTGGGATCAGACTTCTTTGCTTTCAAGCGATGTAGCAAGCGAATTAATAGATTTAAAAACCGGGGATGAAGCACACAAAGCACTACAACCAAACCTAGTATTTGCCCTATATGTACAGTTAAATTAGTATTTGTTTGAACAAATAAACTGCTTGATAAGACAACAATTAAAGCTGCTGCTGCCATCAGTAAAGGTTCTAGTAATACACTCAGAGTGGCTACAGCAGCGGAAACCTTGGCATTTTTTGCTGCCATAATTCGCCCATAATAATGCCAAACATTACCCGGTAAATATTTAGCGAGGTTGGTTTGCAGATAAACTTGGATAAATTGCACAGATGATACAGGTTGATTTAAATGTCTGAGAATCCAAGTCCAAACCCAACCAGCCCAAGTATGTCCTAATAAAGTTACACCAGTTGCGATCGCGATAATTGCCCATCCTACTGCATCAATGCGAATAGCAGTAATTCCTTGCCAGTTATCCTTTAAGGCTTTCGTCAAAAAAAACAGCGTTCCACCCAAAATTAACCAGCGTAAAAATTTTTTAATCATTGCAGAGATTTAACTGTTCGGCCAGCCTTTGGTTAAACACTTCAAATCATACAGTAGAGGCAGAGTCTTTGGGTAACAATTATTGAAATTGGTGTAAATAATTCAGCTGAATATCTTATCTTTCTGTTGCTTAAATTTTTCCTGCTTTATGATTTCTTCTACTTATATCCATCTTAAGTTAGATAAAAATCACATTAAATTAATAACAATAATGTGACTTACGCTAGAGGAAAAGCCTCCTTTTAAATACGTATTCTAAGAAGTCGATTGTTGCGTTAAACAAAAATCAACTCCAGCAATAAAGCTAACTGAGTTTCATCATTACTCAGATTAAGTCCTTATATTTGTTTGGTGTTGAAAGGAGGAATGGGTGAAAAGTTTAATTACATTTGTAAAAAAACTACGCTTGCGGCAAGTTTTAACTGTATTTTTGGCTGGTTTATTGTTAATAGTTAGTACTGCTTGTAGTAGCAAGTATGCTCAAGGCGCACAGCCATACAATCCACCTGTACAAGCTGGCGGGGCTAACAATCCTTACAAGAATGGTGGAGATAAATATACAAACTTAAAAATGTCCAATCCTGGACGCGATCAAGCTAGTTTACAGCTAAACTCACAAGTGTTTTTGGCTGCTGTCAATGACGAATCTGAATTGCTTTACCCTGGTGCGGAAACTCCAGTTGGTAGAGCCTATAAGGAGGGAGAATTACCAATCAAATCTGAAAAAGATTTCCGTCCAAATGCTGGTAATTTGATTCAGAATGAATCTAGTGTAACTCAAAGAGCAAAAGACAGAATTGAAACTGTTAAAGAAGCGGTAGAAGAAGCTTCAGGATTTTTGAAAGACAAAGGGAATGAAGCTGCCAAGAGACCAGAACTGCAACCTAATCCAGCAGTCAATAAATAAAGATTAATCCCAAATACTCAAGATTCATGATTTTGGATTGAGTATTGCTGAGTTTCTAACTAAATTCAAACACGATCAGGAGTTCCAAATGAACAAAGTAATTTCTTGGATTAAAAAAGTTAAGTTGCACCAAATTTTTACAGTTTTTGCAGTAGGTGTTTTAGTATTTTTCACCCAGGCTTGTTCTCCTTCTACAGCCGCTCAACCTACACAATCTCCTAAAGGTAATGCTGAAGTATATGTCCCCAAGGGTGATAATGTCATTAATCCCTACGAAGGTGGGATGAATAACTTTAGCGATAGAGACCCAAGAGCAAAAAGTGATGTAAAAGCTAGAGGTGAATACTTAAAAGAAAATGCTGCCCAAAATCAAGCTGAAAAATCTACTAATAATCCCCTCGAAGCCATCCGTCGTGTAGGTTCTGATGCAGGTAACTTAGGTAAAAATGTTCAGCAAAAAGCTGAAGATGTAGGAAATAAAGCTCAAAATACTGCTGAAGATTTTGCTAGAGGAACCAAGCAAGGAGTTGAAAATATCAAGGGCAACACTCAGGATGCTGGTGATTACGCCAAAGACGTTACTAAGCACACAGTTCGAGATACCCTCAGAGACTAGAGAGCCTAGTTGAAGTGAATTGAAATATTCTTCACTCTTTTAGGCTACGGTGTACACACAAATCTAGGTTGAGCGCATCTGTACCACCTCGGAATAAATTCCGAGTCTCATAGCACAAGTCCTCTTCAGAGGACTCAAAAAAAAGTTTGTTCCAGTCCACTTGAGTAGACTTTCGCTATAAGCCTGGAACTTTAGTTCTAGGCGGGATACAGTTTCAACATGAAAATTTTTGACTTGTGTGTACACCGTAGCCCTTTTAGGGTGAGATGATATCAACAAAGCCTGCCTATGCAGGCTTATTTAGTGAATTCCAATGATAACCTATGTGTGTGCATCAATAGTCTATTTTTAGAATACAAATTTTGTTGAGCTTTCAATTCACATCAGGCATAAATTGTAAATACCAATTTTGTAGTGCTATTCTTTGAATTTCCCGCCAAGGAATATTGTGTTTCCGGGCTAATTCTGCACAATCTTCGTATTCTGGCTGGACGTTATTTATAACCTTATTATTTGCGTTTCCTGTCCATGCTACTTTAACTCGTACTACACCATATTCTGTTTCTACTTGTTGGAATTCTCGCTGTAAAATAGCGCGTTGTTGTTCATAACGACGAATACCTAAAGTTGTGGTTTCACGAAATAAAACTGTTTCACAATTGAGTAGATTTTCTGGCAGACAAATCACTGTCATTAAGATACCTGGGCGAGATTTTTTCATCCCTATAGATTGAGTAAAAACATCCAATGCACCAATTGCAAATAATGCCTCAAATAAATAACCGATCGCTTGAGGACTTAAATCATCTATTTGGGTTTCTAATACTGATATGGTTTCTAAAGTTGGACTAGTATTACTAACATTAATTCCGACATCTGTAGCTTCTCCTAACCATAGGCGTAAGATATTGGGAATTGCTAAGTCGAGATTACCTGCTCCCAGTCCAACTTGTTGAATACTCATCGGAGGTGGCGCGCCAAATTCTTTCGCCAGTGTAGTAGCGATCGCAGCACCTGTAGGTGTCACCAGTTCCCGTTCAATCCCGTTGCTGTAAACCGGACAACCCCGCATTTCCCATAACTTTAACACTGCTGGTACTGGTACTGCCATTTCTCCATGAGCAGCGCGCACTGTTCCCCCACCAGTCGGAAATGCTGAACAGTAAAGCAAGGGTAATCCTGTTTCGTCACTCTCAACGCCTAACCAATCTAATCCCAAGCAAGTACCAACAATATCTACAATCGCATCAACTGCACCGACTTCATGAAAGTGAACTTTTTGAGGGACTATACCATGAACTGCACCTTCAGCAACTGCTAACTGTCGAAATACTGCTAAACTCCAAGCTTCAACTCTTACGGGTAAGCCAGCATTGAGAATAATTTGTTCTATTTCTGGTAAATGGCGGTGATGGTGGTGATCATGGTGATCATCATGGTCGGATAATAAATCAACATGAACTTTCGTCGCTTGCTGACCATGACGCTGGACAAGTTCGGCCCATAATTTATATTCCTGTACAATACCTAAGTGATTAAGTTTGTGTATTAGGTATTCTAAGGGAACACCCAAACTTACCAATGCTCCTAGACACATATCACCGGAAATTCCCGATGGGCATTGAAGATAAGCAAGTTTACTCATATGTATTTTGTTAGTAGTTAGTTGTTAGTAGTTAGTTGTTCGTTCATCTTTTACCACTATCCACTATCCACTAACCACTATCTATCACCCAATCTATGGCAAAAATTTTCTCAGTTCATCCTGATAATCCCCAGATCCGCCGAATAGAGGAGATAAAGACGGCACTGTCTGATGGTGCAGTGATGCTTTATCCTACTGATACAGTTTATGCGATCGGTTGTGATTTAAATGCTAAGTCGGCGGTGGAGCGAGTACGGAAAATTAAACAGCTAGCAAACGATAAACCATTGACGTTTTTGTCTCCATCACTTTCCAATGTAGCGACTTATGCAAATGTCAGCGACGCTGCCTACCGAATTATGAAACATCTGATTCCGGGACCATATACGTTTTTGCTACCTGCGACAAAATTAGTTCCACGTCTGGTGCAAAATCCAAAACGGAAGACTACTGGAATTAGAGTGCCAAATCATAAGGTGTGCCTGGAACTGCTATCAGTATTAGGAAATCCGATCATTTCGACTTCAGCACATTTGCCACCAGATGAGACAAATAATGGGACTTTCGGAGTGGAAGAAGAAAAAATTTTATCACGAGTAGAATTATTTGACCGTTTGGAAGGATTGGTCGATGTCATTGTAGACACTAGTGAGGAACCAAGCTACGAAGTGTCTACAATTTTGGATTTAACGGGAGAGGAACCAATAATGATCAGGCAAGGTTTAGGTTGGCAAAGAGCTACAGCATGGGTATAGTAAATTAACTTCACTGGATATGGATTTAATTTCGGAAACTGTAAATAATAAAACACCACTTTCATGATTGTCATACAGACAAAGCAAAACGCTCTTAGGAGCATTACAGGGATGAATCTTTGCAAATTAAGGGTTTTGACTATTTTGGGGTGGTCAAGCAAACTCATGCATCAGCCATTGTTAAGTTGCTTATAGAAAAACCGACACATTGTCTTACCTGGAACTTGCGGATATTTCTTACATTCTTAAATGTAAGTAAGCAGCGCTTGCGGTGATTATTAAGCGATAAAAGCTTAATTACTGTGGCGTCTGTTGCCATGTAGTTACGGTGCAGTACCACTTCCAATTAAAGATCATGAAAGCTAATTCTGCTAATCTACCAACCATTACACCAATTTCTCATAGCTATAGCGATACTTTAATCCAATTTTTATATAAAGAAATACAAGCACACGCTAAAGCAGCACCTGGTTGTATGCAAGCTGTAGCAATACGTATAGCCAAAGAAGTAGAGCGTATATGTGATAAAAGTCATCGTATTCAAAAATCAGGGCAAGTCAAGACTTGGTTATTGACTTTAGGACGCCATCGTTTACAAAAATGCTTGCATTATTACAAATTGGGTTCTAAGCAGGGACGGGTGGATTTACATAGCTGCTTAGGTGCGATGGTATATCGCCATATTGTGATTGCGGGAAGTGAGTTAGGATTTCAAGCTCGCTACAACTTAATTGAAGATTTCCTCCAAGCATTTTATATTGAGGCGATCAAAGCTTTCCGCCGGGAAAATGAATTACCCGAAGATTACACCCCTCATACTCTGCTACAACTAGCAGAATACATGGCTTTTACAGAACAATATGCTAAACGTCGCATTAATCTAGCTGGCGGTGCTAATCAGCAGTTGATTATATTACGCGCTCAAACATTTGCTCGGCGTCTACCGCAAGAAACAAATGTAGATTTTGAAATGGCAACAGAAGCTGCTAGGACTGAAGATGCAGAATCCTATCAGCGTAATTCGGCGGTACAACAATTGCGATCGCAAATGATTTCTCAATCAAGTTTTGATCTCGCTGAAGATAGTGAACGCGATCGCGTCATCTCAGAATTGAGCAAATATTTTGAATCCCAAGGCCAACACGACTGTATAGATTATCTAGCATTAAAACTTCAAGATTTATCAGCACCAGAAATTGACCAAATTCTTGGTTTAACCAGTCGCCAGCGAGATTATCTCCAACAACGTTTTAAATACCATGTGGAAAAATTTGCTCGTACTCATCATTGGCAATTAGTCCATCAATGGTTGGGTGTAGGTTTAGAACAAAAGCTAGGCCTGTCTTCTCAACAGTGGGAACGCTTTTTAAGTGAACTTTCTGAGCAACAACGGCAGATATTACAACTAAAAGCTGCTCAACACACAGATCAAGCGATCGCTAAAATCCTCAAATGTACTCCCAAACAACTGCAAAAGCGCTGGACTCAGTTGTTAGAACAAGCGTGGACTATCCGGAATGCTAATGCAGAAGTTCAGACTGGTTGAAGTCTTGGTTGTTTTTATTTCTTATTAGTTAATATTGACTAATTTCTCTAAATTTCTTGGTTGTAGATGCCCACTCTAAATAAATTACTTATATATTCCCTATTTCTACCTCATCAATGGGGTAGAAATAGGAAAACACCGCGTTTAATATCTCTCAAAATATTCCACTAAAAAGCAAAATTTTATTTTTTTATTTATTAAATGTTTAATTATATATTTACTATTTTCTCAAAATTTTCTATAAAAAATAAATAATTTTGAACGTCAAGATCCCCGATTTCTTTGAAAAGTCGGGGATCTGACTCTCTTAAAACTCCTATACAGATTGGTATAAGAACAAAAAGAGGTCAAAGCTAAAAAAGTGCAATTTTTATTGGCAAAGATGCTAAAATCCAATTTTGTGCAAGTTTTTTTAAAAAACTCAAACCAACAATCCCATCACATTTTTGGTATGGGAGTGTCAAAATATATATAAATCGCGCAAATCATAAAAATCTACAGTCAAGAGCAAGGCAGTTTAAAATCAAATGTTTGATGGATTTTGGGATAACGTCTTTCGCTACCAGCGCTACTTCATCACTACCCTGTTAGGCATTTTGTTGAACACGTTTGCACCATTAGCACCCTTGTTAAAACGCCCAGTAACATTAATCGCCCTTTTGGGCTTTTTGGTTGGTGGACTAGTATTTGTAACTCTGACCCTGCGCGCCATGCTGGGTTTGAGTACAATTTGAGTCCAAACCATACAGAGGATGTATTCTCAAAACTGGATCAGGTAAACTGACAAAAACAGAAAAATAACGTAGTACAACCTCTGTAAGGAGGCATGATTTTTATGGCTACAAATCGCCGCGTTTCCCGCGTTGCTGAATTAATTAAACGGGAAGTTAGCCAAATGCTACTCAATGGCATAAAGGATGACCGTGTGGGTACGGGAATGGTAAGTGTTACCGATGTTGACGTTTCTGGCGATTTGCAACACGCTAAAATCTATGTGTCAATATACGGCACAGAAGAAGCTAAAGCAGAAACAATGGCTGGCTTGAAGTCAGCAACAGGTTACGTCCGTAGCGAACTCGGCGCACGGGTGCGTCTACGTCGTACACCAGAGGTAGTGTTTATCGAAGACCGTTCCATAGAACGCGGGACAAAAGTGCTATCGCTATTGAACCAACTCGAACTTCAACGTAAACCAGAAAGTTTGAATGATGATGCCAAAAATGGTACAGAAGATGGCTAATCTGCGAAATCTGTAAATTAAACAACAATTTATTCGCAGAAATTAGCTATGCATTTTACAGACACGATCTGTTCGTGTCTGTTTCAATATGTTTAATAAGGTTTTAGTAGCGCTATCACGCGAGTTCGATAAATTTGCTTTAACCTAACCTTTGAGGTAAAACTCTTCCCAATGCGGGTAGAGGCTTAAAAAGCTATTTTTTCGTTTATCTTCCTTTACCTCATAACAGAGGGAAGAACTGAGACAAAGTAAGTCGAACTCATGTTGCTTTCACACCGCTAGAAAAGACTTTACATTTATTTACATATTAGACCTCTTGCAAAAATAATAGGAACCCTCCCCAATCTTCTCCGTTTCAGGAGGAGTGAGGGGGTTAATTCGACTTATGCAAGAGGTCTATTGCTGTAGGTAGTTCTTTGTGGACGACTACAATCATCTGTCTGCTGTGTAAATCTGATGATTGATTCCCATCTTGATTTGCGAAGGTTATCTTGCGGGAAAATTTCACAGTTCTAGGCTAATGGTTGAATATTGTTTTTTATTGATAGCTATTGAAAAATCCAATATTCAATAACCAGCAACTAACTGATTGGATATACTTTCCCATGCATTAGAAACTTCGTAATCATTTTTCTCAGCTATGAGAAGAATTTATAACATCAACCAAAGTTAACAATCAATGACAGAATGGTTTACGTTGCTTAATAGTAGTGCATAAATAAATACAATGTTATTTATTTATGCCTCTCGTTTCAGCAATTTTACTGTTAACTCAAGATGGGATATATAACTCAATTATATGACTTCCAAACCACTACAACAGCTAGCTTAGAGGTATATCAACATCATCTAAAAATCACGATCAATATTGCTACAAATCTTCCTATGAGTAAATTTGTTTGGTAGTAGTGTTAAACTTCAGCTACTGATTAAAAGTTTATTTAAGAAATTATTAACAAACAAACCTCTATAAGCTTGAGTGGTGTATCGTAGCCCTTATCGCTTGCAGCAGTTTATACATATACTTCAACCAGATATTCTCTGATTGTTTTTCATATAAAATGCCAGCGTCTAAGACAGTTAATTACATAGATTCTTGAGTATGTTATGCATTTATTTGCCAAATATCTGGTTTTTGTCTATGGATGCCAATATTTAATAACTGCCGTGCTTGAAATCTAGCAAATACTCACTCTGACAACAATTTAGATTATTTGATTTCAGGGAGTAAAAATAAAATGTCATGACTGTTTGACAAAATTAACATTTTTTTACATAATTTGATGGTGTGTAGCGTCAAAATGAAAATAGTTCCGTATACCAAATTACAAAATCCCAGTTATAGGCCTACTCATTGCTATGTTTGTTCCTAAAAGATTTTTGGGAACACTACTTACGTGTAAAATTCTGAGTAAAGATCATGAGTGTTAATACGGTACCCTCTATCAGCTACTACTCTTTAGACGTGATTCAAGACGAAGCGCGACAACTTGTACAGAAGGGAGTGGTTAGCAGACAGCAACCAATATATACTCTCTGCCAGTACATACCAGCTCGTGAGTGGGTGTGTATTGAATGTGAATTAGAAAAGTGCGACTTCCTCTTACGCGATCGCATCGGCGATTTGATTGGTCGGGAAGAATGGGAAAACGACTAATCAACAGAAAACGGTTGATTTTAGATTGGGAATATATTTATGTGGATGTGTGAATTTTCTCAAAGAAGATTCAACGCCCGAATTCAAGGTAGTCTCTGGTTGTGATTAGTCTTTCCCGATCTAGACTTTTGTAATGACTTATCTGTTATCTGTTCTTACTGTTTTTCGCGTCAGCAATGTGTACGCCACATTTTGAGGCGCCAATACACAGAGACTGAAGTTTATTTAATTAAGTTTATTGATTATGCCGGAGTAGTTTAATTTTGGCAACTACTCCGGTAATTTTTTATATTGGTTAGTAGTTTAGTTCCAATCAACCACCACCAATCAACAATTACCAATCAAATTTACCCAACTTCCTCCAGATACAAATTCACATCTTCTATGACACGGGTGAGTTCTGCTTCCGTAGTCAAGCGAATGTTAATGTCACGGATGGTGAGTAGAACCTTTGCAGCAAAGGGTGTAGGCCAAATATTGGGGTTACAGAAAATTTCTAAAAATACTTCTCCTGTATAACGATACTCCATTGGGCTTTGGGGACTGACTTTTCCAGCCCCCGGAACAGCTTTAGCAGCAACTGCTTTGAGACTAGTCATCAACTGTTCCAGCGCTGCTTTTAGTTCCTGTGCTGCTTGGGGTGAAAAACTAAAACAGACAGAACCCTCAACCAAGTTAAGTGTCAGGTGATTTCCAGACATGAGCTATTGTTTAGATTTTTAGTACAGATACCATTTTCCTGGTACAGGTAACATCAATAACCGTGTGTTTATCAATGGTAATGATTTGCAAAATCTCAAGAAAGTGTTGTTGGTTGTTTGGCAACGGAATTGAAAACTATGATTTTAGCTCAACTTCATCAAACAGAGGAGTAAAAGACCGAGAAAACTAATAAAAAAAATCCTCTGATAAATGCTAATAAATATAGTTGTCTAAGTAATGGTATAGCCCAATTATAATCAGGTTTGTAGATACTATTAATTAAAAAATATTTCAATAAAGTACGGTCATAAATTGACGTTATAGCAAGATAAAATATTTACTGCGTAAGAGTTTGACACATTTTGTTGATGTATTTAGTTCTACACTGAGAACTCATAGAACATCATCGTTAAAATTTCAAATTCTTCTATGTCTTTAGATAACCGTGCCACAGTTAGAAAGGTTTTAATCATCACTCTGTTGCTAAATATTTTTGTGATGTTATTAAAAGTATTTGTTGGCAAATTAACAGGTTCTTTAAGTTTGTTAGCTGATGCCTTGCATAGCATCACCGATAGTGCCAACAATATATTGGGATTGATTGCTAGCCGATTTTCTTCACCACAGCCCGATCGCGAACATCCCTATGGACACTTAAAATTTGAAGCAGTGGGTGCTTTGGGTATTTCGGCGTTTTTAGGTATAGCCTGTTTTGAAATTCTTCAAGGTGCTGTCGAACGCATTATCAATGGTGGTGAACCCGTACGAATCTCACCACCAGAATTGTGGTTATTACTGCTTGTATTAGGTGTGAATATTTTTGTCACCTTTTACGAACGCCAGGTAGGTGTAAAAGTCGGTAGTCCGATTTTGATCGCTGATGCTAAACATACCATGAGTGATGTTTGGGTAACTATTTCCGTGATTGGCGGTTTGATTGGTGTATGGTTGGGTTATCAGTGGTTAGATGTGGCGTTAGCTTTTCCTGTAGCTTTGTTAGTCTTTTGGAGTGGTTGGACAGTTTTAAAAGAAAATTTACCTTGGCTTGTGGATCAAATTGCGATCGCACCGGAACTCATTCATGCGATCGCCCTTTCTGTCCCTGGAGTGATAAACTGCCATGATATAGCCTCTCGCGGTGTTGTTGGTCGCCAAGCTTTTATTGAAATGCACTTAATAGTTGATGCTCAAGATGTTCAAACAGCGCATCGTGTCACTGAAGAAGTAGAAAGGCGCTTAGAAGAGCGCTTTCGCCCAGTACGGATTGTAATTCATGTCGAACCACCAGAATATCGCTCAGAGCAAATTAGCTTCGGCTCGAACTCAAACTAGCAAATCATTCTTGTGTTAGACCTGTTCTCTGACTCCAGATAGGGGCTGTATCTGTGAGATTCTTAGTATCTTAATAACATAGCAAAACGCACTGGCGGAACGTTTTACCGTTGTGGTTCTTTGCTACTTCTGGAAGGAGAGCGACGTCACAGAAGTAGACAGTGCTAATAATAAATCAGTCTAGATAGTTGTGGAGTTTTTGTCGCTTCCTCCACTTTGCTACGACCGACGCGAAGATTAAATTCTCCGTACAGAACGGTAGAAGGTCGTGGATATCTATTCTATTTACCAAAGGTCAATGAGCATTCGTGCTGGTCTCGAACTTTTACTCTCGGTATCGCCACGTGTGCTTATTTGCCATTTTGAGAATCCATTAGAATCTCAAATGTTCAAAACCCACCTGCGATTAGAACCGCAGTTTCATAGCTAATAGCCACTAACCAATGACATTTCAATGGCTAGGAATAACATTTATTATTTTAAGCTTTTGGGTGAATATGAATGTATCAACACAATCATCTATGAAGTTGGACATTCCAACTATAATTCAGCAAGCAAAAGATGCTTGGGTTAATCTTGATGGCAATACTTTAGCGAAATTGTTTACACCTGATGGTGAACTTATCGTACCTGGTCATCGGTGGCAAGGACAAGCAGAAATTAGTGAAGCGGTTTCCTCTATTGCTCAACAGTCGAAAGATATCAAGATTGATATTGCGCGCATAATCATCAGTGGTGAACAAGCTGTTATTGAATGGCATTACCAAGAAACGGAAAAAACAACTAATCATCGAAAAACGACTGATGATGCGATTGTAGTAGATTTTCGAGATGGTCAAATCAGCCGTTGGCGAGAATATTTTGACACTGAAACACCATCATCTATTCAGTAAGTAGCACATTTGCGACGGCTGCAACTAAATTATCTGGGTCTACAGGTTTAGCTACATGAGAGTGAAACCCAGCTTCTAGTGCGCGGATACGATCTTCACTGTCAGCATAGGCTGTTAATGCGATCGCTGGCACATTTCCTCCTTTTTCTGCTTTCAAGCCACGGATCTTGCGAATTAGAGTATAGCCATCCTCATCTGGCATACCGATATCACAAACTAAAACATCTGGTTGTAACTGCGATAACACTTCTAAAGCTTTTGCTGCTGACGCAACTGTAGTCACACAAGCTCCGTCTGCTTCCAATACGGTAGAAATATAAAAGCGGCTATCTTCATCGTCATCTACCACGAGAACTTTCAATCTAGCAAGAGGGAGAGAAGATGATGTTGCGTCTCCTGCGACATTGGAAAAAAGAGAATTATCTCTCATTACTTTAGTCCCTCATTTTTCCTCAGAATTTTTAGATATTCTTTGAGTAATTTTACTGCGTTAGCGTCCTTTATCCATCTATCCAGCCATTCTTGACAGAATAGTCGATTGCTACGTGTAAATTTATCCTCAAAATAGCTTATCTCAATCACATGTTAGAATTCGGCGTCTTGTAATCGTTAGCTTGGCATTTTTATAGTTTCTAATTACTAAAACTTTTTCTCAATAATGTCTTATATTTGTTAAATAATATTAATGAATATCAGTTTTTGTATTTTATCAGTTTGTGAAAATGTTTAGAATAATAAAGACAAAATTTTACGTATCTCTAAAAATAGGTATCTGTATCACCAAAACCGAATCAAGATAAAAACTCAGGTTAACTATGTTTGTTATACGTAATTTAAGTAGCACCTTGTATATTTATTAGGACTTTATAAAACGTGAATATGAACAAAAAGGACATGGAATTTCCATTTCCAGTTGATTTAACAAATTGTGATCGAGAGCCAATTCATATTCCTAGTTGTATTCAAACACACGGAGTTATTTTAGCATTACAAGAGTCTGATTTAACTATTTTACAAGTCAGTGATAATACAATACATTTTTTTGGCTTACATCCTGAAGAACTGCTAAATCAACCATTAAGTATACTTCTGGAACCAGAACAAGTTGATTTTTTGGTTGATTGTTTAAATCAGGAAGATATACAAATAGTTAATCCGATTGAAATTACTATAAATATTTCTCAAGTTAATAATATTTTTGATGCTATAGTTCATCGATTAGATGAAATAGTCATTATAGAATTAGAACCACATAATCATGAAAAAAATCATGTCTATTTTAGATTTTATTATTTGGTAAAACTAGCTGTTGGTAAACTACAGTCAGCAAAGTTTGTGACTGAAGTTAGTCAGATAATAGCTCAAGAAGTGAGAAGAATTACTGGATTTGATAGAGTAATGGTCTATAGGTTTGATGAGGATTGGAACGGTATAGTCATTGCAGAAGATAAGCAAGATTTTCTACCTTCATATTTAGATTTACATTATCCTGCTTCAGATATTCCCAAACAAGCCAGAGAACTCTATCGGCAAAATTGGTTGCGTATTATACCAGATGTTGATTATCAACCTAGTGCCATTCTCCCTACTCTTAATCCTTTAACAAATGAGCCTTTAGATTTAAGTAAATCGGTGTTACGCAGCGTCTCACCCATACATGTTGAGTATATGCACAACATGGGTATTAAAGCATCAATGTCGATTTCACTGATTAAAAATAATGAATTATGGGGACTCATAGCTTGTCATCACCAAACACCCAAATATGTTCCTTATGAAATCCGCAATGCTTGTGAATTTTTGGGTCAAGTAACCTCTTTAGAATTAGTAACAAAAGAAGACAACGAGGATTCAGAATCCAAAATTCAGGTTAAATCCAATCTGGCAAAATTAATCGAGTATATGTCAGTGGATAAAAATTTTATTAATGGATTAATTAATCAACAACCCAATCTGCTTCACCTAGTTAATGCCCAGGGTGCTACAATTAATTTTAATAATGAGTTATATTTAATTGGCAATACTCCACCTAAACAAGAGATTCAAGAATTATTAAATTGGATTCATAAAAATGTAAATGAAGATATTTTTTACACTAATTCACTTTCAAATTTTTATCCAGAAGCAGAAAAATATAATAATATAGCCAGTGGTTTAATAGTTATTTCTATTTCTAAAACTCAGAATAAATATGTTCTATGGTTTCGTCCAGAGGTCATACAAACAGTTAATTGGGGTGGAAATCCTCATAAAGCTGTAGAAGTTACGCAAAATGGTAGTTTGCGTCTATCTCCTCGTAAATCATTTGAATTATGGAAAGAAATAGTTAGGCTGACATCTCTACCTTGGAAATCTTATGAAATTAATGCTGCGCTAGAGTTACGAAGTGCCATCATTAGTATGGTAGTACGAAAGGCTGATGAATTAGCAAAGCTAAATATAGAATTAGAACGCAGTAATAAAGAATTGGATGCTTTTGCCTATATTGCTTCTCATGATTTAAAAGAACCATTGCGCGGTATTCATAATTATTCAAATTTTTTAATTGAAGACTACGGTGAGATATTAGATGAGGAAGGCAAAAATAAACTCAGAACTCTGATTCGTTTGACTATCAGAATGGAGGATCTCATTGATTCATTGTTGCAGTTTTCCCGCTTAGGAAGAACCGATATGTCGATGCAACAGACTGATTTGAATGCTGTTGTACATCGGATTTTAGATTTATTAAGCGCTCGGATTGAAGAAACAGGAGTAAAAATTCGTATACCCAAACCATTGCCAATAGTGTATTGCGATCGCATTCAAATTGGCGAAGTTTTTAGTAACTTGATTACTAATGCCATCAAATATAACGATAAAGCCGAGAAATGGGTGGAAATTGGTTATATTGAAAACTCTGAACCAATAGAATTTTACGTCCGAGATAATGGTATTGGTATTAGGGAAAAACACTTGGAAATTATTTTCCGTATCTTCAAACGTTTACATGGGCCAAGCAAATATGGTGGTGGTACAGGTGCAGGACTAACCATTGCTAAAAAAATAGTAGAAAGACATGAGGGTAAAATCTGGGTAGAATCAACTTACGGTGAAGGTAGTACGTTTTATTTCACTTTACAAAAGCCAAATTAATTATGAATTTTGAATTATGAAGGATGAAGTATTAAATAATTAATTTTGTATCACTTAGTGTTTATCCTGACTTTAGCCTTTATCCTACCCTTTGGGAAAACATCCAAAGGGTGCCTACATCCTTCATGCTTCTTATGATTGGCAATAGTACTCAATTAATACTTGTAATTGAAGACAGTGACGAAGATTTTGAAGCTTTGCGGCGAGTGATGTACCGTCAAAAAGTACAAAATCCGATTATTCGTTGTGCTGATGGTGACGAGGCGCTAGACTATCTTTACCACACTGGAGACTATAGCGATTCTAAAAATGCCCCTCGTCCTTCACTGATTTTACTTGACTTGAACTTACCAGGAACAGATGGGCGAGAATTATTAGAACAAATTAAGCAAGATCAAAACCTCAAAGATATTCCTGTTATAGTATTTACCACCTCTTCTAATCCTAGAGATATCGAAATATGTTATCGCCATAGTGTTGCTAGTTACATTCTCAAACCAATTGACATCAACAAATTAAAACAAACTCTCCAAAGCTTCCTTACTTATTGGTTGGATATTGTGGTTCTTCCCGATACTATCGGCAGGTAGTCATGGTGCAACAACAGTTGATCATTTTAATTATTGATGATTGTCCAGAAGACCGTGCAGTCTATCGCCGTTATCTTTTACAAGATCCACAACATCAGTACAAAATTCTGGAAGAAGAAACGGGGGAAACCGCACTACAACTATCTCAGCAAATCCAGCCAGATATTATCTTATTGGACTTTTTGTTGCCAGATATGGATGGGTTGGAGTTTCTCGGAGAACTCAAACAGCAACTCCAAGGAACTATGCCAGCTGTAATTATGTTAACAGGACATGGCAATGAAACTGTTGCTGTGCAGGCAATGAAAAGTGGTGTTCAAGACTACTTGGTAAAAGGAGATATCACACCAGAGAATCTACGCTTTACTATCCAGTCTACGATTGAAAATGTCCAACTGCGCCAAAAACTGCAACATAGTGAAGAACGTTTCCGTACTTCTGTTGAAAATATGCTGGAGTGCTTAGGTATTTACTCAGCAATTCGTAACGAAGCAGGGGAAATCTTAGATTTTAGAATAGATTATTTGAACGCCGCAGCTTGTGAATCTAACCTGATCATCAAAGAAGAACAACTAGGTAAAAATTTATGTGAAATTTTACCTGGACATAGAAAACATGGCTTGTTTGATCAGTATTGTCAGGTTGTAAATACAGGCAAACCATTTGTGAAAGAATCACTGATCTACACAGATATATTTGGAAAACAACTATTCACTAGAGCCTTTGATATCCGTGTAGCGAAGTTGGGAGATGGTTTTGTTGCATCTTGGCGCGATGTCACTAAAAAAAAGCAGATAGAACAAGCATTACGAGAAAGCGAAGAACGCTACCGTTTTTTATCTGAAGCCATACCACAAATAGTGTGGATTTGTGATGCGAATGGTAAATGTGAATATCTCAATCAACGATGGTACGAATTTACTGGACAAACCATTGATCAAGGAATGGGATCTGGTTGGATGGAAGTTGTGCATCCAGAGGATATCCAACTAGCCATGGAAGCATTTACACAGTCTTTAAATACAGGAAAACCCTATGAAGTAGAATTACGCTATCGCTGTCATGATCAAAGTTATCATTGGTTTTTGGCTAGAGCTTTGCCCAAAAAAGATGAGCAAGGACAGATCATAAAATGGTTTGGTACCAGTACAGATATTAATGATCGCAAACAACTAGAAGCAGAACGTAGCCGTCTTTTTCAACTTGAACAAGCAGCTCGTGCAGAAGCAGAAGCCGCAAACCTTGCTAAAGATGAGTTTGTGGCTATGGTATCCCATGATCTACGTTCTCCTCTAAATGCCATTTTGGGTTGGGCGAAATTGCTACAAAGCCGCAGACAAGATGAAGCAACTACCATCCGCGCTTTGCAAACTATCGAACGCAACGCTTTATCTCAAGCAAAACTCATAGATGATTTGCTGAATATGTCCCGCATCATCCAGGGGAAACTAGAACTTCAGCTATGTCAAGTCAATCTTGTCACCATAATCCAAACAGCATTAGAAACAGTCTACCCCAGTGCTAATGCCAAAAGAATTCGCCTAGAATCTAAACTGGATGATGCAATTCCACCAATTGTTGGCGATCCAAATCGTTTGCAACAAATCTTAGGAAATTTGCTTTCTAATGCCATTAAGTTCACTCCTGAAAATGGAAGAGTGGAAGTACGATTAGAGCGGATATGGGACGCGGAAATGGGGAGACGGGAGGACATGGAGGACATGGGGGAGATGGGGGAATTCAATGAAAGATTCTCCATATCACCACTTCCCTATCTCCCCGCGTCTAACTTCTATGCTCAAATAACCATTACTGACACAGGTATTGGTATCAGTTCCGACTTTCTACCCCACGTTTTTGAACGTTATCGTCAAGCAGGTTCCTATGAACAAGGTGGCTTAGGATTAGGTTTAGCGATCGCTCGTCATTTGGTAGAGTTACATGGCGGGAATATCCAAGCAGCTAGTGATGGTGAAGGTAAAGGCACCACTTTCACTATTTTGTTGCCGTTTAGGGAATAGGGGATCGGGGAAAAGGGATCGGGAAAAATTCCCCATTGTCCCCCTTGTCCCGATCCCCTTTCCCCTATCCCTATTCCCACTCAATAGTTCCAGGTGGCTTGGAGGTAATATCGTAAACTACGCGATTAACTCCTTTGACTTCGTTGACAATCCGGTTGGAAATCACTTCTAGGACGTCGTATGGTACACGCGCCCAGTCTGCTGTCATCCCATCTTCACTGGTGACAATGCGTAAGACGATGGGATAGGCGTAGGTACGTTGATCACCCATGACGCCCACGCTTTTAATTGGCAACAATACAGCAAAAGCCTGCCAGTATTCATGATACAAGCCTCGCTGATTAATTTCTTGCCGCACAATTAAATCAGCATCCCGCAAAATCTTTAAGCGTTCGGCGGTGATTTCACCTAAGATCCGAATCGCCAGTCCTGGGCCAGGGAAGGGATGACGCCGCACGATTTCTTCTGGTAAACCGATAGAACGCCCGACTTTACGGACTTCATCTTTAAATAGTTTCCGCAGTGGTTCCACCAGTTTAAATCGTAAGTCTTTGGGCAAACCACCAACATTGTGATGGCTCTTGATTTTCACTGCTACCCGTTCGCCCGTCTGGGGATCAACATTGGTGTCAGCAGATTCAATCACGTCTGGATAAAGCGTACCTTGTGCCAAATAATCGAAAGGCCCAAGACGTCTGGATTCTTCTTCAAATACTCTGATAAACTCGTGTCCAATTATACGGCGTTTCTCTTCAGGCTCAGTAATACCATTGAGAGCATTCAAGAAGCGATCGCGAGCATTAACATACTCTACAGGTATATGGAACTGCTCTTGAAATAATTTTAATAACCGCTCTGGTTCATACTTCCGCATGAAGCCTTGATCAATAAATACACATGTTAATTGATCACCGATGGCTTTATGCAGTAAAAAGGCGAGGGTTGAGGAATCAACACCACCAGATAAAGCCAACAGCACCCGCCTGTCGCCGACTTTGGCACGAATTTCGCGAATTGATTCTTCAACAAAAGCGGCGGTTGTCCAGGTCGGTTCACACTCGCAAATATGGTAAACAAAATTGCGAATTAATGGCAGTCCACCGAGAGAATGTACTACCTCTGGATGGAACTGCACACCATAGAGTTTGCGGTTATGATCAGCGATCGCAGCACAAGGAGTGTTGTCTGTATGTGCCAATAATTCAAATCCTGATGGCATTGTTGTGACTGAATCGCCATGACTCATCCACATGGTTGTACCATCTTCAACGTTGGTCAGTAAGTCTGTGGGATCATCTATATATAATGATGCCTTACCATACTCAGCTCGATCAGCTCTGGCTACTTCCCCGCCCAACTGCTGCACCATCAGCTGCATACCATAGCAAACGCCCAGGATGGGAATTCCCAAATGCCAAATTTCTGGATTACATTTGGGAGCGCCTTGATCATAAACTGAACTGGGACCACCAGAGAGGATGATCCCTTTAGGATTCAACTTTCGCAGCTGTTCAATGGTGGTGCGATAGGAAAGAACTTCGGAATAAACTTGAGTTTCTCGAATTCGGCGGGCAATCAGTTCAGAATATTGAGATCCAAAATCGAGGATTACAATCATTTGGCGATTGATTTGTCCCAAATCTTCTACTACTTGAGACGCTTCTTCTGTTGGTAGGGTCACCGCTGTACTCATGATCAAGAGAGAGTGTGTGAATTGAAAAATAAAATTGTCGCTTTACGGTCTTGCTAACACCATCTACTCCTCACGTTTCCAGGCTTTTAAGGTTAAATAAACCTTAAACAAACGCGATTTAAACACGTTTGCCTTGCCTACTTATTTGTTAATGGTATTAAAAAGAAAAAATTACTCTAGAGTGGTTACTGAAAAAGATATTTATGGGGAATTGTTATGATTATTCATAATAAATTAACATAATTTTGTGATTCGTGAACAAGCTGTTTTTATTTTTATGAGTGTGGAGATCGGGGATCAGGAATCAGGGATTCTTCTAAAGAAGACGCACTCGCGTTCGGGAATTGGGGTTCGGGAATTCTGACAAATTTAGGTTTTTAATAAATCAATGAGTGATGACTGTGAAACTAACGGAATAATCATCGTTTCATAGACTACTACATCCTTATACCCTTACACCCTAAAACCAGTATGTTTTGGGCAAAGCGTAAAAAACTACACCTATGAAGGTTATAGAGATGGGGAAATTTTATATGCGAAGTTGGGATAGCAGAGTTTCCATATCTTTCCAAGTTAGTCCTTGTTGAATATAGCGGGGTGCTTTCGGGTTATAAGGACTCGCAACTATGTCAATTTTGAGAATATTTGCTTCTTCTGGTAAAACAGGTACATCTGGATCGAAAGCAGTAGGACGCATCAAAGAACTAGAAAAACCTTTAAATATAGCTATTTGGTCTTCTTCTCTAGCGATTTCTACCGTCACCAGTAGGACTTCTTGGGGACGTTTGATAGTGTATTGTTCTAGTCTTTTACCTATAGAATTTGTCATTACGTTTGATGTGAATGATGGGATAAAAAAGTTTGTAGTCAGGACTTTCGTGCTGATTTTTTAATTAATGCTGACTACAAACCCTTAATTAACTTTCAAATCTTACTATTCATAATTGACTAAAATAAATAAATACTGTTTGAAATAAGCCTACAATAAAACCTAGAACTCCACCTAAAGTTACTATTGCCTGTAATTCATTTTTAACAATTCCTTCAATAGCAGCTTCTAAATCAGCAGGTGAAGTTGACTTAACGCGGTCAATAATTACTTGATCAATTGACAAAATTGGTATTACTTGAGCAACTATCGCTTCTAAATCTCTTTCCAAATAGCGTTCTAAGATTAATGCCAATTCTAAACTCACGACTTCTAAAGAAGTATTAACAACAGCAGAATTACTGAGGCGATTAACTAATAAGACAGCAATATTTTCCCAGTTAACTGAATCACTGAATCCTTGTAATAATTCTCCACCACGTATTTGTAGGTATTGACGAACGCTTTCGCGGGTAGTTTTTCGTAGTTGTCGGACTGTACTTACAGGCAAGTTTTGTAAAGCGATATCTTGCAGTAAAGTTTTGATGCGATCGCGTACTTGTAATTCTTGAATTAACTCTTGTAAACGTTGGTTTGTATCCTCTTTTTCATCCAAACAGTAAGTCCGCAAACGGGTTAAGCTATTACGTAAACCAAATAAATTAGCAACTACCCAATAAGTACCACTAGTTTTTTCTCGAAAACTTTCATCTATAGTTTGAATTGTGCGATCGGTCAAAAAATTAATAATCCCCTGGCGGATGACATCGGATGGTAAGACAGTTTCTAATAACCAATCAGCAAGGCGAGAGGCTTGTTCTTCACTCAATTGGAATTCTAATAATATTTGATCAAAAATTTGATTTATCTGCGCTTCTAAAAAATCTTCTCGTCGTGCCAAAACTTTCAATAAACGAGGGAGTGATTCACCTAACAAATCCCGCAAAATATTTGCTACAATTTTGGCAGTTTTTTGCTCACGATCAGCTTTGATCTGATCAATTGCCATTTGTAGCAACCAGAGAATCGCTGATTGCACACGTTCTGTTTGTAAAAGTCGCCGCGCCAGATTCTGTAATTCTTCTGGTGTCAACAACGACCTCATGATCGTATCAGAGATATTTTTGGCAAGACGTTCCTGGTTGCGGGGAATCAATCCAGGAGTAAACGGAATCTTTCGTCCGGCGATGTAAATTGCTCGGTAAGGACGAAACAACATTTTGATGGCTATATCGTTAGTGAAATAGCCAATTACCCCACCCAAGATCGGGGGAGAGATGTACAGCCAAAGATGAGACCAATCAAAACTCATTTCGTCAAGAGTCAATAATCAAGAGTCATTAGTAGAGACGCGATGTTCCTCGCGTCTGTACAATTGTCATTAGTCATTGGTTGTTACCTAACAACTAATAACTAACAACTACTAAGCTTTAGTTACCACCAGCACTCCCATCATATCGTTCGCGATGGGGTAGTGTGTGGCAGTTGCAAACCCAACTGCAAGAGCTGTTTCTACCTGCTTCTCTCCTGAAGGAAAACGGTCTAAGCTGGGACTAATATAAGCATATTCTTCTTTTAAATCCATTTGCTCGGCGATTGGCACAACAAGATGATCCAGATACCATTGCTGAAAAGTTCGAGCAGTAGAGTTTTTGGGACGATGAAAATCTAGAATTGCTGCTTTGGCACCTTTTTTGAGGACACGGTGTAATTCTTTGAGGCTACGCTGAATATCTATGACATTTCGTAAACCATACCCCATGGTAGCAGCGTCAAATTTGTTGTCTTCAAAGGGTAAATTGAGTACGTCTGCTTCTATCCAAGTTACAGAGGGAGTTGGGTACTGGCTTTGAGAGCGTTGTTTGGCAATTTCCAATTGTGCAGATGAAAAATCTACTCCGTACACCTGTCCAGTTTTACCTAAACGCCGTGCTAACCGAAAGGCTAAATCACCACTACCGCAACACAAATCCAGACAAATATCTCCGGCTTTAGCTTCACTCCATTTTACCGTCATTTCTTTCCATATCCGATGTTGTCCCAAACTCAACCAATCATTTAATTGGTCATAAATGGGAGCGATACGGTCAAAGATATTGCGAATTTCATCAGACATTGGTCAAGGGTCAATTGTCAAGGGTCAATTGTCCATAGTCCAGTGTCAATTGTCTATAGTCAATAGTTGAGAAAATTTCAAATTGACTAATGACAATTGATATCAACCATTAGCTAACTGATGGTAGTGAGTACAACTGAGTACGGTTGCTACCAATTGCGCTGATAAATGAATTACCTTAAGTTCATCTTCTCGCAAAGTGCAGGGTTTTTTCCACTGGAGAGACAAAACTGCCAAAACATTACTTGTATATGTAATTGGGATAATTAAATGCGCTTCTACACCAGAATCTTTATAGTGTGCGACACCAGCAAGTTTTTCGTCATCGGGTACATTAACTGAAACTTGCATTTGACCAGTGGCGATCGCTTCACTAGTCAAGGGGTCAATTGCTAACCAGTTTTCTACAGAATCCGCACTGCTGTAGTTACCTTGAGTAGCAATCAAACTACCATTTTTCACTAATTGCAAAATACATCCATCAGCGCTGAAACTTTCACCAAAAGCTGTGGCAATGGAATTTAAAATAGCTTCTAAACTAAGGCCTTGTTGAGCAACCTGCACCAAAACAGTTAACAATGCCATTTGAGCATTCGCACGGCGTAATTCTTCTGTGCGTTGTTTGAGCAAATCATAGGTTTCTGCTGCTCTTTGTACCACAGCCTTTAATTCTGTTGGGTCCCAAGGCTTTGTTATATATTTATATACCTGTCCAGCATTTATCGCTTCTACTAAGTCTTCAATATCAGTAAACCCAGTGAGGATAATTCTCACCGTGTTGGGAAACTGAGGTACTGTTTTACTCAGGAATTCAGTCCCCTTCATTTCAGGCATTCGCTGATCAGAGATAATAACAGCTACTTCACCTTCTGTTGCCAAAATCTGCAAAGCGTTTATCCCACTGTCTGCTTTCAAGACCTGAAAATCTCTGCGAAAAGTACGATACAACAGATCCAAATTATCTGGCTCATCATCAACTACTAAAATTTTCTGTTTTTTTGGCTTTTCCAAAGTCATCAATTGACGGCATATTTTATCAAGTTCGGGAATGGGGTTATTCATAGATAATTCCTTTAACTGTTAACCACTTTGTTATATTCCATACAAAGCCTAATTGAGAATATAAGATAAGCTTTTGTAGCTGTTATTTGATTAAATTAATCATGAAGCAGCTTTCAGTAGGAGAAAGCAGAAAAATTAGGAATTTAGATTTTTATGTTCTAAGTGTTATTACGTAATAAATTTGTTAATTATAATATCTTTGTTCATCAATTAAAGTTTTGCCTCCTGCTAGAAATGTAGAAAGGAACCAGAAAATTAGTGTTCTGTCACACTAAGTTTGGAGTATTTGTAGTGAGTGAAGACAGCACTCAATTTAAGCACTAAAGTGCTTACTACAAACCCTTGAAAGCTTGTGTTACAAACTACTAGTCCCC
Source organism: Fischerella muscicola SAG 1427-1 = PCC 73103 (assembly GCF_000317245.1). Taxonomy (GTDB): domain Bacteria; phylum Cyanobacteriota; class Cyanobacteriia; order Cyanobacteriales; family Nostocaceae; genus Pelatocladus; species Pelatocladus muscicola_A. The sequence continues at coordinate 88,360 of NZ_AJLJ01000058.1, forward strand.
TATATTTAGAGGGGATTGATTACTGAAGCCTGTTAACAACATCTTTCTTCTATCGAGAAACTACGACATCAGTCTTAAAATACATACTCAGCATAAAAATTTTAAAATTATTATTGATAAACTTGCCGTGAAACTGCTGAGATATCTCAACCATCACATATGACTGACACACCACCCAACGCTCAAAATCTTAACGATAACGATCACAATGATATAGCTGAAGAATTGCTACGAAAGCTGCGACAAAAACAAGGCTATTGGGTGGAATGGGGACAAGCTTGTGCTTATCTACAAAAAGCGGGTTATAGTCAGCAAGCGATTTTTGAAGCTACAGGTTTTGAACCAGTACAACAGAATCAGGTGATTGTCGGCGCCCAAGTCTACAACTCTATGGAAAAAGTCGGAGCGCCACAAGATGTACTTTCCCATTATCAACAGCGCGGTAGTGATATCTTATATGAGTTGCGCTTGCTGACTCAAGAAGAACGAGCCGCCGCCGCCACAGTTACCTTTCAACACAAAGTTGATGCTGACGAAGCACGGGAAATTGCCAGGGCGATCAAAGATTTCTCTCGTTTTCGTAACCCTCCAGAAGGCTTTTCTAATCATCCGGGGGATGCAGTTGCTTATCAATGTTGGAAACTCGCCCGCCAGAACTCTGATTTTCAAACGCGATCGCGTCTAATCGCTAGAGGCTTAAAATTTTCCCATACGCAAACTGCTAGGCAGCAAATAGAACAGTTGCTTACAGATTTTACAGTCGTACCTAAAAAGCCAGCACCCACTCTACCCTTTTACAGACCACAATCAGCCGAAGAAGTACCCCGTCTCGTGCCAGTTGTAGGTGAGTTGCCACTAACACCACAAGACTTACAAGCAGTTCCCCTAGTAGAAGAAATCGGGCCTTTCCGCATCGTTAAGTTTGCTGGAGAACAAGCATGGGTTCCCTTACCAGGTTGGCAAACCATATTGAGTGCAGAAGATCCAGTAGTGATTTTATGCAATAGCGATCGCTTACCCACCCAAACACAAAATCACCCAGAACCAGTCATGGTAGTTATTGATCGCGCCCAAAGAGAATGGAACTCAGGTAGCTACTTTGTAGTAGATAACTCTGGGGAATTAGATTTTCAATGGTTTGAAACTGCGTCCGAAGTCACACTACTAGGGCGAATTCTCGTAATTGTACGAGCCAAGAAAATTCTGGATGAGGAATTGACAAAAGATTCTTGGCAAATAGATGAGTAGTTGTTGGGCATGGGGCATGGGGCTTTAAGAGTCGTCTTTCTGTAAACAAGTATTTGTATTTCGTTGACGAGTTTTTGATACTCAACGACGAGTCTTTAATACTCGGCGACGACTCTTTAATACTCGACGACGAGTCTTTGATACTCGGCGACGAGTCTTTAATACTCGACGACGACTCTTTAATACTCGACGACGACTCTTTAATACTCGACGACGACTCTTTAATACTCGACGACGACTCTTTAATACTCAACGACGAGTCTTTGATACTCGGCGACGAATCTTTAATACTCGACGACGGGTCTTTGATACTCGCTGACAGGGGAGAGTAAAAAACAAGGGAGAATCTACAAAAAATATTCGACCTGTCTCCCCACACTTCTCACACTCCCCACACTCCCAATCCCCCTTCCCTACTCTTATCTCAATGGTGGACAAATCTGCTGCACTCCTTGGGGGAGTTGTTTGCACATCTGCTGGAATGTTTGCGGCTGCAATTGTTGCCAAGCTAATAACCCTACAGTTGTACTTCCCAGGAGTAAAGCCAACAATCTCAGCAACAATACCCCAGGTTTACGCCGAAGTTGAGTATTGTCAGCAGTTTGAGTTGTTGCCGAAATATCTAAGTCTAGTAATACTTGCGAACTTGCTGCAAACTCAGATTCTTCTGGTTGTGGTGCTGCTTCTAGAACAATTTCTACTTCTTTTTCTTCGACAACTTCTATTTGTAATTTCTTTTGAGTCACTGGAACCAGATAATCTGGAGAAACCCGACAATGGGTCAGCACTACCGATACATTGTCATGACCATTTTTTTGATTCGCCAGTTGAATCCAAGCGTCAACAGCTGCTTCTAAAGTTAGTTCTCCTGTTAATACTGGTGCAGCATAATCTCGCCAAGATTCTTCTACTAAATGATTATCACTTAAGCCATCAGAACACAAAAGTAATATACCTTCTTCTTCCACAATCAAGCGTTGAATCAGAGGATGCAGTAATTCGCCTTCTTTTGTTCCTAAAGCTTGGGTAAGGGCGGTAGCGTCTGGGCGTTGCAATGCTTGGCGATACAGACTGCGGGCTTGACGGACTTCCCGCGTTGCCACATCATCATCAATTGTCAATAGCTGACAGTAGTCGCGGGTAATCCAGTAAGCACGACTATCACCGAGGTTAACTAAATATAGTTCGTGGGCATTTTCTGAGTGCCAACCAGCAGCAGTTTGAATGCGTTGTGGTACTTGCACAGCCATAACCATAGTTGTAGCCATGCGTTGGGTACCTGTGCGTTTTTGTTCGTCATTACAATTGCAAATGACGTTGTTGATCACCCGCAAACTAGCTTCTAACTGTTGTTGCAATAAATCTGGCGGTACAATTTCGGCTTGTTCTCCAACTTCTTGTAATAAAGCGCGAATTTGGAGTTTTACAGATTGTACTGCCAATCGACTGGCAACTTCACCGCCTTCATGTCCACCAATACCATCACAAACGATCGCTATCTGTGGTGATAATAAATCAGCGATCGCATCGTTGCCATGAGGATAGCAATTATCTTCATTTTGTATTAGTCCTTCTGGCCCTTTATCACTTGCACCTGCGGCTTTAATACTTAAAGGTAATTCTGCCGCAGATGTTAGCAATAAAGTATTGAGTTGAGTCACAATATCCTGGTACTCTACTTCATCACTACACATCTTTTGGACTATTTTTTGCAAGTCATTTGCCACTGGGGTTTTGGCATTAACTACCAAAGATTGCCAACATTCTCCCAAATCCTTAAGAGTTGATTGTCCCGATTGCTGAAGTTGTAACAGTCGCACACACCAACCTTGCACTCTTAAATTATTTGGTATCAGCAAACTAGCTGCTACTCCCAATTCTGACAAAGGCTGCCACAGTTGTAGAATTTGCCATAACCAGTAAACCTGTCTGACTGCTGTTGCTTGCTGCCATGCTTTTGTCAATGCTGGGTAAAGATTTCCCGCTTCATCTATAGGTACATTTTCTAGCAAGAGAATATTATTTGCTGCTTCTGTTTGATAACGAACCAATCCATAAACAACTGGCAAGTGTAAGCGTTGTTGATATAAGCGCAGGTAAGGAATAATTTCTTTTGGTATTTTGCTAGGGATGTCCGGTAACTTTCCCGGTTGAGTATCCAGCCAAATCCGGGGTGCAATCACCTCATATCTATCAGCTACTTTTTCTCCTGGAGTAATTGTAGCTGCTGATGATCCAATTACCCAAAGATAGCGGCGAATTAGAGGAGTTTGACAATTGGCACAAACACGGTTATCTACAGGGTTGCTTGGGCGAATACAGATAGGATTGGGACAATAAACTATCCGTTGAGTTGAAATCATAATATGTGTAAATATTTAGATAAATTGATAGGTGAAGTTCGATTAAATTGAGCTGCCAAAAACTAAAATGTTAGACTAGACTGGATTTACTGGTTTACTTTTAACACTTGTTACTTAAAAATTGAAAATTTTTACGTACAAATTTTAGTACATAACAGCAGAAATAATCAGATTGTTAATAATAGTCAAAAGGCTTATTTGATAAGATTTTGACCTTCTGGTTTTTGCCCGCTTATACTAGTACCGCATGGCGGAAATAAACATACCATTTAAAATGACGCAAAAGCCAGGAATACTATTCTTTTGACTTTTGACTTTTGACTTTTGACTTCCGCCTTGCGGTACTAGCTCCCAATATTTATAAATGGCGAGTATATTGCTGGATCTAATCACAGAAATGTGTTTACGTAAATGTAGTGTTTAGGATGGCGCTATGCCAATTTCTACCGCCATGTGGTTGTCAAGTTCTACCCTTATTTGGCTGTTGGTAGGAGCAGGTTTGTGCTTAATTGAACTGTTTTTGCCAACAGCTTTTGTGGCTTTGATGATGGGAATTAGCGCTTTTGTGGTGGCGCTGCTATCTCCAGTTATTTTAGGAAAATTATGGCTGCAATTAGTGGTTTGGCTGTTGCTTTCTGTACTGCTAATTTGGCTGTGTCGTCGTTTAATGACACCAGTGGGAAGTAAGTCAAAAATTCAGGATGCAACCACTGCTGAAACTTTAACAGATATCCCAGTTGGGAAAGCCGGACGAGTATTATACGAAGGCAATTCTTGGCGAGCGCAGTGTTACGATGAGCATTTAGCGATCGCACCACATCAAAAAGTTTACGTAGTCAGGCGCGAAGGTACAACCCTGATTGTCATGCCAGACGATTCCTCAATTCAATAGTTAATTGTGACAGACCATCTTGTAGAGACGCGATGAATCGCGTCTTGAACCAAGGATGTGTTGCAATCATTAATTGAATTGGTATGAGTAATAGAATTTGGTAATTGATCACTGAATTTATATATCAGGAGATAAATAAATAATGGAACCTTTACTTTTTATAATAAGTATAGTTTTAGGTGGTTCAGTATTAGCAAGCTCTGTAAAAGTAGTAAACCAGGGTAATGAAGCTTTAGTAGAACGCTTAGGTAGCTACAACAAAAAGTTACAACCAGGATTAAACTTTGTTGTTCCTTTCGTAGATAGAATTGTCTTCCGGGGAACCATTCGGGAAAGGGTTTTAGATATTCCCCCGCAACAATGTATTACTCGTGATAATGTCAAAATTACCGTTGATGCAGTAGTTTATTGGCGCATTGTTGATATGGAGAAAGCTTACTACAAAGTCGAAAATCTCCAAGCTGCGATGGTAAATTTGGTGATGACACAAATTCGTTCTGAAATGGGCAGATTAGAACTAGATGAAACCTTTACCGCCCGTTCAGAAGTCAATGAACTTTTATTGCGAGATTTGGATATCGCTACCGATCCTTGGGGAGTGAAGGTAACGCGGGTGGAATTAAGGGACATTCTTCCATCTCAAGAAGTGCAACAGTCGATGGAATTGCAAATGTCGGCGGAACGGCGCAAAAGAGCAGCAATTTTAACTTCTGAAGGTGAGCGGGAATCTGCGATTAATAGCGCTAGAGGTAAAGCCGAAGCACAAGTTCTAGAAGCTGAAGCCCGTCAAAAAGCAGTGATTTTGGAAGCAGAAGCTCAACAAAAAGCCCTGATTCTCAAAGCCCAAGCCGAACGCCAGCAACAAGTTCTCAAAGCCCAGGCGATCGCAGAATCTACAGAAATGATTGCTCAAAAACTTGAAACCAACTCTATAGCCCCCAAAGCTTTAGAAGTTCTGCTTGCCCTGGGTTATCTAGATATGGGTACAACTATTGGTAAGAGCGATAGCAGCAAGGTCATGTTTATAGATCCTCGCACAATTCCTGCAACCTTAGAGGGCATACGCTCCATCATTTCAGATGCACCGACAGATTCACTCTAAGTTAAAAGTCGGCACAAAAAAACAAAAACGTTACACTGAACCAGAAATTACGATATGAACTTGTGTTGGGGGTTGTCCTACTTGAGCGTTTTTAACTGAAATATCAATTTATGATTGACCTGAAAACTTCACAAGTACTTTGTGTTGTTAATGATTCAGGTCGTAGACATGCTAGTTTTTTGTTTGGAACACCAAATTTAAAAGGCTTGAACCCCCATCAACCACTAACGAAATCAATATGGCACCTTTACCTGACTATCACCCCAAACAGTTATCTTTAGGCCCCTTGGAAGCAGAAATATTGAATATTATTTGGGAGCTTGGTTCAGCGACAGTCAAAGATGTACACGATCGCATTCTGGCTGATCCTAATCGAGAACTAGCTTATACTTCTGTAACTACCGTGCTGCGTCGCCTCACCGACAAAGGTTGGCTTGTCTGCGACAAAAAAGGACGGGCATTTTATTGGCGACCGTTGCTGACAAAAGAGCAAGCCGCAGTCATTAAAGCTCACGAACAATTACAGCGATTTTTAGCAGTAGGAAATCCTGATGTTGTTGCAGCTTTTGCAGATAGTCTTGATGAAGCAGCTAGTGAGAAAATACAAGCGATCGCCAAACGCATTCAATCTGCACGGCAAGAAAGGGAGGAACAATGATGCATGTACTCATGATTTTGATCGCTTTGGGTATTTCTTGGGGAATCAGATACTCTTGGGTTGAATGCCAAGACAATTGGAATAAACAGTGGCAAAGAGCGCTATTTTTCTTTCTTTTTCCCCCCTTGCTGATCATCATGACAGCGATCGCTCTGCTGTATATGGGTCCCCAGGGCAGAATGCTTGGTTTACAAACAGGTTGGTCTAGCTATGTATTAGCATTAATCGTACTTGCTGTTTTTGCAGTTATATGCATCAAGAAAGCATGGCAAGGATGGCGATCAGTAAAATCTACACGTGACTGTCCGATTGTGAATCTTGCAGGTAGACAAGTGCGACTACTCAAAACAGCAGCATTATTTGCAGGACAAATTGGTTTTTGGCAACCGGAACTTGTCCTTAGCCAAGGATTGCTGCAAACTTTGTCGCCTGCACATTTGGAAACAGTCTTAGCACACGAGCAAGGTCATTACCATTACCGAGATACATTCTGGTTTTTCTGGCTGGGTTGGGTGCGTACCTGTACAGCTTGGTTGCCAAATACAGACGCTTTGTGGCAAGAACTATTAGTTTTGCGCGAACTACGTGCCGATGCTCACGCCGCATCACGAGTAGATCCTTTACTGTTAGCGGAATCATTGGTATTAGTCATCAGTACACCACCTGTAACCTCAGACATCTGCTGTGCAGCCCTAGCAGCTAGTAGCGTTGATCGTTTAGAACAAAGAATAGAAGCTTTATTAGCTAAACCAGAACCCACATCAAAATTTCACTTAATATATTGGATTAGCTTCCTGTTGGCATTACTGCCCTTAATTACAGTCATCTTCCATTCCTAGTTTGTAGTAGGCACTTTAGTGCTAACTTCTTGCTCATCTGACTTAGGTATAGAATTAGTTTGGGATTCTTGGCGGATAACACTAATACCACCATCCGCCTCCATAAATGCTCTTTTGACATCTTTAAGAGATTCCACACCTTGCTGACGTAACTGACTCATCAATTCCTGTTCAGTGATTAGTTCCCGTTTCATGTGGCGATCAATAATGCAACCATTCTTTACTAGCAGCAGTGGTGGTGGATTTAAAAAGCGTTGAAAAGAGGGAAGTTTATATCCCAGCCAGTTTAAAAAATAACTCCAAAATATTACAGTTCCAACTAGAATAGCGCCTTCTGTAATTGACGTATAGTTACTAGCCATTGCGTTTTGAGCCGCTTCTGCAAACAGCACAACTACAAGTAAATCAGCAATACCCAGCGTTCCTAATTGTCGGCTAGGGAGCAAGCGTAATACTGAAAACAACGCCAAGTAAACAATCGAAGCACGTATAATCAGTTCGGCAATAGAAATGCTAGGAATAAACATTTCTTGCCAATTGATGTGAAACCACATATCCATTAGAGTTTTTATTTATTTACTAATATTGATATCTTCTATTACTTAGTAAACGCAAAAACTCCAAGTATCGCAAAACCCATAGGACTGATATATCTACTAACTAAAGTAGTAAAACTGTGAGTTATATAGAGTTATAACAATTTGAAAAAAGAATGCGACAAATAGACCATCTGTAGAGACGCGTAGACCAGGGTAAGAGCGGCTTCAAGGTAAGAGTATTATCGCGTCTTTACCAAGGATATGTTGCAATCATTAATTAAATTGGTATCAGTTTCGCCAGAATATCGCTGTAAAAATAAAACCAGGATTATACCTGGTTTCAAACTTTGAACGATCGCATCAAAATTAATTAATTGAAATTAAGCTACTTCTGACAATTGTATTTCTGCTGCAGGTACTTCTAGTACTTGTAAGTAGAAGAATCCAGCTAAGAATCCTCCCAAAAGTGGCGCTAACCAGAATAGCCATAACTGTTGAATCGCCCAACCACCAATAAAAACTGCTGGGCCAAGACTACGTGCAGGATTAACTGACGTATTAGTAACAGGAATGCTAATTAAATGAATTAGTGTTAATGCCAAACCAATCGCAATTGGTGCAAATCCTTGCGGCGCACGCCGATCAGTAGCACCCAGGATAATCACCAAAAACATAAAGGTGAGAACTAATTCAGCCAGGAAACAAGCCACCAGTGAAAAATTTCCGGGAGAATGTTCTCCATAGCCGTTGGCTGCTAAACCACTACCAATTACATCAAATCCTGGTTTACCACTGGCAATCAAATAGAGAATACCAGCAGCGAGAATTGCACCGAAGACTTGAGAACCAATATAAACAAATAATTCTGAACCTGGGAAACGTTTAGCAGCCCACAAACCAAGAGAAACAGCAGGGTTGAGGTGACAGCCAGAAATGTGGCCGATCGCATAAGCCATTGTCAAAACTGTCAAACCAAAAGCTAGAGAAACCCCTACTAACCCGATACCTAAAGGAAATTTTGTACCATCAGCTATTTTTGCGCCATCGGCTGTGAATGCAGCTGCTAATACTGCGCTACCACAACCACCAAAAACCAGCCAAAATGTACCGATAAACTCAGCTAAACAACGTTTTACAAGTGACATATTTTTTAACTGGTAACACGGTAAATACTTGAATGAGAGAATATTACCAGTACGCATTCTATATTGATGAGTTTGTTCTAATTTCTTTATTTTGATTATTGAAAATTGTTACATATTTGGAATCACTTTCTAAACAGTGATCTCAGTCACTGAACAATAACTTGTTATTAGTAATTAATTATTATTCTTCTTCTAGCAGTTGTTCCACAAATATTTGCACTAAAGGTACTTGAAAAGCATTGCCTTCTGGAGTCACAATCTCTTTTCGTATCAGTTTTTTGACAATACCTTTGTCTTGTGATGTGGGAGTTTGTCCTTGAATTAAACGGCTAATAAAATTGCGATCGCTCTCCTGCAAACTTGTCCATAATTGGGCAAAAATTCATGCAAGAGTTCAAAGACTCGACGACGGAGTTCAAACACTCGCTGACGAAGCTCAAACACTCGCTGACGAAGCTCAAACACTCGACGACGAGTATCAAACACTCGCTGACGGAGTTCAAACACTCGCTGACGAGTATCAAAGACTCGACGACGGAGTTCAAATACTCGCCGACGGAGTTCAAATACTCGACGACGAGTATCAAACACTCGCGCACGAGTTTTTATACTTATCCCCCCACTGCTTTTTGCAGCAAATCCTTAACCTGCTCCCAATTCACTAAACCCACCACCACGAAAATTAGCAAAATCAAAATCACAAACCCGATAATCCAGTTCGTGACATCGTCCACGTTTCCGCCAATGAATTTAGCGACTTTACCCAGACGAATCGGAAAATCCCAAACTATCCACCGTAACCATTGCCACTTTAACCAACGATGATTGGATGAAGACTGAGACTGATTAATGTCTTGCAAAAATTGTTCTTTTGCCCATTGGATATCTTTGCCTTGGTGACGCGCTTCCCACAAGCACCTGCAAGCGAGTTGCAGTTTATAAGGATGGCGCTTACCCCATTGTTGAGCATAGTTTTGCTCATTTACACTCAAAGCTGATGCGCCAGTATTGTCGGGTAAACGTGTAAGTTGAATCGCCTCATCCGTAGTTAATTCTCTTAAAACCAAAGTTTGACCGACATTAAAAAACGGAGAAGTCAACCCTTTTTCAGCAGCATAAGTTCCCAGTTTTTTGCGGGAAGTGATCGCCAGCATCAAAGCACTATCATCCATGAGCGATCGCAAACTATTATAAAAATTGTTATCAAATTCCTGGGGACGTTCCAAAAGTATCTGAAAATCATCTAAACAGAGAACAGGTAACACATCCTGCTTTTTCCATTTTTTGATCGCGTCCGAGAAAGCTTGACGATTGAGCGGTTGAACCTGCAAAGGATTTCTCAATTGCAGTTTCCACAAAGCCAGTCGATTTAATAACGCTTCCGCCACTACTTCATAAAAACCCATCTCTGTTTCACAGTTTGCATCCCGTAAGGACAGATAAATCACCACATAACGGTTTGGATCTGTGACTCGCTGTTCCCATGTCAGGAAAAAGTGGTACAGTAACGAAGATTTACCAATGTGTTTTTCACCAACAATATTGACACTTGTTGGCTGTACACCGCTCATCCGGGATGCGATCGCATTTAATTCTTCTTTACGGCCCACAAATAACCTGGGGTCTTTAATCATTCCCGGAGCTACAAAAGGATTAGCTGACACCGCTCCTGAGTTCATACCAAAGTTTATGCTAATTACAGCAATTGAAAGGTAATTATTTCAAAAGATACCACTAGCTCCACAATGCTTTTGAGAACCGATACATAATTTATCTGGCTATTTTTCTTAGTGTCTATGCGCCTTGGTGGTGAAAGAATCTTTATTGAACCACGAAGACGCGCAAGCGACTTCCCGCAGGGTAGACACTAAGACACAAAGGTATCTTCAAGCCGCTAATCAACACTCTCAGCAATTAATTCTCTCAGAGCTTTGCCCAAATACTCATACTCTTCAATCCTGTTGTAAATCTGCGCGGAAATTCTCACCAGTAACTTCGGTGTCTCTTGCCAAGGAACCACTTGCACCTGAATATTAAACCGATCAAATAACTCATCGCGTACAGATAAAAAATTGCGGTTTGACAAAGCTTGAGGTATCGGTATAACAGCCATTGAGCCGATCATCTCTTCGGGACAAGGTGGCAAAACTTGGAGTGTTTCACAAAGTAGCTGTCTGGCTTGCAATGCTAATTGATGATTGCGCTGTCTCAATTCATCCCAACCACCAGGTAACAGAGAAGCCAAAAATGCGATCGCTTCAGGTACGCACATATACGCAGTGGGGTCATCTGTCCCCATCCAATCAAATTCCAATTGAAAGCGACTTTTATCAGTGCGTGGCGAGTTCGCACCGTGACTGATTGTCAAAGGACGAATCTCTGGTTGTTTATCTGGTTGCACATACAAAAATGCTGCTCCCTTGGGCGCACACAGCCATTTGTGGCAATTTCCTGTGTAATAAGTCGCGCCAATTGCTCGCAAATTTAGGGGTAACATACCCGGTGCATGAGCGCCATCTACAAGTGTGTCCACACCCCTTGCTTGTAATTGTTGCACCAACTGTTGTAGGGGAAAGATTAATGCTGTTTGACTTGTAACATGATCTAGTAATGCTAATCTTGTTTTGGATGAAACTCGCTCTATGACTGCTTCTAAAACTTGCCGAGGCGAATCGAGGGGAAAAGGAATCTGAGCGACTACTATCTGTGCGCCTGTACGACTGGCGATAAAATCAAGTGCATTCCGACAGGCGTTGTACTCGTGGTTGGTTGTGAGTATCTCGTCTCCGGGATGAAAAATCAGGGAACGCAAAACTGCATTGACGCCAGTGGTTGCATTGGGGACAAATACCAAATCTTCGACATCAGCACCCACAAAAGCTGCTAGTTTACTTTTAGCCCCATCCAGAAGTGGTTCCCATTCCCTAGTGAAAAATCGTAATGGTTCCTGTTCAAGTTGCGATCGCAGCTGTTGCTGAAATAATAAGACTGTGATCGGGCAAGCACCAAACGACCCGTGGTTGAGAAAAGTTACCTTTGGATCAAGTGACCATAAATTCTTAAAGGGTGAAGATTGAAGGTTGAAGCCTGAAAAGTTTTCTTTATCCTTCATCTTTAATCCTTTTTAAACTCCCCAGGCAGGATTCGAACCTGCGACCAATCGGTTAACAGCCGACCGCTCTACCACTGAGCTACTGAGGAACGTCACGATTAATAATATTAATACCAAGTTCTAGGAATGGCAAGTACTTTCGGAAAAATTTTTCCAAAAATTTTGTGAGTGTCTTGACTAGCAACCTGAATTGACTATTTTGCCAATACTCGAATCCACTCAAACCCTCCGTTAGACAGATGCTTTAGGCTTGATCTATTGTTAATTATTTACTTCAATCCCATTCGCAGTTCAGCTAGACGCTGCCTTGCTTTAGCATCAATAGAGTTAGCTAGAAATCTACCATTAGATTTTTTGCGTGGTTGATACTTTTGCCGCACCCGACAAACTGTGGCTTGTACTTCATAACATAGCTGCTGTGCTGATAACCATTCTGCCCCATACCCCTGTACCATTAGTTGTTGGACACGGTCTGATGTGGCAACAATCACGCGAGAAATTAAAGATTGAGCTATGGCAGGACGCAGAGACGCACAGGCTTTTTCTATATATGTGTCTGCTGTCTGACCGAAGTCTGTATAATAGACAGACACAAGGTCTGTAATTACTTCTTTGTTACTACTAGTATTTTGATATTGAGCATCAAACACTATTTGCGTCTCATAGCCTTGAAATGCGCTGTAATCTGTCAAAGCCTCTACTAATTCCCAGCGCGCTGCTTCTAATCCAGCTTGATCACGGGTTCTTTTCAGACAAGACCAAGTGCCTATAATATTGTAGCCGTCCACCAAAAAAACGGCTTGGGGTAAGGAACGGGACATGGTTTTGAATCACAATTATATAGAGTTAACAAAATTCATTCATAACTTTTATAGTAATTCAATCATCTCTTGTAACACTATGTTACAAACTTAAAAAACGTAATAGCTTTACAAAATAGGGATCGGGGATCGGGGAGTGTGGGGGGGAATTATTTAACAAGTCTGTTCCCAATCCCCAATGCCCAATCCCCAATGCCCAATCCCCAATGCCCGATCCCCGATCCCTAATCTGTGTGCAACTGCATCAGACGCTGTTTGAGGCGTTGAGCTTCTCCTTGGTCTATTAAAGAGCCTTGTTCTAGCAAAAAAGCGCCGTCACAGTAATTTAATTCATCTAAGCGATGAGTAACCCATAGGGCTGTGATACCTCTAGTTTTGACCAGTTTGCGGACACTAACTTTTAGTCATCAGCAAAGTCAAATGACTGGAAATTGGATGCAAAAACATGAGGAAATATCGAAAGGGTGAAGTTGCTATTTACACAAGAAATAATAATTTGGAACTTATTTGGAGATTCGGCGGACAAAGGTACTATATGGCTTTAGGTCTTCCAGACTCAGTACAAAACCGAAGTTTAGCCGAAAAATTAAAACTGTCAATTGAATTAGATATTGTAAATGGTGTTTTTGATTCCACATTAGAAAAATACCGTCCGCCTCACCAACAGCCCAAACCTAAGCCCCAAAGCATTGAAGAGCTACTTAAAACTTTTCCTAAGCAACAAGGGCATTATCTAGCAGCTTTTAAGAAGCTTAAACAATATTTTGGGGAGAGGATTAGAAGCAAGAATTTATCCAATGTACAAACCAAAGACTTTGTACAGTGGTTGCGATCACAGGTCAAAGATTCAACTGCTAAACGATATCTTGTGCATATTAATGCTGTTTGGGCATGGGGAGTTAAAGAAGGATTAGTGATGTCTAATCCTTGGACAGGTTTAACTAAAGGATTTAAAGAGTTTAATCCTAAGCCGGAGCCTTTTAACCATGAGGAAGTTTCAAAAATTTTGGAAGCGGTAAAAGGTTCACACTACGGAGATTTTATAGAATTTTTGTTAAAAATCGGAGTTCGTATCGGTGAAGCTATAGCTCTCCAATGGGAGGATGTTTCAGCCGACTGCTCTTGGCTTTGGATCAAGCCCGGTAAAACTGGAGGGCGAAAAGTTACTGTTCCTCCTTCAATAAAGAGTCTTTTACTCAAGCGAAAGGCTCAAGCGTCTTGTAGTTTGGTTTTTACTAATTGCCGAGGGGGCATGATACGCCGAAACAGTTTCAGGTTTCACTTTTGGAAACCTCTGTTAAAAAGGCTAGAAATACCATACCGAAAGCCTCACAACTGCCGCGCTACTTTAATTACCCATCAACTTGAGGCGGGAACATCCCCAGTGAATCTAGCCAAAATCACAGGGCATAGCCCTCAAACAATGTACAGACACTATTTTGGAAGCACTAGCCAAGCTACACAACTTAAAGAAATCTATTAAAAAATACTAAATATACAACACATTTAGCAACTATTAAGTTATTATAGGAAGTCTTGGCTAAAAATGTTAAAATTTCAATCAATCACGGCGAAAGCAAATCACGGCGAAAGCAAATCACTGGCTTGTCCACACTGCGAATGATCTGGGAATTGGTAGCCCAGTGAGCACCCCCAAAATAAAACAGCGCTCCACTTGTTACCAGCAAGCAGAACGCCAAACCTACCCTCTCGGGTAAAAAACATTTCAATAAAACTATTCTATTAAAATTTAGTGCGAATAAACTAGATTTTTATAGAAAATCGATAATTCAATTATACGAGATTATCGAACTAATGTAAAGTTTTTTAGGTTT
>NZ_AJLJ01000059.1 GCF_000317245.1 Fischerella muscicola SAG 1427-1 = PCC 73103
CCGTTTTTAGTGCAGCTGGAGTAATATCCGCTTTCGGCGTGTTAAACCCTGTCGCAGGGATTTTACTAGGGGCAACTGCTGCGGCTTCTGGTGCCGGGGTGGTCGGTAGTGCGATCGCTCAAAACAGAGAACGCACTCCCACATTAGAGAAACTGAAAAAATACAGGTTAGCACTTGAGTCAGACTCTTACCTCAATTGGGCTTGTTTGTGGCAACATGTCGGGACAGAAAGCTTTTTTGAGTGTTTATATAGTGCGACCAGTGGATACTTGTTAAACGGGCAACTAACCCGAAACGATGGTAAAAACCCAATGGCAGCAGCACTGGATGGTTATTGCAAAACTCGTGGGTTAAGAAGAGATGAGTTAATTAGCCAGTTGTCCACCTTGAAACAGGCATCTGTTTTGAAGTTACCACCAGCAAACAACGACGGACAGACGCAACTCCAACAAGCACCAACCGAAATCCAACAACCAATAACTAATACCCAATGCCCAAGCCTTAACCCTGTCACACTGCCCAGTTTGTCCTTAGAGCAGAGAAGCTCAACTGTGATTGATGGTCTTATCCAGGGCGGGTTTAAAGTTGATGAGATGCTAGCCTCACAAGTTGTTGCCATTTGTGGCACTCAGCGAGGCGGGAAGGGGACTCTAGCAGGGATTCTAAGCGTACTATCAAAGGCACTAGACCCTAGTTTAGACGTGCAATACTTCACTGCTGGGGTGGATGTTTACCCGTTTGCATGTAACCTTACCTCTGCTCTAAGTTTCCCCGGTAGAGATTCAGATGCAGCTGACAAATCTGTGGCTGATGAGTTGTTGCAGTTTCTGAAAACCTTAGACGGCAGTGAACCGTATAGCCACCAAAACTTGTTACTGGTTATTGACGAGGCGATGCGGCTACTTTCCTTGTTGGAGGAGGGCGATCGCACCTGGGCAATTCAATATTTACTCAGTCGTTTTGCTAAGTGCGGCGGCACACTAATCATTGTTCTACATGGTTCCAATTTGACCAGCGTAGTAGGTAAAGCAACGTCTGGACTAGCCGACACGTTCAAGCAATCGGTTTCATTCATTGGTTGCGTGGCTCAATCCGTCAAAGCTTCGGGATTGAGAAAGATTAATGTTGCCAGTGGCGCTTACTTCAAAGCGAACCCTAATAACTTTGGTGAACCTGTTGCAGGTGGTGAGCTGGGAGCAATACCCGAATGGTTAAAGACTGAAAAGCACCCAGGCAACGGGCAACCAGATCCAGCGCGGACGTTGCTTAAATTCTTCCCTGAACTGGTACAACAGCATCAAGCTGCGACAAGCTCTGTACTAGATCATCTTAAAAACAGTTTTGCTTTGCCCTATGAGGAGCCAGAAAAAGAGTTAGAGGAAGTCATTAAGGTTGACGACTTAGACTTAATTATGTTGATTGTTGCCTCTTCTCCAAATTCAACCGTAAGCTTTGAAGCTATTAGAAAATCAAGAAAGTGGGAAGAATCTAAGTCTATTTCCTATCTCAAAAAAGCGATTTTAATGCTTGTAGAAACAGGAAAGTTAAACGGCAGTGAGAAAGACGGCTACAGAGTAGCACCTTAAAGTTTTTAATCAAACTAATTAACGAGGAGTGAGAATAATGATTAATCAAACAAGATTAGACACTTTAAAGAGCATACAAGAAGAGTTAATAGAAGTAGGTTTAAACCCTGATTACTGTTCTGAAGTATTAGCCGCAAGAGAAGCAAATTTACGCGACTTTGCAAACGCCGGATATATTTTCTATTGCATAATCAGGAAACTAAAACTCAGAGAATCTGAAGCCGATAAACTAATAGATGTCATAGTAAGACCTTTCTTAACTGAGGAAGAATTACATATTGATTGAATGAACCCCGGACTAACAGTTAGTCCGGGGTTTTCTTTTATTTATTAAAAACAAAGCCTCCAGCCAAAGCCGGAGGCTTTTTAAAATCACAAAATATGGCTACAGCCGGAGAAAGCTGTAGTACTTGTATTATAAATGTAATTGCTTATAATACAGAGCTTTTTTATGGCTACAGCCGGAGAATTAATATATAAAGTTGGTCTTGATGCCTCAGCCTTTGAGACTGGCTTAGGGCAAGCTGAAAGAAGGGGACTTCAGACCGGGCAAAGGATAGGGACTCAAGTTAGCTCGGCAATTAATCAAAAGATTAAGGGGACTGAATTTGATTTATCCTCCCCATTGAATAGAGGCATTAGATCAGCTGAAAGTGTAGCCCGTGCCGGGGCTGGTAAGATAGCGGGGGCTTTTAATTCAGTTTTCCAAGGCATAGGTCAAGGCATTGGTCAAAGCATTATCGGGGCTGTAAACAATGCCGTTAGCTCAAGCATTAGCCGTATAGGTGAAGTTAGCGGGGCTATTTTAAAGATTGGAAGTGATGCCGAAAATTTAAGAATTGCCTTTAGAACAATCATCGGTGATGCTGGCAGAGCCGATAAGCTTTTGGCTGATTTGAGAAAGTTTTCAGCCGCTACCCCATACACTGGGCAAGAGGTAACAGGGGCGGCTCAAACGCTTTTAACAGTGGTTCGCCCCGAAGATATGATCAGAACTCTTACCCGATTAGGGGACGTAGCATCAGGAGTTCGTAAGCCTATTTCGGAAATAGCGTCAATTTATCAGCAAGTACTATCCAAAGGGAAACTAGAAGGTGAAGAGCTTCTTCAACTTGCCGAAAGAGGAATACCAATCCAAGAAGCTGTTGCAGAAGTTTTAAAAGTACAAAAAGAACAAGTAGCTGATTTAGGATCTAAAGGAAAAATCACCGGGGATGTACTTATTAAAGCCTTTGACGTTTTAGCCGACAAGGGCGGAAAGTTTAACGGTATTATGCAGCAACAAAGTCAAACTCTTTCGGGTTTGGCTTCTACTTTTGTTGACAAATTACAACTTGGGGCAACACAAGTATTTGATAAGCTAAATCCGGCGTTAAAACAAATGCTTAATAGCTTTGACCAAGCTGTTAGCAAAGCCGCTGAACAAAGCGGAATGATGGAAATCGTAGCCCGCATATCAAAAAATATTGAAACTTTTTTTAAATCGCATCAAGACTTAGTTAATAAAATTGTTTTAGCTACAGCCCAATGGATTGAAAAAGGGCTTTTACTAGCAGTAAAAAAATCAGAGGAATTGTATGATTGGTTAAGGAAAAACCCTAAAGCTATTAAAGATACTTTAGATGTGCTTGAGACTGTGGTCAAAATCTCAACTATTATCCTAGATATCAACAATCAAATATTATACGTTTTCTGGGAAATTGGGAAAGCTATAGCCCCTATCGTTGTAGAACTTGATAAGTGGGTTGATAATCTTTTAAAAGGTGTAGATGTTGCTAAAGAGTTTTTAGGAATTATAGGTCAAGCCCCGAGTAATAGCGGCGGGGGTAGCTATTCAGATAATAGCTTTGTTAATGGGGGTAGGTACGACGTTCGTAACCCGAATGGAAGCAGAGCCACTAGTTATTCAACCTCGACAATACATCACAACATGTCGGGCAAATATCACACTCACGGGGGACAAAGACATTCAAGCAGAGGAGTAGCCAAAGACTTTACCTTATTTCAAAATGGCAAGTCTAATGTTCCCGTCCCCTCCCCGGTTTCTGGCACTGTAGTACACGCCGGGTTAAAGGGCGGCTATGGTAATGCCGTCATTATTAAAACCCCTGATGGTCATGAAGTTGTATTAGGGCATTTTGCTGAAAATTTAGTGAAGCAAGGGCAACAAGTAAGCCGGGGGCAAAGCCTTGGTATCCAAGGTTCTACGGGTGTAAGCCAGGGAGTTCACACCCATATAGAAGCCCCAGAGGCTATTTTGAAAGCCTATTATGAAAGCCTGAATAGTGGTAATTGGGGTAATGCTTCTAACCTTGCAAGTGGTTTAGTTAGGGGCAAAGGGGGACAGAGTGCTAGTAGTGGCTTATGGTCGAAAAAGAATATCGGTGTTGCGTCCCTAGACGCTAATTTGGCTGGATTTCTCCAAGCTATAGCAGCAGGAGAAAGCTCGGGGGGGACTGACACGAGTACATCCTCAGCCGGGGCTAGGGGGATTTATCAGTTCATCCCCTCAACAAGGGCGATGATTAAAAAACAATCAGGCTATGATGCTTGGTCTAAAGACCCTAATGAGCAAGCTCAAGCCGCTATTGCCCTTATAAAATCAGTTGCCAGTGGCGAAGCGTACCGAGCAATACTACAAGGCGACTACTCCAAAGCCGCGAAACTTTTAAACAAGCAATGGACTAGTCTAGAGGGCGGGGCTGAAGAGTCACGCATTTGGAAGAACCAAAGCATTACTTCTTACCTTCCCACTTCCGGCTCTAGTAGTGGCTCAAGTCAAGGTAAAAACCGAAGTAACGAGCCTAAGTCTGTAGAGCAGTCTTTAAAAGATGCGGAACTGGCAGCTAAAAATATAAACGCTCCTACCGAATCCCAAGTTAAAAAAGACGCCGAAAAACGTAAGCGGGAAGTAGAAGAAAGGCGTAAACGTTTATTCGATGCCCAACAAGATGTTCTGACTTCCGACATAGCGTTATTAGGGGCAATATCCGGCTCAAGCAATGATCGTAGTAAACAGGCTGAAGCTCAGATAAAGCAAATAGAACTTGAGCTTAAAAGGCAACTTTCAGATCTTGACCAAAACAAAACTAATTACAATCCTTCCCAGTTCCAAAAACTTAGATCTAACGCTCAAAAAGCGGCACAGGCTAAAATTAAAGGCATTCGCGAAGATTTAGCCAAGTCTTTGGCTGAGGAATTGCAACAAAGACAAGAGACACAGTATCAGCAATGGGATGAGCGTAGACAAGCTGAGGAGGAACAGCAACGATTAGACCAGGAAGCAGCGGCGGAGTTTGACCGGAAGTACCAAGATTTTAAACAACGCATTAACCAAGCCAAAGCCGAAGCTGTACAAAAACAAAATGACCAAATTTTTGCAGATATATCTAGGGGCAAAGACTTTAGACAAGCTGTCTACCGGGGCATTGACAATAACTTTGCAGCTAAACAAACAACATGGCAAAGCGATATAGAACTGGCTCAAGCGAAAGCCGGGTTAATAGCAGACCCCGATAAACAGAATGCCGCTAATCGGGCATTGGGAAGGCAGCAGATAGGTCTTGAGCTTCAGTCTCAATTACAGTCCATAGAACAAATGGGGCGTTCGGGGCAATATACAGCCGACCAATTAGCCCGTATGAGAGACAATGCCAAAGGTTTAGCCGAAACCAAAATAGAAGCCCTTAACAAACAGTTCCAAGACTTAGGCGGAACTATTCAAGGTGTACTTGGTCAAGGGCTTGGGACTGTGATCACTGACTTACTCACGGGTACAAAATCTTTAGGCGAAAGTGTTAGTGATGTTTTTACGAATATTGCCGCCCAATTGGCTCAAATGGCAGCCACTAGATTTATCTCGGGCATATTTGGCGGCGGGGTTTTAGGCTTTGCCGAAGGCTCAAGCGGGGGAGGTAAACACTTCAAATCAATAGCCGATGCCGTAAACTACGAAAAAGCCCGGGGCGGAGGTGGTAAGCCAATACTCGCTGTACTTAATGATCGCGAAGCAGTTCTGAACGCTGACCAAGTAAGAGCCTTAAACTCAATAAACTCTGTCAAAGGCTACGCTGAAGGTTCTATGAGAGGCTTTACCCCTGTAGCGGCGGGAAGCAACATAAATTTAGATATGGGTACGTGGCAAGTTAGCGGAGTTTCTGAAGATAAAGCAGCCCAGTTAAAGGACATGATTAAAGCCTCTGTCTACGGCATCCTACATCACGAAAAACGACCAAATGGGCTATTGAGGTAGACAATAAATAAGCCCCCGGACTAATCCGGGGGCTTTTTCTTGTGTATTGCTTATAAGTTTATAGTTAGTTATAGTTAGTTTATGCCCGTTAACTACATACAAAAGCTTTAAACTAAGTATTTATGCTCAAAAATCAGCCATTAAATAACTCTGTAGTAATTTATTGCCGCGTATCGACCGATAAACAAGATAAATCAGGACTAGGTTTAGAGGCTCAGTTGCAAATCTGTAGAGAGACATGTGAAAGGCTAGGGCTAACTGTATTGGCAGAATTCAAAGAGCAGATCAGCGGTAAAGTTCACCCACAAGACCGCCCTATCTTCTCACAAGCCGCCCAACTGGCAATAAAAAATAAATCATCAATAATGGTGGCAAAACTCGACCGATTAAGCCGGGAGGTCTATCACATTTCCGGCTACACCCAACATTACATCTATGGTAAAAACACACCTCAGCTAATTGTGGCGGATACTCCAAATATGAGCCAATTGGAGATTTATATAAAAGCCATGATCTCAGAAGAGGAACGAAAATTAATAGGTAAGCGCACACGAGAGGCATTAGCGGTACTCAAAAATCAAGGCAGAGAACTAGGTAAGGCAGGAAGAGAAGCCGCTCATAAGGCTTATACGGAAGCTAATAAAGAGGCTGTGGAGAGGGCTATAGCCCTACGCATTGAGGGTTACAGTTACAACTTAATAGCTCAAATCCTAAACAGTGAAGGTTTTACCACATCTAAAGGCGGTTCATGGTATCCTGCCGAGATTAGAAAGCGTATGATCACTTATCAAAATAAAACGGGTTAGTTCACAAAAGTATTGTGAACTGAAAATTTTTTTCGGCAGTTTTGACAGTAGTAGCGTGGTACTTTACTACCATCCTTAAGGGTGTTTCCGCCGTTTTTGTAGGTGTGGAAGCCCTTACATCGTGGGCATTGCATTTTATCTGAATTAACCATAGGTACAAAACTAACTACTCACCAAAAGCCCCCGGCTAAGTTTTTAGCCGAGGGTTTTTAGCAATAACTATCTGAATAACTAATAAATTGAAACACAAAACAGTAATTTAGTGACGAGTTTTCATCTCCTTGCGGGGCATTAGTGGTTAACAACCTCTTTATTATCTACAGCAATGTTAGCCGCGTCAGTTCCCTCAGGGGCGACACATCTGTAACCTGAGTTCCAGGCAAATACAATAATTGTAGCTGCGTCAGTTCTCTCAGAGGCAACACATCTGTTACCT
>NZ_AJLJ01000060.1 GCF_000317245.1 Fischerella muscicola SAG 1427-1 = PCC 73103
GACAATTTTTGTAGCTGCGTCAGTTCCCTCAGAGGCGACACATCTGTTACCTGAGTTTCAGACAAATTCAATAATTGTAGCTGCGTCAGTTCCCTCAAGGGACTGACATTTGAGATTTGAGTTTCTCCTAAATCCAATATTTTTAGATGAGCTAAAACGTTAGAGAGATAGGTGTTCTGATCAAAAATATCCCAGCCCCTTCCTATGGCACGACCAATTGAATGTTGATCGGCTTCTGAATCAAATTTAGCTTTTGCATAGTCCACAAGTATTTGCATTGCGGCGTGAGTGCCAATCTGTACCAATGTCTTAATGCACTCACAGGCTTCATAAGCAGAATATTGTAGTTCGTACTTCAGTAAGGGGACAACCTCATTACCTGCCCTGGCTACCATAGTTATCTCATCGTCATCCTTGGGGGGCAGCAGTTCTTTAGCGCAGGTTAAGACATGCTCACGAGTTGCCTGATCAACCGATGTTGCTGTTTCTAAACAAGCTACTGCTAACAAATGCAGGTAATGCCTGGCTTCAGGCTTGGTGTTACCTTTATCAATCAGTGAATTTAGCAATTTTACTCGCTCTTTAGGACGTGCCAAACCCGCAGCTACGATAATGGACTCTCGCCATTGATCATCCATGATTTGCTGATCCAGCAATAACTCTTCAAGGCTGTCATCATCTAGAGCAGCTTTTGCAGCTAAATACTCTTGAAAAGTTCGATGGGCAAAATCAATTTGCCCAACTACTGGTTCACGGAGTAATGCTGCGCGATCAACAAATAAATCACGAATCTGTTTACCTGTTACTGCTTCTGGCAAACTTGTCTTTTTCAGTTCAGCTTCAAAATGACTATCGACTCGGTTAACTTCTAAATCTGAACGTTTCAAGCGCATCAGCTTTAGAGCAAGGCTCTGAAGCAATTCAATCTTTTGAGATTCGTTCAACCCAATTGGATAGGTTTCGTCTAGCGGGATTTTTCGTCCTGTATCCCGCCGATTCAACAACATATCAATACATTCACTGTAAAGTTGTAGCCTTGCATTGGGCAGTGTTTCTCGTCGCTCCCGATGCAAAGCGCAAATCATTGCACAGAGTAAAGGTGTGGATGCCAGTCGCCGCAATTCTGATCGTTGACGCAACTGATACTTCAAATTCTCTGCGGTTTTGGCTGGATCTTCTAGTTGAACGCTGGATGAGTCATCAGAGGGTAAAGCAGAGTGCCAGCGGGTGACAAATTCCTCCACTTTGGTAACATTCATTGGTTCCAATGTCAGATTGACAAAATCTTGTGTTTCGACCCATTCTTCCCATTCCTGCCACTCTTCCCCCTGCACATCTTTCAAGCCAGATGGACGTGAAGTAACAATATAGGTTGCTTTACTAAAATCTCGAGTTAAATCCTTCAGTGCTTCAAAAAAATCTTGTCGTTTTTGTCTAGGTAACTCGTCAACACCATCAATCAAAATCAGTGCTTGTCCGCGATTAAGATATCGATGAACCCAATCAGGGGGCATAGTGGCGGCAAAATTACGCGCAATCAGTGCTGGGAATGTTTCGGGTGTGGGGAATTCCCCATCCACTAGGCTCCGTAACCGAATAAAAAACGGAATCTTACAGTTCCAATGCTGCAATTCTTGTGGAAAACTCTGACTTGCAGCACGTACCGCTAGCCATTGCAACAGCGTACTTTTTCCTGCTCCGGCTCCCCCACGAATGATTAATCTACGACAATCACAAATCACCTCATCAATTCGGCGCGACTTGCCTCCTGATTCTCGTTCCAATCGCTCATCACCCATCAATGTTAAGGGTGATTTTTCACCTTCATCATGCACTCCACTAACAGACAGGGTAATATAAGCCATGCTGAGGCTTTGACGGCTTGTTAGTTGATCCATGCGACGTAACCCAAACACTTCCAGGCGATCCAATTCGTCCTGAACAATTCGACGATATTGGATTGCAAATTCATCTGCTGCCTGAATTGCCTCCTCTCGCTGGGATTTCAACTGCTCTGCAATTTCCTGCAATCGCTGTAGTGTTGTTGATGCTGTACTCAACGCAAAGCCTTCTACCTCTGGTGCTATATCAATCAAACTTTGACTTACTACAGCGATCGCTTGCTGATATAAGGCTTCTTCACTCCGCGAAAAAAATAGGGTTGCTTCTGGATTAGCATTCAGCAAATGCCGCTTTAGTTTTTCAGCATCAAAATTGATCTCTGCTAAATTATCTGACGTTAACCTTGCCTTGATCAAAGTTTCGGCTACGCCTAACAAAATAGCGTTTTGACTGCCTGGTTCTAAATTCCCGGCTTCATGTTCAAATAGAGGTTGTATGTCTGTTTTGAGTTGCTTGGCAATTTTTTCAGTCTTCTGCGATAAACTTTTCTTGCCTTCTAAAGAACTCACCAATCCATCAGTGCCAGTGTCAATTGCTTGTTCTAACAATGCATTTTTAATTGCAAACAATTCCAGCAACCTTTTAGCAACCGGAGGGCCAATTATTTTCAGCGCAAGCAAAGACAAAGACATAAGAAACTTATGCAGCTGAGTATGGAGTTTTAGAGGAAATAATTATAACACTACCTAGTCTCCTAAATTCTAATCAATTCACTCTATTAATTTTTCTTCCAAGCTTCTTCTAAAACCCTCTTGACAACTGCTAAACAGGCTTAAATTGTGACAAATGGGCTGGAACTGTGAAATAACAAACCCTCAAATTTGGCCGCTTGTCCTGGTTGGAGCAAAAAAGCAGAATTCAAAGTGATTGAATCTGTAGGAACAGCCGGGAAGCAGAATAACAAAATTGTTGATGTCCCCTCGGCAGCGATTGAGTGTGTTTTCATTTATCAACCTCTGTTTTATACGATCCAATCTTTGAGTTTTTAATTTTGCTTGCTGCTCACTACACCTTTTAAGGGCATCGTCTATTGATTCAGCCTAGTAGTTATTATCAGAAGCTTTATTCTGTGCCTCCCACTAGTCAGCCACTTCTCTGATTTTGTCTAAAAGCTTCTTTTGCATTAGCCTACCTCTAAATAAACTTTCGGAATGGGGGCGGTATAGTAATTCATGGTCTTAGCCTTTTCCGCCGCCTGTTATCGTTGAGCTTTCAATTGTTTCTGCTGACTCTGGAGCCGAGAAAAATCTTTAGCAAAATCTACCAACAATATGGCAGTGCTAGAACTTGGATTAATCCTCACCCAGTCAGTGTTTGAGGAGTTTGAGATTGGCTCAAGAATTTTTACAGAAACCCGATACTTAAACGCTGCTATAAGTGAGTAGGCTTGTAACTCTAAATCAAATATATCCTGCTCTAAAATCTCTTCATCAAACAAGCTCGATTTTAGTTTTAAATGTTTAAATCTATAAACCCTATTACGGGCTTGGTCATCGGAAAAATCGAAAGCTAGTAAAGCTAAAGTTAACCAATAGCCCTACTCCTCAGATTCAATATATTTCAATTGTTCTTGGATATAAAATAATGTTTCAATATCTTGATTGTTAACATTGGTAAAATCTTGGTAATTACCAGCTACTTTAAAGCCTTCTAAATCTAATTCTAGCCTTTGTTTCTCTAGCTGTTCTAGTGAGTTCAGATTTTATTGACTTTGTAGAATACTCAGTCTGTATTGTTTATTAAAAAGCTCTTCTTCGCTATATTTAAACATAGTTAATGCCCATTGTTAAGCACAATTTTAACATTTTATGAGAATACGTGATTGTAAAATCTGCTCAATAGAGAATGATGAAGATAGACGCCAAATAAATAATTTTTTAAAAGAACGTGTCCCTTTTAGAGAAATTATTCAAAGATTACCTCAATACGATTTAAATGTAGCTAATCTAAGCCGACATAAAAAACATATTGATATACCAGATACAGTTTTAAAACAACAGCTTTTTAAAAAGCAACTAATTGAAAAAGGGGACATCTCATGGATAAACGAAATCCGCCCCCAAGTAGTCAACCTCATTTTTCAAAGTTTAGAGGTTTTACAAAGTAGATTAGATGAGGCGGAAAAAAACCCGGATAAGCACTTAAGGGATGTAAAAGACGCTCTCTTTGTTTATGAGGTTTTATTAAACAACGCTAATAAAGTCTTTGGTTTTCAGCAAAGGTTAAACCCCCGGGCTTACGCCAAAGCTCTTACAGAGGCACAACAAGAGCAAGATAACAACCTACCCAATCGCACTTTAATGGCAATGTTTGAACTGGCTACAAAAACCCCTGAAGAAGTCCCAGAGCAGTTCCAACGTTTACACGAAATTGTTACCCAGCATAAAGAAACATTGTTTTGATGACATTCGTTGCACCTAACAATATATTACGAAATTTCGATACTATCGAATAATTGAAACTGTTACACCCTAGAGCTAAATACGTAATTCAGTTTTAAGGTGTAAAACCTGACATATAAAAGCCCCCGGCGATTGCAATCGCCGGGGGTTGTTTACATAGCTACCTAAAAACACAATTTAGTGTCTTAATGTGTTGTAAACTTTAATGAAGTTTTCCTTATTTTGTAAGTGTTTAGCTACAGAATAATGGCAGCTAATGACTTACGTGTCCCCGATCCCTAATCTGTGTGCAACTGCATCAGACGCTGTTTGAGGCGTTGAGCTTCTCCTTGGTCTATTAAAGAGCCTTGTTCTAGCAAAAAAGCGCCGTCACAGTAATTTAATTCATCTAAGCGATGAGTAACCCATAGGGCTGTGATACCTCTAGTTTTGACCAGTTTGCGGACACTAGCCACCAATTCTAGTTGACTATCTGGATCAAGTAAGGCAGTGGGTTCATCTAATAGTAAGACTGCACAGTGACGGGCTAAAGCACCTGCGATCGCTACTCGCTGTTTTTGTCCTCCACTCAAAGCATAGATGGGACGTCGTTGCAGTCCTAACAAATTTACTGCTGCTAATGCTTCCTCGACTCTGGTTCTAATGGCAGGTAATGGTAATTTTTCTTCCACTAGCCCAAAAGCGATATCAGCACCGACAGTAGGCATTACTAATTGATGATCAGGATTTTGAAAAACAAAACCCACTGGATGCAAAATCCCAATTTCACCAGATTGGGGTGCTAGTAACCCCGCTAGCAGTCTGAGCAATGTTGATTTACCACTGCCATTTGTACCCAAGAGCATCCAAAATTCTCCCTTGGGTACTTCAATCGAGCAAGATTTAATTACTTTCTCTCCAGAAGGCCAACTGAAGTTTAAGTCTTTTACCTTAATACCTAGTTCCGGCATTTTTTAAGTCATCTATTTATTCAGATGCCAGGGCGAAGAAACCAGGTGGTCTACCACTAGCAGTGGTTGCACTGTCTTTCTGTGTTACCTGCACTCCAGAGATTTCACTTGCACGCACGGCGATTTTTTTCTCAGCTTTGCCTTCACACTTGAGTTCTACAATCTCAGGCTTACCAGAACTCATTGCTGCCAAAATTAACTGATAAACCGCTTCTGCATCTTCAGCTGTCTTACGCTGTACCGAAATCGGGAAGGGAGTGTTTCTTACGGTCAAATCGATGGTGAACATTTAACTTTAATTAATTTAACTTTAGGTCTAATTTTAGCGTTAAGGAAACAAACTCAAAGGAACAAGATGGAAGAGGGTAGTAAATTAAAGATATGTTTATGTTCATCTATCTATGGTTTAGATTTTTGTATTTATAACCAGAAATATAAATTTAATTGTAATTTTGATTTCATATTTTTATTTGCAAAGATTAAGTTAAGTTAAAAAACCCCTGGAAAAATTAGCGAAGAACACTTAATATGATTAGAGAGAGTAAAAATTTGTAAACTAGATTGACAACCTAGTTTACGTTCTGTATTTAGTTAGCCAAAAACTGGCATTCTATAATACAGACAGAAAATTAAAAACCTGTACTTATAAAGTTTGGAGATTTTCTCTAATGACCATCGCAATCGGACGTAGTACTACCAGAGGGTGGTTTGACGTTCTCGACGACTGGTTGAAGCGCGATCGCTTCGTATTCGTAGGATGGTCTGGTTTATTGCTTTTCCCCTGTGCA
>NZ_AJLJ01000061.1 GCF_000317245.1 Fischerella muscicola SAG 1427-1 = PCC 73103
GTTCTGCCTCGTGGTAATGCTCTGTAATGTAAACGTGTGTGCATAATTTAAGAATTTACCTCACCCAGTAAGGGTGGGGTTTTCTTTTGAATTTACAAGGCAAATATAAGATTTTATCAATTGAACACCGATAGATTTTCTTGGGCGATAATTATCAAAATCAAAATTTATTTTTTTGTCTATATTTAGTAATCTTTTTTTAGAACTACCAAAATTTCTATGTCTATCGATTTTGATAAAAATATTAATTTCTATGACTGATGATTGATGTACTATTTTTAACGTATTTCTAACATTGAAAAGACATCTATTTCTAAAATTATCACTATGCAAGAGTACGATGTTGTTATTATTGGTGCGGGACACAATGGGCTAGTTTGTGCAGCCTACTTATTGAAAGCAGGGTATAGTGTTCTATTACTAGAAAAACGCTCGGTTCCAGGAGGCGCAGCAACCACAGAAGAATGCTTACCACAAGAAGCACCAGGATTCAAATTTAATCTATGTGCTATTGACCATGAATTTATTCATCTTGGGCCAGTAGTAGAAGAATTAGAACTAAAAAAATACGGTTTGGAGTATTTAGAATGTGACCCAGTTGTATTTTGTCCTCATCCCGATGGGAAATATTTTTTAGGTCATAAATCTCTAGACAGAACCTGTGCAGAAATTGCTCGTTACAACGAACGTGATGCCAAAAAATATAAAGAATATACAGAATATTGGCAACGGGCAATAGGTGCAATGATTCCGATGTTTAATGCACCGCCAAAGTCAATTCTTGATATTTTGGGTAACTACGATGTTACCAAGATGAAAGATTTATTCTCAGTAATTGGTTCTCCAAATAAAACGCTGGACTTTGTTCGCAATATGTTAACCAGCGCTGAGGATATTCTCAATGAATGGTTTGACGAAGAATTTCTCAAGGCGCCACTAGCAAGACTTGCTTCTGAACTTGGTGCGCCGCCTTCACAAAAAACCATTGCGATTGGGGCTATTATGATGGCAATGCGTCATAACCCTGGTATGGCCAGACCTCGCGGTGGTACGGGTGCTTTGGTGCAAGCTTTAGTAAACTTGGTCAGAAGTTTAGGTGGTGTCATCCTCACCGATCAGCATGTTAATAGAGTATTGATTGATAATGGTTGTGCTGTAGGTGTACAGGTAGAAAATGGTACAGTATATCGTGCTAAACACGGTGTAATTTCTAATATTGATGCCAAGCGAGTATTTTTACAATTGATGGATGAAAGTGATGTAGATGCTGCTGATGCGGATTTACGAGAAAGATTAGAACGGCGCATTGTTAACAACAACGAAACCATCCTCAAGATTGACTTGGCACTAAACGAACCATTACGCTTTGAACATCACCAACATAAAGATGAATATCTAATTGGTTCTGTGTTAATTGCAGATTCAATTTCTCATGTGGAACAAGCCCATAGTAAATGTACCTTGGGAGAGATTCCTGACTCTGATCCATCAATGTACTTAGTAGTGCCAACAATGCTAGATCCATCGATGGCGCCACCAGGTAAACATACTGCATGGATTGAATTTTTTGCCCCCTATCAAATTGCGGGTGCTGAAGGTACTGGTTTAAATGGTACTGGTTGGACAGATGAACTAAAAAATAAAGTTGCAGACAAGGTAATAGACAAGTTAGCAGACTATGCACCAAATGTGAAAAGTGCTACTATTGCCCGTCGTGTTGAAAGTCCAGCAGAATTGGGTGAAAGATTGGGTGCTTACAAGGGGAATTATTACCACGTTGATATGACACTTGATCAAATGGTGTTTTTCCGTCCTTTACCGGAAATAGCAAACTATAAAACACCAATTGAGAATTTATTCCTAACTGGTGCGGGAACTCACCCCGGTGGTTCTATTTCGGGAATGCCTGGACGCAACTGTGCGCGGGTTTTCTTACAATCTAAGCATCCGATCGCTCAAACTTTCAAAGATGGCTGGGGTTCGATAAAATCCACAGTTGGATCGGTGTTTGGGATTAATAAGTAAGCGAGCATTGAACAATTAGACCCCCACATCTTGAAGGATGCAGCTGGCAAATCAGGGATGACACCTCTCATCAACGATAAATGTTGTCTCGAAAAATCGATAAAATCGTTGGGGTGAGGGGTTAGACTCATTATTTGTCAGCTGCATCAGCAGAATTTGTCGGGGATCTGTGTCTCTCAATATGAAGATGTCCTTAAATAAACTGTACAGACGGTTGCATTCATAATGTAAGTCGATGCATTAACAATGCAGGTCGATACATTAGTATTGCAAGTCGATACATTAGTATTGCAAGTCGATGCATTCGCAATGCAAGTCGATGCATTCGCAATGCAGGTCGATGCATTCGCAATGCAAGTCGATGCATTCGTAATGCAAGTCGATGCATTCGTAATCTAGGTCTATAAGTAGGTAAGTGAAAATAATACCAATTTGAAAAAAGAATGGGACAGATGGACTTACACAACTGTTATGTACAAAGAGTTTCCCAATCCAAAATCTAAAGTTCTGTTAGAGGTTAACTCTTCCGCATCTTAAAAAAGCTGAGGGGATTTATTTTGTGCTTCAGTTTTTTTGCCTAAATTGCATCCATTCAAAATTCACAAAAATTCTACCTTCTTATTCATCAATGTCATACCTATTAGTGATGACAATCATAACTAAAAATTGATGTAATAAAGTTGCTGTTGCCAATATCGGAGCGATGACAGATCGGGTTTTAATTCTTGGCGGAAGGGGACGCATCGGTGGTAGTGTTGCTCAAGATCTACTCACTCACACGCAGGCAGAAATTATCGTTACTGGACGTACACCCGCACAAACGCAACTAAATACATCTTTGCAATACATGGTGTTGGACTTGGCAGAGGTGGAGAAATTGCGGGAGGCGATCGCTTCTGTTAATGTAGTAGTTCACTGTGCTGGCCCGTTTCACTTTCGAGATGCAAACGTCCTAAAAATTTGTATTGAACAGGGTGTTAATTATGTAGATGTGAGCGACCATCGTTCTTTTACTAGTAAAGCCTTACAATATCATGAAGAAGCTATAGCTGCTGGTGTGACAGCGATAATTAATACTGGCATTTTTCCTGGTATTTCTAATAGTATGGTGCGTCATGATGTCGAACAATTTGATGTACCAGAAAAAATACATTTGAGTTATTTAGTATCTGGTTCTGGGGGTGCTGGCATAACTGTAATGCGAACCACATTTCTCGGTTTACAAAATCCTTTTGAAGCGTGGATAGATGGTAAATGGCAAACAGTAAAACCTTATAGCGAAAGAGAAACTGTTGACTTTCCATCTCCCTACGGACGCAGTGGTGTTTACTGGTTTGATATGCCAGAGACTTTTACTTTACCCCATGCTTTCCCAGCAGTTAAAACTGTAATTACTAAATTTGGTTCTGTCCCCGATTTTTATAACCATTTGACTTGGATTGCCGCTCATGTTTTTCCGAAATCATGGGTAAAAAATCCTAATGGTGTAGAATTTTTATCTCATGTCAGTCATGCAATGACCGATTTTACTGATCAATTTTCTGGTATTGGGGTAGCAGTTCGTTCAGAAGTAACGGGACAAAAAAATGGTCAACAAAATGTTTATCGCTCTAATTTAACTTATGAAAATACAGCTACCGCTGCTGGTTGTGGCACGGGTAGTATAGTTCAATTTTTATTAGAACATAAACTCAATAAACCAGGAGTTTGGCCTGTTGAAGAAGCACTATCAACTGATTTGTTTATCCAAGCGATGCAAAGTCGAGGGATTATTATTGATAGTAATTGGGTTGCAAATGGTGTTAATAGTTAGTAGTTCATAGTCAGGACTTTAGTTCTTAAAAAATAAGTACTAAAGTGCTTACTACAAACCCTGACTTAATAATTCTTGCAACTTAGCAAGTACAGCCTGAACGTGATTTTTCACTTTTACATTCGACCAAACATAGGCTAATTTTCCATCAGGTGCGATCAAAAAAGTTGACCTTACCACACCCATATATTCTCTACCCATAAATTTTTTAAGTTGCCACACCCCATAATTTTCACATACTTGATGTTCAGGATCACTTAACAATTGAATGGATAAATTGTGTTTTTGAATAAATTTGCAATGAGATTTTTCAGTATCAGGACTAACACCAACAATTGTAGCTCCCAAAGCACTAAACTCTTGAGATAAATCAGTAAATTCTTTGGCTTCAGTCGTACAACCAGGTGTATCATCTTTGGGGTAAAAATACAAAATTAGCCAGTTTGATTGAAAATCACTCAGGCTCACTAAATTACCATCTTGATTAGGAAGAGCGAAATCAGGCGCTTTTTCTCCAGCTTGGGGAAGATTTGTGAGTGAATTCATTGATTTATATTAAGTTCAGCAGAGACAATCGTATCATCTGCTGAACTAAATGCGATCGCAAATTAAAATTTTTCCTAAAAATAGCATTAATCTCTAAAAAATATCTTATAAAGATTAACATCATTCACTATGAAATACCAATTGTATAATTAATGGTACAAATTACATGGCATGGACATCATTAAGAGAACGAATTCCACAATTACCACTTGTTCTCGCAGGGCCGATTTTACGACATACGGCACCAAATTCTGTAACTATTTGGGTAGCTTTGAAAGAAAGCCGCATTGTTACTCTCAAAATATTGGATACGAATAAAAACTTATTATTAACAGGTAGTAGAGTAACTATTAAATTAGGTATGAATTTATATATAGTTGCTGTTACTGCTAGAACAGATCAAAATATACTTGAATATGGTGAAAGTTATATATATGATTTAGAATTTGGCAATGAAGAAAATTTAAGTAGTTTGAATATATTAAATACGGAAGGTTCGATTACAGAAATTACATATCCTCCCTATGATCTGCCTAGTTTTGGGCTTGTACCTCATGACTTAAAAGATTTACGTCTTGTTCATGGTTCTTGTCGCAAGCCACATGGTGAAAGCTTGGATGCATTCACAGCTGTAGACAAGATGATTAAAGAAGCATTAGTACAAGCTCCGCAAAAAAGACCACATCAACTTTTTCTTACAGGCGACCAAATCTATGCAGATGATGTCGCCGATGCTTTACTTTTCATGTTAATAGATGCAGGCGAAACATTATTAGGATGGTCAGAAGAATTACCAGATGTCACAGATATTAAAGAATTACAGGCTGGTCAACGTAATAATTTAGCAACTTACACTGCTGGTTTAACAGCAAGTATTACTAAACTCAACAAAATTGCTAATATTGCCAAAAGTCATTTATTCACATTCAGTGATTTTTGCACCATGTATTTATTTGCTTGGTGTGATGTGTTATGGCCCAAACCTGAAGATTTACCTACATTTGCTGATGTGAATCGAAATTTACCTTCACTTGCGAGTAGTGAAGATTTATTTGTAGAAGAACTAGAGGATTTAAAAAACTTTCAGACAACACTCAAACAAGTTAGACGCGCTTTAGCTAATATTCCCACCTATATGATCTTTGACGATCATGAAATTACCGATGATTGGTATTTAAACATGGCGTGGTGCGATCGCGTCCTAAGTAAACCTTTGGGTAGACGTATCCTCCAAAATGGCTTACTCGCATACGCAATCTGTCAAGCTTGGGGAAATACACCAGACGAATTTATAGACGGTAAACCAGGAGAAGCATTACTCAAAGCTGCTGTTGGCTGGTTTGCTTTCCAGGGACAAAACCCAAAATACGAACAGGAAATTACTCGACGAGTTGGTTTACCATCTCTTACAGAGATTAAAAATAGTCATCCCAAACAAATACCCCACACAGATGTTTCTCTAAAATGGCATTACACTGTCAAAGGGCCAGAATATGAAGTCATAGTACTTGATACTCGTACTTGGCGAGCATTTCCAGGCAAAGACTTTGATTTTCCAGCACTGTTAAGTCAAGAAGCTTGTGAGCAGCAAATAACAAAAGTAGTTCATCACAAAAATGCTAAGGTGACTTTTGTTATTTCACCAGGGCCTGTAGTTGGTGTACCTTTTTTAGAAACAATTCAAAAGACAGCTAAAGCTTTCGCAGAAAAATTTGGTAGTGCAGCTTGGGGTTTTGATCCTGAAGCTTGGGGTTTAGAAACAACAGCATTTGAAAGATTGCTGACTCGTTTAGCATTACGAGGATTACCAGCCAAACAAAGTCGTGTAATTATCTTATCTGGTGATGTCCATTATAGTTTTACATCTTGCCTGAAATATACAGCCATTCGTCCCTTTGAACATTCAGAAAATATCGATACGGAACTGATTGCGATTCAATTTACTAGTAGTTCTTTTAAGAATGAAGTTAGTGGTCAAGGTGGAAGTCATTCGTTACATAAAAAAGGTTTTCTTCCTATTGAAAAAATCAACTATTTGCCCAAAGCAGAAATTTTAGGGTGGGAGAATCAAGACGAACAAGAATTAGAAATTGGTGTGATGCATGTTTATGTTGATCACATACCGCAATGTATTCCTTGGACTATTAAAACGAATCCTGCCACAATAGATTTAGTTCAAGAACGCGGTTGGCATAAAGAAGTACAAGTTATTAAAAAACCAGAATGGTGGTATACAATTAATTTCTTTTTAGGTAAAGATGAAAAAGTAGATGAACCGGAAGATACTAATTTAGTCCAACCCGAATCTATAACTGCTCCCCTACCAGGACAAGAGCGCAAGCTACCTTTAGAAAAATATTTAGCTATGGCTAAAAATCACCGTGATTATCGAGGTAAATGGGGCGCTGGGAAAGCTGTTGTGGGAGTAAATAATATCGGCGAAATCACTTTTGAGGTAGTTGATGGTAAACAGGTAGCTGTGCAAACTCTCTGGTGGCGATTAGAGAGTTTACACAAGGGTGAGTTGCTAGAACCTTTTCCGTTAACTAGGTATGAAGTAGCTTTAGAGTGAAAATCCAGCCCTTTCAAAGTGTAAATCTGGAAAATGAAAATTTCTTAGTGTCTTTGTGTCTTGGTGAGTCCACTTGCCGTCTTGGCGGTTCCCGTCACGATGGCAAGGTGGCGAACCCGAAGGGTGTTTCAACAATTATTTTTTCACCACAAACAATTTGGTAGGGTGTGTTATGGACGGAACGTCCTAACGCATCGAAAATCACCGAATGGTGCGTTGCGCTGCGCGACAACACACCCTACAAAACTTAGACAAGAGGAGTTTCAATTTAGGAGTCGCTAAATTGTTCAATTATTCCCCCACCCAAAACTTTTTCTCCTTCGTACCAAACTGCTGCTTGTCCAGGTGTGATGCTGAACTGGGGTTCATCGAAGACGATGCGGACGCGGGAGTTTTCCAAAGGAATTACTGTCACTGGTATGGGGTGAGAACGATAGCGGACTTGGACTTCCGCACGAATAGGACTTGCAGGTTCAGCAATGGAAACCCAATTCACCCGATTGACAGTGCATTCTGGTTGAGTTGCAAGAGTGCGATCGCCTACTATGACTTTATTATTAACTGCATCTAGTGCAATTACATACAAAGGTTCCGCAGCCGCAATTCCCAAGCCCTTACGTTGTCCAATTGTGTAATGATGGACACCATCATGCTGTCCTAGCACCTTACCATCCATATCAACGATCTCGCCTTGTTTGGGCGCAAGATACTTATCCAGGAATGCTCGCATTGAGCCATTTGCTTCTACCAGACATAGATCCTGACTTTCCGGCTTGTCGGCTGTTTTGAGATTGTATTCAGTTGCAATCCGGCGAGTTTCGCTTTTTTGCATTTCTCCTAGAGGAAATACTGAACCACCCAGTAAATCTTGTGACAAATCATAGAGAAAATAAGTCTGGTCTTTATTGCGATCAATTGCCCGCAGGAGTTCGTAACGTCCAGTAGCTTCGTTATAATTAATCCGCGCATAATGACCCGTAGCAATGCGATCGCATCCCAAGGTTTCGCGGGCATAATGTAACATCGGGCCAAATTTCACTGTTTTATTACACTGTGAACAAGGCAGAGGCGTAATGCCGTTACTGTATCCAGTTACTAGGTAATCGACAATATTTGTCTGAAAAACATCCCGAATATCAACAACGTGATGGGGAACACCCAGCTGATCACAGATAGAAGCCGCATCTACCATACCTTCAGAGCAACATTGACCCTTTCCTTTCATCAGCCAAAGGGTCAGACCAATTACTTCATAGCCCTGATTATGTAAAATGGCGGCGGCGGTAGAACTATCAACACCGCCCGAAAGTCCTACTACGACTTTTTTCATATCCGTAAAGAATTGCTAGGCTGTTCTTTATAAACTAACACTATGTAGTGATCATAATGATTGCTACTCTCAAGAATTATAGCTATTTTCTATAGTTACCAGCTTTGCCTGTTCACTGATAACTGAAATATCTATAAAAATTTGGTTTCCGTAGAAAATTGTCTTTCAAAATTCTTTTGTTACCATAGTCGATTGCATGGTCAATTTTACCTATGGTATTTCAGCACTTTACCCAACCATCTCTGATTCTACGCGCTCTAGTGGTAGGATGCTCAATTTTGATTTGCTATTCCACTCCAACCCCAGCACAAATCAATACAAGTACTAAGAGACTTTTGGTACAAACACCCCTACCAACTCTTCCACCAAGTAACAACAATTTATTACCACCTGTACCAACCAATAGCCAGGAATTTACAATTCCTCAGCTAAATACAACTCCTCAGCAGTATCTTAACAATCAGGGTGTGATTCAATATCAAGCTACACCTTGGAATCAAAATAACCAAACTTTTGAACGCTACCTAGTTTACGTTGAGAATAATAATTCTCAAACCCTACAAAGAATTCGTTTAATTGAACCAACAGCTTATATTAGGCAATTGCAAGGACGTTCTGTAATTCAAGCTGGAATTTTTAGTAAACCAGTTAATGCCCAACAGCGCATCCAACAACTAGCAGCTAATGGTATTTACGGGGCGCAAATCATCAGTTTTAGTAACGGACAACAAATCCCAATTTACTCTCAAAATTTCAACAATAATAATTTCAACAATAATAATATTTACTATCCTTACTATTCTCAATCCAATGTTCAACCAGAACCCTCTAAACATTACTATGTGGCTGTTCCTGCAACTTCCCAAAACATTGCTGAAATCACCAACCAAATTAGAAGCAACATCGAACAACAAGTAAATGTCACCACCAAAAATCAGCCACGAGGGTTACACGTAGCAGTGGGGCCGTTTGCTGAAAGATCACAAGCAGAACAATGGAATAATTATCTGCGCTCTATAGGATTTAGGAATTCCAGAGTTTATTATGCAAGATAATTCGTAGGGGTGAACGGCTGTTCGCCCCTAAAGGGGTTAATGGTTAATTAAGAAGACTGACAATCAACCATGAACAACCAACAAAGAACCCAAATTTCGCAAGTTGTAGTGACAGCACAACAGATGCGCGATATCGAAGCGCGTATCTTTGCAGCAGGAATGCCTGTAGCCGCTTTAATGGAAAAGGTAGCAGGACTGATCGCACATCGGATTGAGGTACTTTATTTTTCTGAAGACGCGAAGGAAGAGGACACCGGGACGCAAGGACGCGGGGACACGGAGAATACAAATAAGATACTCTCCGCGTCTTCCTCTGTGTCTCCTCACAAAGTCGGGATTCTCGTCGGCCCTGGTCACAATGGTGGGGATGCTTTGGTCGTTGCCCGTGAACTGCATTTTCGCGGTTATGCTGTCTGCATCTACAATCCTTTTGCCAAATTGAAGGAATTAACTTCACAGCATTTACAGTATGCTCAGAGTTTAGGCATTCCCTGTTATCAATCAATTGCGGACTTGCCAGAGTGTAATTTGCTGGTTGATGGATTGTTTGGATTTGGGTTAGAAAGAGAACTCAAAGACCCTGTTGCTATTGCTATTAATCAGTTAAATCAAAAGTCTATACCAATTATTAGTATTGATATGCCTTCTGGGTTGCATACAGATACTGGCGAAGTTTTAGGAACCGCGATCCGGGCTACGCACACGTTATGTTTGGGTTTGTGGAAGTTAGGTTTATTGCAAGACCAGGCTTTAGAATATGTGGGTAAAGCAGAGTTAATCGATTTTGATATACCTTTAGCAGATGTGGAAGCGGTACTGGCAGATGCACCCCGAATTACACGCATTACCGAAGCTACTGCGTTATCTACTTTACCTTTACCGCGTCCTGCTGTCACCCATAAATACAAAGAAGGACATTTATTATTAATTTGCGGTTCGCGTCGCTATGCTGGAGGCGCGATTTTAACTGGCTTAGGAGCAAGGGCAAGTGGGGTTGGTATGTTGTCAATTGCTGTTCCAGAATCTCTCAAGCCGATCATGGTCAGTCATTTGCCAGAAGCACTGATTGTCGGTTGTCCAGAAACAGAAACAGGTGCGATCGCTCAATTACAATTACCAGAAAACACAGACTTGAATTCATTTCATGCGATCGCTTGTGGCCCTGGTTTAACCAAAGATGCTAGCCCAATTTTACAGCAAGTATTAGAAAGCACAATTCCTTTGGTTCTTGATGCCGATGGTTTAAATATTCTGGCAGAAATGAAAACTATGCCTACGTTAAAAAAACGACACGTACTGTCAGTGCTTACACCCCATGCAGGCGAATTTCAACGCTTATTTCCCGACTTACCAGATGCCAAGCAAGACAGAATCAAAGCAGTGCGAGAAGCAGCAGTTCAAAGCGGGGCAGTAATATTATTGAAAGGAGCCAGAACAGCGATCGCAAATCCCCAAGGTTCTGTATGGATTGTTCCCGAAAGTACTCCAGCTTTAGCGCGGGGTGGTAGTGGTGATGTGTTAACTGGGTTAATGGGTGGATTAATTGCCCAAGCAGTCACGCATCAAATACTTGCCGAAGATATGGTAGCAACTGCTGCTTGGTGGCACGCTCAAGCCGGAATTTTGGCAGCCCAAGAACGCACAGAATTAGGAGTAGATGCGTTTACATTGACGCATTATTTACTGAATTTCCTAAGTATTTATGCGTGTTAGCTTGAAAATTCGATAAATGAGCGATCGCACGGTTGTAAATACTACTCGGTTAAGACTAAAAAGCATTGTGTAGAAACACGAAATTACTCTGCGGGATCTTGCTACGCATCTGGTACAAATTTATATGTATCGTGATGAGCGTGAAATGGTAAAATGCTTGCCCTATTTACTAGCTAATTCTTCTAATTGTGATCGTAAAGATAGGGGTTGATACCCTAATGCAAAAGCTTTAGAACTATCTAAAGAAACATCGCTGGGTCTGGGTGCAGACATTTTTACATCTTGTTGCAAACAGGCCTTTAATCCAGTAGTGGGTAATTGAAATATTTCTACTAATAAACGTCCAAAATCATAGCGAGAAATTCTTTCTTTGCCACCTAAGTTAATTATCCCTTGTACTTTTTCTAATGCTAATAACAATCCTTTAGCTGCGGTGTTAGCACTAACTGGTGTGCGAAATTCATCTGTAAATAGTTTTAATTCTTTGCCTTTTTGCAGAGTTTGTATAAATGGCTGTATAAAACTGGTAGCTGTGGGTGTTGCTGCACCAAACATTAATGGCATTCTACACACAGCAGTTAAGGGATAGCGTTCTAACATTCCCAATTCTGCCATCACTTTTTGTTCACCGTATTTATTTACAGGACATACGGGATCTGTTTCTCGATAAGGAGGATTTAAACCATCAAAAACAAGGTCAGTAGATGTAAATACGCAAGGAATATAATGATCTGCACACAAACCAGCAATGTTGTGAGAGACTATTACATTAGTTGCGTAAGTTTCTTCAGGATGATTTTGGCAATAATTAGGTTGTGATTCTGCGGCGGTATGAATTACTGCGGCTGGCTGAATTTCACTAAATATCTGTTGCAATTCCTGAAAGTCTGTTAAATTGACTTTCTGCATTTTGGTATGAGGAATTTCTACAGAGTTAGTTAAGAAAGTTCCATAGACTTCCCAGTTGAGATTTGCTAATTGGCAAACATGCCAACCTAAAAACCCACTAGCTCCAGTAACTAATAGTTTTTGCATACATCACAATTTCACACCATCGAGGCAGAGGATAGCATACAATCTTACATTTTTACATCCTCATAAATATCTGCGATCGCGATTTCTAAGTCTATAGAAGCTAATTTGAGACTATCTTCTGCTTGCAATTCTTCTACAAACCAATTGTTTTGATTGTTTTTACGGTAGACTTCAACCTTAATTTCGGATTCGCACACTAATACATACTCTTGCAAACTATTTAATCGACGGTAATTCATCAGCTTTTCGTTACGATAAATACGTTCCGTGGCTGAGGAAAAAACTTCCACTATCAAACAAGGTTGATGCTTGTAAAACTTTTCTCGGTCTTGAGGATTGCAAGTGACAGAGATGTGTGGGTAATAAAATATGTCTAACTCATCAATCCTAATCTTCATCTCTGATGAATAAGTCCGATAATCTGTACCAAACAAATGTGTACGTAATCGGGTCAACATATTGCTGGTGATTACTTTACACTTCTCACTGTCTTCTCGCATTGGATAGACTTGACCAGCAAGATATTCGTGACGAATTCG
Organism: Fischerella muscicola SAG 1427-1 = PCC 73103; assembly: GCF_000317245.1. Taxonomy (GTDB): domain Bacteria; phylum Cyanobacteriota; class Cyanobacteriia; order Cyanobacteriales; family Nostocaceae; genus Pelatocladus; species Pelatocladus muscicola_A. Next base: position 12,629 of record NZ_AJLJ01000061.1, read on the forward strand.
ATTTTCTAGTTCAAATTGCAAATATTCGTCAACACTGAAATTCAAAAATTTGGTATGAGTATACATCCTCTATCACACTGTGTAGATGGCCAAGTAAGTTTTCCAGAATTTTTTGAAATCAGCACCCTAGTTTGGTTGGAATACTAAATCAGTTGAGTAGCTATGATTTTGTAGATGCGATCGCAAATGTACTGACAAAGTCATGCAGATGCTTGTATACGTGATCAAACTAACTTGATATTAAGCTAATATTACCTAGTTATATATCGTAAATTCTTATAGTGTAAATATAAGTCAACGAATATAACAATTAGCTCATCAGATAAAAAGCTTGTAATTGCCTGATAAAAAGGTTTGATGCTAAATTACTTACCAACGGTTAGTGTATATTCAAACTTGCTCATTACAATTGACTTTTTTAATTTTTCCGGAAATTCATTTTATGCCATGCTACAGAGTCCTCTTCCAGCCACATCAATTTATTTTCTAAATAGAAGAGAACACATTTAAACAATTGATAAAAATTCTTTAACTAACTTAATATTACTTCATTAAATTTCTCTAACAAAGACCAAATTTCCTGGAGCATTGGTTCTAATCCAGCACCAGTAACAGCAGAAATTAAGAATACTGGGGCGTGGGAAAGATGATTAAGTTGTGTCGCGAGTGCTTCTATATCTACACTTTCTCTATCAACTGCATCGATTTTGTTGAGAGCTAAAAGTTGGGGACGATCTGATAAACCTCTGCCGTAGTCCTGCAATTCTTGTTCGATGATTTTATAATCTGCGATCGCATCTTCACTAGTCGCATCAATTAAGTGCAATAGCACTCGCGTGCGTTCAATATGGCGCAAAAAATCATGTCCTAGCCCCGCTCCGTGGGAAGCACCTGCAATTAATCCTGGAATGTCCGCAAAAACTGTACCATCACCATTCGGTTTACGTACCACACCCAAATTTGGCACAAGAGTAGTGAAGGGATAATCAGCAATTTTCGGACGTGCTGCTGATAAAGCAGAGATTAAAGTGGATTTTCCCGCATTTGGTAAACCAATAATTCCCACTTCTGCTAAAAGTTTTAACTCTAAACGCAGCTGTTTGACTTCTCCTGGTAATCCTGGTAAAGCATACTCAGGGGCGCGGTTGCGGTTACTCAAAAAATACTGATTACCCAGTCCACCTTTACCACCTTTCGCAATTATCAATTCTTGCTCAGGTTCCACCAAGTCCCCGATCATTTCCTCTGTTTCGGCATCATAAACCACCGTACCACAGGGAACTTCAATAATTAGATCCTTGCCGTTTGCTCCGGTGCGATTATTGGGGCCACCGCGAGAACCCGGTTCTGCTTGAAAAAGATGGTTGTATCTGAAATCAAGTAAGGTTTGCAAGTTTTCCACAGCACGTAAAATCACCGAACCGCCCTTTCCTCCATTACCACCAGAAGGGCCACCTGCTGGTACATACTTTTCTCGTCGGAAAGCGACAATTCCATCGCCTCCCTTACCTGCTGCTACTTCAATTTTTGCCTGATCGATAAATTGCATAATGTTTAGTTATTTGTCTTTTGTCATTGGTCATTCGATTTTAGATTTTGGATTTTAGATTTTGGATTTTGGATTGACTCCACAGATTTTTATGCTTGCACTGTACCATCAAAGAAGTATAGGTCATTAGTCAAAAGTCTTTTACTAATGACCAATGACTATTGTACAGACGCGATTTATCGCGTCTCTAAATATATTCCGAAATATCCTCACCACATTCATCTGCTAAATAGGAGAGGGCGCGGAAGCGTAAGCCTACGAGCTGTTCGTACAATGGATTGAGTTTACATAAAGGCGGAATGTGTACTATTTTGCGTCCAAATAGCTTGACATCTCGCTCAAATGGACACTGAGAAGGAATCATTTTACATAAGAAACGGGCGACTCTAGGATCTTGGATGTCTAGTCCGTCGAGCCAGTCGCGGACTGGGTATAATGCGTCAAGTTGTCGCTTTGTGGGTGCGAGAACTAAAGGAGTTTCTACCTGCTGTTCTGCTGGCTCTGTTGGGTGAAATTCTAAAGTATGACGCAAAGCCTCTAGTAAGTCTTCTGGTTCTCCCAAAGCTTTGCACAACTGGTGCAGAAGATAGTCTTCGCTTTTAGAATATGTACCATCAGCGATCGCCACCATCACAGCGGTACGCAAGAAATTTTCTGCTGCTGGCGTACCGTGACCCAGAACAACAGCTAATTCCTCTGGTTCAATAACGTCCAAAGACTCCAATTTTGTCTCAGGAGCCAGTTCATCTTTGGTAATGCTGGCAATTAATTCTTGTTCTTGGTTATCAAAATCACCATCTGCCCAAGCAATAGTCAGTAATCCACGCAGCCATGCTGCTATTTGTTCACTACTGTAGGGAGATTGAACGGCACTTGTCATAAACTCACGCCTCTAGCTTTTCCCAAGTCCATACTAGTACAAGAAAGCAAGAGACAGTAGAGGCGGAGTGGCTTTTCAATGTAGGCAAGACGAAGAAGCTAGAAATCTTACATGATAAGCTTTTCATTCTTTTTCAAAAGTAGTTTTATTTACGCCTTGAAATTTTCTTATAGTTCACTGCTGTGTGTTCTGTTATGATTTTGTTGTGCTAAGATTATTGAGAATTTTTATAATTAGCTTTATTGATAACAGTTACTTAACTAAGACTTATGACTAAAATAAAAGTCAATCTTGGTGTCATACAAGAAACATTGTTAATTACCCTATGGGCAAGGGCCACTGAAATAAAGCAATCTGATCCCATTATTGTAGACCCCAAATCAGCTGAAATTCTCCAAGCAATTGATTACGATTTTGATAAATTTATTAATGCAAAAAATTCCCAAACAGGTACTTGTTTACGAGGTATGATCCTCGACAACTGGATACGTAATTATCTAGAAAAATACCCCCAAGGTACGGTTGTTGAAATTGGCGCTGGATTGAATACGCGCTTTGAACGAGTGGATAACGGACAAGTACGCTGGTTTGATTTAGATTTACCAGATGTCATGGAATTGCGGAAACAGTTTTTTCAAGAAACAGAACGTCGTCGTTTTCTCACTGCTTCTTGTTTAGATACAGACTGGTTTGAGTATGTAAAAGCTGTGAGTATGCAACCCTGCATATTTGTTGCAGAAGGCGTACTGATGTATCTCAATGAAAAGCAAGTGAAGTGGCTTTTTAGCAATCTTTTACAAGAGTTTCCAGGTTCATGGTTTGCTTTTGATTCTATGTCTCCGTTGATAGTAAAAAATCAAAAGTACCACGATTCTCTTAGATACACATCAGCCAAGTTTGATTGGGGAATTTCTGATATTCATAAAATCAAAAATTGGGATAATCGCTATCAAATATTGGATGTTTCTAGATTTTGTGATTTACCAAATCAGTATTTGAAGCGTTTTTCCCTGATCAATCGCTTCTTATTTTCTTATATACCAGTCTTGGCAAATAGCTACCGTTTGACTTTAGTTCAATTCGGTTAAATTCCAAAAATATAAATATTAAATCAAAGGTAGAAATAATGTTTTATTTTGGCATTGAACATGAAGTTGCTTTTCTGAATGCTGAAGGAAAGTTTGCAGATTTTTCTTGTACAAAATTTGATGATTTTAATCAAGTAATTGAACAGTTACCCACATATGCTAATGACTCTATGCAATTATGTATTGGAGACGCTGGTATTAGAAAAAAGCGGTGGTATATTGAAGGATTTGAGAGATTTGCAGAAGATACTGAAAAACTTATAGATTGTATTCCCAAAGGTATTGAAATCAGAACTACAATAAAATCTGATATTAAAAGTACTATTAATGAATTGTCGGAAAGTTTTGACTTGCTACGTCAAGTTGCTGCACAATTTGATTTATCACCAATTTTAATTAGTTTTAATCCTTACAAAACTGTTTTTCAGCCTGAACCGCCACTTAATAAATATGAACTTAGCATCTTACAGGCTAACCCTGATGAACAAACTGCTCATATTTTTATGGTCAGCTATGGCCCAGATTTAAATTTATCATTCCCTGGTTTAGCTTATGAAAGTTTAATTGATATTGCTAAAAAGCTAACTTACTACAGTCCTTATGTTGTTCCTTTTAGTTTTAGTTCTCCTTTTTATCATGGTGATTTATGGTCAGGTTTATCGGTAAGAACATTTATCAGAACAGGTAAAAGATCCGCAGCAATTGTATTTGTAGAAAAACCAGAACAATTGATTAAGTCTACACCTTCACTAACAAAAATCGCACGTATTCCAGCAGAAGTAGGTCGCATAGAATTCAAATCATTTGATAGTTGTGATGATTTTTCTATTTATGCTGCATTGCTAGCCTTATTAAAAGGTCTAGTGTTGGACACATCATTACCAGGAAGAGCAATAATTCCAGACGCCGAAAAACACCAAATCTCTGCAAAAGAAGGATTTAACAATCAAGAGATTTTTGCGATCGCATCACAAGTTTTGCAAGCTGCTGAAGTTGCACTTCAAGAATATCCAGACGTAAATTTACTCACACCACTCAAAGATATACTTAATAATAAGCAAACAAGAGCGTCTGTAATGATCAGTGAGTTTAAGAAATTGGGTTCAATAGAACAGGTATTGAAAAATAGTTACTTAGGACTAGTGTAAATAGATCCCCGACTTTTCTAAAAAGTCGGGGATCTGTATCTCATCCTGGTCAACTTAGAATTACTCTGTTTTCAAGTAAAGCTTTAATGCTTCATCCACCACATCTGTCATTGACTTTCCTTGACTGTCAGCAGTTTTCTTCAGCACAGCATAAACATCATCGCGAACGGTAATCCGATGACGTCCTACACTCGCAGCTTTGGCAAGTTTTGATTTGTAAGAGTCGGTAAACTTCCGAATTGCATCAAACCCGACGCGATCGCAAAAGTTTCCAAAGCTTTCACCTTTTTTACGTGACTTCTTAAAGTACACAAAAATTGGCTCTAGGAAAGTTTCGATATCATTATGATGCAATTTCTCAGTGTAAGCCTGTGCCAGTCTAGTTTGATCTGGCGAACCAGCCAACCAGACTTGATAACTTTCGGGAGCGCTACCCACAAGCCCAAGTTCCGCCATATACGGACGAGCGCAACCGTTAGGGCATCCGGTCATTCTTACCACAAAATGTTCATTTGGTAAACCCACTTTGTTTAACAAAGCCCGAATTCGTTCTAAAATTCCTGGAATCGCCCGCTCTGATTCGGTAATTGCTAAACCGCAGGTAGGTAATGCGGGACAAGCCATCGAGTAACGGAAAATCTGGTCGATGCTTTCAACATTGGTGACAACACCATGACGATTGAGAATATCTTCAACAGCTTGCTTGTTATCAGGTTCAATATCGTAGAGAATCACATTTTGGTGGGGAGTCAAGCGGATAGGTAAGTTGTACTGCTCGACTATTTCCCGTAAGGCGGTTTTGAGTTGGAAGTCGCCTTCATCTTTGATCCGCCCATTGTCGATGGAAATACCCAAAAACAATTTGCCATCACCTTGTTCATGCCAACCAAGGAAATCTTCATATTTCCACTCTGGCAGAGTTTGGAAGGGTTCTAGCGGTTTGCCAAAATATTCTTCCACCATCGCCCGGAATTTATCAACGCCCCAATCGTGGATTAAATATTTTAATCTGGCGTGACGGCGGTCTGTGCGATCGCCATAATCTCTTTGAGTAGCGACAATGGCTTTCACCATATCATAAACATCTGCTTTCGCCACGTAGCAAATTTCATCTGCAACTCTGGCGAAAGTTTCTTCTTTGTTGTGTGTACGTCCTAAACCACCACCAGCAAAGACGTTAAATCCTGCTAGTTCTCCCTGCTCGTCAGTAATTACTACTAAGGTGAGGTCTTGGCTATACAAATCTATTGAATTATCTCCTGGAACCGTGACGCAAACTTTGAATTTGCGCGGCATGTAGTGAGTACCATAAATAGGTTCTTCTTTGTCATGGAAGATAGTACCAGTACCATTACTTTCTCTTGCGCCTTTGACTTCTGGGTTTTCTTCACCACTAATGGCTTTTTCGCCATCTAACCAAATTTCGTAATAAGCACCGGTTTGTGGTGTCAGTAACTCAGCGACATTCTCAGCATATTCCCAAGCGTACTGATATTCTGGTTTATTTTTAAAAGGTGCAGGGGGAGCCATGACATTACGGTTGACATCACCACAAGCTCCCAAGGTCGAACCCATGTTTGTCACAATATTGGCGATCGCAGCTTTGAGATTTTTCTTTAAAATCCCGTGTAATTGAAATCCTTGCCGAGTGGTAGCACGCAAAGTATGATTACCATACTCATCAGCTAGTTTATCCAGAGTCAGGTATAACTGCGGCGGCACAAACCCACCAGGATTTCTTGTCCGCAGCATGAATTGATAATCTTTTTCCTGACCTTTGGCGCGATTATCCCTATTATCTTGCTGATAAGAGCCGTGAAACTTGAGGATCTGTACTGCATCTTCACTAAAATGCGTTGTATCCTGAAGAATTTCTGTAGCGACTGGTTCACGCAAACAATTACTGCGTTCTTTAATTGCTTCTACTTTAGAAGGCTTACGGCTGGCGATGGGAAGAGGAGCGGATTTAACCATTGCAAATTGTATAATCTTTTCAAGAAGTCATCGATAAGCGCCGAAGCGTGAATTTAGAAGCACCCATTCGGCTGAATTTTCCCGGTAATCCGGTCGGGGATAAGAAGAATAGTTTAATTTTAACACGATAAAAAGCTGGGTTTTTCAGTAATGCAATACCTAGCAAACCCAGCAATCTTACTTATAAATTATCAGTTATTTTGTTACGTAATCCAAAAATTTTTTGGCTAACCAAACAAGCAAGCTACTTAAATCGATAGCCAATACCACCATTAAGACTTACAGCAGAAGCAGAGCTATTTTTATAAGCATTAATTCCTAAAGTGGTATTGCCGTAAACAAGAAAGTTTTTACCAACTTCAGATTCTACACCAGCAACAACTGCCACAGCATCTTTGTTGCCACTGGGGGTTCGTTTACCATCTGACTCCACGAATTGATAACCAACGCCCACAAAAGCATTAGTATTTTGAGCAATTCCCACGTCTGCGGAAACATAGGGAATGATAGCGCTCGTCTTATCACTAAAGTTGATTTGACCGCGTGCCGAAAAAGGAGTACTACCAAGCTTCACACGACCAGCAACATTCCCACCCAATGTTGCAGAATCATTACTTTGTCCACCATTAGTAACACCAGCAGCAAAACCAGCTCCGACGTAGCTTGCATCTGTACCTTTCTTAGTAGGAATAGGTTGAGCAGAAGCAGCACCAATAGATGTAAACATAGGAGCAATTACCAAAGAAGATAAAGCAGAGAATGTCAAAAAAGACTTGAAAAAACGTTGCATAATTTTCACCAAATTTTGTAGGAAGTTGCTTTTATATACAAAGTCGAAAAACCTAAATATATGTTCCATTTAGAAATAAAATTATTTAGTTCTTGCTTAATAAAAAAGATGTTTATTTTAGACAATTAAATAGTTTTTATTTGCAAAACCAGACAGTTTTTCTTATGGCATAATCAAAGTTTAATCAGGAACATTTTTACCAATTATTCGTCCTCACGTAACAATAATAAATTAGTTCTAAAAATCGAGAGAGCCAGATACCTGATTTCTACACTCTGGGAAGCCAATCTACAGGTGTTTACAAGAAGTCAGTTATCTTGTTGCTGACGAATAATTTGTAAATACTATATAAAAGTCATGGATGTTATTCAAAATCTATATTGTAATACGCTTGAAGTTAAGTATTTTATAGCATTCCTAAATCATTAGTGAATAACAAGATCCCCGACTTCTGTTGAGAAGTCGGGGATCTAAGCTCTGCGATTCTCACAAATCATATAGGATTGCTATAGTACAAATAATTAGTCTGTATAGATGCGAATTTACCACGCGGTAAGCAAGCTATGGGTCTCTACTCAGATAGAATTAAGTAAACACATTACTTCCCTATTATTTGTTTTATTTTCCTCATTAATAGTCTTCGCAATGAAGCTTGTAAATGAAACTAGATTTCTATTTTTTCATAATGAATGTTTAAAAATAGCTGAAGAATAAAATTATAAACGTGTAATAGCTAGCATAAAAATATGAATTAAGCATTGATAGGTTATGCCCATCATAATGATGATTTATAGTAATGTTATATTTAAATTAATAAATAACCAGGTTGGATTTTTTTAGAAAACTATGTTTTGTAAAGGCATGTTGTTGCATGTCTGTACAGCAATTAGGAGAGTTTTATCATCAAGTTTTTGCTCCTAATTATCCTAGCAACCGCGACCAATCAAGTTATCCGCATATCTTTAATTGAAGAGGTAGTAATATGCGTCGTTGGTGGTTGATAACTTTAAGCATTATAGTTACGTTTGTGACTTTAGAAATCACAAGTAAGAGTACTTTCAATGCAACAGCTTTCGGTGCAAACAGAAATAACAAATCACATTTGATTGCACAAAATTCTAGTTCTACGCGAATTATGCCTCTTGGCGACTCAATTACTGGAGGAGAGGGAAGTCAAAACAGCTATCGTCGCTTACTTTGGTTTTATTTACTCAATGCAGGTTACAGTGTTGATTTTGTGGGTTCACTCCGAGTTAATTGTGGCAGAACTCCTCCCCAGCAAGATTTTGACTTAGATAATGAAGGTCATTGTGGTTGGCGAACTGATCAGATACTAGGTCAGATTGACCAATGGGCAAGCAGCACTCGACCAGATATAGTGCTGATTCATTTAGGTACTAATGATTTAGGAAGTGGAGAAAGTCCACAGAGTACCATTGAGGACATACGTGGAATTATTCAAAAGCTCCGATACTATAATCCATATGTCAAGATACTACTGGCTCAAATTATTACAACTTGTGGTAGTGAGGAGCGTAAAATATCATTTAATTCGCTGATTCCCAACCTTGCCAACCAAACCAATACATATCAATCACCTGTAATCGTCGTAGATCAGTATAGTGGTTTCAATGTGTCTGATACTATCGATGGATGTCACCCGAATAATACTGGTGAAGGAAAATTAGCCTCTCGTTGGTTTGAAGCTCTCAAGAAGGTACTTTAGTCAAATTATTGATTCTCCGTTAACCTAAGCATCGGGGGTGACTTCCATGTTTAGGTTAACGGATTCTTGAAAAGTCCACAAACGAACCGCCAACAATCAAACTAAACTGAAGACAAAGAATAAACCTGACCATCAATTAATAGCCGAGTAATACCTTTGGCTTGGAGGTGGTAACGAGCCTTGTGCAACATTCTGCTATCAGGAATTTTGACAACGCGATCGCGTTTGGTAGAAAAGCGTTTTGCAACTCGGTGATTATCAAACACCGGCAAAGTTCTTTCTTGAGTCTCTAGATTAGAGATATAGCCCAAATCGCCAAACTCTCGCAACGGTCTGGTAATCAATTCTGAGGAACGATCAATCACTAAATAGCAAGTTCTGGGTAAACTAGCGGCTGAAAAGGGTAAGACTCGTACAAAACTGTCACCAGCTCTAGTTCTGGTGACTAGACGTGGTCGTTCTCGATATTCTTCTTCTTCCTCCTCCTCGAAGTCTTCATCATCAAAGTCTTCTTCTTCGAGATCCTCATCTAAATCTTCTAACTCTTCCGACTCATCTAGCAATTCTTCGCCCAGCATATGAGCGATCGCTTGAGAATCTGTATGTACATCCTCGATGAGCGGACTAGGAATATTGCTGATTTCTTGAGCTTTGGGTTCTAAAAGTTCTAATTGCTTGATGACTGGTGGTTTGATCTCGTCCGGTGCAGAAGAACGTCGCTTAACTCGTCTGCTATGAGAGGTTGAATCAGTCGAATCAGTTGCAACAACAGGAGTAGGTTGCGACTCTGGAGTTGGACTTACCTTTTCTTGCGGTTGCTCAAAAACTTCCGGTTCTACCTGCACAAAAGACGGTAGCTGATCATAACTGACCTGTGCTTTTCCTTCTGGAGTTCTAGCAGCACGCTTTAACGAAACAAGGTATTCGTACTCATCTTCTGGTAAAGTACTTTTGAGTAAACGACTAATTGTCGAGTTACTTACGTCATAGCGTTCTGCCAAAGTAGAGGTTGTTTCAGCAGTTTGACGGTACAATTGTAAGATTTCTTGTTTATCAGATTCTGTTAGTTTTCTCACGGCGGGACACCAAACAAAAAATTTTCTAACTACGTTTTCTGTTCCGTTCTCGACGGGAACGGCTTAATGATGCGTCATATTCCAAGACAGCACCCATACCAAATAAAATTCCACTCCAGACCCAAAACACTTCCAGTATCTCTCCACTTTGATAATTGGGAATCGAATTTGTGGCGTATTTATACCACATATCTGCAATGTAGAGCGAAAATGCCGCAGCTGCAATCATACGCCAAGAAAGAGAAACTCGTCCGCCCCAAAAAGCAAGCAGTAGAGTAGTAGCGATAATTAACAGCAATACGTCGCTGATCACGTAAAACCAATTTAAAACAGAAGCAACAACTTCTAACCCAGGAGAATATTGGGCTTGGACTGTTGCGGTCTGTGGTTGATTGGAAATTAGCCATGCCAACGCACTGCCAAAGACTCCTATTGCCAATACTATTATCCACTGCGAAGTTTCCAAATTCAGTCGCCTAGAAGCCACTGCCAAAATTATACCTACGCCCAGCAACAGATATGTTATTACAAAAAATACATCACCTAATGATGGGAAAGGTTCTTCTTTTAAGACAATTTCCGTATATCCAAAAAATATCCCTCCCAGGAAATAAGAAAGCATACCGATACCAATTGCCAGCCAGACGTTGCGATCGCTAATAATTTGCTGACTGCGCCAATTCCTTAGACATAAAATACTAGCAGATAGATAAGCTGTTGCCTCAAAAATATTCGTCCCCAAAACATACCAATCAGCACGTCTTAAGCAAGTTGCTGCTTCTTGGGCTTTTGCACTCAGTTTTGCTACACAGTCTACTCCTACCGGAACCTTGGCACTAAACAATAAAAAATACAATAGTGCCAGCACACTCCAACCTATGCTAACCAAAATAATATTCTGAGTGGTGAATAAAGATTTAGAACGTTGAGACTTGTCGTAAATGCTACTCATAATCCTTGACCGTGGCAGAAGATTCCCAATGTTCTTTTACCGCTAAATCGCTATAATTAATATAAAATAAGCTTTTTGCCTATTTATATGTTTAATTATCCAGCATTCAACGTCAAAAGACACTGATATACACTAATGCCACAGTTTACTCAGTGGAGACTGATTTAGCCAACTGATGAATAGCGATCGCTCTCCTTCTGGCATATCTTGTAATTTATTAGCTACGGAATGAGCAAAATTAGTATTGCCAAAATAGGCTTTTCCTAACCGATGCAGATTTTGCAATAAAGTGATGACATGATGTTCTTGCCAGTTAGGGACTGGAGTCGTTAGCGGGTCTAGTTCTAGTAAGTATTTGACTCCTTGAGGCGAGGACACTTTAGGAAACTGCCACTTTTGCAAAGTCTCAACCATTTCTTTCTCAAATAAGGCAGCTTGTCTAGTACCCAAAAGGTCTTCAATATCTATGTACACAGCTTGCAACAGCAAAATACTAGCTTGAATAAAAACACTGATATTACTATGACTACCCGTATCACTACCAAGCTGATCTAGACGAATTTTGCCCCAAATACTGAAACGTTCTGGTTCTTCTAACAAAACACAAGCTTTGCCTTTATTATCGGTTAAATCTCTCCACAAAGATTTTGCTTCTTCTTCTTGGCTAGCTTTAAATATACTAATTAATCTAAAGGTCTGCCCCTGATAATTGAGAATCGGCACTTGCTGATCCCGTTTTGGGTGGTCAATTGTCGAGATTTCAACATCCTGCCTTTTAAGAATAAACATGACACTAGCAGATAACTCCTCACAGGGGCATTACTATTAATATGGCGATATCATAACCTTATTAGTTGGTGGTTGGTGCTTGATTGTTGATTGTTGATTTTTCTCAATCACAACCAATTCCTAATTCCAAAAATCTGTCACATCATACCCCAATTCCTCTAGCATTCGCCGCAACAGAGGTAAACTCAACCCAATCACATTACTGTGACAGCCTTCTATTTTTTCCACAAATAAACCACCACGACCTTCCAGCGCAAAGGCTCCAGCACACTTGAGGGGTTCGCCCGTGGCTATATAGGCTTCAATGGTGCGATCGCTAATCTGGGCAAAATAAACTCTTGTGACTTGATACTTGACTAAATTACAATTACGTGAGGTATCAATTAAAGTATGACCAGTATATAAATCACCAAAACTTCCCTGCATCATCCGCCAACGTTGGCGGGCTTCCTCAGCATCTGCTGGTTTCCCATGAATCTCACCATGAACAGCTAAAACCGAATCACAACCCATGACTAAAGCAGATTCAAACTGAGGACTTATAGTTTCCGCTTTTTGTTGAGACAGAATTTGTACTAACTGCGCCGGATCACTAATTTTCACTTGCGACTCATCGAAATCACTCGGACAAACTATCGGTTCAATACCAACAGTTTGTAACAAACGGCGTCGCGCCGTAGAAGCAGATGCGAGTACAAAGTTTGGAATACCCATAGTTTAGGATCGGGGATCGTCGGGGAACAGGGATTGGGGATCAGGGATCAGGGGGACAAGGGGAGCCAGTGCGTTGCGGAGGTTTCCGTAGACGCGCTTTGCGCGGCTTCCCGCAGGGTACCACTGCGTTGCGGGGGTTTCCGTAGACGCGCTTTGCGCGGCTTCCCGCAGGGTACCAGCGCGTTGCGGAGGTTCCCTCCGTTGTAGCGACTGGCGTCCCGTTGTAGCACGTGGCGTTCCGTTGTAGCACCTGGCGTGGACAAGGAAGATGGAGAGATAACTAATGACCATTGACCATTGACTCTTGTACGACGCGTAGACGCTCGTAAGAGCGGCTTCAAGGTAAGAGTATCATCGCGTCTCTACTATTGACCCTTGACTAATATACAGAAAAAGAATCAACAGATTCTTCTATAGAGCCTTTGACTTTGCGCCAGCGTTTTTCTGGCACTGAGGCATTTAATGTAAAAAGCTTACCTCGGCTGGTAGCTACACTGGCGAGGTTGTGTCGTTGTTGCTTATTGGGGAGCGTAATTAAATATTCTAGTTTGTAGTATGTTTTACCATTAGATTCGACTTGCTCTGCATTGACTAATTCGGCTGTACGTCCTGAACCATCAGGAGCAAGAGCATTTTTGGCTAGCTTATATCCAACTTCACCTGGCGTTCCTAATTCTGGTAAGCTTTTAGCTTCTGGTACTGGACTGATGACTACAGAAACATTTTCACTAAATTCTATTAAATCGTGGAAGACCACATCCGGCCCGTCACTAACTCTAACTTGTACCCAGCCGTTAGGATATAAAAATTGATAGCCATCACTAGTGTCTACAAAACTTCTGAGTGCGGCAAACGCTGTACCGTAGTTAGTAAGGCTAAAACTTAATACTAGTAAAAAAATTACTGCAATTCGTTTCCACATTTGTTTCAATTCCTCTGGGCTGGAAGCAATACAAGGCAAGTGTGATTTGTCGTTTTTCATTCTCCCACGGATGCTAACAACTTACGAAATGCGCTGGTTTTACCCTGGCACCATACCAGACAATATTCAATTGTGGTTTGAGCAACATTGTCTAGTTCAATCTTCACAACCAGAAGAACCACGAGAAGATTTATATCTATACTCTCCTGAGTGTGAATTTTTGGGTATCAAATTACGGCAAGAACAACTAGAAATCAAATGGCGTAAAGCTGAATTAGGTATCATGAGTTTCGGTGAATTTGCGGAGGGGAAAGTCGAAAAGTGGAGTAAGTGGGAATGTCATGACTCGACGGGAGAAAGTTTTCAAGCACAGCAGATTGCAAATCATCCTGTGTGGGTGAGTGTGCAAAAACTTCGTTATTCACAACTTTACGAAGTTTTAGATGATTTGTCCCTACAAGCTGTTTCGGAAAATCAAACCGTTGATAACGCCTGTAAAGTTGAATTGACTTATTTGACGCTCAAGGAAAAAAGTTGGTGGAGTCTTGCATTTGAAGCTTCTGGTGATGATGACCGTATATTGGAGAATCTTCAAGTCACAGCCAACTGTATATTCAGTAATTACTTAGAACAAAAGTTACTAACTGTTGATTCTTATGCTTATCCTACTTGGTTAGCGATCGGCATTAACTAATCGCTAATACTTCTCATTTGTTCTCGGTCAGAGTGTGATTTATATTTAGTTTCGTAACTTGCGCTATGTTTATTCCTGCTGACTAAAATGACAAATAAGTTCACGTATATTGATGTAATATTTTTAACTCTATTGATATAATACTAATAATTGAAAGTTCGATCTACAATAGATATGCTTTGTTCTCAAAAATCTATCTTTAGCAAGAGGCAATATTTATTAATATAATATAAGTAAATTCAAAAATATATAAAACTTAATTTTAATTTCATTAAATATAAAAAAAATTAAATGAATCTTTTTATTTCAGAGCTATTAAATAAATTATGTTATAGATAACTAAAGTAAGTAATTTTAAATTATAAAATTACAAACCCAGTTTAAATTGTCTGTGGTTAACCTACGTCCATCATGATTAGAGCAGCGCACTACAAAAATTGGCTGCAAGAAAGCCGTTATATGAATCGAGGAAGTGCTTATGTGTTTGCACTTCGGTTCAATGTGATGGCTGAAGTTGGTGAATTTCCACCCTAGTGTTATCCCAGCATAAAAGAAAGTTTTTGAAAAACTAAAAATTAATGGCTACATTCAGTTGATGCAAAGAAGCAACTTTTAACTACTCAACAGAGAAGCTTCAACAGATGTAGTTTGATCAAAAGAACACTTGTCTAACTAAATTTATTGAGGAGATTATAACTATTTAGCAGAAGATAGCTGTTGGCTATAGTTTATATTCATTCTGCTATGTAAATCTCTCGTTTTCTAGAGAAGCAAGTATTAATCTATTTCAAACATAAAGTTTGAGATTTGATTAGTTTGATGCTTGAGTGAAAGAAAGCATTTCGTCGGTTGAGCAATATTACTTAGACAATACCCTTTTGATTCTAAATACCTGCATTAAACCAAAAAATTCCTTGTCATCAAATACAAGCAATACCAAGTTAGCTCTAACTATTATTTTGTAATTACAGAAAATTGAGCATAACTGAGTATTAATTAGACAAATTCAGTTTGTCTTATACAAGCTTGAACTTGATATTAAATGTAGTTGAAACAAGCGAATTTTTGTGCAAATGATTTTTGTGTCTAGTAACACTAGCTAAAAATAATTTCTTGCCTTGCTTTTTTTACATTATCTATTTGGGGCAAAAAATCTACCAAAAGTATCAGGTTTTTCTGTAAATTACCAAACAAATTTCGATGTGTGAGAGATTCTTAACGAAATAACAAAAGCTATAGTTGTGCATAGACAAAAAGACAATTCATGAATTAGATCAAGAATATGGAGAAAAAACTATGAATCAAAATTCTTTATCAAAAGTGCAGCGCCTGAAAGAAGTTTTACTAATTAATTTGCTAGGAGAATTACCAACAATAGCTTTTGGACCTCGTTTAAGAAAGCTACTTTATCGTTTTATTTTTGCTATAATAGATAACTCAGTCTATATTCAAAATGGTGTTGAATTTATAGGTACTAATCAAATTGAAATTGGCAGTGATGTGCATATTTTTAAAGGTGTGCGTATAGATGCGAAAGGAGAAAATAACAAAATTATCTTAGAAAAAGGCGTCGCACTTGAAAAAGATGTAACTATTGGTGCTTTAGACAACACCTGTGTACAAATTGGTGAAGGAACATTTATTGGACCTGGTGCATGTATTGCTGGGCCAGGAAATATTACTATCGGTAAACGTTGTTTAATTGCTGCTCACACAGGAATATTTTCTAATAATCATAATTTTGCAGATCCGACAAAATATATCGTAGATCAAGGTATTACTCGCCAGGGAATAGTTATAGAAGATGACTGCTGGATAGGGCATAATGTCACAGTCTTAGATGGAGTCACTATTGGTGAAGGTAGTGTTATTGGAGCGGGAGCAGTTGTTAGTAAGAATATTCCTCCCTACTCTATAGCTGTGGGAGTACCTGCAAAAGTAGTTAAAAAACGCGATGCAAAGGAACTGGTATTTAATTATCAAAGTAGTAATGAGTGAAACAAAAAGCCCGATCCGTTTATATGGTGGAGTAATTCACTCACATTTTTAAACTTTCTAAATCATTCGTGAGAAACAAGATCCCCGACTTCTCAACAGAAGTCGGGGATCTGGGCTTTGCGATGATCACAATCATATAGGATTGCTATATAAACTTATCGACCCGCATCACCTACTGCTTGGGAACCTGCAAACCACGACGCTCAAGAATTTGCCGCACCTCTGGGCTAGGAGTATAACTATAGCCATAAGATGATTTCTCAGAATCATCCATAACTTGAGGTGTAAGCAATACAATTACTTCATTACGCTGATTTTGTTTGTTTGTCCTTCTAAATAATGAGCCAATTAAGGGAATATCACCCAAAATGGGAATCTTGGAGACGGTTGCTCTGTCTGTGTCTTGTATAATGCCACTAAGAATTAGTGTTTGACCATCACGTAGACGAACCAAACCGGAATTGAGAGAGCGTTCAGACACCAAGAATATTTGCTGACTACCACCTGTACCTAAATTGATGTTAGCTGGAGCTTGTGGTGCTTTGACCGTAGGAGCTACCGACAGAGAGACAAAACCGTTGTCATCAATACGATCAATCTTGACAGCTAGTGTTAAACCCACATTAGCTTTCTCCGCTGTGACTGTTTCTGTGGAAGTGCCATCACCACGAGTTATTTCCCGCTTTAGGTTTCCCACCACTTCCTGAGTCAGGTTGACATTAGCACTTTGACCTTCTTGCACAATTAAAGTTGGGTCAGTCAAAATCTTAGCATTGCCACTTTGTACTTGAGATTGCAAACTGAGGAGAAAGCGTTTGGGAAACTGATATAAAGAAGGAAGAGAAAATGTATATGTGTCAGGTGTTCCTGGAGTCGTTGTAGTTTGGAAACCATACCTAGTAGGTAGTCCTGTAGCAGGATCGATAGCAGTCGGCACAATTTCGGTTGTGCTTTCTCCGGGAGTTCCTGGAGAAAACTCTGAGATGCCAGGTTGTAGTGGATTTGTACTCACAGGTGCATCAGCTGAAGGTCTACCTTGAGGGTTAAAGAAACCATTATTGAGAAATACACCATCTCCCTGAATAGGATTGCCGATTACTGGTGTACTAGTTATGCTACTGGATGCTTCTGCACTCGTAGCTGGTCTAGACCCACCAAAATTTAAAGATGCTGCACCGCCATCACTGGTAAAGAAATTATTACCAACGCCAAAGGAAAAGCTGGTGTTAACGTCCTTGGTATTCAAAAGGTTAACATCAATAATTTTGACATTGACTGCCACCTGGCGACGACGGACATCTAGTTGAGTAAGTTGAGCCATAGCCATCTCAACTAGTCTCGGTGGGCCAATTAAAGTTAGAGAATTAGTCCGCTCGTCTCCGAGTGCCTGTAAACCTCTGAGTAAGGGTTTGGAGTCTAGAAAATCTATGCGTTGAGTTTCAACTCTTGTTTCTGTAGTTGTCTGGGTTTGAGTAATCGGAGCAGCTCCAGCAGCTACAGGAACAGCACTGACGTTAGTGACTTGGCGTTCGCGGTTCACAGCACTTTCTGCACCCAAGGACACCAAAAAGTTAAGAGCAATTCCAACTGTTACTTGATTCAGTCGCAGGTTCCGCATGACTACATCACGAGTGGAATTAGGTAGTCTCGGCCCTACAAAAACTGTACGACCACTACGATTTGCTTCTAAACCACTCAGGCGCAAGACATAATTAAACACATCTTGTACAGGCTCATTTTCTATGTCTAAGGAAATTGTCGAACTTCCTTGTCCCCCTTGTCCCCCCTTGTCCCCCTTGTCCCCCCTGTCCTCCCTGTCCTCCTGCTGCTTCTGCTCCCGTATAAGCCAAATTCAAACTAGCAGCGCGAGCAAGCAATGACAACACTTCCCTGACTGGTGCATCTCGCAGCACAAGCCGGGGTACACGTTCTTGAGTTCCTAAGTCAACACTACTCGGAGAAGCATCGATATTAGAAATGGCAATATCTCCCACTGGTGGTGCAACGGCTCTAGGTAAGAAAGGCGGAGCTTGGGTTTGCGCTTGTCCTGGCCCGGCTGTTTGTGCTGGTGTACCATCAATACTGACTTGCGGATTGGGGACAAGGGGTGGAACTGATGGACTGGGGTTAGGAGTAGGTGCTTGGGGAGGCGTGGGTGCTGATGCTGTGGTTCCTGTACTCGGACTTAAGCCAAGAGTAATGACGTTTGTCCCCCGCACCAAAGGCTGAGTATTGGGAGCGCTATCAGTACCAATTGCTAATATTCTGATACTATTGGTATCTAGTTGAGTCACCTGAATAGAAGCGATTCCCGGAAGGGGATTATCTTTGCGGAAACTATTGCCTTGGGGTAGACGTAGTTGAGTATTAATAATATCTGCAACTAAAGTTTTGCCCCTCTGTGTCGTAAAAATTTGTGGGCGAGAACCAGCAGAAGTTTTTAAAACAACATTCACTCCGCCATTAACTGTTTTGAGCTGCACATCCGTAATTTGCGTAACCTGTGCTTTAACTGGTTGAGCAGCTAAAAAAACTATTGTAGTTGCACCTAATATTAAATCTAAACCTTTACCGTGAAGCTGTCTCACAGTTCATTCCTCACATTTAACCAAAATATTTGACTATTGTCTTGACTATTTTTGCAACCAATTTCTTGGTATTTATACGTAAGTGCGATCGCTGTTAATTGTGTTTATAGTTTGTATATTTCCCAAAATTTCTATCGAAATAACACTTGTCCCTTATTTCTTCGGTTCTGCTTTAACAGCTGCGGCCTCTTCCGGACTAAGTGGTATTAGTGCTTGTAACTGAAAGGATGTAGAAATTGGTGCTGGCCCAACTTGCAATAGCCTTTTGCCTGGTTCTGGAGTAGTTTGGGGAGCTAAAGCAGATTGATAGTCTTTTACTATTAATAAAGGTTGCAAACGCTCAATATTACGAAGAATTGATTGCGTTTGTTCATAAGTTCCAACAATTTCGATGTTCACGCTTCTACGCTTGAGCTTGCCATCTACTTGTTTTCCCAATGAGCCATCAGTGATTGGTTCAGCTTTATCTGAAACTGGTACAAATTTCTTGAGTTCGGCTCTGGTAGCATTGATGGAAATAGCAGTGTTGTTAACTTCAACTAAACGATTCAAGTCTAGTAGTAATGTATCTAAGGTTTTCTCATTCGCAAACAAACCTAAAACTTGAGTTTGTTGCTGTTTGGCATCTGCTAGTTCTTGCTTGACTTGATCTATCTGTTTGATAGTGGCTTTTTTTTGGTCAATTTGTCCTTGTAAATCACTTTGTTTAGCTTGGTTTTGTCCGAAGGTGTCCCAAGCTGGTATTACTAAATTGAACAACATATAAAGTGCGCCAGCAAATCCCAAGACTCCTACTAAGATACCTATAATTTTGGGTGTAAAACTAATGCCAAACACAACGGGGTAGGCTGATTTTGCCTCGGTGAATTCCCCGCCTTCCATAAAATTTATATCTTCACTCAGCGTCATTTTTGAATGACTCCTGTTTTTTGCAAACTACGAATACGTGCGACTAATCCCACTGTGCCTTTTTGTTCTAATTCGCGAATTAGCTCCGAAGCTGGAATATCGCTGAGGCTGGTTTGAATAGTGTATTTAGCTACTTTCGGTGGTTTAATTGTGATACCTGTTTGAGTGCCAGTATTTTTTAATGGTGCATCTACTAGTTCTGTGGAAATAATTTTGGCTTCACTGGCTTTCAAGAAACGAGATTGTTGTAGAGTCAGTAAAAAATCGTTGACATCATTAAAAGAGCGAGCCAAACCAGTAATTTCTATTCCTCCGGCTGGATTGGGTGGTGGTTGTCCCTCTACCGCAGCAGCAGGTGGAATTTGCTTAACGTTTTCTATTTGGACTGTGGCTGGAATGCGATCGCGCAAATCTTCTAACATTGCAGACCAAGGACGAATTTGATCAAATACAGTTACTAAAGATTGTGTTTCTGCTTTGACTGTGTTGGTTTGTTCCTTAATCTTGTTAATATTGCTGATTTGGGCATCTAAGCTTTGGTTTTCCTGTTCTAATTGGGCAATTGTTTGTTCTAACTCAGCATTTTTTGTTTGCAAAAACCACAAACCAGCTGCAACAAAAGCAGGGAAAATTACACCAACTCCCACCCCAATAAATACAGGCGTTAAATTACCTGTATTGATCGCTACATTTGTCTTTTTTTCAGTCTTTTTCTGAAAATTTGGGCGGTCTTTAAGAAAATTAATATCTAAACTGTACATTTTTTGTTACTTGTCATTGGTCATTGGTCAATAGGGAACAGGCAATAGGCAATAATCATTAAGTTATTCTCCCCATCTCCCTTGTCCTCCTTGTCCCCGTTATCTCCCCAATCTCCCACTTTCGTCACACCGAACGCATCCCAAGACCCAGTACTATCCCCAATCCAGGAAGTTGCACAGTGGGAAACTTTTCTTCGTCAACTTCCAAGGATAAAGATCCAATCGGATCTATTTGAGAGGTAGGTAAACTCAATCTTTGCGTGAAGAACTCATCCAACTGTGCTAATCCTCCACCTGGCCCTGCTAAAAAAATCTGGGCTACTTCTAAGTTTTCGCTTTGGTTGAGATAAAAATCGATGGAACGGCGCAGTTCATCTGTGAGTTCTCCCAACACCCGCATCATTGCTGCTACACCAGGATTCGCTTCGGTAACACCTGTTTTTGCACCTTCTGTGATATTGAGAGGAATAGTCATCCCCTGCAACAAGTTTATATCTCGTGATGCAGGTAAGCTCATTGCTCTAGCTAGTGCCATTTGCATTTGATTCGTTCCCAGAGGAACTGTACGCGAAAATTGCGGTACTCCGTTGACAATGATGGCAATTTCTGTATTATCGAATTCTATATCAACTAAAACTGCTGCTTCTTGTGGTCCGTATTGCCGCAACTGGTCACGGATTATCCGAATCAGTGCAAAAGAATTGATTTCTAAGACATCTATTTGCAATCCTGCCTGCTCGAATGTACTTATGTATGTATCAGTGATTTCCTTACGAGTTGCAACCAGCAACACTTGTACTTTTTCAATTCCATCCTCATCTACAAAGTAGCCAAGTTTCTGATAATCTACATCAGCTTCTTCACGAGGATAAGGTAAATATAAACCTGCTTCGTGGTTTAACACCATCTCGCGGAGTTCTTTATCATCTAATTCTGATGGAACTGGGATGAGACGTACAATTGAATCTCGTCCTGTAACAGCAGTAGCAACGCGAGAAGTTTTGATTTTACTTTCTGTAAGTGCCTGCTGGATAATTTGTGCCATTGCTGGAGGATCAGCAATTTGGCCATCGACAAACACACCTTCTGGAACAGACACTGACGTTAAAGCGTCTAGTTTCAGACCTTGGCGTTGTTTGCGTAAACGAGCGACATTCACACATTGCGGTGCAAGTTCGATGCCAACTCCGTCCTTAGATTTGCTAAACAGACTGTTGATGCTTTTAACCACTGTTTTGCCCGCATAAATGCTAAATTGAAGAGTTTAAATGTTAAAAGTCAAGAGTCCATTGTCAATTGTTAAGAGTAGAGAGAATTTCAAATTAACTATTGACCATTTACTATTGACCAATGACCTTTTTACCCCGGTTTAACTGAAAAACTATCAGCACAATGATTCAAATTCAAAAATTCAAAAGATTAACTGTTTGGGTGTTAGTTGGCTTATTGACAAGTTGGATTGTCAGTTGCAGTACAGGTAATGTTAATCCAAGCACAAAACAGGCGTCTTCAGGAGCCGCAAGAATTGAGTTTTGGACTATGCAACTCAAACCTCAATTTACCGACTACTTCCAAAGCCTAATTGCGACTTTTGAATCACAGAATTCAGGTATAAAGGTTAACTGGGTGGATATACCTTGGGCAGAAATGGAAAACAAAATTTTAACAGCTGTCTCCGCAAAAACGCCACCTGATGTTGTGAACTTAAATCCAGATTTTGCATCTCAATTAGCAAGTAGAAACGCTTGGTTAGATTTAGATACAAAAGTCCCAAATGACGTACGTTCCTCATATTTACCGAATATATGGAAAGCTAGTACGCTGAATGGTAAGAGTTTTGGAATACCCTGGTATCTCACCACACGGCTAACTATTTATAACACTGATTTATTAAAACAGGCAGGTATTAATAAGCCACCTGCTACTTATACTGAATTGGCACAAGTAGCTCAACAAGTTAAAGATAAAACTGGTAAGTATGCATTTTTTGTAACTTTTGTCCCCCAAGATTCTGGTGAAGTTTTAGAATCTTTTGTGCAGATGGGAGTGACTCTAGTTGATGCCGAAGGTAAAGCTGCTTTTAATTCTGCTCAAGGGAAAGCAGCATTTCAGTACTGGATAGACCTTTACAAAAAAGGTCTACTGCCAAAAGAAGTATTGACACAAGGACATCGTCATGCGATAGAATTATACCAATCTGGAGAAACAGCCTTACTAGCTTCTGGCCCGGAATTTCTGAAACAGATTGCCAATAATGCGCCTGCGATCGCTAAAGCTTCAGCCATAGCACCTCAAATTACTGGCGACACTGGTAAGAAAAATGTCGCTGTGATGAATGTAGTTATTCCTCGTGACACCAAACAACCAGACGCTGCTGTCAAATTTGCTCTGTTTGTCACCAACGACCAAAATCAGCTAGCCTTTGCCAAACAAGCCAATGTTTTACCTTCCACAGTCAAGGCGTTATCTGATAGCTATTTTAAAGATATACCAGCAAACGCCCCCACAATAGATAAAGCTAGGGCGATCAGTGCCAGTCAAATGCAACAAGCAGAAGTGCTAACCCCCACTGTGGAAAATTTCAATATCCTGCAAAAAGCAATTTATGAAAACCTGCAAGCAGCAATGTTAGATGAGAAGACAGTGGATAAAGCTATAGAAGATGCAGCACAGGAGTGGAATAGTCGTAGTCAATAGTTAAAGGGAACGGGAACAGGGAGTCTTGGGATAAAGTTTTTTGTTCCCTGACCTCGATAATAAACAAATAAACAAAGCAAAACCGGGTAAATACAGATGGGTTTTTTGTCTGTATTTACCCGGTTGCATTTTTGCTTGAGTGTGAAAAAATCTCTTGGGTTTTTTGATTTAACTCATACGCAATCCTATTTAATCGATTTCAAATTTATCGAGTAGCTTCTTTCCGTAAATCACTGCGGCAACAGTAACAATATCTCCCTGGATGTGATAGATGATTCGATAGCTGTATGCCAAATGTTCTCTGATATTATCGTTGCCGAACTCTGGTACAATGCGACCAGAAAAAGGTTCCTTGCTTAAGTTACTTGTTGTGTCAAGTATCTTCTTGACTACTGTCGCAGCATAGGAAGCCGAGTCACGACCTATATACATGGCAATTGCTTCTACATCATCTAAAGCTTTGGGAGACCATTCTACTTGATAAGCCATTTGTTCAATCGTTCTTCGGCCTCACTTAGGGTTCTGGTTGCTTGGTGTTCGGCTACTTCTAAACCGCGCCGGACTTTTTCAATGACGTACAAATGATATTGGACATCTTCTATAGAACAATTATCGGGTAATTGGTTCAAAAGAGATTGTATCTTTTGTTTTGTAGAACTCATAATGTAATTTCTAATTAATTTATATTGCAATATAAGCAGGTGGGCAATGCCCACCTAATACATTGTTAAAAATTCTCGAAGTTTTTGATCGATTCCTTAATCTTATCTAAAACTTCGTCCACAGGTATAGTCCCTAATTCACCATTGGCACGAGTGCGGATACTCAAAGAATTAGTTTCTACTTCTTTAGCGCCGATCACAGCCATTATGGGGATCTTTTCTTTTTCAGCATTGCGAATGAGTTTACCCAAGCGATCGCCACTGGTATCAACTTCTGCTCGAATATTTATAGCTCTCATTTTTGCTGCTACTTCTTTGGCAAAATCGAGTTGCACTTCGCTGACTGGCAATAATCTAGCTTGTACTGGTGCTAACCACAAAGGGAAATCTCCAGCATATTCTTCGATTAAAATACCGATGAGTCTCTCTAAGGAACCAAAAGGCGCACGGTGAATCATCACTGGACGTTTACGAGAACCATCTTCAGCGACGTACTCCAAATCAAACCTTTCTGGCAAGTTATAATCTACTTGCACAGTTCCCAACTGCCATTCCCGCTCTAGAGCATCGCGGACGATAAAATCTAGTTTGGGACCGTAGAAAGCAGCCTCACCAATTCCCTCAAAGTGATCCATTCCCAAAGTTTCGACAGCTCGGCGAATGGCGCTTTCAGCTTTATCCCAAGCTTCATCTGAACCAATATATTTATCGCTAGCTGGATCGCGAAAACTCAGCCGCGCTTTAAAGTTCTGATCGAGCTTGAGAGTTTTAATCACTGACAAGATCAAATCCACTACGTTGAGGAATTCGCTGTCTAGTTGATCTGGGGTGACAAATATGTGAGCATCATCCTGAGTAAAGCCTCGTACCCGCGTTAAACCGCCCAATTCTCCAGATTGCTCGAAGCGGTAGACAGTACCAAATTCCGCCAACCGTATCGGTAACTCTCGATAAGAACGCAATTCGCTCTTATATATTTGGATGTGAAAAGGACAATTCATGGCTTTGAGAACAAAGCCTTGCTCGTGGTTCGCTGCTTCTTCATTTTCTGCCATCATCGGGAATAAGTCTTCTTTATACTTCTGCCAATGGCCAGAAGTTTTAAATAAATCGACTCTACCGATGTGGGGAGTAATCACTGGTTGATACCCACGTTTAATTTGTTCTTGCTTGAGGAAGTCTTCTAGAATACTCCGTAGTAGGGTTCCTTTGGGTGTCCATAATGGTAATCCTGGCCCTACTAAGTCTGAAAAGATAAATAATCCCAGTTCTTTACCTAACTTGCGGTGATCACGTCGTAATGCTTCTTCTTTACGCCGCTTATACTCTGTTAGCTGTTCTGGGTTTTCCCACGCAGTCCCGTAGATGCGCTGTAGCTGTGCTTTGGTTTCGTCTCCACGCCAGTAAGCACCAGCAACGCTTTCTAAATCAATAGCTTTTGGGTTTAACTCCTTGGTGTTTTCCACATGGGGGCCAGCACACAAATCCCACCATTCATTACCCAAGTGATAAATTGTAATCGGTTCTTCTTTGATATCCGCCAGAATTTCTAACTTATAAGGTTCGTTAATTTCCTTAATCCGGCGTTCTGCTTCTTCTCGACTAACTTCTTCTCTAACTACTGGTAGTTTACGATTGATAATCTTATCAATCTCTTTTTTGATGGCTTTAAGATCCTTGTCGGTAAATGCTTCCGGACTATCAAAATCGTAGTAAAAACCGTTTTCAATCCATGGACCAATTGTAACTTGTGCCTTGGGAAACAGCTTTTGTACTGCCATCGCCATGACGTGAGATGTGGTGTGGCGAATTTTTTTTAAGTTTTCTGATTCGCTAGTACGTGGTAAATAAATTTTTTTCTCTATTTGTTCTAATGGACTGGATTGTTCAGAAGACGACATTGGCTGCTGATCCATTGGCGAAGTAATTATTTACGAGTAATTTTCGACTAAGAGGACTGACATATATATTAGCGACCTTGAGAGAATTGGGGATCGGGGATTGGGGATCGGGAGCGGGTAATTAATTGGGGTCAGGGATTAGGGAATTAATTAGGGATTAGGTATTAGAGAATTTAAGAAAAATAATAATTAAACAATTCCCGTTCGCGTAGCGTCTCCGTAAGGAGAATCACCGATCCCTTATCCCTGATCCCCGATTCTTAATCCCCAATCCACAGATGAGTTTTAATATAAATTTTGGAGGTTTTATGTTTTCAATCTTTATTACTTAATCTTATTTCTATTTTCCCTAAATACTTAAAAAATATTTAAATTATTCTACTTTGATCTGCCTTAAGGATAGGTACAGAAGATTTTGCATCTATATATAATATTAATATGTTATTCAAAATACAGTTTTTTTCAAAATTGTAACCTATGAGTGATATATTCTAAATGTTAAGAATCGTAAATAGCGTTAATATTAGTAAGAAAGTTAGAAATATGCTTGTCAATTATGCGAGACTCAAATTTACCAGAGCCTGAGTTGCTGAAGACAGTTTTGCAACCACTGTTGGAAGATTTTCAGTATTGGTTTGCGCGATCGCGTAACTTGCTGGAAACAGAGCAACTAAATTTTCTGAGTAGCCAGGAGCAATCTGCTTTGCTAGAGCGAGTCAAGCAAGCCCAAGAAGAGGTGAACACAGCCAAGATGCTGTTTAGTGCAACAGAAGGACAAGTTGGGATTGATATGGCAACCTTAATGCCTTGGCATCAATTGTTATCGCAATGCTGGAAAGTGGCGATGTATTTCCGTACTGAACATGCAAACTCACCACAACAAGACGGTATATAAACAACAGAAGCAAAGAAAACCTTTAACAACATTTTTTACTTAAGTGAGTTATGTAACTTATAAGACATTTAATTTTTGATTTTCAAATTAATACCGCAAGCATAAGGCGTAGGAATACAGTTTTTGGTGGTTTGCCATAGTTTTTAATTAAAGCTAGGCAAAACAAATCGTTGTCACAAATGATTTTAAAATTTTTGCCCCTGGAGGAAAACCCGATGTTACATCTGCTTTATATTCTGGCTTTTACAATTCTTGCTTTTATCGCTGTTGGCAATTTAATTCGCAATTTAATCATGTTCAGTTTTGACAGAGACCGGAGTTATCCAGCTAGGTACTCGTCAATGGCAAACCAAGGGAACTATCCCTATGTAGCATCGAGAAAGGGACTCACACCTCATCCAGAATTGTTAGATAGTTCTGGCAATCTAATTAAAGAACCCTTGTTAGTCATGCGTTCTATCAACGTCGATGATGCGCGTCAACAACTTGATGCTCTTTACGAATCTTCACCAGGACAGAAAAGAGAGAGTCAAGAGGAAGGGTAGGGATTGGGATCGGGTAAGATCGCGAGTGTTCAGATCCGCGACTTCTTAAAGAAGTCGCGGATCTATAACTCCTCAGAATTAATGCGATAGACTACTAATCTCTAACCCTAAATTTACTCTCTAGGCTTCAATTACTACCCGGAGATTACCGCGTTTCTTGACAACGCGGCAAGCTGTGGTATTACCGGAACGCTCGAATTCTAAATCAAGGATAGTGGGGCCGACTCGCAAGTTATGCAAAGACAGGCGATTTATTGACTCTGGTAAAGCAGGATCAATAATCCGTAAGCAATTGTTGGGTGCATCTGGGACTAAATTCACCATCATATGCAGCAACTGAAAAACACTCCCAGTAGCCCAAGCTTGGGGTGTGCAAGCAACTGGGTACTGTACAGGAGAACTGTCATCACTGGTACGCTCGAAACCGCAAAACAATTCTGGAGGGCGATGATAGGACTGCTTTTTAGTCATGTCGAATAAACCTTCAAAAAGTTCCAAGGCTTGATCGACTAAACCGAGCGATCGCAATCCCATCGCAATCAAAGAGTTATCATGAGGCCAGACAGAACCAATGTGATATCCCATCGGATTATAAGCAGGTGACAAACTACTGAGAGTGCGAATACCCCAGCCATTAAACATATCAGGTGCGCGCAAGCGTTCTGCCACACTATAAGCTTTTTCTGGTGTAAAAATACCCAAGTGTAGACAATGACCAGGATTGGAGGTAATACTGTCTACTTGTTTACCATCTCCGTCTAAAGCTAAAGCACAGAAATCTTGGTCTTCTATCCAAAAATCTCTGTTAAAGCGCAGCTTGAGATTTCTAGCTTCTTCTTGCCAACGCTCTGATAAATCTAAGCGCTTCTTCATTCTAGCAATTTCTGCCAAACGCATTTTCGCTGCGTAGACATAACCTTGAACTTCACAAAGAGCGATCGCTCCATTAGCTAAATCACCTTTACGATTGACAATACAATCACCAGAATCTTTCCAGCCTTGGTTGGCTAAACCACGTCTGGATTTACGTTGATAGCTAAGATAGCCAGTTGCTTTGATGTTGCGATCGATCCAATCCATCGCCGCCAATGCATTCGGCCAGAGATTTTCTAAAGTTTCTGTATCATGTGTCCACACATAATACTCGGCATATAGCATCAGCCATAGAGGAGTAGCATCAACAGTACCGTAGTAAGGAGTGTGGGGGATTTCCTGACACCGGGCTAATTCTCCCAAACGTAATTCGTGGAGAATC
Organism: Fischerella muscicola SAG 1427-1 = PCC 73103; assembly: GCF_000317245.1. Classification (GTDB taxonomy): domain Bacteria; phylum Cyanobacteriota; class Cyanobacteriia; order Cyanobacteriales; family Nostocaceae; genus Pelatocladus; species Pelatocladus muscicola_A. The sequence continues at coordinate 41,142 of NZ_AJLJ01000061.1, forward strand.
TTACCTGGTTGCTCGTCGCGCCAGTCATCCTCGACCTTACCTTGGTATTGAGATAAGAGAATCAGAGTTTCTCTGGCGATTTCGGGATTTAACATCAAAGTTTGGGAAGCTGTGATGATAGAATCCCGACCAAATAATGCTGAATACCAAGGTACTCCCGCCGACACAGTTTTATATTTGCCAAAAGACTGGCGCAACAAATACATATCTTCCTCGGCGCGTTCAATCACACGATTGACAACACCTTTTTCGTCTGTGCGAATACGTGTAATCTGTTGCACCCAGTTTTGCTCTTCCATCGTCTCAGCAGCTTTTGCTTGACCCAAGGTAACAGGAGCGCTGACAGTAGAACTGGGCTTGTTATTTGTCAGCATATTGACTCGATAGCCCAATTTTTGTTTTTCGTGGGATGCTAACTCTAGCTGCCAAATTGCTGTGTAACCTTTGAAAAAGTCTGGTAGTCGATGCTGGAAATTAATCCGAGATTCCATCACCAAGCCATCTACACCCTGGTAAGCCAGTGTTAAAGATTTATCGTCGGATGTAGCGGGGTGAATTTTGAGAGGCGAAGCACCATCCAGGGAAACTACTGTATCTTCCTCAAAAGTCGGATCAATGAGACGTAAAAGCTTACCTCGCTTTTCTCTGCCAAAGCCTCTGACTTCAAATAAATCAGCAAAATCGGCATCAAAGCTAATACTCAGTTCAAAATTGATTGTACTTGTGCTATAATTCGACACCTCTAATTCTTCAAAAAGTGCGCCATTCAGGACTAGCTCTCGGCGAATCCCAATTGTTTCAGCTTGGAGGCGATCATCGATTCTGGGATTAGTGCATAAAACTGACAATGAAAAACCCTTATCAGCGGTACTACTTAATAACACAGGCGATCGCCCATCAATTTGCAACTCTAAGCGGCTCAAAAATCGTGTATCAGCACAAAATAGCCCCATGCTAGGGTTGCCGTCCGTGAGCGAACACGCAGAAATATTACCTAGAGTATCTGTAACTAAAAATAAGTCATCATCTTTAACAGTTAGTGTTAACTGCGCTCTTTCGCTAATTACACAAGGCCATTCAGGTATAGGTAGTAGTTCTGCGGGGACAAAAGTTTTTCCATCCAGAAAAATCCTCTCCGGTGTCATCAATATATCCGGTGTCATCAGCCAGTATTCCGTATAAAATCTATATTTTTCAGGTTCAGTTGAGCGTCAACAAAAAAAAGACGCTTGCTCAAAACTTTGTGAGTTATGCTACCAAAAATAAATGATAATCACATTTAGCTAGTGGGCAAAAACGCATCAAAGTCACATTATCAAATCTTTATAATTCTAAAGTGAAATAAAAATTTGCGTAGATAAACACAAAACACAGGAACTTTCATCTCAATTTTTTGATTGAGTTTTTGAGTTTCTAGGCAATGAATCTTGTTCATTGTTTCGCCTCCACGACTTTATGTGTGATTGCGTTCTTAACCCCTCTACGGCGTCGCTCTGCTGGCAGTGTTCACTATTCTTTACATATTGCAACGAAATGCTTGATTTGAAAGGCCGTTGTAATTTGTACAATGCAGCTGTGACGTGAATCATGTCCAGATTGTGGCTCTTTTAGGACGTTCATGAGCATTTCAACTTCCGTGCTGAGTGATTTGCTACAGGCTATACCCAACCTGCGGCCCCAACTATACTTCAAAGCATCGCTAACAGCCTTATCCCACGCGATGGAGGATCAGGTTTTAGCTGCTACTCTAGAGCAGCCTTTGATAATTGCTAGCTTTCAAAGAGAGCGATTTTATCGTCAGGAAGCTCATCGTTATCAGCGGCTTGCCCAGCGAAGTAATCAGGTATATGTATTATCTGCGCCAGAAACTGATTTTACTAACAGCTCGGAATTTTACGAAAAGGTCGCTTTTGAGCCAGATGATGCTCTCAGCCAAGAGTGGCATTTGGTGGTTATTGCTCAAAACTATGCTACTTGTTTAGTCTGTCGAGAAAGTCTTGGTTCTTTAGCTAAGAATAGAGAGATACGAGAATTAACTCCTGGTTTGGATATGGACGCGGCGCGGAGATTTGAAGGAATTTGGACAGCGGAACGGGGAGTTAGCCTCAAAGCTGCCGAACTCTTACTGAAGCGGATTTTAGCCTATAGACCAGAGTTAAGAGATAAAATCGAGCAAGCGCGTCAGCGCTTTGGTATCGGAGGGCGTAAAAGTAGCATCAAAGTCCAGCAATTACTGAGTGAATACGCTTGCGATATTGATACCGATCCGTTTGTGCAACGTTTGGTGACTTATTTGCAAGCTAGTCAATACAAGTTGCATAAAGCCTATCGTTCCATCTCCGCCCAAGCACGTAAAGAAAGATTAGTCAACTCAATTAGTACCGCGATTAGGCGATCGCTCGATCCTCAGGAAATTCTCAGAGTAGCAGCTCAAGAATTAGGACAAAACTTAGGAGCTTGTCGCTGTTTAATTTACCGCGCTCAAGCTACAGATGCCCAAGCCATCATTGAACACGAGTATTTAATTCCCGGTGTTTTGTCTTTTTTGGGACAAACTTGGCCTTTAGAAAATAATCCTCTGTTTGAGGAAGTGGTAATCCAGAGTGAAGGTGTCCGAGTTGTCGATACTTTCAACGACTCGCGGGTAATTAACTCTAAAGCACTATGGCAAATTGTAGAGAGATATGGGATTCGCTCTTGGCTGATGGAACCAGTGCTTTTTCAAGGGCGGCTATTGGGCATAGTAGAATTGCACTATTGTGGTGAAACTCCCCATGATTGGCACGCGGGCGAATTAGATTTAGTAGAAGCGATCGCCACTCAAATAGGAGCTGCTCTCATTCAAGCCGAAGCCTACGCTAACCTTGGAGAACTCAACAAACAACTAGAAGCCCTAGACCGTACACGTAGCAACCTGATCGCCATCACAGGCCATGAATTGCGTACACCTCTATCTACAATTCAGGTGTGCTTGGAAAGCTTGGCTACTGAACCAGATATGCCCTTAGAATTGCGCCAGGTAATGTTAAACACTGCTCTTTCCGACTCTGAACGGATGCGAAAGCTGATCCAAGATTTCCTCACGCTTTCCAACTTAGAAAGTGGACGAGTAGAATGGCATCCTGAATCACTAACCTTACAAGAGTGTGTGGATTTAGCTCTGAGTCGTCTTCGCACCCGCTTGGCAGGGGATGAAAAATTGCCTCAGATCACAACAGAATTGGCACGTAACCTGCCTTTAGTCAAAGCTGACGGTGATTGGTTGGTCGAAGTCATTGCTAAACTCGTAGACAACGCTTGTAAATTCACACCCCCCAATGGACTAATTACCATCAAAGCCATTCGCAACGACGCTCCAATGGTCGAAGTCACTGTAGCAGACACAGGACGAGGTATTGAACCCAATCGTTTAGAAATTGTGTTTGACCGCTTTTATCAAGAAGAGGGAGCGCTCAGACGTAGCACAGGCGGTACAGGTCTGGGTTTAGCAATATGCCGCCAAATTGTCAATGGCTGGGGAGGTGAAATTTGGGCAGAATCCGAGGGTAAAAACCAGGGTAGTCAGTTTCATTTCACCATACCCATAGTTGAGGGCAGCCAGGAAAAAAGACCATCAAGAGTCAAAAGTCAATAGTACAGACGCGAGGAACATCGCGTCTGTACTATATTCATTTGTTATTAGTCATTTGTCTTTTGTGAAGAACTAATAACCAATGACCAACTGTTACAGTTCCTTACACAATCGCCATATGTCCCCATCAGCGGTGTTACGATGCCGTAAAAACGTTGAGAGACGCTTTATGGCAGAAACACTTTCTGGACAAACTCCGAAATTTGGCGGCAGCACTGGCGGTCTGCTCAAAAAAGCAGAAGTCGAAGAGAAATACGCTATCACTTGGACTAGCCCGAAAGAGCAAGTCTTTGAAATGCCTACAGGTGGCGCTGCCGTTATGTCGCAAGGACAAAACTTGCTATATTTAGCTCGTAAAGAGCAAGGCATTGCTCTAGGTGGACAACTCCGGAAATTCAAAATCACAGATTACAAAATTTACCGGATTTATCCTAACGGCGAAACGGTTTACATTCATCCGGCTGATGGTGTCTTCCCTGAGAAAGTCAACGCAGGCCGGGAGAAAGTACGTTACAACGATCGCAGAATCGGTCAAAATCCCAGTCCTTCTAAAGTCAAGTTCAGTGGCACAGCTACCTACGACGCTCCCTAGTCGATACTGAATTAGGGAAATTGTCACTAACGCAGACACGGTAAACCAAAGACACGGGGATACGGGGAAAATGTTTCTAAAACTTTCTCCGTTTCGCCGCGTCTTTTAGTCTCCGCGTCTGCCCTATATTGCTAACAAAGCTAACTAGGGTTTGCTGAAAATAATTAAGAATTAATAACTAAAGTAGTACAAGTTCTGAAATATAAAATATAAAATCTATCCAGCCCTACAGTCACCCCCTGGTAGGGCTAGTGTTATTTTATGGTTTAGCTTTAGTGTTTAATCATCGAAATAAGCGCCTAAACAAAATTAATTACACCTGCTCGATATGGAAACAGCGAATAATAAAAAGTAGGGAAAATCCACACCATTCCCTGTTTCCTGTTCCCTGTTCCCTGTTCCCTGTTCCCTTTATTTGATTTTGATATGATTTTCCCTGATTTCTCTCAATTCTCCGAATTAGCTAAAAATGGTAATTTTGTCCCGGTATATCAGGAATGGGTAGCAGACTTAGATACACCTGTTTCTGCTTGGTATAAAGTTTGCGCTGGACAACCTTATAGTTTTTTGTTGGAATCGGTAGAAGGTGGAGAAAATATCGGGCGTTATAGTTTGTTGGGTTGTGATCCACTGTGGATTTTAGAAGTCAGGGGCGATCGCACGACTCAAATGCACCGTGATGGTTCACAAGTTGTATTTACGGGTGATCCATTTACAGCTTTAACAACATGTTTAGAACCTTTTTATCCAGTCAAATTACCCCAGCTACCACCGGGAATTGGCGGTTTATTCGGATTTTGGGGCTATGAATTAATCAATTGGATTGAGCCGCGTGTACCAATTCATGCACAAGATGACCGTAATATTCCTGATGCTGTGTGGATGCAGGTAGACCATCTGTTAATTTTTGACCAAGTGAAGCGGAAAATTTGGGCTGTGGGTTACGCCGATTTGCGTGATCCAAATGTGGATTTACAAACAGCCTACAAAAAGGCTTGCGATCGCGTGACTCGCATGGTCGATAAGTTATCTCTGCCTTTATCAGGGCAAAATACTTTATTAGAATGGAATCCTCCAGGAAGTAAGAGAGTAACAGAAGTACCAGGAATCGAGGAGTATCAGAGTAATTTAACCCGTGAAAAATTCTGTAACAGCGTTCAAAAGGCAAAAGAATACATCAAAGCCGGGGATATCTTTCAAGTAGTAATTTCCCAGCGCTTATCAACAGAATACACAGGCGATCCTTTTGCTTTGTATCGTTCCCTGCGTCAGATTAATCCTTCTCCTTACATGGCATTTTTCAACTTCCAGGATTGGCAAATTATTGGTTCGAGTCCGGAAGTGATGGTAAAAGCCGAACGCGATTTTGAAGGAGATTTACTGGCTACAGTGCGTCCTATTGCTGGTACTCGTCCACGGGGTAAGACAGCCCGCGAAGACATGGCTTTAGCAGATGAATTACTCAAAGATCCCAAAGAAATAGCCGAACACGTCATGCTTGTTGACTTGGGACGTAATGATTTGGGGCGGGTGTGCCAAAGCGGTACGGTGAAGGTAGACGAGTTAATGATCATTGAACGCTACTCCCATGTGATGCATATTGTCAGCAATGTGGTAGGTAAATTAGCACCTGGTAAAACAGCTTGGGATTTACTCAAAGCTTGTTTCCCAGCTGGAACAGTTAGCGGCGCACCCAAAATTCGCGCAATGGAGATTATCAATGAGCTAGAACCAAGTCGGCGCGGCGCGTATTCCGGCGTATATGGATATTACGATTTTGAAGGACAATTGAATTCTGCGATCGCCATTCGCACAATGGTTCTACGGAATAATACAGTATATGTCCAAGCTGGTGCAGGGTTGGTAGCAGATTCGGAACCAGAAAAAGAATACGAAGAGACTTTAAATAAAGCTAGAGGTTTGTTAGAAGCAATACGTTGTTTGCGTTAAACAGGGAACAGGGAATAGGAATTTCCAATTATCAACCCAAAGATAACAGTAACAGTGACAACAAAAATTTTTCAAACCATCCCACGTAATGTTTGGATTTTGGGATTTGTCAGCTTGTTAACTGACATTAGTTCTGAGATGATTCATTCGGTATTGCCAATATTTCTGGTTTCTGTATTAGGAGCAAATTTACTAACAGTTGGGTGGATTGAGGGAATTGCAGAATCAACTGCTTCTGTACTGAAAGTTTTTTCAGGAGCTTTAAGTGATTATTTAGGACAGCGTAAGGGATTGGCTGTGGGAGCATCCCAATTTTTTCAAAATACCCTAAAGCAAAGGGTTTAAACTCTTTGCTAATAGCACAAGTCGTCTTTATACGACTTCATAAAATCAAACAGTCTGCTTAAAGCAGACTTTCACTATAAGACTGCGATTTCAATCGCAGGCGTTTTTTTGAACATTTGGGATGCTCCCTTGGCTGTTGCTAGTTATGGGCTATCTACTTTAGTCAAACCACTGTTCGCATTGGCAACTAGCCCTGCTTGGGTATTGATGGCTCGTTTTGGTGTTAGCGAAGCTCCTCCGTTAGGAGGCTCGCGTTGGCAAGGGAATTCGTGTAGCTCCCCGCGATGCAATAGTAGCAGATGTTACCACTAGTGCCAATTATGGAGCCGCCTACGGTTTACGCCAGTCTCTGGACACCATTGGTGCATTCACTGGGCCACTAGTTGCATTCATGTTAATGTCTTGCTCAGGACAGAACTTTCGTCTAGTTTTTTGGTTAGCATTGCTTCCAGGTATCTTAGCAGTTGCTTTTCTCTCTACGATGAATCTCCCTCTTTTTTAGCAAAGAGGGAAGTTATCAGAATTTGTTAAACAGGCGATGGGGTGAACGAAAAAAAGCGTGGGGAAGAGAAATTAGTTAGCGTACATCATACGCTAACTAGCTCTGACTAATCCGCTTGTTTTAATCTTTGTGTAACCACACGCCGATTGGAGCTTTCAACCACTCCCGAACCAATCATTAAACCAGCTTTTAAATAAGAGTGATAATCAATCCGACTCTGATTATTAGTTAAATACCGCTCTAAATCGGTAATAGCTCCCTTTAAATCTTTCTTCTTTTTGGGGAATTGATGACAATTTTCAATTACTGTATTCCATTGTGATTTTTTTAGTAATTGTTGTTGAGTTTTTACCCAATCCAATTGATAGTCTTCGTTATTTGGATACGCTGCTTTCGCTACTGCCCACACATATTCCGAGAGATGAAAAAAGTCGAGAATTTCCACCGAACCTGGAAATTGTTCTGATGCCATCGACCAAATCCAATGTGCGCCATCACCAATCACTACGGTTTTTGTGGGTTTTGTACCTGCTACTTGATTATATAACTGGGATACTCTCTGACTAAATTCTGGTCGAGATTTTAAAGTAGCTACATATTCCCTTTGACGTATAACACCTCTTTTTTTACCAACTTTTTCATGGTCTTTACTCCAGAAAATTACACCAACTTTTGCTTCTTTATATCCTTGTTTTTGATTCAAGGGAGTCATGACTCCATCAACTCCCACATATAATAAATCTGGTGGTTCCTGCTCTTGATTGGGAATTTCAAACTGTGAAGAAGTGTCTTGCTCACATCGAACCTGAAACTCTTGTGTTTGTAGTTGATTTCCTGTCTTTTCTACTTGATTAGCTAAGGTTTTTTGTGTCAAATCTAGTCTTGTCCATTTTTGAAACAAACAGTGAGAAGAGCGGAAATTCACTACTAACTCCCAAGGCACAGGCTAATTCTAATACCATTGGTAGCCATTTATCTTTTGGTAGTCCTAACTCTTCATCAACTTTGACTTTAATACCATCTGTTGTCTCATAAGCTCTACGTACAACAACCATTTCACCTAATGGAGTGTAATATCTTTTTTCGCGTTTAGTTCTAGGATGGTCGTATTCGGCTTCTTTCTCTTCAATTAAGGACTGTAACAGTCTTTGTTGCACAAAGTTTCCCAATTTTAGCCAAATACTGTAAAATTCGCTCACAAATCCTTCTAAGTGTTGAAAATCTGGTAAGTCCTGGAGCGTGTCATTGATGTGAGACAGAATTGATTGGAGGTTGTTCATGGGAAGTTTGGTTTTATGGCATCTCAGCTATGTTAGCGTAATTTGTCCGCTAACTATTCTCCCACACCTTTTTTCGTTCACCCCAGGCGATGCGGCTGGAACTACCAACAGGCGAGGCACAATTACAGAAGCAGGTTGTTCTAAAATAAAACGTACACAACGGGCAACATCATCAGCTTGTAGTGGCTGTGAGACTAATTCGTCGTAGCCTTGCTTACCACTTTCACGCCAAGAATCATAAAGATTTGTTGCGACTGCACCAGGTTCTATAGTCGCAATCCCAACACCAGAACCAGCTAATTCCATCCGTAAAGAATCTGTAAAAGCTTCCACAGCATGTTTAGTACCATCATAGACACCGATCATCGGTGTAGTTTTTAGTCCCGATATACTCGACATATTGATGATAAAGCCGCTTTTTTGCTTTTTAAAATAAGGCAAGACTGTATAACACATTCTCACCACCGCCTCATAATTGACGCGGATCATGTTACACAACGCTTCGATGTCGGCTTCTTCAATCGACATCATGTGCATCACACCTGCATTGTTAATGATGACATCTAAAGACCCAAACTCTGCCAGCGCAGTATCAAGAAGATGTTGTGGTAAAGTAGGCTCAGTAATTTCACCTGGAACAATGGTGGCATTTTTCAGTTGATTGGCAAGTTCGGAAAGCTTTTGTTGCGATCGCCCTGTTAAAACCAGTTTCATTCCAACCTCATCTAAATTATGAGCAATGGCTGTACCGATACCACTGCTAGCCCCAGTCACGATCACAACCTTATCTTTGAGATCCATAATTTGTATAAAAATTAAGAGTTTTTGCCGTTATTCAGAATATAGTTAGTCACGCTCAATAGAGGTAAAGAATAGGTTAAAAATATACATAAAAAATTTATATAAGTTTAATTTTTAACTATCTTGAGAATTTTGGTTTAGCTGACTATGATACGTCTCTACATAGTTTATACAGTAAACATCGCATTGAAGATTTCAAGTATTTTCATAATATTAATTTGAGTTGCAAAATTTGTTTATTGTTCAGTAAATACTGAATTGTAAAAGTATAATAATCCGTCATCAAAAACTTTGGTTTGTGTGCATATACGTGTTTGCACGCTTTACCTAACTACATAAATCAAAAGCACATAGCTATGAAAAATAAAAAAACAGTCCCTAAACAAAGTGGATTTAGGGGATTTTTTGCATTCAAGGCTAGAATTTTCTTTTTAGTATTCGTTTTTATCATTAGTTTTTCTGGTATTTTGCTATCTAATTGGTTGATGGCAGGTCAGCCAAGCCTAGCAAACATTAGTCTTTTACAGCCTGCACCCACTCAACCGCTTGGCTATTACGACTACTTCGGTAAACTCCTTAGTCCTGAAGATGCGGCAAAATTGGTACAAGAAAATCAACTTGATCCGAGTGACCCAATTTCCTATCAAAAAATAGGAGCAGTCGAAATTACACAAGAATTAATTAACAAAGGCGAAGATATATTTTTTAACCGGAAAATAGGCGATAACTTCGGTTTGCAGGATGTGTTTGGTTTTAGACAAGGCTTATTTCGCATCTTGCCAGAATTAACTACAGCGATCGCACAATTACGTGGACAATCAACCAATAACTTACAAATAACCCTGCAAAAAGATATCACACTGGGTAGTCGGACATTTCCCAAAGGAACTGTGCTGAACACAGGTTTTAAAGTGGAAAGAGGAACGCTTTTTCCTTTGGGAATCAAACAAAACGGCGATATTAGCTGTGCAGTCTGTCACGCAGTTGTTTCTGGCCAAGGTAAACGCCTAGCAGGGATACCTAATGGTGAACTTGCGATTCCCTTACTAGTTGCCTTAGCACCAAATTCAGCCGCTGGATTTGCCAGATTAAATTTTAATCCCTCAGATCCACAGTACCAAGGCAAAGGCAAGACAATTATTGATAGTCAAGGTAAATTAGTCAAACTGCCCGACCCTGATAAATTGGAGCAAGCCTTCGATGATGCTGTGTTAGATGTGCCTTTTGGTCATTTTGAGAGTTCACCGGATGGCATTGATAATACTACTCAAATTCCCAGTGTCTTTACTTTTCAGACACATCCTTATTTAGCTGATGGACAGTTTGCTGTTGGGCCGTTTGCTGGACTCAGCGCTATTAATAATGCAGTCCACTCTTCAGAAATTAACCTGTTAGCAGCTGCTCAACTAAGTCAAAAAACTCTTGGTATAGACTCAGAAGTCTACATTGGGACATTTCTCCAAAATGCTGCTGATCCACGTCTGCGTTTACCATTGGGAAAACCAGTTAAACCTTCGGAGTGGCTGCGTCAGGTTGCACCAGATGTTACCAAAGCAGAATTAGAAGACCAAATTCCTGCACCTGGAACAGGTACTTATCCAGATTTGAACCCTAGTTTATTTACATACAACGGTTTGGTTTTTAGCCCCAACACTGACAAGTCAGATGATATCGCCAGTGGTAAGTTCTTATTTGCTAACAATGCCATGTCAGTATTCCAAAATAACTTAGTACCACCCGCTAACCGCACTCGCGAAAATTGGCAAGCACTCAGAAACGGTTCTGTCGTGCGGGGGGCAAAAATTTTTCAGGAAACCGGATGTGCAACTTGTCATATTCCACCTTTCTTTACTGACAACAAAATTCATCCAGTGAGTGAAATTGGTACTAACCCAGAACGTGGTAAGTCTCGCCTCAAGCTCAATAATTTTTTAGTGCCACCAAAAATATACAGCTTTGATACACCTGTCCCTGTACCTGCGGATGCTACAGTGCTGGATGTACCAACAGAAGGCATTTCTGTTAACTCTACAACTTTACCTACAGGTATATTGCCAGAGGGAGGTTATAAAACTACTTCTCTAAGGGGCCTTTACTTGAGCGCACCATATTTGCATGATGGTGGTGCAGCAGTACGAGCAGGAAGTTTACAAGTTAATCAGGGTGGTAGCTTTAATATAGTTGACCCAACTGGCTTGGGATTGACTGGTACTCTCAGTCAAAGTATTCCCGCCGATCCTGCTAGTAGCTTACGCGCCTTGCTAGATGAGGAACTTCGCACCCAAGTTATAGCCACAAACAAAGCTAATCCTGCTTTGGTAAGGAGTAATCTTGATGGTACTGGTCATAAATTCTACGTGGATCGCAACAAGCAAACTGACTTAATTAACTTCTTGTTAGCACTGGATGACGATCCTAGTCGATTTTAAATTATACTTCTTGCAAAAGTTGAATTAATACCAATTTGAAAAAGAATGCGACAGATGAATTCTGTAGAGACGCGATAAATCGCGTCTCATATTCTGATGATCGCGTCTCACATTCTGAATGTGTCGCAAACATTTTTTGAATCGGTATAACCTAGCCCTTTTAAGGTGGATAGAAAATATTTGGTCTTAGTGTCTACCCTTACGGGAAGCGGTAGACACTAAGAAATTTTCATTTTCCAGATTTACACCTTGAAAGGGTTGAAGCAGAATCTTGATCCAAAAACAATGTTGCTTGAGAATATTTGCGAAGAATAGAAGCAGGACAATCTTTACTAATATTTTCTTGTAGCATCTGTTGCGCTATTTTAGCTTTGTGTAGTCCTGGTGCAAGACAGAGAATTGTGTTTGCAGAACAAATTGTGGGAATCGTAACAGTAAAAGCATATTTTGGTACGGCTTCTAAACTCGGAAAATGACCTTGCTTGACTTGCTGTTCGTGATTCGCTTGATCTAATTTCACTAATTTAACACTGTAAGCATCTTGGAAATTAGCCACAGATGGATCGTTGAAAGCAATATGTCCGTTTTCTCCCACACCCAAACAACATAAATCAATTGGTTGTGCTTGCAATAATTTACTGTAGCGATCGCATTCTAATAAAGGTTCTAAAGCATCGCCCTCGATATAGTGAAATTCTTTCAGATTGACTCGTTTATGAAAACGTTCCCGTAAATAGCGGCGGAAACTAGCAGGATGATCAGCAGAAATTCCTAAGTACTCATCTAAATGGAAACAAGTAACCTGTGACCAATCTATACCACCCAATGCTATCAATGCACTGAGAAATTTTATCTGAGAATTACCTGTGGCTAGCAATACAGCAGCATGACCATTTTTTTGTAAAACTTCCTGTAAATAATTCCGGGCAATTTCTGCTACACTCTCGGCTAATTCAGCTTCACAGTTATAAATTTGCACATTCAGGTCATTAACACGAAAAACTTTTTTGGCGACTGGCATTGAATTATCAAAAATATCGTTTATTGTTTATAGACTCTTGCTCACTTTGTGAATTCTAATTGAAGATTCTTAGCTGAACTAAATTCTGAGCAAGGAAAGCTAAGAGGATTTACAAAACTGAAATTAGAAAGGAATATTGAATGAGATTGCTACTAATTAAATGGTAAACAGATAAAAAGAACAGCTCTAATCGCTACAATAAAGATTTGCAGGATTCTGCATCGAGATTATGAAACTTCCTATCGTAGCTATTATTGGTCGCCCAAATGTGGGTAAATCGACTTTTGTCAATCGTTTGGCAGGGGAGCAATCTGCTATTGTTTATGATCAACCAGGAGTAACGCGCGATCGCACATACTTGCCTGCTTTTTGGCGTGATCGCGAATTTATGGTTGTCGATACTGGTGGTTTAGTCTTTAATGATGACACCGAATTTTTGCCATTAATTCGCCAACAGGCTATGGCTGCGCTTGCAGAAGCCAGTGCGGCTATTTTTGTAGTTGACGGTCTGACTGGGCCGACAGCAGCCGACGAAGAAATCGCTACATGGTTACGACAACAACCCGTACCCGTCCTGTTGGCTGTAAATAAATGTGAATCTCCAGAACAAGGTTTAATCCAAGCTGCCGAATTTTGGAATTTAGGATTAGGTGAACCTTTCCCTGTTTCTGCTATTCATGGTAGTGGTACGGGAGATTTACTAGACGAATTGGTAACATATTTACAACCTGCACAAGATATTCCAGACATTGATGAAATCAAGATCGCAATTGTCGGACGCCCCAATGTCGGAAAATCAAGCTTATTGAATGCTTTTGTTGGTGAACAGAGAGCAATTGTTAGCCCAATTTCCGGTACTACCCGCGATGCAATTGATACTAAAATTGAACGTGATGGCAAAACCTATCTTTTGATCGACACAGCAGGAATTCGCAAAAAGAAAAACGTAGAATACGGGCCTGAATTTTTTAGCATTAACCGCGCTTTTAAAGCAATTCGTCGCGCCGATGTAGTTTTATTGGTAATTGATGCTATTGATGGTGTCACTGAACAAGACCAAAAGTTAGCCGGACGGATAATCGAAGAAGGGCGAGCTTGTGTTCTTGTGGTCAATAAGTGGGACGCGGTAGACAAAGACTCTTACACGATCTACGATTACGAAAAACATTTGCAAGAAAGGCTGCATTTTACTGAGTGGTCAGAAACTATTTTTGTCAGTGCTTTGACTGGACAAAGAGTAGAGAAAATTTTGGAATTGGTAAATCAAGCAGCCGAGGAACACAAACGCCGCGTCAGCACGTCGGTAATCAACGAAGTTCTAGAGGAAGCAGTTCGCTGGCATTCACCATCAGTCAGCCGCAGTGGTAAACAGGGTAAAATTTATTACGGTACACAAGTTAGCACTCAGCCGCCTACAATAGCATTGTTTGTCAATGATGCTAAACGTTTTAATGATAACTACCGTCGCTATATCGAACGACAATTCCGACAGCAATTAGGATTTAAGGGTACTCCGATCCGATTGTTCTGGCGGAGTAAAAAAGCTAGAGATGTGGAAAATGCTAGTAATAATAGAGCAGTCCGCGTCTAGTAATTTTGGATTTTGGATTTTAGATTGGGTAAACCTGTCTAAAATCATAAATCTTGGAACTTACAAGTAGTTCAATAATCCAAAATCTAAAATCTAAAATCTAAAATTGAAATATGGATTTACTGCGATCGCTACCAATAGGTCTTTATCTAGAACAACCGCAAACTTGGTTACATAAACTTGACCCACGTGTCAAGTTTATCTGGTTGATGAGTTTTCTTACAACCTACATTTTTGCTAACAACTTTTGGCGGTTGTTACTGGTAGCATTGTTGATTCTTGCTACCTTAATTGCCAGAATTCCCAAGCGAGTTTGGCAGCAGCAGATGGGTTGGTTGTTAATGCTATGCTTTTTTGTGTTAGTGATTGCTGCTATTAGTCCTGATGGTTTGGGTATCAGCTATCAACCACGCCTACCAACTAACGATTTAATTTTAACTGAGCAACCAAATCCTACTACTTCTGTTACTCAAGCTCCAACTACAACTCCAACTCCAACCAATAAAACTTTACCCACTCAAAAGCAACAAAAATATAGTTACGTACTATTTGAAAAAGGCGCAATCAAAGTAACTCGTCGTTCTTTAGATTTAGCAATTAGCTTAAGTACAATATTATTTACTGTTATTTATAGTACTAATTTATATCTACTAACAACCGCACCAGAAGAAATCACAGCCGCTCTCGAAAACTTAATGCAACCGCTACAAAGGTTTAATATACCTGTAACTGAAATCACATTAATGTTGACTTTATCGTTACGATTTATACCTTTGGTTTTAGAAGAAATACAGAATTTAGTTCGCTCTGTCATGACAAGAGCAATAAATTGGAAAAAATTGGGATTCAAAGGAGCCATCAAAGTTTGGATGTTAGTAGCAGAGAGGCTTTTGGAAAATTTACTACTAAGAGCAGAACAAATGGCAAATGCAATGATGGTAAGAGGTTTTACCAGTCCCAATGAACATCGAGTCCAATGGCACGATCTACGCCTCAAAAGACTTGACTGGCTAGCTATTGCAGCTTTAATTATTTTTTGGGGAGTGCGGTTGGCGATCGGTACTGAGATTTAGTGGAGTCGGGAGACTTAATCAATTGAAAATTAAAAATTATGCCCAATGACTATTGTACAGACGCGTAGACGCTCGTAACGAGGCGAATAAAAGAAAAAGAGGGGAGGCTTCTATTAGAGATCCAATTGGCCCACAGATTAATCAGGGGGCTTTAAGCCTCCCCTCTTTTTCCCAAGCCAAATGCGGTAAGAGCGGCTTCAAGGTAAGAGTAGAATCACGTTTCTACTAATGACAAATGACAAATGACAAATTATCTTGCTTAGGAATGACCTGAAAATTCAGCAAAAAAGGCAAAATAACGAGACAGATAGGCTGTCGTGCTGGATTCCCTTACCTTATGAAAATTAATTGGGTTCACTTTTATGTGGAAGATGCCAAAGCTTGGCGTGATTGGTTTGTCAGTCATCTTGGTTTTCAAACCGTTGAAAGTTCGACACTCTTAACCCCCTTTATACATATAGACAACGAGAGTAGTTTTCACACCTGTACAGAAGCAGTGAAAAGTGGTTCTGTTTGCTTTTTGTTATCTTCACCACTATTACCTATCAGTCCAGTGGCAGATTTTCTCTGTCAACATCCTCCCGGTGTAGCAGATATTGCTTTTGCCATTGAAGATGTAGAAGCAGCGATCGCCCGCGCTCAAGCATACGGTGCTAAAGTTTTACAACCCATCCAACATCATCAACAAGAAGACAGATACATTAAGTGGAGCAAAATAGCTGCTTGGGGTTCTGTGACACATACGTTGATCGAAAGAGGTTCTTTAACTAATGCAGTTTCGCAAGACGCAGAGAATAGCGAAAAATTATTCTCCGCGTCCCCGCGTCCCCACTTCCCCACCTCCCCTTCAATCACCGCCATAGATCATGTTGTCCTCAATGTCGCAATGGGTGATCTAGAGCGTGCAGTAACGTGGTATGAAAAAATTCTTGATTTTCAACCCCAGCAGACATTTAAAATTCAAACCGATCGCTCGTCTTTGTCTAGCCAAGTGATGGTTTCTCGTTGCGGCAATGTACAATTACCCATTAACGAACCAACTTCAGCTAATTCCCAAATTCAAGAATTTCTAAATGTCAATCAAGGGCCAGGAATTCAACATATTGCTTTACGTACTGTGAATATTGTGAGTGCGATCGCTCAATTTCGTGCTTGTGGTTTATCTTTGCTCTCAGTTCCCCAAACTTATTATTCCCAGCTCAAACAACGTCCAGAACTTCCCCTGACTGATGAGGAATTAGAAGCGATCGCTCAACAAGAAATTTTGGTGGACTGGAACCCACAGACTCCCCATGCTTTACTCCTACAAATTTTCACTCAGCCTATCTTTGAACAGCCAACTTTTTTCTTTGAATTTATAGAACGTCGTCACCAAGCTCAAGGTTTCGGTGAAGGTAATTTTCAAGCTTTATTTGAAGCCATAGAACGAGAACAAATGAAACGAGGTGTTTGTTAGGGAGTAGACAGTAGAGGGTAGTAGTCGGTGATTTTACTTTGGTATCAAGTATCTTTATGGGTTATTAATCCTTTATAGAAGCAAGAAACCGGAATCGGGGCTATGTTTGATACAAGACCCCTAAAATGACCCAATACTATTATAGTCCAAGGCTAAACTCCTTGGAAACTCTACACTATTTAAATACAGTAAAGGCTTTTGTAGAAGCCATTTGTTGCTCCTCTAGTCGTTTCTGAGGACAGACAGATGGCGATTAGAATCAAAGCCATACGTGAGGAATTTGAAGCAGCTTGTACTGATGGCTGCGTCTACGGATATCTGAGAGGTAAGCGTGGTCTTTATGTCTATGCAGAGTTAGGATCAGAAAAAGAATACATTCCATCACCAAATGACGAACCAATGACGGAATACAGAATTTTTGTCAGTTGTAATGCTTATTTTGCTAAAACTAAAGACCAATTAGCAAATGGAGAGTTTGAAGCAGAATATTTGCCTGATGTAACAGTAATTATTTACTGCTAGTAAAAGTTACAACACTATCTGTAAGAGGTCTACGCAGTTTTTTGCGGCGAGTCTCAATGTGCTTCTGATTTTCGTATAGGTAATCTTCTAAGTCTTCTAGACTGACCTCTACAGTTTCTCCGCCTTTTAAATAAACACTAGGCATACTATATCTCCAATTGCCTTTTTTCTATTTTATTCATCTTTCTGTGTTGCCGCAAGAAAGTACTCAATACTAACTACGGTAACGGCTTTGTATTTAGTCTGTAGCTTCACAAGTTGCTCGCAAATCTACATCTGATTAGTAATCCAAAACTCATTCATAAAATATTTAAAACTCAAACACGGTTAAATCTGGGCTAGTGTAAGAGTAAATTTAAGTATTATTTTTTTAACAAAATGTTAAGACTTATTACAGACTTTGACGGCCCAATTATGGATGTTTCAGAACGATACTACCGTGTGTATCAGTTCTGTTTACAGGAGATCCACCGTCCGTCTCAACAAGTAAAAGAACTTTCAAAAGCAGAATTTTGGCAAATGAAGCGATCGCGCATTAGCGAAACCCAAATCGCTATGGCTTCTGGTTTAGATGAATTACAAGCACAAGAGTTTTCCAAACTGCGGCGAAATACGGTACATACAGAACCTTATTTTCAGTATGATCGCCTAGCAGTTGGTGCTGTGGATACTTTGTTAAAACTTCAAGAAGCTGGCGTTGATTTAGCGGTTATGACTATGCGCCGAGTCAGAGAGCTAGATTATGCTTTCCAACAGTATAATTTAAGTAAATTTTTCCCAGAGAATCGCTGTTATTGTCTGAGTAATGACTATGTAAAAACCCGTGACATTGATGATAAACCTTTATTAATGGCACGAGCACTAAAAGAACTGCCAGCCGCTACAGATACATGGATGGTAGGAGATACAGAAGCTGATATTACTGCTGCTAAAAAGCATGGTATCAAGGCAATTGCTGTAGAGAGTGGTATCCGCGATCGCACCCAACTGGAATTTTATCAGCCAGATTTCATTGTTAAGAACTTCAGTGCAGCTGTTGATTTAGTTTTAGAGCAAGCTTTACAACCAACAGGAACTAGGTAATTGGTAGTTAATTGGTTCTGTGTTAAAGGTTAAAGGAGTTTTGTGATCATCATTTGACCATTCTCCTTTTTCCTTTTCTCTTTTTCGGGTTATTACTTAAGGAAACTACTAATCAACCACAATAAGACAAAAGTTACCACCGTTGAAAACTGATTTGGTGTCAAATTAAGAAACTGTTGTATTTGTGGCAATACCAAATTAGCAACTATTCCTCCAGCTATCAAACCAGTAATTAGACCAATTAAAATAAATAAAACTGCTCGACCAAATTTACCTTCTTTACGATTGATGAAGTAAATACTAATACCTACGCCAACCACTAACGCCATCTGTAAAACTTGATCGCCTCCACCTGGGTAAAACACACTTATGGCACTTAAACCCAAATACCAAGCACCAGGTAAAATCACATCTGCTGGTGTTGGTTTATCCAGAAACTTTTGCACCCATACAGGCGACTTTTCACGAGGCGTGGGAGTTTCTTTAGGAGGTGCTTGGACAAGGCGTTCTGGAAATCGGATGCGTTCTGGTACTTTAATCTTTCCTTCTTGGCGCATCCGCAAGCGATCCATCAAAATCGCATCGTAAGCTGTTTCGATTATTTCTAGACGCTTGCTGTCGCCGCTATGTTGCTGCAAGAGGCGATTACGAACATCTTGAATTTCATCGAAGCTAGCTTCTTCAGATACCCCAAGTTTTTCGTAGGGACTTTGCTCGCTCATGGTGAGTTTGTTTGGTTTAGCCTTACTCGGCAGCAATCTTTATTTACAAAAAAATAACTTGAGATTTTATTTCGGTCGAAACCGTTGTTTCGGTCGATTTATTATATATCATACCTGAATCGTAGCACGTGTAGGCAGAATCGACCTGGTACTTTTAACTATAGACACTTTAACATATTGTTATAACTCCGTGTATCCCCTCATGTCGTTCACAAATTCTAGCTCTACTCTAGAATTTGAGTTAAAAATACCTACAGACCTTTATTTTATGAAAAAAATACCTTTTCCTTTTCCAATTTGGTTGTTGACTGTACCTTGATTAAGTTTTAATTAGGAAGCCTTGCATTCCCTTTGACCATAAAGCCGCATATAGATTTAAAATTATTAGCGTTGAAATTACTAAGTAACAAGGATATAAAAGTATCTTAGGTTACTTAATGTTGCGGCTAACGTAAGAGCATCTACTTGTAACAACCAAGGTTAACAACTATTAGCCTAAAACAGTTCAGGGTGGCATGATAATTTAAAATTCGCACTCTAGTAGTCGAAAATCCTGATTAAACTAATATCTGGATCATTCAGGAAATTTGTGCCTTAGCCTTGTAGATTTTATTTTGTCCTCAGCAGGAAACGCGTTTTTAACGCAACCTGTATGTTTATCCTAATAAATTTTTGTGTAAAGTGATGGTCATGGCTCCCGCCAAGATTCTTGTAGTTGATGACGACCCTGCGGTACGGAATTTAATCCAACGCTTTTTGATGAAGCAGAACTATCAGGTGGAGGCTGCTGAAGATGGTAAGACTGCTCTAGCTCTGTTTGAGCAATTTAATCCAGATTTGGTCATTTTGGATGTTAATTTACCAGATGTGATCGGCTTCAACCTTTGTCAAGAAATGCAAAGCCGCAATGGCGTTTTTGTTCTGATGTTAACCAGCCGTGCAGATGAAGCTGACAAGATTCGCGGCTTTTCCAAAGGTGCTGATGACTATCTCACCAAACCATTTGGTTTGGGAGAACTTGAAGTCAGAGTAGCAGCTATTTTGCGGCGTCAACGGGTTGTAACCACAGCAGAACAGAAACGTCTAATCTTTGAAAAGTTGATGATCGATCCGGTACGGCGAGAGGTAACACTCAATCATGAACCAGTACCCTTAACCGCCTTGGAATTTGACTTGTTGCATTTTTTAGCTAGTCATCCAGGTCGAGTTTGGCGAAGAGCTGAACTAATCCAAGAAGTTTGGGATTATGAATACGTCGGCGACCAACGAGTTGTGGATGTACACATAGGTCAAATTCGCAAGAAAATAGAAGTTGATGCTAGCCAGCCAGCATTAATTCAGACCGTACGTGGTGTTGGCTACAAATTTGAATGTCCTCCTCAATCTCAGCAGCCAGACAAACCACAGTAGTCAATGGTCATTAGTAGAGACGCGAGGAACATCGCGTCTGTACAAGAAATTGGTTATTGGTCATTGATTAATATTTACTATTTGTTACAAATGACTAATGACAAAGACAAATAAAAATTTTGAGCGGCTTGCGCCGCTCGATACTTTAATTTATTTAAACTTCCGGTAGATAGCTATATCCAAGTACAGTAGACGATATTTTTGTGATCAGCACTTGAATTTACTGATATTTACAAAGCTGTAATCAAAGAGTTCGCTAAGATTAGTTTTGCTTAATCTCGGTTTTAATGTTCAGTAGTTGCGCGACCTAGAGCAACTACTCGAAATGTCATAGCAATTTTGCTTGATTTTTTGATTTTGATGCTTATCCTAAACCAATGGCCGCTTCATGTTCACAAAAATTTGGTTACTTAGGATAGTAAGTGTTAAATGTGATGCTAAAGTGCATAGTCCCCTTAATTGCACTACTAATCGAAACACCCATGAGCAATATGTCTACTAAATTAGCTTTTAGGCATAATTTAGTACACAGTAATGGTATTTAGCTGTGATGAAATAAGGTTTCCAAGTATACACGAGCAGCACGGCGATCGCTATCTCCATTTTGGAGTAAAAATAATGACAGCGCCGCCGTTAAGACCCGGTTTTGATCCCAATCGGGATGCTTTTCTAAATAGGTTTTGAGAGATTCGTGTAGTGTTTCAGGAATTTCTGTAAACATACTAACAGTTGTATTCATGAGGTTTTTCTCCTTGGCGGTGTCCATTGACTAGGAAATCTTGCTTTGAGTTATAGCCACAGGATGAGAGTGTGTAGTCCCTTTCTTTGCCTGCCAACAATTCTGTAGTAAGGTCAATCAATTTTGGACTTTAGATTTGCGATTTTAGATTGACTAATCAAAAAATCCAAGATCCGAAATCTAAAATTGGCACGGTCAATCATCATTTCACACAGACATCAGAGCAGACTAAAAAGGTAAGCCGCATCATTTTGCGTCAAAAGGGGGTGGGGTTGTCAATGCTGCGAAATATTAAGAACCAGTTTATGAAAAATACATACTTACGAAAGTATAGGGCTTACAAGCCTTTTTTGTAACATTTCTTAACTTAAACTCAGTCTTAAATATCTCTGACAGTTGTGAACAAACAATCCCCACCTCAAGGGTCAAAAGCCGATATCATCGTAGAGCATCTGTGGAAAACTAGGAAATAGCCTGTGGAAACTCTGTGGAATCAGTGAGGAAAATTTTCGAGAATAATAAGAATTACAAAAAGATTAGATTACTTTATTTCATTGATTAGCTTTTAGTAATCGTTAATCAGCACAATTAAGCTATAAGGATTTTTACTACCCTTACAGCCCTACACGTTCAAAGTTCAAAATTTATTTTTAAATCAGCGAAGCGTTTATAGCCGTATAAATACAGAGAAATTAGCGCCGACGTTCCTGTAACTTGCGATACACTGATTTCAAGTCAACTTGATGGTGAGCAAGAGCGACAAGAGTATGGTAAAACAAATCTGCAACCTCTGATGCGATCGCATCGTGATCATCATCCTTAAACGCCATGACGACCTCTGCGCTTTCCTCGCCAATTTTTTTCAAAATCTTGTTATCACCACCAGCCAATAATTTACAAGTGTATGAACTTTCCTGGGGTTGATCACGGCGATCACAAATCACAGCAAATACTTGTGATAAAGTATCAGCAGGTGGTGGAGTGATATTTCCTTCTACCTGATGAAAACAACTGCGCTCGCCAGTATGGCAGGCAATATCTCCTACCTGCTCAACTCCAATAAGTAATGCATCACTATCACAGTCGTAACGAAGACTTTGTACTTTCTGAATGTGGCCAGAAGTCTCTCCCTTGTGCCATAACTCCTCACGGGAACGACTCCAAAACCAAGTTTCTCTTGTTTCTAAAGTTTTCTGTAGGGACTCCCGATTCATCCACGCCATCATCAAAACAGTACCATCGAGATAGTCTTGGACAATAGCCGGGACAAGGCCGTGATCGTCGTAGCGAATTTGATCAACAGGGATGACTTGGTGTTGAGAATTGCTCGCAGAAAAAAACATACCAGGTGCTTCAAAAAAAGCGAGAATGATTCATGGGTTCACGATACCATTCTAAAGAGGGCAACTGGCACTTTTTGTCTGAAGATTTTTTCTATCCAGACGTTAGATAACATAACTTTTATGCATAGCAGATTGCATTTTAACAGCACTTAAAGCGACTTGATGAGCCTTTGTAGCTTCACCATACCAATGAATTGCCGAATTATAAGCTGCTCGGTAAACATCTTGGTATGCCTCGGATAAGCGAGTGCGAATCTCTACAGGCAAGTCTTGATTGGACTTGTATAACATATTGTTATTTTCTTGGTTCAGGTAATTTTATACGATAGAAGTTCTGAGAAAACTTCACCCCTATCCCAAGATAGAGCTTTAATTATTTCCCACTGTTGAGGAGAGAACCTTGGTAAATACAACAATTAAAACAACAAAATCACAAGAAATATTCGCAGCTGCTCAAAACCTGATGCCAGGAGGGGTAAATTCCCCTGTTCGCGCCTTCAAATCTGTGGGAGGACAACCAATTGTATTTGACCATGTTAAAGGCGCATACATTTGGGATGTCGATGGCAATCAATACATCGATTATGTCGGTACTTGGGGCCCAGCTATTTGTGGTCATGCTCACCCAGAAGTAATTACAGCGCTGCATGAAGCTTTGGAAAAAGGTACTAGTTTCGGTGCGCCTTGCGTGCTAGAAAACGTCTTGGCAGAAATGGTCATTGATGCTGTTCCTAGCATTGAAATGGTAAGATTTGTTAACTCTGGCACCGAAGCCTGTATGGCAGTGTTGCGATTAATGCGGGCTTTCACTGGACGTGAAAAAATCATCAAGTTTGAAGGCTGCTACCACGGCCATGCTGATATGTTTCTGGTGAAAGCAGGTTCAGGTGTGGCTACCCTGGGTTTACCAGATTCTCCAGGTGTTCCCAAATCGGTGACTAGTAGTACCCTAACTGCGCCTTTCAATGATTTGGAAGCTGTGAAAGCTTTATTTGAAGAAAACCGCGACCAAATTGCTGGAGTCATTTTGGAACCAGTGGTGGGTAATGCTGGGTTTATTCCTCCCGATACTGGATTCTTAGAAGGATTACGGGAACTTACCCAAGAACACGGTGCTTTATTGGTATTTGACGAAGTCATGACAGGCTTCCGCATCGCTTATGGTGGCGCTCAAGAGAAGTTTGGTATTACTCCCGACCTCACAACTTTGGGTAAAGTAATTGGTGGTGGTTTACCCGTCGGAGCCTATGGTGGTCGTCGGGATATCATGTCAATGGTCGCCCCTGCTGGCCCTATGTATCAGGCGGGGACTCTATCTGGTAATCCCCTAGCCATGACTGCTGGTATTAAGACCCTAGAATTACTACAAAAAGCTGGTACTTACGAGTACTTAGATCAGATTACCAAGAAACTGGCAAATGGTTTGTTGCAAATTGCCCAAGAAACTGGTCATCCAGCTTGCGGCGGTTCCATTAGTGCTATGTTTGGTCTGTTCTTTACTGCTGGCCCTGTTCATAACTACGAAGATGCCAAAAAATCAGATTTGGCTAAATTTGCTCGCTTCCATCGCGGCATGTTAGAACATGGTATTTACTTGGCACCATCACAATTTGAAGCTGGCTTTACTTCTTTTGCTCACACAGAAGAAGATATTGACAGAACCCTAGAAGCAGCTAAAGATGTAATGTCTCAACTTTGAATTTCTGTCACACTGAAGTAACAAAGATTCTAAGCAAATACTAGGCACGGAGGCTTTAGCTCCGTGCTTTGCTTCCTTTGCTTCCATGGTAGAAGTCTCTAAATTTATCTGTGGAATCTATCCAAAATTCAAAATCCAAAATTCCAGAGCAAGCAGATTTATCTGTAGGATCAATCCAAAATCCAAAATCCAAAATCAGTTGACGGCTAGACCTGTAAAACTGCAAAATGAACCAGCGCGTCTATATAAAAACATAGGGGGAAACTGGCAGTGGAGAACCCAGAAATACCATCTGTGCGAAAAATCGTTGCAAGTCAGATTGTGGCAGTGACGGTGTACTCTGACAAAGCTTTGGTAACAAGAAGAGGTATAGTCTCCTTAACAGGGGAAGAAAAAGAATTGGTAATTACTCCACTGCCGGAGATTGTCGAAACAGAGTCTGTTAGGGTTAGTGGTAAGGGAAAAGTCGCAGTGCGGTTGCTGGAAGTAAAATGCGATCGCATGTTTTCTACTGAACCAGTAGCAGCAAAAGTTGCTCACCTGACTCAGCAAATTCAACAATTAGAATTAGAGTGGCAGCATCTGCAAGCACAAGTTGATGCTTTGGCGTTACAGTCTAGTTTTATCCAAGGTTTACGCCAGAAAACAGAAGAACAATTTTCGATTAGTCTCGCGCGGAAAAATCTTAATCTGAGCGAGACATTGGATTTTCTCAATTTTATCGGAAGTCAATATAGTGAGTATGCGATCGCCACAACTGAGTGCAAAGCTCGTCAAAAAGAATTAGACAAGCAATTACAAACACTCCGCCAGCAGTTACAAACTATTCAAACACCCCATCCCAAGGAAAGTTTAAGCTTGAGTGTAGGTGTAGAACCTGCGGGTGCAGGCGAATTTGAACTCGAAGTATCTTACCTAGTGAGTCGTGCGAGTTGGACTCCTTTGTATGATTTACGGGTAAGCAGTAACAACAATGTTGTCAATCTCGGTTATCTAGCAGAAGTAACACAAAGCACAGGTGAAGATTGGGTGAGTGTAGCTCTGACTCTTTCTACTGCTAAACCAGGACTAGGTACACTTCCACCCAAACTACAACCTTGGTATATTGACACACCTCGTCTTATGCCACAAACTTACGTAATGACAACAGCACCGATGCGTGCTAGGAGTCAAATAGGTGCTGGGGAAGCAGATACTGCAATGCCAACTCCCGCACCAGCAAGTGCAGAAGTACAAGCAGACATAGTAGCTGAAACTGTGGTAGCAGAAGTATCTAGAGAAGGGAGTGTAGTTACTTTTAAACTCAGTAGTAGCGGGAATATACCTAGTGATGGCACACCCCACAAAACTACTATCTTTAATGATGATTTTCCATGTAGTTTTAATTACATCGCAATGCCGCGCTTAGTGAGTTTTGCCTATCTGCAAGCAAAGGTAACAAATAACTCAGAAGGTGCGACTTTATTACCTGGTAAAGCAAATGTTTACCGTGACAATATTTTTGTGGGTAGTACTCAGCTGGAAAATATTGCGCCAGGACAAGAGTTTAAAGTTAACTTAGGTATTGACGAAGGCTTGAAAATTGAGCGTGAGTTAGTTGAACGGCAAGTTGAGAAAAAATTAATTGGTAGTAACCGCAGAATTTCTTATGCTTATCGGTTAATAATTACCAATTTGCTCAACCAACCAGTGAATTTAAAATTGACTGAACAATTACCAATCAGTCGGAATGAACAAATAAAAGTCCGTTTAACTCGCAGTAATCCCCAAATTCAATTAGGCGAAATGGGGATGTTGGAATGGGATATGATGATTTCTGCTCAGGGAAAACAGGAAATATATTATCAATTTATGGTTGAGCATCCGCCGCATTTAACTGTAGTGGGGTTGGATGTTTAAGGAAGAAAATTAATGCGTTATGCAATTGTAATTGAAAGAGCAGATGGTAATTATTCTGCCTATGTTCCAGATTTACCTGCATGTGTAGCGACAGGTTTAACTCTTGAAGAAGTAGAGCAACAGATGAGAGAAGCTATAGCTTTTCATTTGGAAGGTTTACGCGAAGATGGTTTACCAATACCTGAACCAACAACTCTGTGCGAATATGTTGAGGAGCAATGATCATCCAATCAAAATTCTGTTTTTAGCCTCTGATCCCAGTGATGCTTCGCGACTACGCTTAGGACAGGAATTCCGAGATATTCAAGAAAGATTACAACTTTCCAAATATCGAGATAAATTTTGGCTAGAACAAAGAACTTCAGTACGTCCGGGTGATATTAGCCAAGCATTGCTGGATATTGAGCCTCACATTGTACATTTTTCTGGTCATGGTAAGAGTACTGGAGAACTTTGTTTTGAAGATGAATTAGGAAAAATTAAGCCTGTACAGGCTGATGCTCTTGCTGCATTATTTGAACTTGTCAGTCAACAAGTCAAGTGTGTCGTCTTGAATGCTTGTTATTCAGAAACTCAGGCAAAGGCAATTGCTAACCATATCGAGTTCGTTGTTGGTATGAATAAAGCAATTGGAGATAAAGCAGCGATCGCATTTGCTGTGGGATTTTATAAAGCGCTTGGTGCTAATCGTCCAATTGAAGAAGCTTACGAATTTGGTTGTGTGGAAATTCAATTACAAGGTATTCCAGAACATTTAACTCCTGTATTAAAAAAGAAGCCTCAGACAAATGAAATAGATGCAAACTTACTTTCTGTTAAAAATTTATTTCCAATCAAAAATAAACTTACTATTTTTTCTCAACCCAATAAAGTTTGCAATATACTTGCCAACCAAGGTCTTGATTCAGGTTCATGGACATATGATGGTTTAAGTTATTACTGTTCTACTCCTTATCTTGAGATTGGAAGTAAAGGTTCATTAGGTTTGCCAAATAATCTGGCTTATTATGCTGAGTCGGAAGTTGCGAATATTGTTCAGAGAGTCAAGATTGTATTAAATCTAAATAATGAAATCACTAAACAGCTTGCATTTAGTAAATTTATTAAAGCAACTTTGGCTTTATTTGAAAATTTGAATTTACCAATACCAGACGGATTAATACCTTCTATTCATCAAGAAATACCTTGTAAGTTTCAGCAAGACTATGGCTTAGTTGAGCTAAAACTTGAAAAAACTAGGATTGATACTTGGCAAATGATTATCACAAACGTCAGTTGACAGATATATTTTACTTTTATCAACAATCATTGCTAGCTGCTACCCTAAACTTATATCACCTATACACTTGCAGCCATGTCCGTTGCTAAAGAAATAGAAACCCCAGAATTAGAAATACCAGAAGATGCTATTATATTTCCTCCTGGTGATTTAGACAGTGATGAACCGCCTTTGGAAACATATTTTCATTTGCAGCAAATGCTGCTGCTGTTAAAATGCTTAGATTGGTGGTGGCGCGATCGCACCGATTTTTTCGCTGCCGGAAATCTCACCGTCTACTATAGTCCCCGTCAACGCAAATCTGAAGACTTCCGGGGGCCTGATTTTTTCATGGTACAGGGAACTGAACGCAAACCGCGTAAAAGTTGGGTAGTTTGGGAAGAAGACGGGAAATATCCGAACTTAATTATTGAACTACTCTCAACTTCAACAGCAGCTACTGATAAAGGTTTAAAAAAACAGATTTATCAAGATATCTTTCGTACACCCGAATATTTTTGGTTTGATCCGAATAATTTAGAATTTGCTGGATTTATTTTGGTTGGTGGAACTTATCAACCCATTGATTCAAATCCTCAAGGCTGGTTGTGGAGTCAACAACTAGATTTATTCTTGGGAGTCTATGAGGAAAAATTACGCTTTTTTACAGCAGCAGGTGAACTAGTTCCCACACCAGAAGAAGTTGCGGAACAGGAAATGCAACGTGCGGAACAGGAAAAACAAAGAAGCGATCGCTTGGCGGCAAAACTGCGAGAATTAGGTGTAGATCCAGATTCTTTATAATCTCAGATTTATCTGGTGGAAACGCTGAATGATAATATTGCGGTTTGCGATTGGATGCGATTGTGTCAGTAAAACTTAACTTCAGTTTTAAATCAAAAATTTAAAATCCCCCGAAGTGGGGGGTGCAGAGAGGTAAATTGTGTTTTAGAAATTCATGACTATGGATCTTCTGGAAATACCCATTTTGGCGGTTCCATGAGTTTTTTGAGTCTTGCAGCTTCAGCAATCTCATGCATTTTGTCTAAAGAAGTTTCTTCGATAAACTTAGAAGCCTCCTCTACATAAGATTTTTCATCTTTAATATTCTCTTTGTCGCTGGTTTGGGGATTATTTGTTTTACCCTCTTCCACGCTGACCTCCTTGATTACACTAGTAATTGCTGTTCGGCAAGAATACTTGAGCTATTCTCATAAATCTTAACCTCGTGACTGCTTCTGGAAACACTGATGTAACATTTCTAAAATCATGACCGTTGTGCAGAGTCATCCAATTTTGGATTTTGGATGATTATGAGTGCATCCCCAATCCCCATTTCCAAAACAAGCAACTACATAAACTCACTACAATCGACAATAGATTTAATCATTATTCCTGAAAAAGGCGCCGATGTCGGAAACTTTTGCCACAACTGGAACCATCGCTGCGATCGCAACTGCTATTGTCCCCCAACAAGGTAGTGTTGGAATTGTGCGTGTCTCTGGTTTAGAAGCAATACCTATTGCCAACACTATTTTTCATGCGCCTGGTCGTCAAGTTTGGGAAAGTCACCGTATTCTTTATGGTTATATCCGTCATCCCCAAACACGACAATTAGTGGATGAAGCACTACTGCTGATTATGCAAGCACCTCGTTCCTATACCCGTGAAGATGTTGTCGAGTTCCATTGTCACGGAGGAATTATGGCAGTACAGCAGGTGTTGCAACTATGTTTGGAAAATGGCGCCAGACTCGCACAGCCTGGAGAATTTACTTTACGGGCGTTTTTAAACGGACGTTTAGATTTAACCCAAGCTGAAAGTATAGCTGATTTAGTCGGAGCGCGATCGCCCCAAGCTGCACAAACTGCTTTGGCTGGTTTACAAGGCAAACTAGCTCAACCAATTCGGCTATTACGCGGTCAATGTTTAGATATCTTAGCGGAAATTGAAGCGCGGATTGATTTTGAGGAAGAACTAGCACCACTGGATTATGAAAGTATCATATCAGAAATTGAGAGAATTTCCACAAAAATAACTCAGCTACTAGCAACTGCTGATCAGGGCGAACTTTTACGCACAGGTCTAAAAGTAGCGATTGTCGGGCGTCCAAATGTGGGAAAATCCAGTTTGTTGAACGCTTGGAGTAGGAGCGATCGCGCCATTGTCACCGATTTGCCTGGTACAACTCGTGATGTTGTGGAATCACAATTAGTTGTTGCTGGAATTCCTGTACAGGTGTTAGATACAGCGGGTATTCGAGCCACAGAAGACCAAGTAGAAAAAATTGGGGTCGAGCGTTCCCGCAGTGCTGCTCAAGCTGCTGATTTAGTCCTGCTCACCATTGATGCTTCCGCAGGATGGACAGCAGACGACCAAGAAATTTATGCACAGGTAAAACATCGTCCTTTAATTTTAGTGATTAATAAAATTGACCTAGCATCAGCAGAAACAGTAAATTATCCCAGAGAAATTAACCAAGTTGTGAAAACAGCAGTCGCCCAAAACCAAGGAATTGAAGCTCTAGAAATTGCGATTTTAGAGCAAGTACAAGCTGGAAAAATCCAAGCTGCTGACATGGATTTAGCAATTAATCAAAGACAAGCCGCTGCACTCGTCAAAGCTAAAACTTCTTTACAACAAGTGCAAGCAACAATTGCTCAACAATTACCTCTCGATTTTTGGACAATTGACTTACGCGGAGCAATTTATGCTTTAGGAGAAATTACAGGAGAAGAGGTAACAGAATCTGTCTTGGATAGGATTTTTAGTAAGTTTTGTATTGGTAAATAATAAATTTGTCATTAGTCATTAGTCATTGGTCATTGGTCAACCAATTTTGGATTTTGGATTTGCGATTTTGGATTGACCTCTCCCTATAAGGAAGAGGCTTGTAGACGCGGAGCGGCTTCCGTAGGTAACCTTTTATTTTAGATTTGGTGATTTTCATTTAATCCAAAATCTAAAATCTAAAATCTAAAATCGCTTCGGTCATTAGTAGAGACGCGATTATACTCTTACCTTGAAGCCGCTCTTACCGCATTTGGCTTGGGAAAAAGAGGGGAGGCTTAAAGCCCCCTGATTAATCTGTGGGCCAATTGGATCTCTAATAGAAGCCTCCCCTCTTTTTCTTTTATTCGCCTCGTTATGAGCGTCTACGCGTCTGTACAATAGTCGATAGTCAATAGTCAACATAAGTTGAAGTAAAAGTTTTTCAATACTTCACATATATATTCAATTTCCTCATCTTTTAAATCGGGATAGCTGGGAAGATTTATACCACGCCGACCAATATCCTCAGCAACCCTATGTCGTTCATATCTCTGAGAATACATCGGCATAGTATGAACTGGATAAAAAACTGGTCGAGTTTCAATACCTACCTTAGCTAAATATTCTCTCAAGCTGTCGCGTTGACTTGCATGAGGAGTGAGAATAGAAACCATCCAGTATGAATGGAAAACATCACCAATTTCAGGATGAACTTTTAATTTTGTGTCTTTTAAGTATTTATTATATAGTTCAGCAATATGGCGCTTTTTTGGCAAAATATCATTAATTTTTTCTGTTTGTGCTAAACCGATAGCTGCACAAATATTAGTTATACGGTAATTGTAACCAACTACGTCATGCCAATACTCTCGGTACTTAGCTAAACCTTGTCTATTCAAATGAACTGCACGTTCAAAGATACTTTGATTGTTAGTGATCAACATTCCTCCCTCACCAGTTGTGATAGTTTTGTTTCCATAGAAACTAAAAGTAGCGACATCACCAAAGGTACCTACATGCTGACTTTGATATTTAGAACCTATAGCTTCAGCACAATCTTCAATCAGAAATAGTTTATATTCATCAGCTATTTCTTTAATGACTGACATTTCACAAGGATGACCGTATAGATGTACAACTAAAATAGCTTTAGTTCTATTTGTTATACTTTTACGGATTTCTTGGGGATTTATTTGCCATGTATCAAGAAGAGAATCAACAAATATAGGAGTAGCACCTGTGTAAACAATAGTATTCACTGAAGCAATATAAGTTAGCGTTGGAACAATTACCTCATCGCCACAACCTATACCAAGTGCTAATAAAGCTAGATGTAAAGCTACTGTTCCATTACATACTCCTGTAGCATGTTTTACATTAACATATTTTGCAAATTCCCTCTCAAATAAAGATACATATTTTCCTTTAGAAGAAATCCAATTAGAATCAAGACAATCGTTTACATATTTTTTTTCATTACCCAGTAAACTTGGTTTATAAATAGGAATTTCATACATTTCTTAGCAAGCCTTTTGTGAGTAATACTTGCTTTCAAGTATTCTGACATATTGCATCATTAAACATTGATGTAATTTAGTCACTGAGTATTACTGCCAAAACTCTAATTTAGCGATAAAAAACAAGAAAATAAATGAGTATTTATTTATCTGCTTTTTGCCAGACTTATGTTTGTATACATAGGTATAGGATATGAGTTTTGAAATGGCAGTGAATGTTTAGGAACACTACGCGATCGCCACTAGCAACATATGAAGTAAACAAGTGAAATTCTCTTCAATTCTGACTTCTGACTTGTTTATTAAATAGGAATTCTATTTGATTTTTAAAAACACTCCTTATACTTTTATTTACAGATAAATAAAACAAATCATTTATTTAATAATTATATAAAATCACTAGGTTGTAAATTGAAATGCGACTTTCATACAACCACATACTACTTGAGAAAAAAATTTTAGGAAAGAGAACTAAGTGATTTTTAGCTAAAAAGTAACTATGACTAAATAAAGCAAAAAAATGGTGTTATCAATTACACGTGTATGAACTATATTTTCATTTTTGCTCTTACACATCAAAAAACCTGAGTATATACAAACATTTGGTGAAAACGTATAAGCATTTGTCGCATATAAAATTCTTTACTGGAAAAATTGTAAAACTGAAATGTAGATTGGAAAAATGTTGCATATGAGTTGCAATAAAGTATCTCAATAGCGTAACATACGTATCAATCTAAGCTGATAGATGATAGTGGCTTGCCTACTCCCATGTTAGCAGGTATATCCACACCAGGAAAAGTAGCAAGTGCAGTAATTAGAGCTATTCAGAAAAACAAAGCCGAGGTCATTATCAATAAAAGTCCAATCACAGAATTTTTGATCAAAGTAATGTTTGGTATTGGACAAATTGCTCCACAATTTTTAGATGCTGTTTATCGATGTATTGCTGTAACTAAACTTCACCAAATGCGTGCAGACAATGTTACCAATAGTCAAGATTACCGTGTTAATAGTGATACTTTTAAAAAAGTCTTATTGTATCCCAAAGACTAAAATTTGATTTTAATGTTTTTTATAAGTATTAATTGTTAGTAATAAATAAAGGTATTTTTATGATAGCTTTAGCAGAAAAAACAGCAGTTTTGACAGAAGAAGTAATTACAATTTTTACTGTACCTAAAGCATTTAAAGGACATATTGGACTCATTCAAAAAAATGCAATTCAGAGTTGGGCATTACTTATTCCTCGTCCACAAATACTCTTGTTTGGTAATGAGGAAGGTATCGATGAAATTTCTAATCAACTTGATGTAATTCATGTACCAGATATTGAATTTAATGAATCTGGTACACCATTGTTAGATGGTATATTTCGACAGGCTCAAGAACTAGCTCAAGGCTCGATTTTAAGTTATGTCAATAGTGACATTATTCTATTGAATGATTTCTTGGTGGCTGTAAAGCAATTACAAATTGCATCTTTACATTATTTTTTGATGATTGGACAGCGTACTGATGTGAATATTACAGAACCATTAGATTTTAATGTGCCTGATTGGGACACCAAGCTTGCTCACTTTGCTATTGAACAGGGGACATTGGCGTCAGTTGTGTGTATGGATTACTTTGTCTTTCCCAAGCCACTCTATAGCGAAATTCCGTCTTTTGCCGTAGGGCGGGGTCAT
Organism: Fischerella muscicola SAG 1427-1 = PCC 73103; assembly: GCF_000317245.1. GTDB lineage: Bacteria > Cyanobacteriota > Cyanobacteriia > Cyanobacteriales > Nostocaceae > Pelatocladus > Pelatocladus muscicola_A. The sequence continues at coordinate 74,465 of NZ_AJLJ01000061.1, forward strand.
TGGGATCATTGGATGACTTACTATGCCCGTAAATTGGAAATTCCCGTTGTTGATGTCACAGATGTGGTTATAGCCATACATCAAAATCATAACTATACTCACTTATCAGGCGGCCGAAGCGCAGCCTACGTCACAGGCAAAGAAGCTAAACAGAATGCCAAGTTAGCCGGAAATGTGCATATGCTCAATGGGTTTGTTGCAACCTGGAAGCTAACATCTTTAGGACTTAAGAAGCGTAATTCATTATCCAGTCTTTTCTCATTTCTGGTTGATATACCTCGTTTCACCAAGTTGGTAAAAGATGTTAATTTTAATGCAAAATCTAAGGTGTAAACTCCTAAGTCCAAAAGATAAGGATTTTATGTCTTGGATAATTGCAAGATGATTTTGGAATTTACATCAACAGTAATCATTGAAAACTAGTCTTCCTCGTTTTTTTAACCTAATTACCTAATATCGTTTGCTCTGAAATTTAAATCTTTTGGCTATTGAGGATGAGCAATGAATCTTTTTCGCCTTTTGTTACGCACTTCCGCTCTTTTCCTCAGCCTAGCCGTGTTGGCTGGTATTCTTAGTGGCGGTTGTGCTGCTGGTCTGATTGCTCTAATTAATGCCACATTGAATCAAAACCAAGCATCAACTACTACCTTAGTTTGGATATTTGCTGCTCTATGTCTAGTACGACTAATTACTAATTTAGCTTCTCAAATTTTGCTCATTAATCTTTCAGAAAAAGCCATTCTCGACCTGCGGATGTTGTTAAGCCGCCGTATACTTGGTTCTCCCTTACCTCAGTTAGAACAAATTGGTGCTAATCGTCTTCTAGCTACCCTGACTGAAGATATCAGAACAATTTCTAGCGCAGTTATAATTATTCCTTTTTTCTGTATCAATATTGCCATTGTGATTGCCTGCCTAATTTATCTGGGTTGGCTGTCTACAACTGTGTTTCTTATCGGTCTTTGCTTCCTGCTCGTGGGAATATTCAGTTATTTACTACCAATGATCAAAGCCATGTCCTTGCTAAAATTGGCTCGCGACCAAGAAGATCGGTTATTTAACCATTTCTATGCCATAACTCAAGGTACAAAGGAACTCAAGCTGCACCGTGAGCGACGACTATCATTTCTCAGAGAAGATCTTCGTACTGCTGCTCTATTATCCCGCCGTCATAATGTTGTCGGGATGAGTATTTTTGCAGCTGCTGGTAGTTGGGGACAAATTCTTTTTTTTGTTGCTATTGGTTTGCTTTTATTCATCCTACCTTCTTTAACAAAGATTCATTCCACAATCCTATCTGCTTATGCTCTAACCATTATTTACATGATATCACCTTTAGAGCACATAATGAGTATGCTACCTACTGTAACCAGAGTCTTAGTAGCATTAAAAAAAGTTGAGTCTCTGGGTCTTTCTTTACCTAACTACTCCAATAAAACTTCTTCTGAACAAGTACTTGATTCAGAAAAATTTTGGCAGTATCTAGAACTGGTGAACGTTACCCATACCTATTATCAGGAGCGAGAGGAAACAAACTTTATTCTTGGTCCTATTAACTTGAAATTCCATCCAGGAGAATTAATTTTTATCGTAGGAGGTAACGGAAGTGGAAAATCTACCCTGACTAAATTAATTTCTGGTCTTTATGTCCCTGACACTGGAGAAATTTATCTAGATGGGAAGCTAATCGATAATCACAATAGAGAATGGTATCGTCAGCAATTCTCAGTAGTGTTTTCTGATTTTTATCTTTTTGAACGTTTACTAGGTTTAGAAAGTAGCAACCTAGATGCTCAAGCTCAAAACTATCTTGTCCAACTACAACTTGACCATAAAGTTAAGGTCAAAGATGGCGTTCTTTCTACGACGAATCTTTCTCAGGGACAGCGTAAGCGTCTTGCTCTACTCACTACCTATCTAGAAAACCGCCCTATTTATATGTTTGATGAATGGGCTTCAGACCAAGATCCTGCCTTTAAGGAAATATTCTACACACAAATTCTACCAGAACTAAAAAATAGAGGCAAAACTGTACTAGTTATCAGCCATGATGACCGATATTTTCACATTGCAGATCGGATCGTAAAGCTGGAATACGGCAAAGTTAAATACGACCAAAAATCTAATTTTTTTAAATTTTAATCCTATCGGGGGTATAAAGAATGCTTTTTAGTAATTTTAAACAAGTCGTTATATCTGGCTTATTAACTAATGATTTAGAAAGAAAAGTTTCATTACGTGAAAAACAAAATAAAAGATTAAGAGCAGATATAAACAGTGTTTTGTCTTACAGAGGATGGATTAAGAGCATAACTAATAATACTTTTGATAGCACAAGAATTATGGGAGTTGTAGCTGCGACAAAAGGAGCCGAAAATTACCTACCATATACTATCCCCAAAATTATTACACAAGTCTCTGATATAGGGATGATGGCTGATATAGTCATTGGTCTAAATAATGGCTTTGAATGTCACTCTGTTATTGAATGCTTTAGTTTGATTCCAAATGTTCAAGTCATTCATTTATATACTGATGATAAGTTAGCAAACGATATTCCAGCCAAAATTTTTGATAATGTAAAGTGTGAAGGAGAACTCTATTATCTAAGTAATATTGACTACCAAAAGTCCCAGAATAGAATATTTGTTGTCCATCAAAAAGAAGGAGAACATACAGCGGGTAAAATCCGGGTTTTAGGAGATATTTATGGCTCATTAATACTCAAGAGTATATACAATGGATGGATACCACCTACTATATTGGTTGCTTTTGATGCCGAATCTCAGTTTTTAGTAGAGCAAAAGTATCAATTTATAGAGCCAGAATCTAATGGCTTAATGTTAATCATCAAAGAATTGCAAAATCACCCGGAGATAGATATCCTTGGTACAAGAACTAAATTTGCTGTTTATCAAAAAGGAATTATAGATAAAACTTCAGTTCTCCTGCCTAACTTTAGTGAAGAAATTCCTCCTATTCAATGGTTTATAGAGCTGGTTCATGGTAGGTATAGCGGCTTTCAGTGGAATAGTGGAGGAGGTATATGTGGTAGAACTGATGTAATTCTAAGCTTGCTAGTATTGATTGCTGAAAGATATCCGGGGATAAGAATTGAAGACGTTCATCTCACAATTTTAGCTAAACATGCAGGCTTTATAGGCAAAATTTTCTTAGATGTTGTTTCCACAAACAGAACTCCTAGTCTTACCGATATAACAATTGGTGAGGAGCAAAAAAAAGCTTGGATTGAACAAATATTTAGATGGAATACTGGTTATCAAGGATTGAAATCATGCTATGGAGATCATAATATTAAATTGATAGTATCTAATAAAATACCTTTGTCTCTTTTCACAGAGCCAATTGAATTTTTGAAAATGTTCAAGGGTAAGGATAAAATAAAGACAAAGACATTATTTAAAAAGATCAAAACTTTAATAATTGCCTTTTTCACGTTTCAAAAAATTAATAATAAAACCTTAGATAAGCCTGACATATTACAAGGAAGTCAAACAAAAGCTAGTTGGTAAAATAAAAAACTGGTTCTTGTATAGCTGACAAAGCCCAAAATCCAGACATTACGGGGAATATGTGCAAAAATTTAGATTTCATCAAATAAATTTTACACTTTGGTTATTTACAAGCTGACTAAACCGTAACCTCATCATGGTCAGGTACAGTCTTTTCCAAATTTCGTAGCAATGGAAAATTAAACCCAGCTAACCCTACCAAAAACATACAAATCGCAAATTTTCTGGCACATTATGACGGTGTAGAACTGCTCGGTACGTTCTTTACCCAAAATAAAGGCATCATTGATTTTGTTTAGCAAGTTTTTGATTAACTAGTTCTCCAGGAAATACCATCAGGACTTACCCAACTGGCACAAGCAATGGTGCGCGAAGCGCACCGAGCGCCCAAAAACTACACAGAAGACATAGCAATATCTGGACGTTTTAGTTGCTCAATTAAATAATTAGAAAGCATAGTTATTCATTTGTAAGGTTTGATGGACAGCATAAAATTATATTCGTACTTTAAATCTATGCGGTGTTAAATTTATTAGGGATAATTTCAAATCTAACATCCAAAATCGGATGACTAACGCGTTTTTTCACGAACAATTGCAACGCACACCCGCACTAATGCATAAACTGCGGGACTTTCCTGTTACTATTTGTGGTGCGGGGGCGTTGGGTGCAAATGTCACCGAAAATTTGGCTCGTTCTGGCTTTGGCAAATTGCGAGTCATAGACAGAGACAGGATTGAAGAACGCAACCTTTCCACTCAACCTTATTACCGTTCCGATGTTGGTGCATACAAAGCCAAAATCCTCACCAACAATCTTTACCGCGCTTTGGGAATCACAATCGATGGGTGTTCAAAAGAATTAACACCAGCCAATGCAAATCAATTATTAACAGACAGTGGTTTGATAATCGACACCTTTGACAATAGCAGTAGCCGACAAGCTGTGTTTGACTACTGCAATAATTCTCAAATACCTTGCTTACACGTGGGTTTAGCTTCAAGTTATGCAGAAATCATCTGGAACCAAATCTATCGTGTACCTTCACCTGCAAACGATGACATCTGCGACTACCCCCTGGCGCGCAACTTAGTTATCCTCGCAGTTGCAGTTGCTTGCGAAGTAATTGTCACTTTTGTCGCGACAGAGAAGCAAGAGAGTTTCACTGTTACCTTAGCTGATTTTGCCGTTCAGCCTTTGTAATGTATAAAGTGAATAGAGATTGGGAATAAAATTATGGAGCAAAATCAGCATGATCAGCGCCGTGTCGCTGATCAGGAGTTTCAAAAATCCCTAGATCAACTGCAACAAATTTTACAAGATAACTCTATAGAAACAGAACAAACACCCGAATCTCACAGTGATCACCAAAGCGATGCTCCAAAAGAGCCGCTACGCGATCGCCAAATAGCCAAAACTTCCTCAATCATAGATTTAAACGTCTGGGAAGACGCCGTTGCTGATATTGAACAATATTTTCAGCAAAAAGGTCAATAGAGACGCGATTCTACTCTTACCTTGAAGCCGCTCTTACGAGCGTCTACGCGTCTGTACAATGGTATTCCTATCTCCGACCCCTAATCCCCGATCCTCTGTCTTCGCGCTTCGTATAACATTAACGCAGCTGCGATCGCTACATTTAATGACTCTACCCCAGGACTAAGGGGAATTTTCACTTCTACATCTGCCATTGCTGCTAATTCTGACGACAAACCAGCACCTTCGTTACCCAATAAAATCAAACTTGGTTGACGCCAGTCTACCTCCCAGTAAGTTAAATTTGCATTTGGGAGTGTGGCGATCACTTGCATTCCCGCTTGTTTAGCTTGTGTAACTGTCGCTTTTAAATCTGGACTCACCGCCATCGGTAAGCGAAACCATTGTCCAGCCGTAGCCCGTAATACTTTGGGATTATCTAAATCTACACTATCTCCACTCAGCCACAATCCACTCGCTCCAGCCGCCGCCGCAGTACGAATAATTGTACCCAAATTCCCTGGATCTTGGACTGTTTCTAAAGCGAGTACCACACCAGTAAATGGTATAGGAGTTGGAGAAACATCCCGTTTCGCTAGCGCCACAACTCCATCTGGTTGAACCGTAGTTGCGATCGCCGCCATCACTTCCTCACTGACAACTTCTGTGCGATCGCTTCTTTGACAAACCTCTTCCCATAACATCGGATGAGATATTTGCCATTCTGGAGTACAGCATACCACTACCAGCGGGTAATTGACCGCACAAGCTTCCTCCAACAAATGTGTCCCCTCTAAGAGAAACAGTTGTTGCTTATGCCTTTCCTTGGTAGCGTGGAGCTTTCTGATTTGCTTAACTAAAGAATTTTGTAAACTTGTCAGCACAATTTTAGATTTTGGATTTTCGATTCATCCAAAATCGTAAATCTAAAATCTCCTTCTAAAAACTCCTGTGTAAACTTTCAGATGCGGAACCCGGGACTTGAACCCGGAAGTCTTGTGGACACTAGAACCTGAATCTAGCGCGTCTGCCAATTCCGCCAGTTCCGCTCGCGAATTGCTGTAATGACCGTTTTCTATTATTACTACATTTTTCACAGGTGTCAACTAAGAATTTTGGTTGGTGGTTAGTTGTTCCCTGTTTACTTCCTACACTTCCAGACGCGCCAATAGCGCTGTAGCGCATGGCTTCGCTAAGGTGCGTCTCTACATTACTTCCCCCACCCCCCAATGCCCCAAATCATCTCCAAGATGTGATGCAAAAAGATGGACAAATTAAATCTTTCATGTAGAATCGAAACCAACTTGAAATTTGTAAGATTTAAGATTTTTGGAGGGTAGGCTTATTAATCCTTCTAGCAGCTTACAAGATGCTAAATTGTCATCTGTTGCAGACTCCTCAGTTTTGCAAATCTGTGGTGGGCATCCGTTGCAAGGTCATGTAAAAATTAGTGGGGCGAAAAATTCAGCACTAGTCATTATGGCTGGGGCTTTGCTTTGTTCAGGGGACTGTCACATCAGTAACGTACCTTTGCTCGCAGACGTAGAGCGCATGGGTCAGGTATTGTCGGCTTTGGGTGTTAGCTTGCGGCGCAATGGTGACATTTTAGACATCAATGCTAGCGAAATTACCTCATCCAAAGCTCCTTATGAACTAGTTACTCAGTTACGAGCCAGTTTTTTTGCGATCGGTCCCATCCTGGCACGTTTGGGAATAGCACAGATGCCTTTACCAGGAGGATGTGCTATTGGTGCTAGACCAGTTGATCTCCATGTCCGGGGACTGCAAGCAATGGGAGCCGAAGTACAAATTGAGCATGGTATTTGTAATGCTTACGTTCCTGGTAAAAACCGTCGTTTGAAGGGAGCAAAAATTTACCTAGATATTCCCAGTGTGGGAGCCACAGAAACGCTGATGATGGCAGCGACTCTGGCAGAAGGTGAAACAATCATTGAAAACGCTGCCCGTGAGCCAGAAGTTGTTGATTTAGCAAATTTCTGTATAGCGATGGGAGCAAAAATTCAAGGCGCAGGCACGAGTACGATTACCATCGACGGTGTTCCTGAACTACATTCTGTTGAGTATAATATCATACCCGATCGCATTGAAGCTGGAACTTTTCTGTTAGCGGGAGCAATAACCCGTTCTGAACTGCTTCTCTCGCCCGTCGCCCCAGACCATCTAGTACCAGTGATTTCCAAATTGCGGGAGATTGGCGTGAGTGTGGTTCAAGAAACACCAACTAGCTTACGTCTCCTCAGAGCCGACAGATTAATAGCGGCAGATATTGAAACCATGCCCCATCCTGGTTTTCCTACCGATATGCAAGCGCCGTTCATGGCTTTACTGGCGATCGCAGAAGGCGATAGCCTAATTAATGAAACCGTATTTGAAAATCGCCTACGTCACGCCTCCGAATTAAATCGCTTAGGGGCAGATATTCGTGTTAAAGGTAACACTGCTTTTGTTCGGGGAGTACCACTATTATCTGGCGCACCTGTAATTGGCACAGACTTACGAGCCGCCGCAGCTTTAGTTGTCGCCGGCTTGGCAGCAGACGGCAAAACCACTATCCAAGGACTGCACTATCTTGATCGCGGCTACGATCGCCTTGATCTCAAATTACAGCAATTAGGAGCAAAAATTCAACGTTTACCTGGTTCAGAGGTGAAAACAGAAATTGCTCCTGGCGCAATCAATACCTGAAGCATCTAAAAAGCTGTATTTCCTCTTTGTGTCTTGGTGGTGAAAAAAGAATATTTGAAACACCAAGACCCAAAGACACCAAGAAATTTTCATTTTCCAAATTTGCACCCCACTTGTAGAAACGCGATTTATCGCGTCTGATATTCTAAATGTGTGCCAAACATTTTTTAAATCGGGATTAGTTATTTGAAACAACCACCAACCACCAACCATCAACAATTAATATCGCTATACTAGGCTTTGTAGGGCTAGTATCACACTAGCTCAATTACAAACCTCACTACTTCCCACTTGCTTTGCTATGTTATCCTCCAAAACTCAGCTCATTGGTCTAAGAGCAGACTCATTTCGTCACCCACTAGACCTAGAAGCAACCAAGGCACTGAAGCAGATTCCCGGTATAGATTTAATGGTGCGGAATTTCCTGGGGCCAGTGGCGGAGCAATTATTTTATGTGGAAAACATTGCATCTAGTATTTTGGTGGGCGAAAACCAACTACCCCATTTACACAAACTTTTATTAGAAGCTTGTCATGTTTTAGACATGGAGCCACCGCAGTTATATATCAGACAACATCCGGCTCCGAATGCTTATACTTTTGCGATGCGGGGTAAGCAGCCTTTTGTAGTGCTGCACACTTCCTTAATTGATATGCTCACACCAGAGGAGACTCAAGCAGTCATTGCTCATGAACTGGGACACCTCAAGTGTGACCATAGTGTTTATTTGACACCAGTCAATATATTAATCTTGGCAGCAGCAACTTTGCCTAATATCGGTGCATTTATTGCTCAAGCAATCCAAGCACAACTTTTGGAATGGGTACGTTGTGCAGAATTTACATGCGATCGCGCCGCATTATTAGCAACTCAAAACCCCAAAGCTGTCATGTCTGTGTTGATGAAATTAAGTGGTGGTTCACCGACTCTCGCACCACAACTTAACCTCGATGCTTTTATTGACCAAGCCCGCGCCTACGATGATATTAGTAAAACCGAACTCGGCGAAATGGTCAAAGTCACTCGGACAGCACAACTAACTCACCCAGTACCAGTATTGCGGGCGCGAGAAATTGACCGTTGGGCAAGTAGCACAGAATATGAAAGGTTGTTGCAAAATCCAAAATTAGAAAGTAGTAGTGATTATAGTACAGGCGGGAAGTGGCGCAATTGGTAGATATTAGACTTAGCTTTATTTAATAATCACGAATCATAGTAGCAATCCGTGTAGGAATTGTGAAAACGTAAAGGGTCAGATCCCCGACTTTTTTAAAAAAGTCGGGGATCTTGTTGTTCACGACCTACGAATTATTTTCTTATTATCAACAATCAATAACAAAAAATTTAATCCTGTTGACGAGAAAATATACTAGCACCCCACAGAGAAAGAGCGATCGCCATTGCTAGTAAAATTGGCACACTATACCAGGGAAACTGAGATAAGGGTAAATAAGCAGCTGCACGTAGTCCGATGCTGGCGTAGGTAAGGGGTAATAGATAAACTACTATTTTGAGAATTCCTGGTAATGTACCTGGATCAAAAAAAGTAGCTCCTAAGAAAGACATCGGAATGATGATGAAGTTATTGTAGAGTCCTACCGATTCGAGCGATCGCACTGTCAACCCCACAATTACCCCCAATCCCGCAAACACAGCACAATTAAGTACCACTAACAACAAAAATAGGGGGTGGAGAAATCTCCAATTTCCGGTAAACAGTAAAGCAACCAAAATTACAGAACCAGAAGTCATCAATCCTCGCACAACTCCCGCTAGCATTTTACCTATGTGCAAGGCTAATGGATGTACCGGAACGAGTAACAATTCCTCAAAGTTTTTGGTAAAAAGTCTTTCTCCACAAATAGAAAATGTCGTCCCACCAAAGCTAATTGTCATTGACGACAAAGCCACCATACCTGGCAAAATAAATTCCAAGTAGTTACCATAGCTACCACTAATTCCTGAACCTGGGCGGATGGAACTACCCAAACCCAAACCAAAAGCCAAAATATAGATCAGTGGAGATATTAATCCTGATGCAGCTACTTGGACAATTCTGACACGTAATTTTAACCAATCTCCCCACAAGACAGTGAGGATATCTGCTAGAAGAGTTTGAAACTGCGAAACTTTCAAGCCCTGGTTTGAAAATAGCGATCGCTGATAAATCACTTTCTTACAATCATGTATAAAGATATTCTTAATTAATTATTTAACATTGCTTGCTAATCTACTAGCAGAAGTAGCAAAACAGGACAAAGGGGACACAGGAGACAAGGGAGACAAGGGAGACAAGGGGAGCCACTGCGCCCTTGCGGGTCTCCCGCGTTGTAGCACGTGGCGTAGACAAGGGGGAATTTCTCTTTCCTGTTCCCCGATCCCTATCAAATGACAAATGACAAATTGACTATTAAGAGACAATAACAGCTAAGAATCGGCATACTGATATATATAAGGAGAGGAACTCGAGCCACTCCCGACCGTCCAAAATGTAAAGAGAATAAAGCGACAATGAGACGTAAACCTTCTGGTAGAACAACTACACCTCCTAAACCCTCTCTTTTTCAATCCCCAATGTTTAATTTCACCACCATCGCAATATTGGGAGGGGTATTTGTTTTAGGTATAGGGATTGGTATTGCTTTTAGCTCAACAGCGACATTTACCCCAACTAACGTGGCTTCCCGTGAATTTATTGATACCAAAGCACCAAACCCAGAGATTTGTGTGCAGTATGGAGCCAGCGCTATGGTTATGGATACTAGGTTATTTGTAACACTCAACCCCTTTAATGTTTATGTTTCTCAGCCGAGTATGCGTCCTGGATGCGTTCTACGTACCAATAACTGGGCGATTTTAGAGCAACGCAAGCTGGTAACGAACGAACAAGTTAGAGAATGTAAAAACCGTCTGAACACTTTTGGTTACACAGGTGACTTGGGTCAAAAACCTGACATTAATTGTGTTTACCAAAATGAAGCAGCGAAAAACTTCTTTGTTACTGATCCAGGAGCAGTTGCGCCACCTATAGAAACAGATAGATTTTAGTAAGAAGTTATTTGTCATTGGTCATTTGTCATTTTTGTTTATCGAGTGTTATTAGGTAGAGGTTGACCAAACTCAATTGCTTGTGAATTGGGGTTGGTAATTTGACTATTAGAGGTGTCAGGAAGTGGGTAATTAGGTAAGTTTGGTGTGGGGAAAAAAGGAATACTATTGAGATTACCAGACTGGTTGGGAAAAATCGCTGGAGGAAGAGTCGAATTTGGCAATTGAGAAGGGTTATTCAGAAGCAGGGGTGGTACAGTCACTAAAGGCTGCTGTTGATGGTTGGTTGTTGATGGTTGGTTGTTGATGATTGGTAATTGGTTGTTAGTTATTGGTAGTTGATTGTAGTAATTGCTGGTTGTGAGAGGCTGATTGTTTGAAGGTGGAGGTGGGTTGTATAAACCTGAATTTGTTGTCTGCTCAGATGCAGGCAAAATGTTTATAGGTGTTGAATATGTATTGTTGCTAACGCTAACAGGACGTAGAACCCAACGTGTAGGATTTTGTGAAGAAACAAGTTGTAATTGCACCTGGCTGAGATTTATAAAAGTACCTGGCGTTAAGTCCATAACAAGGCGAGTCACATCTGCATTTAATTGCGAGACACGAATACTTTTTATCGCTCCAGAGAAATTTTGTTGAGTGGAAACGTAACCCAATTTAGTACTTGGTAAATCTACAACTATGCGATCAGGTTGGGAGAGAAAAAAGTAGCGTGGTTGTGAGGGTGCAGAGAGGGTAATTTCTAGCTGTAATGATTGTGGATCAAAACGCCAGTCTTCTAATTTTGATATTGGTACGGCGTTACTACTACCAGCTTCGAGAGTCAATGCTGTGTATAGGCTAAACAAGCTAATTTTAAATAAAAGCTTGTTTTTTAATAGATATTTCATTATTTTATACTGTTATTTCAGTAAATACTGACAGTTATTATTGCACCATTTTTATATAGATGTGATGGTATGTACCTGGACGCTAATAATTACACGGCAGGCTTCGGGTCAAGTCGAAGTATAGTAAGGTTTGAGCGCGTAATCTATATAAGCCTGCCGTGTAATTATTTCTGTCTTCCTACTTAATGAGACCTCTCCAGAAATGGAATATCGATTCTGACTACATAAGGTCTTTATATTCTTTTTGGGATATGTCTATTGAGGAGTTAGCGATCGCAATTATGCTTTACCTAAGCGCAAAGCGATCATGTCGTTCGTCAAAATTGATGATTGGGCCTTTCGGTACAATTCGATTAGGATTAATATCGGTCATACTCATGTAATAACCACGCTTGATATGGTCGAGATTGCAGGTTGCTTTAAACTCAGGATGCTGATACAGATCCTTTAGATAATTCCAGAGGTTTGGATAGTCAATAATTCGCCGCAAATTACACTTAAAGTGACCGTAATACACTGAATCGAAGCGATACAGTGTTGTAAACATACAAATATCAGCTTCCGTGAGTTGCTTCCCACATAAATAGCGCTGCTTGCTCAGAATGACTTCCCATCGATCTAAATTCTCGAAGAGTTCAGTGACTGCATTTTCATAGGCTGTTTGTGAAGTCGCAAAACCAGCGCGATATACACCAGCATTGATTGGCAGGTAAATTGCATCTATCTTTTGATCAATCTGCTGTTGTAAGCCGTGTGGATATAAGTCTATTTTCTGCGTTGCCAAGGAAGCAAACTCTACATCAAACATCCGCATGATTTCACGAGATTCGTTGTTGATTATCGTTTGAGTTTGCTTATCCCACAACACTGGAACAGTAACTCGCCCTGTATATTTGGGATCGGCTTTTAGGTAGATATCTTGTAAATATTGTGCGTGATTTACTGAATCAGGAATGGCTCCAGGTGCTTGAGAAAACATCCAGCCCTTGTCGCTCATAATCGGATCGACGATAGAGACTGAAATGACATCGTTCAAACCTTTGAGTTCTCGCATAATTAAGGTGCGATGCGCCCAAGGACACCCCAAGGAAACGTAGAGATGATAGCGTCCTAGTTCTGCCTTAAATCCACTAGTTCCATCTGCGGTGATGCGATCGCGAAACGTTGTTGGTATCTCATGGAATTCACCACTTTGATTTTGCTCATTCCCATTGATTATCCATTTACCTGCGATCATCATTCCTGATGCCATAATTGTCTCCCAGTCGTGATGGTATACTTATCCCTTTGCTGCTTTAATTCGATAAAAGCGCTATGGCATTCCTCAATCATTCATGAGAGGCAAGATCCCCGACTTCTCATCAAGAAGTCGGGGATCTGGGATTCCGTGTTTTCTCACAAATTAGAGAAGATTGCTATAGAAATAAATTCATCTTAGGATTCCCATCTGAAATCAACATCTGAAAAAAGTCTTGAATACCTCATCAACGAAATATATACATTTTCTCTGACTTTCGTTGTTATACTCTTAAGAATAAATTCGCCGAAGTTTATTGAGAGCTAAGTTTAGAGTTCAGAGAGGTATTCTATTCACCTATAAATAGCTCTAAAATTTCAATGACTAGTTGAATTTGCTGAATTATCTTGATTTTTCTGAGGTATAGCATTTACTTTTATAGCTTTATTAATACCACTAATTGACATCTGCCCAATCAAATTATCTTGGTTTTCTACTTGCATTTGTAGACTGACTATTCTATGAGATTTTTGATTGGCTGCATCTGTATTCTTACAAAGAATATAATTAGGGATTTTTCCTATTAAACTGATATTTTTGTTTTTGTATCTACCATTGAGAGTAGGGTGTTCTTCTATAGTAGATGTTTGTTGAGAATTAATATTTGCTGGTACAAAAAATCCATTTAAGTAGACTCCTGATTGATGGATATTTAAGAGGATGGTGTCTGGTTGATTACAATCAGGCAACTTTTCTGCCAATGTCAGACGATAACTTTCTTTGAGAGAGAGGGGAGCTTTTAAATTTTTTTCCCCATAATTAGTTACAGTTTTAAACAATAGTAATACTGAACATATTGCAATACTATAAAAAGATAGAGATTTGAAATTTAAATGATTCATACAAATAAGAATAGAGGAGAAAATAAAAATTATAAACTATGAATGATGAACCTACTCATAATTCATCATTCATAATTTATAAGTAAGTCGACGGGAATAAACAGAAAGCAAGTTATGAAATTTAAGTACCTTTGAAACATGCTTGTCAGTAGTTTTAGTTTACCGTCTTACTAATAACTAATGACAAAGGACAAAGGACAAAGGACAAAGGACAAAGGACAAAGGACAAATAACTACTACTTAATTTCTAACTTGTAACTTCTGACTTAGCCTCACTCAGAACAGAAGTAAGATGAGAAATGACTTTGCTGTAACGACGGGTAATGAGTAGTGAAGAACGACACTCAATCGCTAGTTCATCTGTATATCTTCCCAGTGTTTGCCGTTCTATGCCCCAAGTACGGCTAGCACCTGCTATTGTGAGATCAACGCCTTGGGAGGCTGCAACTACGGCTTGTATAGGATTTGTAGCTTCGATTGTATTGATGCTAATGCGATCGCTCACACTACTGGGCATTTGCTCCATTAAAGTTTGCAATTCATAACTCAATTCGTCTTTGACTTGATGGGCTGATAGCACCTGTAATACTTGCAAATGACAAGTATCACGATTCACTAATAATCTCAAAGCCAAAATCAGTGCCAAATCATCATGGATGTTACCAGAATATGGTACTAACAAACTTTCTAACCGCTCTTCACCTCGATCAATAAATACTGCAACATCAACCGTGGCAGCTGTGAGAATTTGACCAACTCGTCCACCCAAGCGATTATTACTAAAAGCGGGACGGTGCCATCCGACAACTACTAAATCTGCTTGTTCGAGTGCAGCTATCTGTATAGTTTCCCGTGCAACGTTATTGGAGACACGAACTATGGGGTGAACGTAAGAACGTGCTGCTGGTGGTTCTAGACGTTGAATTAATTCATCCAAAAGCTGGTATCGTTCTTGAATTAATCGGTTTGCCTCAACTGGTGTACTCTCATAAGCATAATCTTCTTGTAGTTCAATAAGGCTGAGGGGATTAACAATAGCAGGTTGTTGATAATTAACTGCGATCGCTACTGCTAATTGTACCAAACCTTTTTGGGTATCTGGGTTCGCTACTGGTACTAGAACTCTGTAGGGACTATCAGCAATCTCAGCATCAATATCTGTTTCTGGTTCTGTCTCTACTACGTTCAACTTGATGAGCTTTTTGGGATAAGTCCACTCTAACAGTGGTGAGGTCATAAATGTCGTAACTAAAGCCATAATTACCAACATGGTGAAGAGTAACGGTGAAATTACACCCAACTCCAAACCAATATTGAGTACAATTAGCTCAGTTAAACCGCGAGTGTTCATTAACCAACCAAGTGCAGAGGCTTCTCGGTTATTAATGCCACTGACTCTAGCTGCTACATAAGTGCCTACATACTTGCCTGCGATCGCCACTACTAGAACCAATAGGCATAATAACCACAATTCTGGACTGTTGAGCAAACCAATTTGCGTCCTCAGACCACTATAAGCAAAAAATACTGGTAGAAGAAAAATCAAGACGAAATCTTCTGTTTTTAGTGCTAATTCTCTGACTAAACCAGCATTTTTTGGCATTATTGCCCCTAGCAAAAATGCTCCAAAAATCAAGTGAATACCAATTAATTCAGTGATTAAGGCTGAAGCAACTACTCCTGCATAAATTAATGCTAAAGTTAATTGATTGAGGCGTTTATTGCGGCGATAGTAGTTAGTAAGGCGAGAAAGAAAGTTTCTTCCCAATGTCACCATAACGCCGATGTATAGAAAACTTTCAATAATAGTAGGAAAAGCACTAGTAATACTACCTGTGCGTGCAACTGCGATCGCGACAGCCAAAACGCACCAAGCCGTGACATCATCTACCGCAGCACAAGTTAACGCCAATGTCCCTAAGCGTGTTCCTTGAAGGTTGTTTTCTGTGATAATTCGCGCCAATACCGGAAAAGCAGTAATCGACATTGCTGCTCCTAAAAACAGAGCAAAGGCGGTAAAGGAGACACTGGCGTTAGAAATCAATGGATAAAGCAGTACCGCTAGCAGAGTTCCTAGAGAAAACGGTACTAAAATACTCACGTGTGAGGTCAAAACCGCGATTTCCAAATTACCACTCAGGTATTTAGGATTTAACTCCAGCCCGATAAGAAACATGAAAAATATTAACCCGATCTGAGACAAAACATTTAAAAAAGGAATTGTTTCAGGGGGAAACAAGGTAGCTGATAGTTCTGGAGCAACCAAACCAAACAGAGAAGGGCCAAGCATAATTCCGGCTAAAATCTCTCCGATGACTAATGGTTGATTAATCCACCGGAATCCTAATCCTACTACCCGAGACAGTCCAATGACAATCAGCACCTCAATTAAAACGAGAACAACTGTGTGCATAGTTTCCTCACAAGCGACTATCCGGTGTCCCTTAGATGATTCTTTAAATTGCTTGAAAATGTCAACCTTTATGGATTACACAACTGCAATTATTGTTCAAATATGATGTTAATTGTTATTACAAGTAAAGAATTAAGAAGTAAGTAAAAGATAATTGTTTTGATTCGGCATTTTCTATGCGTTTTTTATTTATTTTGACTTAATGCAGTTCTTAATTAATTTGGAATAATTAGTAATATTTATTATTTAATATTTTTGCTGAAAAATATATTTATTTGTAAAGAATATTAAAAATATTTATTGTTAGTGGTTATTTGTTGCTGATTAGTTTTCCTAAGCAACTATTAACAACCAACAAACAGTTTATCAAAATGCCATGTTGCTGGCACAAAAGCAGAGTTGGATTTATAAAAAGGTAGGTTGAAAACCTTTTAACCTCATATTTCACGGTTTCTTTATGAATTAGGCATAGGGAAGAGCCATTTTTCCCATGCTCTAATCAAATAGATAGATCGGTTTTTTGGCGATCGCTATATTTCAGATCATCACTTTTAACTAGTACCGTATAATCTTCTAATTCAACTTTGGCAAAACGCTTGACTCTTACTTGTTCCATTGCCCTTTGCAATTTCCCATCTGGTTGGAGTAGTGCTGATTGCATCTGCCTAATCGAAGATACACCCAAACGCTGTGCTACCACCAATGGTGGCATAGGAGATGGTCCAAGTACTTCTATCACACGTAAATGCTGTGACAATTCCGGAAAGTCGTGTAATTCTTGTTCCAAAACTACACTGTCAATCGCTGCACAGTCTGCTAGTCCCTCAACTACCCAACGAATTGAACACTGATGAGAACCTGATTGTATTGTCTTGCCAAAAAAATTTAAGGGATATCTTTGCTGAACCAATTGATTACGGAGCAGATTGTAACCACTGTTAGAAGCAGACTCATTGTAGCAAAAGATTTTTCCTGCTAAATGTGCAAATGCTCTGATATCACTATCAGCATTGACAATAATATCTGCAAAATAAATAGGGCGGTTGTAATATCGAGATAACTGCATCACAGGAGCAACTAATGTCTGCAATTGGTCTGATACCACTTGACAGTAGCGAATGAGTGGTAGTCCACAAATAAATACCAAATCTATTTGGTCTTGCAATAGTAGTGGATCTACCAAGGGGTCATATTCTCCTTGGTGTAGCTGTGTTTCTAATCCTAAAACGCGCCCTAAATAAGCTGTAGTTTCCTGGTAGAACCCGAAGTAATTAGGAGCTAAATAGGATACGGCACGCAGTCTTGGTAAGATAGTCATTCTGGTTCTACCACAGTAGTATTATGCTTAAAAATTTGTGTTAGCTTTCGCCCTAACCAATGAATATATAAAAAGCCCAAGCTAGCAAAAGTCAGAAGCATAATTCCCAAAACCGTCGTATATGCTTTAGTATGCCACCATAGCCGTGTGAGCAATGCTGCACCTTGCTTTGGCAACTTCCACAAGTCATGATCATTAACTTTTTTAGTTTTATGAATAGTTTGAGCTAATATCATTTTAATTGCTTACGAGTAAAATACGATAAATCTATCGTCTTACAGTAGATTATAAACCAAATGATATAGCTTCGTCAAAAATGTCATGCTGAATGTAACAACAGCGATCGCTGTTGCTTTCATGTCACCAAAATGTGTGATCAGGAGAACAGGGAGCAATGAGGCAAGAACCTACAAAATTAGATTCCATCAAGCCAGGAAATAGCTCCAAAAGACGCAGATTAACTTTAAAAGGAGAATTCTTACTAGCTTTGATGCCGACTTTGGTGACCGAGATAGATAAGAGACTTCCAATCTAATTTTTTTCCTACTATTTATACACCCTTGTAACTAACTAGTGCTGAAATGCACCCATCCCAGTGTCACAGGGTAGATGTTGCACATCAATTACAAGAATTAACAAATACACCTGTGAAACACTTAGAATAGTTGTAAGAAGTTTGTGGTTGATCTGACTAGTCTTTTTACCCAGGATTCGCTAAACTCACGCATATTAAATCGCAGACTTAGGATACGGTTGTGGGAAACAAAATTCAATTTATAGATAGATTGCGGCTGGGTTTGGCTGTCTCAGTAGCTAAAAGCGTAACTTTGATGGTACGATCGCTACGTTTGGGTGCTGCGTCTGTTTTACCAGGTGCGATCGCGCGTCGGATTGAACCCCGTTTATTGCAATTGTTGAGTCAGCAGGTAAACAAGGGTGTAATTCTGGTTGCTGGTACGAATGGTAAAACCACAACCTCGCTATTTTTACGGGAGATTTTAGAACGCCAAGGTTATCGTGTTGCTCACAATTCTACGGGTGCTAATCTCGAAAATGGCTTGATGACGGCGTTGATGGAAAGCACTAATTTGATAGGTTCGCTCAACGTCGATTATGCCATTTTAGAAGTTGATGAAAATATTTTGCCCAGGGTTTTAGCCCCAATCCAACCAAAACTGATTCTTTGTTTAAACTTATTTCGTGATCAACTGGATAGATACGGGGAAGTAGACACAATTAGTAAACGCTGGGGAGGTGCGATCGCCACTCTCCCACCTGAGACTATTATTGTTGCAAATGCTGACGATCCAACAATTTGTTATCTTGGTCAACAGTTATCTCAACAGCGAGTTGCTTTCTTTGGTTTAAATGAACCAGAACATTATTTAGAAGCGATTCCCCATGCTGTTGATTCTATTTATTGTCCCAGTTGCGGACACGCTTTGAACTATAAAGGCGTTTATCTTTCTCATATGGGCGAGTATACTTGTCCCAGTTGTGGTTTTAGCAGAAGCGAACCAACTATTAATAGTAGCCAATGGCCACAAATTCTCATTGGTTTGTACAACAAATACAATACTTTGGCAGCAGTAACAGCTGCTATAGAATTGGGAATTGATGAAGCGATTATTCGCAATGCAATTCCTAGCTTTCAACCTGCTTTTGGACGTGCGGAAGAGTTAAAAATTAATGGAAAACAGGTAAGAATTTTATTATCAAAAAATCCTGTAGGGACAAATGAAACTATTCGAGTTGTGACTCAAAGTAATAACACAACAACATTATTAGTATTGAACGATCGCATTCAAGATGGCGAGGATGTATCCTGGATTTGGGATGTAGATACAGAGAAATTAGTCCAACGAGGAGGAACTTTAGTAGTAAGTGGCGATCGCGCCTATGATATGGCTCTCCGTCTACACTACAGTGATCCCGCACCTCAAAACAATTGTAATTTGATCGTCGAAGAAGATTTGCGTCAAGCCATCAACACAGCTTTGGAACATACCCCAGATCACGAAACCTTACACATCTTACCAACCTATACAGCAATGTTAGATGTGCGAGAAGTGTTAACTGGTAAGAAAATTCGCTAAATTTTATTCTTTCTTGTTGGTTGTTGGTTGTTATTTAAAACAACAACCAACAACCAAGATTTTATTGTAACTTCACCGCCGCCCGTTGTAGAGGTAGAACTTCTTCTAGAGTTAATTCGTGATCAGAAGTGAGATGGCTATTACAACAAATAGTACTAAAAAATACTTGTTGACCAACTACTTCTGAAAAATGTTTTTCTAAAAGTAATCGCGATGTAATATCTCCTAATAAATCAGAAAGGTCTTTTGTGAGTTGATCTCTGTCGTCACGGTGAACCATTCTAAATTGGAAAGGTTTCTCACCTACTATTTCTTTGACAGCAGTATCGAACTTATCTGGCTTTTTATGAACGTATGCAAAAGATACTTCTTCTAAAAAACTCCAAGCTTCGGGAAAAATTTCACGAATTTTTTCGAGATGGTTTTCAGTTTGGTAGACTAAAGTTGCAGTTTTGCAATCCATAGGTCAATTTCCCTGATTGTAAATCAATTTACTGCTACATTTCAGTGTCTTATTTATAGTGACATTTTTTAGCTCAGTACAAGCTTTAATATTATAAATTCTTTATTTTTAGGAAATTTTGTTTATATAGCACTCCTAAATCATCTGTGAAAAATAAGATCTCCGACTTTTCCAAAAAGTCGGGGATCTGAGCGATCTGATTGTTCATAACTCAAATAGGATTGCTATTGCTTTTAAGTTTTTTCCCTCTTCATAAGTTCCTCACATTGTTTGTTTAATGTAGATATTGTATCGAAACCAACTTATTTTTTAGTCAAGACTTACGCACAAGTAACGGAAAATCTTAGACACGAAGTGGCTTACCGCAGTGTATCACAGAGGACGCAGAGAACACGGTGTAATAAGAGTTTCACAGAGAGCTTGTGTAAATTTTATTAGTCTTACCCAGTAAGCTATTTCAGTTCAAATTTTAAACATTAATTAGCAAAAAGATAAATAAACATGCAGTTTCCTACTAGTGAAATAAAAGCAGTTCTAGAAATTTTAAGCAAAATGTTTAATGATCCAGTGAATTTGACTCGTTCTGCAATTATCATTGTGGGTGGTATTGCAGGTTTTTTTGTAGGTCGAACTTTTGGATGGTTTGTAGGTGATATTTTACGCTGGGGAGTTTTAGCAGATATTTTATTTATTATAATAATCGCTGGCTGTATTATGTTGTTTTCAATTTTTTCTTATAAAATAGCATTACGATTTATAAAGTAACTCAAATAAGTCAGATTCCCGACTTCTTAAAGAAGTCGAAAATCTTGTTGTTCACGAATGATTTAAAGCACTAAAGTGCTTACTACAAACTGTCTATTTTATTCTATTACAGCTAATATAGATTTCGGCAATAATTTATCTTTAAACCAAACTATTCTGGCGGGAACATCACTTAATTTCACACCGACTTTATCCAGATTCAAACGTTCAGAAATTGCCAAAATCAAATTATCACATTGAGCGCGTCGGACTTGAGCAAACTTTTTTTGTAAATATTCTGGTCGCCAATAACCGACTATTTCTAATAGATAACTGCGTCCATCAGGATGTACTAATCGAAAATCGGGAATCATCACACTACCAGGAATAGGAATTAAATCAACTTCTCGCTCTAACGCCCAACAACTTTTTAGTGCATCCCATTTATCAGCAAAGGATGCTTCAATCATACTATCGTAAGGTTTGCCGGGTGGGTAATGAGTCACTAATCCACACTCAGAATTGAGGGTGAAACGTCCGGTTTTCCAAGCTTCTGTATAAAAATCGCGGACTTGTAATGTAGCAGAAAGACTCCATTTGGTAACATGTAATAAAGCCGGAATTAATTTTGCGATCGCTAAACCATATCGCGTACTAGGATTAAACAAACTCGTCGGCCCGTCAATCGTAATTGTAAATCCATGATCGGCATCACCTTCAATATATGCCATCAATTGAAATAATTTTAAATAGCGAAATAAAAGCTTGTATTCACCAGGAACATTCCGATGAGCATTTAATACTAATTGACTGGCTTTATAAAACACTCCCTGCACTTGCGATAAATTATATCTATGTAATAAATTTTCTGGTTTTGGTGCATCAAAAGTCGTGAGAATTTTATTCTCTGACAAATCAGCATATAATCCATCGCGGACTTGCTGTGGTAAGACTTCCCGTGCAAGTTCTTGAGTTAAGTTATCAGCTATATTTTTTAACGTCACTTGTGTTAATTCTGAGCTAGGAGCAGACTTAGCTGCTAAAGCAAATACCCTTTCTCTTAACATTTGTGGTTCTAGGGGACTCACTACTTCAAATGTACAAAAACCACTTTTAAGTAGATAAGCCAAACCCCGTTTGACTTTATAGTCAGTTGTGTCACCTTCTAATTCTAATAATTGACGTTCTAGTGCGCCTTGAGTCTTTCCTACTGATTCTTGAAAAGAACTAATTAATTCATTGGCTAACTCTATATGTTTAGAATCAAGTTTTAATCTCTTGGGAATAATTTCTTCTCCATTCTGACGATGATGGAGTAAATCTGTTGGTAACATTAAGGTATTTGTCTAGTGTCAAGTGTTATTAGTACAGACGCGATGAATCGCGTCTGTACATATAGTCAATAGTCCAGAGTCAATAATTTTTTGACAATTGACCATTGACTAATTAAATATATTTTTTCAACAACAAACCTAATTTTTCTTTTGTTGCTGTTGGTACTTTATCCAATGGTGTCAAGATTGCATATTTTAATGCGGAATGAGCAGTGCTAGGTGGTGGATTATCACTTAAATGTCGCACTGTTTCTTGAATGACTTTTTGGGCATTAACAGCATTGCGTTGTAAATTATTGACCACCATTTCTACTGTTACACTATCATGGTCTGGATGCCAACAATCATAATCGGTGACTAGCGCCAAAGTTGCATAGGCGATTTCAGCTTCCCGTGCTAACTTCGCTTCCGGTAAATTCGTCATCCCAATTATTGTTGCATCCCAGCTGCGGTATAGATTGGATTCTGCTTTGGTAGAAAATGCTGGCCCTTCCATACATACATAAGTACCGCCACGATGTAAGGTGACATCTGGGAGATTGAGAGAAGCGATCGCATCTGCTAATACTCCAGCTAAATTATGACAAACTGGATCACCAAAAGCAATGTGAGCAACTATTCCTTCGCCAAAAAAGGTAGAAACCCGATTTTTAGTTCGATCAATAAATTGATCAGGAACTACCATATCCAATGGTTTTGCTTCCGCTTTCAAAGAACCTACCGCACTCGCTGAAATCAAATACTCCACACCCAACTGCTTCATTGCATAAATATTGGCACGAAATGGCAGTTCTGAAGGTAAAAACGTGTGATTACGACCATGACGAGCTAAAAAAGCTACTCGTGTACCATCTAATGTCCCTAAAATTACAGCATCAGAAGGTGAACCAAAAGGCGTATCTACTTTCACCTCTTCTATATCTTTGAGGGCATCCATTTTGTATAAACCACTACCGCCAATAATTCCAATCCGAGCTTCAGTCATGATTTTTTAGCCTCTAGCTTTTTGCAGTGCCAAGCTATTATGAACTACCTATGGACTCCGCAGATCTATTTTCTAGGTGGTAAGAGATTTATTTTTCTTCATAAAATAAGTTAGCCTTGATCTGGATTTCAGGGGTAAAGGAAAAAAGAATTTCAATTACCCCCTCAACTTGAGCAAAATCATTTAAATTTCCAATATTAAATTCCAAATTTAAGGTAGAAGCCTCTGATTAACAATAATCCCAAATTCTCAATTCCTAATTTTAGATTCCGACTTGAGAATAGGGTTGAATGCTGTTAGTTTGAATTTGAAAATCCTCAAATCTTACCTCAAAACCATCGCTTTGTGGACAAGCACATACTAATCCTACCTGTACTGTTTCTTGATCAGTTAGGCACACTAACGTGAGTGTCATGTAATCTTTTCCATCGATAGAATACAGTACTTCTATGGTGTCGCCTCTGCGCTGCAAACGTAACCACAAGCAATCAGGATGATTTGCTAGTGGTACAATCGACCAGTCAGAGTCGTTTTGAGTGATTACCGCACTGACATAATGTGTCTCATTTACAAATTCAACGGTAGATTTGAGCCAAGTTTTCTCATCGACACGAATCATTAATCCTGCATGATCGCATGAGTTTTGATAATTACCTATAATTTTGGCTTGAGCAGTAAAATCACCTGTCACTTCTCGATAATAAAAATTGCCATTATCACGGATACAGTATTGAGTTCTACGCCAAAAATCTGTTTTTGCTCCTGAAGTAACGGTGATCACTCCCTCTTGTTGTTCCCACACTGGCGGTTCGTTGTACCATTTCATAAGCATAGGTAGATTTTAGGTTAAATTTTATAGTTTCTAACCTCATTATTATTTATTAGTTATTGCATTTATATAAATTCTTCCAATAAAGATAGTTTTTTGAGTTCATCCATCAATAGAAGTATATATACATTACCTGGTTGTTTTTCAATATTTATGAAGAATAATAGAAGCCAATTGTTGTAAAAATTATCGAATATAGCAATCCTAAATCATTTGCTCCAGACAAGATCCCCGACTTCTCTCAGAAGTCGGGGCTCTTGAGTTTCGCATTCTCTCACAACTTAATTAGGATTGCTATAATCTTTACAAGGTTGTTAATAAAGCTCTCAAAAATATTTAATTAAAATCCTTGTCTCCCTTCTTCCTTTGTCCCCGATCAATAGCTAGCTCAAAAATATTCTACCCGTGCATCAAAACCGCGATCGCGTAACTGGCTAGAACGTTTTTCGGCTTCGGAGCGATCGCGAAATGCACCTGCATTCACAAATTCTCCCAAATTTGACCGCATTGTAAAAGCTTGGGGTACAAACTGACGAACTTGATCCAGAGTATTGGCATCGCGAATTGGTACAATTACCACATAGCGATTCTCAACTGCTGAATTTTGTACTCCAGTAGGATTGCTGTTTGTTAACCCTAATGCTTGCCAAGTTTGAAAATCTACAATTCCTGTAGGATTGAGTCTAGCAGTTTGCTGAAATTGGGCAACAGCATCTCTAGTTTCCGTGCCATAGTAACCTGTAATATCTCGATTAAATAATCCTTTTTGACGTAAACTTTGTTGTACAGCGACAACACGCGGACTATTTTCACCTAAACAGATAAAACCGCTTGTTGGTGAACACCCAGAGTTATTGACATTTGAGTTGTTCACATTTACTGAGTTGTTCACATTTACTGAGTTGTTCACATTTACTGAGTTGTTCACATTTACATAGTTGGCGTTTGTAGCTATTGCTGTCCAAGTTTGTCCATCAACAATTCCATTCGCTGTGAGTCCATTATCGCGCTGAAAACGTACTACAGCATCTTTGGTGACAGAACCAAAATTACCAGTGGGAGTCGCTTGGAAATAACCCAACTTTGCCAAGTTTCTTTGTAATTGTAATACTTGTGGCCCGGCATCACCTTCATTCCAGGCATTGGGATAATTATCAACTCCACCACTGACAGCATTATTTGATTTTTTATTTGATCTTGATGCCAAACTAGTACGTATGACTTGCAAAGTGTTTCCACCAGCAACACCATCAGCCTGCAATTTTTTGGATTGCTGAAATTTAATCACAGCTTGTTGTGTTTCTTGACCAAAGTAACCTGTAACTGGGCCATTAAAGTAACCCAATGTCCGCAAAGATTTTTGCAGTTGTGTGACTGCTGACCCCCTACTACCTACCTTGAGAACGTTACTGGTGCTAGTGCTACCACTTGATTGTTTAGATTGACATGCAGCTTGTAGCGATCGCTGAGTTTGTGGCCCCACCTGGCCAATCGCAGAAATTTTCTTTGCTTGCTGGAATTTTTTGACAGCATTTTCAGTTAAGGGGCCAAAATTGCCGTTGATCGGCCCATTGTAGTATCCTAGCTTTTGCAAACATCTCTGGACACTCGTGACTTGAGGCCCACTATTACCTCTTCCTAATGCTAATGCTTGTTCTGCGAAATTGATCACTCCTAAAATCAATGCTACAGATAAAAGCCGCATTGCCGCACCACTAGATAATTTCTGCCAATTCCAGTTAGTCATATTATTAAAAAGTAAATATTTAGAGTTTTTGTCACGGATGACTCTGTATTTTTTACTACTAAAACATTTTTATTTACTCAAATAGAAATTAAAGTTGTATTTTACAGAGAAATATAGCATTCTCTATAAAAATTACATAAGAATTTAGTATTTTTTAGTACCAGAGTTTATTTTTTATAAAAAAATTATTTTAATGTTTGTGTAAAAAATACTTCATACTTCCTGCTTCTTTACGGAGCGATCGCTCTTGGTAGAACAAGAGTAAAGGTAGTAGAAATTGCTGTACTTTCAACCTTAATAGAAGCTTTTAAATGTTTTGCCAGTTTCTGCACTAGTGCTAATCCTAATCCAGTTCCACCGTACCGCGAAGGATGATGTTGGGGAAGGCGGTAAAAGGGATCGAAAATACGTACAAGCTCACTAGTGTCTATTCTCACACCAGAGTTACTAATTCTGATCTCTACGGTTTCCTCTGTTGCACATGCAGCAACAGTAATTGATTCACCCGCAGGTGTATATTTACAGGCGTTACTGAGTAATTCTGTAACAATACGTTCTAAGTCAGTGATATCTGTTTCTAAAGGTGGGAGTTCTGCACCCAGATGCAAAAATAACTGTTGCTGCTGACAAATAGTAACTTCTCGAAAAGATTCAACAATCGGAGGGAGCCAACTATTGAGATCAATCACGATTACAGTCAAAACTTCGGCTTCTGCTTCCAAATATGTAAGTGAAAGCAGATCATTAATCAGTTTGCTTTCTCGTTGACATTCGTTCTGTAAAATCTGCAATAGTTGTGACACTATATCTGTGTCTAATAATGTTTCTTGGTTGATAATTGCTTCTAGGGTTTGTACGGCTAGGCTAATACTGGTGATTGGTGTTCTCAATTCATGGGAAAGGGATCTGAGAAATTCGTGTTTGAGATTGTCCAGTTTTTCGAGTTGGTTTACCTGTGCCTGGGCTAGTTGATAAAGTTTAGCTTGGCGAATTGCGATCGCACATTGATTTGCTATTTGTTGTACCAGCTTAATTTCCGATTCTACAAACGGTTCTTGAGTCACTTTTGTGAGCCAAATATTTCCCATCACCGTTTCGGCGTCAAAAATGGGACAAGCTAGCTGTGTCACCATAACTAAATTAGGATTCCAATCTCTTAAAACTTCACTAAATTGCAACGGCTGTTTTTGTAATAATATTTGATACAGTTTGGGAAAATCTGCAACCTGTCGTTTCATTCCTTGATAGACGGAAGCGATTGTATTGTATTCGTGGGCGATAGTAGCGAAAGTATAATTGGTATCATATAATTCGATATGGCAATGCTCGACCTGTAATAACTGTGCTAATTCAGCAATAGCAGTCTCTAAAACATGATCTATCTCTATATAATCACGTATTTCTTCGGTGATTTTTCTTACTAATTGTTCAGACTCCTGTAACTTCCTTTCAGTTTGCAGATGTTGCACCTGTTGACGTAGTTCTGACTGTTGGATAGCAATACTAATTTGGGTTGCTAATTGCTTGAGCAAATCAATTTCTGTTTGTAGCCATTGTCGTGGTTCACAACAATGCTGTGCTATTAACAATCCCCAAAGCTCTTGCTGAAATATAATCGGTACTACGAGATTAGCTCTGACTTGCAAAGAGGAGAGAAAATCTATCTGATAAGGATGCAATCCAGCCGCGTAAATATCTTCTACAATCTGCATACAACCACGCTTGTAGCGTTCTGCGTGTTTTTCGCTAAAGCAAGAGTCTGTGATCTTCATTCCTAAGAGTGGACTACCCGCAGCAATAGTAGATTCTGCAACTATAGTCCCGCTATCACCAGAATCCAGATGGTAAATCAGGACGCGATCGCTTAGTAATTGCCTTCGTAATTCTTTAACTGTAAAATTCAGAATCGTATTTAAATCAATAGATTGACAAATTAGTTGAGCGATCGCGCTCAATATCTGATTGGAATTACTTCCATCTTCTAAATCTGTATCGATTTGAAATTTTTGACAGACAGGTTGTGCTAATTCTGCGGTAGATTCTGATGGATTGATATTCATGCGAGAGTCCCTGGTTGGTTTACTGACTCTACTAGGTCTTCTCTCCATAAAATAATATCTAATTGTAGTAAATGCCTTTAAGCACCTCAGATCAATACTAAGAAGCCTTTGTGGACTAAAATTCTATCCTATGCACTGCTGATGAAAAATTTAGTAAAGCTTATAGTTGCTCAACCTAGTTAAGTTTTAACTGGTTATAGAGCTTCAAATATATAAATTGCAGGATAATGGCAAATAGTTAAGTTATTTGCTGTATCTTTTTTAGCATTTTTGCATAAATTCATTTTACAAAAACTTGCTATGTCACTAAATTTTATAAATCTTAATATCTATGCAGATAAATAAGTAATATGAATTTGAAAAAAGAATGCGACAGATGAATTCTGTTGTAGAGACGCGATAAATCGCGTCTGATTTATCGCGTCTGATTTATCGCGTCTCATATTCTGAAGGTATCGCAAACATTTTTTGAATCGGTATAATATGAGTAGGGGAGGCAAAAAGCCGCGTGGATGTTCCTCCCGCTTTATTGCCGTTGTATTATGGCGGAACGCCTAACGCACCCCACGAAATACTTAGATAATTAATTGATTTTTTGGTATTCCTAACTCAATAACTGTTAAAAACGATCTACCCCATCTATTGCCTCAAACTTCTTACTACTCTCACCCATAGCCTTTGCAGCTTCTCCACAGGTGCGCGGCGTCGGAAAAATCTTCTCTGGATTCGCTAAACCTTGAGGATTAAAAACTTGCCGTACCCATTGCATAGTTTCTAAATCAGCTTCCGTAAACATCTCTGGCATGTAACATTTTTTATCTGCTCCAATTCCGTGTTCACCAGAAATACTACCACCAACTCTCACACATAACTTGAGAATTTCTCCCCCCACTTCTTCCACTATTTCTAATGCACCTGGAACAGAATTATCAAACAAAATTAATGGGTGAAGATTGCCATCACCAGCATGAAAAACATTGGCAATCTGATACCCATATTTTTGGCTCAATGTCTCAATCTCTTGCAAGACATAAGCTAACTGAGTCCGAGGAATTACTCCATCCTGTACATAATAATCTGGACTCAAATGTCCAGCCGCAGCAAACGCAGCTTTGCGTCCCTTCCATAATTTTAATCGCGTATCTGGATCACTGGCAGAAGTCACATTACGCGCTCCGTTTTGTTGACAAATTTCCGCGATTCTTTGTTTATTTGTTGCAACTTCTACAGCCAAACCATCAATTTCTATTAATAGAATTGCCACAGCATCACGGGGATAACAATTTGTTTTCACCACATCTTCCACAGCATTGATGCTGAGATTATCCATAATTTCCATACCACCAGGAATAATCCCCGCACTGATAATATCAGAAACACTCGCCCCCGCTGCTTCAATACTCGTAAAATCTGCCAACAACACACAGATTGATTCTGCACTTTTGAGGATTCGCAGCGTAATTTCCGTAGCGATACCCAAAGTTCCTTCCGAACCAACAAATATACCCGTTAAATCATAACCAGGCATTTCGGGAATTTCTCCGCCCAAATCTAAAATTTCGCCTTCAGGAGTGACTATTTTCAATCCCAAAACATGGTTTGTTGTCACACCATACTTGAGACAATGCACACCCCCCGAATTTTCCGCAACATTACCACCAATAGAGCAGATAATTTGACTGGAGGGATCTGGAGCGTAGTAAAAACCAGCACCACTAACAGTTTGCGTTACCCAGTTATTAATTACCCCTGGTTGAACAACAACACGCTGATTTTCTAAATCTATATTCAGAATTTGCCGCATTAAAGAAGTAACAATCAAAACACTATTTTCAATTGGCAAAGCCCCACCTGATAAACCAGTACCAGAACCACGAGCAATAAAGGGGACAGAGTATTTATTGCATATCTTTACTACTGTTGCCACTTGTTCTGTAGTTCTTGGTAGCACCACCACCGCCGGGCGTTGGCGATAGCTAGTGAGTCCATCGCATTCATAAGTGATCAGTTCTTCGCGGCGTTGCACAACACCATTTTTGCCAACTGCTGCTTCAAATTCCTTGATAATGGGTTGCCAGTTGCGTTGTTGTTTGTCTTGGGTGAGCATAGGTTTTGTGGAAAGAAAGATGCGATCGCTTGTGTGAGTTGGTCTAATTAATATTGTTACAGGTGTTTTATTGAATCAACTAACCTAGAAATATCGCTCTCAAGTGGTGGATAAACTCATGGTTGAGCAACTTTTAATCAATAATGATGATTACTATGTGCCAGATGCTAGCCAGCTAGTTACTGAAGATGATACGCCTGTGGATAATTTTGCCACGGAAAAACAACAACGCCTGTTAATTACCTCTCTTTACAGTTCATTACAAAACCAGACTTTTTTAGCTGCTGCTAATGTCGGTATATATCATACTGACGGACAGTCTCCGATTATACCTGATGTTTTTCTCAGCCTAGATGTGCAAGTGCCACAAAACTGGTGGGAGAAACAAAACCGTTGTTATATGCTTTGGAAGTTTGGCAAACCCCCGGAAGTTGTGATTGAAATAGTCTCTAATAAAGAAGGTGATGAACTAGGCAGTAAACTCAAAACTTACGAACACATGCGGGCAAGTTACTACGTAATATACGACCCAACTCAGCAATTATCACAGCAGGCGTTGCGTATTTATGAAATTCGCGGTAGGCGCTATTTTGAAACATCTGAAACTTGGTTGGAACAAGTCGGTTTAGGCTTAACTCTTTGGCAAGGTGAATTTGAAGGTAGACAAGACATGTGGTTACGCTGGTGCTACCAAGATGGTACGCTGCTAGCAACTGGAGATGAACGTGCAAAAGTTGCTGAACAACGCGCTACACAATTAGCTGAAAAACTGCGATCGCTTGGCATCGATCCAGAAAATCTCTAGAGACTTGCATAAAATTTCATTCAACCATCTTGCCAAGTCTTGCTTGTAAATTTATTATATAACTAACGTTCGATATAAATTTTCTACATCAATGCCGAAGATTGTTGATCATGAACAATATCGCCAAGAATTGTTGATAAAATCCTTTGATCTATTTGCAGAAAAAGGCTATGCATCAATCACGATGCGCGAGATAGCTAAAGGTTTAGGAGTTTCTACCGGGACACTTTATCATTACTTTCCTAGTAAAGAAGCTTTATTTTTGCAGTTGATTGAAGAATTAACAAAGCAGGATATTCTTAATTTTTTAGCTGAAGCAGGAGATGCTCAAACTTTAGCAGAACGCATCAAAACTTTGATGAATTTTGTTGCTAAAAACGAAGACTATTTTTTTAAACAAAATGTACTAATGCTTGATTTTTATCAGCAGCAAGAACGAACTGAGGTCTTAAATAACCAGACTCTTAGAAGAGTTTGGGATGATGCCATACAAGCACTTGCAAGCTATCTAGAAATTGAAGATCGAGCGATCGCTGACTTCATATATTGTTTTGTCAACGGCTTAATTTCGGCACGAATGTTTGAAAGCGATACCATTTCTTACACTGAACAAAGCGAATTGCTAGCAAACATGTTAACTACTTATTTGAAAGCCAAAAAAACTCATTAAAACTCAGCGTTCCTCTGCGTTAAAAAAAACATGACTCAACAATTTCTTTCCAAACCTTCCACTCAAAAACTGATCGGATTAGTCATAACAGCTACGGCTTTAACTAGTGCGATCGCTTTCTATGGAATCTCTCAATATGGCTTAGTTGGTAATTCCGAACCTCCAGCACTCGAAACACCTCCTGCTGTCAAAAAAGTTACTGCCCTCGGACGCTTGCAGCCAGAAGGAGAAGTAATTAGCCTATCTGCACCTTTAGCACTCGATGGCGATCGCCTAGCAAAATGGTTTGTCAAAGAAAGCGATCGCGTCAACACAGGACAAGTTCTGGCAATTTTGGATTCTCAAAAACACTTGCAAGATGCTGTAGTTCAAGCAAAAGAACAAGTGAAAATTGCCCAAGCTAAACTAGCACAGGTACAAGCAGGGGCAAAAACCGGAGAAATTCAAGCACAGCAAGCAAACATTAATCGAATTCAGACAGAACAACTCACAGAAATTCAGGCACAAACAGCAACCATAGCCCGTTTAAGAGCAGAACAACAGACAGAAACCCAAGCCCAACAAGCCAACATCGGGCGATTAACAGCAGAATTAGCAAACGCCAAATTAGAATTCCAACGTCATCAAACACTTTATCAAGAAGGGGCAATTTCTGCATCTTTATTAGATAGCAAACGCTTGACATTTCAAACGACACAACAGCAATTAGCGGAAGCCCAAGCCAACCTCCAACGTATCCAAACATCCCGACAACAAGAACTAGCCGAAGCCCAAGCCAACCTCAGACGCATTCAAACATCCCGACAAGAAGAATTAAAATCCGCAAAAGCAACTCTGAATCAAATAGCTGAAGTTCGTCCTGTTGATGTCCAAACAGCACAAGCAGAAATAGACAATGCGATCGCCACACTCAAACAAGCACAAACTAACCTAGAACAAGCTTATATCCGCGCCCCATTTCCAGGACAAATTCTCAAGATTCATACCCACGCTGGAGAAAAAATTGCTGATGCTGGGATTGCAGAACTCGGACAAACCAACCAGATGCTAGTAGTAGCAGAAGTTTATCAAACTGATATTGGCAAAATTCAACTTGGGCAACAAGCTGCTATTTCCGGACAGGCTTTTTCGGGAGAGTTACGAGGAAAGGTTTCACACATTGGCTTGCAGGTGAATAAACAAAACGTCTTCAGCAATGAACCAGGAGAAAATTTAGATCGCCGCGTAGTTGAAGTCAAAATTCGCCTCAACCCAGAAGATAGCAAGCGAGTGAGTAGTTTGACTAACTTACAAGTGCAGACAGCAATTGAGTTGTAAAGTTTTTTTGCTCGTTATTTATAACGAATGTTTGATATAGATGCGATCGACAAACTTAGGAGATTCGTGAATATGTTGCAAGGAACCTACTTATTATTTTGTATTCTTGGCTTGGCTTTACCTTACTCCCAGTTTATTCCATTTCTCTTAGAACACGGTTTGAACATCCATTTGTTTTTGGAACAGCTTTTTACTAATCATATTTCCGCTTTCTTTGGTATGGATGTAATTGTCTCAGCAGTCGTTCTTTTAGTATTTGTGTTTCGGGAAGGAAAACGCTTAAAAATGCGTTTTCTCTGGGTTTATGTTCTCAGCACTCTTACGATTGGCGTTTCCTTTGCACTGCCATTATTTCTTCTTATGCGACAGCACCAGTTAGACAAACAAACTGCTTGCTTCCAAACACAATATGAAGATTCACTCTTGTAGAACTTTGCTAATTTTGTTGCGACTGTTCCGCAGAAAAATTCACCCTTGGACAACCTTAGTGACAGCTGGTTGCAAAATTATTTACTCCTGCGGAATCGAACAGGAACGAGAAAAAGTCCGCTTCTTAATTGCAACAACAAAAATCGACTTCGTAAGTGTTTACCAATTTTTAAATGACTTGTTGTGGTGAAACTATGATTACTTTTGAAATTCTAATTCTTAAAGAATCACAAATTGATGAAGCAAGCGAAATTCTGACAAATTCATTTAAGAAGTTTTTATTTTTGTTTAGTTAATTTCTCAAAATTTGTGTACCCTGCGGGAAGCCGCACTGAGGGGCGTTTACATCTGTGTACATCTGTGTTCGTTTCTTAAAATAGCTTTTACCAAATTTCAAAGAATCACCATGCTTACCAAATTCTTTCGTCGCATTCCCTTAGCATGGCTGCAATTAAAGAAAGAAAAAACACGCTTAATAGTAGCCCTTGCAGGTATAGGTTTTGCCGATATGCTAATGTTTGTACAATTAGGACTATTAGATGCCCTATTTGATAGTGCCACAAAGCCTCACCAAAATTTACAGGCAGATTTAGTTTTAATTAATCCCCAGTTTCAAACATTATTCTACGTCAAAAGTTTTTCCAGAGAGAGATTGCAGCAAACCTTAGCCTATGATGGGGTAAAATCCGTTCGTCCCCTATATGCTGATATTGCCCAATGGCGTAATTCTCAAACTCGCTTCAGTCGAGGAATTTTGGTGTGGGGAATTGATCCAGCCAACCCACCTTTTAATTTTCCGGAAGTGAACCAGCATCTAGATCAGCTCAAACAATTAGATCAAGTATTATTCGATCGTGCTTCTCGCCCAGAATACGGTGCAATTCCAAACTTAATCAAACAACACGGGAGTGTTGAAGCACAAGTTAATAATCAAAATATGCAAGTGGTAGGTTTATTTCAGCTAGGTGCTTCTTTTGGTGCTGATGGTAACATCTTAACTAGTGATTCTACCTTTCTCAAACTTTTTCCTAACTACCAGCCAAATCAAATTGCAGTTGGACTAATTAACCTTGAATCTGGTGTCAATGTAGAAAAAGTGCGATCGCAACTACAAGCAGGCTTACCAAACGATATCAAAGTAATAACTCCCCAAGAATTCGCCCAAATCGAGATTGACTATTGGGGTAATCAGGGAATCGGATTTATCTTTGGTATGGGAGTAGCGGTAGGGTTCATTGTTGGGATTGTGATTGTTTACCAGATTCTCTATTCTGATGTGTCCGATCACCTACCGGAATATGCCACCCTCAAAGCAATGGGATATAGCGATCGCTATCTCATGATCATGTTAATGCAAGAAGCTTTATTGTTAGCAGCATTAGGATTTATACCCGGATTAGCACTTTCGATAGGGCTGTATCAGATTACCTACGCTGCCACTTTACTCCCTGTAGGTATGAAACTCAACCGTGCCATATTTGTACTGTGTCTAACAATTATTATGTGTAGTGTTTCCGGGATTATAGCTATGCGAAAACTCCGCGCCGCTGATCCCGCAGATATGTTTTAACTCGGTTATTTGTCATTTGTCATTCATATTGAACAATCAACCTACTAACCACGAGTACTTATGCAACCTGTAATTTCAATTCAAAATCTCAATCACTACTTTGGCAAAGGTAATCTCCGTAAGCAAGTCTTATTTGACATTAACTTAGATATATATGCAGGAGAAATTGTAATTATGACGGGGCCATCTGGTTCAGGAAAAACCACATTATTAACTTTGATGGGTGGTTTACGTTCTGCCCAAGAAGGTAGTTTAATAATATTAAACCAAGAAATGTGTGGAGCCAATAAAAAACAGTTAACACAAATTCGCTGTCAAATTGGCTATATTTTTCAAGCACATAACCTCATGACATTTTTAACAGCAAAACAAAATGTTCGCATGTCCCTAGAATTACATGAAGAGATGTTAGAGCAAGATTTGAATGGAAAAGCAACTGCTATTTTAGAGCAAGTTGGTTTAGGAAATCGCGTTGATTATTATGCAGAAAACTTATCAGGTGGGCAAAAACAAAGAGTAGCGATCGCTCGTGCATTAGTAAGTCATCCGAAAATAGTTTTAGCAGACGAACCTACCGCCGCCCTTGATAAAAAATCTGGGCGAGATGTAGTAGAATTAATGCAAAAATTAGCCAAAGAACAAGGTTGTACAATTTTAATGGTGACGCATGATAACCGGATTTTAGATATAGGCGATCGCATCATTTATATGGAAGATGGTTATCTCAAAAGTGATGATGTGAGTACAACTTCTTCAAGTCAAGTTAATTAACTGAGATATGCACGATTCCTCGACTTCTCAAAGAAGTCGGGGATCTTGTTTTTCATGAATGATTTAGGATCGCTATAGTGTTTTAGTTGACTTTAGTAGACTTATACTATGAGCCTTCAAATTCATTTCAAGGCAATTTAATTTGAGTAAGTTTTTATTTTCATTCTCTATTCACAAAATATTTTTCAATAACTGATTTCCACACTAAGTATGCTTCACCATTCAAATGTAGACCATCTTTCGTATATCTAATGTCTAATTTATTTTCTGAATCTGCAAAATGAGAAAATAAATCTATATATTTATAATTATACTTAGTTGCAAGTTCTCTCAAACCTATATTTAACTTTAAAATATTGTTATTGTCTTGCCAATATAAATAAATTTTATTGTTAACAGGTAAAACACTTTGAATAAAAATTTTTGAATTAGGTGTTTTTTCTCGAAACTCATGCAAAATCTTTTCATAGGAAGCTAAAGTTTGAGCAACTGATTTGTGAACATTGATTAAATCATTAATACCTACCATTAAAAATATTTGCTTTGGCTTTGTCCTTAATATTGTCTCCAAACGATCCAAAATTCTCTCGGTTGTATCTCCAGATATGCCCCTATTTTTCACATTTATATTTGACAATAATTCTATCCATTCTCCTTCATCAGTTATACTATCGCCCAGCATAATAATATCAGATTCTGATTGTGGTAGTTTTGTAAATTGATGTATTTTATGCCAATAATAGGGAGGATAGATATTTAGATTACTAACTTTTTTGAAATCAAAAATATTTTTCAAATTAGAAAATATATAAAACGCTCTACTGGGACTATAAATCAATAATCCTAAAATGCTCAAGCATAAGATATTAATAATAAAAGAAAATGATATTATCAGTGGTAATTGTTCTCTTATTGCCATACAAAACTAAATAGTAATTTAATCATAATCATACTAAAATACTGTCTCTTTGTACTATCTGAACTCCGCATCTTCGTGGTAAAAAAATCATATTTATAGTTCAACTACATATCTTCAGAAGTGGTGATAAAACTTTTGACTCGCTGCCATACCTTTTCTAACAAATCTGGACTTGCAACATTAAACCACTCAATTTGAGGATAAGCACGAAACCAAGTACGTTGACGTTTAGCAAATTGTCGAGTGTGTAAAATAGTTAATTCTTTTGCCTGTTCTAAAGAAATATTCCCAGCCAAATATTGCTTAATCTCTTGATATCCTAAAGTATTTAGTAAAGGCAAGTCAGCACCGTATTTTTGGCAAAGGTACTCCACCTCCGTGACTAAACCATCTGCAATCATTTTCTCAGTGCGCTGAGTAATGCGATCGCTCAAATGAGTAGCATCACAATCTAAACCTATTTGTAAAATCGGATAACTTGGGGGATTTTCTCCCTGTTGCTCAGAAATGGGGCAACCAGTGACGTAAAATACCTCTAATGCTCTTAAAGTCCGTACAGAATCGTTGGGGTGAATCTTTGCTGCTGCAACTGGATCAACCTGTTGTAGCATAGCGTAGATTTGCATTTGACCAATACATTCCAGCTGCGATCGCAACTCCTGTTGTGGTGCTACCCTGGGAATCTTCATCCCTTGAGTTATTGACCGAATGTATAAACCAGTACCACCTACCAGGAAGACTGGGGAATCGGGAGTGTGGGGAGTGTGGAGAATAGGGGAAGTCAAAATGCTTCCTATGTTGTCTCCCTTGTCCTCCTTGTCCCCCTTGTCCCTCTTGTCTCCCACCCCCCCTTGTCCCAAAATCAGGGCTTGCGCTTGCGCCTGATAATCTGCTACAGTCATCACTTCTGTGGGATTGCATATATCTATCAAATAATGTGGAACTAATTTCTGTTCATCTAGAGTTGGTTTTGCTGTACCAATATCAAAATCCCTGTATACTTGACGGGAGTCTGCACTCAGGATTACAGTATCTAATCGCATAGCTAAAGCTAATGCTAAACCTGACTTACCCGTTGCCGTCGCACCACAAATCACAATTAATTTAGTCATTGGTCATTTGTCAAAAGTTAGTTGTTAAGAATTCTCCTTATCTCCCTTGTCCTCCTTATCTTCCTTCCCAATTTTTAATTATTAATTGTTTTGTCCCCTCACACACTTACTTCAATCAGAGGATTGGAATCCCTATTTGAATTTAGCAGCAAATTGCCCTACAGTCGCCTATAAGGCTTTTGTGTTAGAATTTTGGAGTGTTTTTTAATTTTTCGCCTTTTGGCGACTTCACCCCCACAAATCAGGAGAACTTTCATGACGAGCAGTTACAGTGCCGAACAGATTCAAGTTCTGGAAGGTCTGGAAGCCGTCCGCAAACGACCGGGGATGTACATCGGTTCCACTGGTCCGCGAGGACTTCACCATTTAGTTTACGAGGTGGTGGACAACTCGATTGATGAGGCTTTAGCAGGCTACTGCACCCATGTGGAGGTGGATCTTAACGCCGATGGTTCTGTTACTGTAACAGATGATGGTCGCGGTATTCCTACGGGAATTGTTGCCAAAACAGGAAAATCGGGTTTGGAAACTGTGTTAACAGTACTGCACGCCGGGGGAAAATTTGGCGGCGGCGGTTACAAAGTTTCTGGAGGACTACACGGGGTTGGTGTTTCTGTTGTTAATGCCTTATCTGAATGGGTGGAAGTGACGGTTTGGCGAGATAAAAATGTTCATACCCAGCGTTATGAACGGGGTATTCCTGTCACTGAATTGAATGTAAAGCCTTACAAGGATAATCGCACCGGCACCTCCGTTAGCTTTCAGCCAGATTCGCAAATCTTTACTACTGGTACAGAGTTTGACTATACGACTCTGGCAAGTCGCTTACGGGAGTTAGCATATTTAAATGCAGGTGTAAAAATTACTTTTACCGACCACCGTCTGGAATTACTCAAAAGCGATCAGCCCAAGGTAGAAACTTACGAGTACAAGGGTGGTATTCGTGAGTATATTACTTACATCAATGCTGACAAACAGCCACTGCATGAAGAAGTGATCTACGTGCAGGGAGAACGAAATAATGTCCAAGTAGAGGTAGCATTGCAATGGTGTACCGATGCTTATACAGATAATGTTTTGGGCTTCGCCAACAATATTCGTACTGTTGATGGTGGTACACATTTAGAAGGTTTAAAGGCAGTTCTCACCAGGACACTAAATGCGATCGCTCGCAAACGTAATAAAATCAAAGATAATGAACCCAATCTGAGTGGGGAACATGTCCGCGAAGGTTTGACAGGTGTAATTTCCGTCAAAGTTCCCGATCCAGAATTTGAAGGACAAACAAAAACTAAACTTGGTAACACAGAAGTTCGCGGAATCGTTGATTCTTTGGTAGGGGAAACCCTCACAGAATATTTAGAATTTCATCCCAGTGTTGCGGATGCGGTTTTAGATAAAGCCATCCAAGCCTTTAAAGCAGCCGAAGCAGCTCGTCATGCACGGGAATTGGTACGCCGCAAGTCGGTGTTGGAATCTTCGCCATTGCCTGGGAAACTAGCAGACTGTTCTTCTCGTGATCCCAAAGAATCAGAAATCTACTTGGTAGAAGGAGACTCCGCAGGTGGTTCCGCAAAACAAGGACGTGATCGCCGCTTCCAAGCGATTCTACCCCTACGCGGAAAAATCCTGAATATCGAAAAAACCGACGACGCCAAAATTTATAAAAATAACGAAATTCAATCGTTAATTACTGCTCTTGGTTTAGGTGTTAAAGGTGAAGAATTTGATGCTTCCCAGCTGCGGTATCACCGAATTGTGATTATGACTGACGCGGATGTCGATGGTGCACACATCCGTACACTGTTATTAACTTTCTTCTATCGTTATCAACGGGCGCTAATCGAGGAGGGTTACATCTATATTGCTTGTCCTCCACTTTATAAAATAGAGCGAGGAAAAAATTACAGATATTGCTACAGCGATCGCGAAAAAGACCAATACATTAGTCAGTTCCCAGAAAACGCTAACTATACCATCCAACGCTTCAAAGGTTTGGGTGAAATGATGCCTGAACAACTTTGGTCAACTACCATGAACCCAGAAACACGTACCCTTAAACAAGTGGAAATTGAGGATGCGGCTGAAGCTGATCGCATTTTTACAATTTTAATGGGCGATCGCGTTGCACCTCGCCGTGAATTTATTGAAACCTATGGTTCTAAGCTCAATCTCACGGATTTAGATATCTAAATGGGAGGGGAAGGGAGACACGGGGGACAAATCAATTCAAAATACCTGCGGTAGGCGCGTATCCCTCACGGGACGCTTTGCGACTCAGCGACTTGGTGGAAGTAGCCGCTTTGCGTCTACGCGTCTACAAAATACCCTTCGGGAACGCCAAAGACGTACAAAATTTAAGAACTTGTTGCCCAATCCTCGATCCCTGTTCTCTGTTCCCTGTTCCCTGTTCCCTCGGATTCCTATATTGCTAATCTATTTAATCCAATTTGCTATATATTAGAAAAATTCAACATTTTTTAACAATTGTGTAAAACAAAAAATAAAGATTGTTTTTTGAAAAGTGGTTTTAATATCAAATTTTTAAATCATAGATCTCACTCTTTTGTTAAAAATTTTTTGCAGAATAACTTCTATCTCAACATTCCTCCCGGAGTGTTGAGATAGAAGTTATACAAACTTGTTGTTCACAAAATTTACGTGTTTATATGACAAATTGTCAAAGCGATCCCACAAGATATAGGAAAATTTAAGAAATTTACCAAGATTTGGATAGTCAAAACGCATCTCATAAGCTACAACTTTGGGTAGAGTAACAACTTAAATGATCATTAGGGTATATGCTTGAGAGTTAACTCAGCAAAAGGTTTTAGGGTGTTGAGTAATCTCAAGGATATGAAGAACTGCACGTGTTTCGATACCTTGACTCATATCGATATGGTTTTGCTTTGAGTTACAAACTGAAATTTCTTGTCCTGACAGTTGGCGTAACATCATGCTAATAGACAGTTTCAATATTGATACCTATCACCAGAGAATCTACGACTGTATAATTCGCACTCGTACTATGCAATTTTGTTCTGCGTGAGCTAATATCGTTAGTCTTGCTGTCAAATCTTTTCTGAATTGATTAAAATATTCGGTGTATACAATAAAAAGAGTTTGTCAAGTTGCGAAGGGTTGAATTTTTAATAATGCGCTAACCTGTGATTAAGATCGAATTAGCCATATCTAGAAATCTTCGGTCTTTCGGCTGATTCTGCCAAAGCCTCAACTCCTCAGTTAGGTGATTTGGCTCCTCGACAGGTCTAGTGATTTCATGAAAGCGCCATGACTCTAAATTGGGAATTGAGTCTGTGGTCTCATGCCTACTCTAACAAGCATGAGAGTGGCTGTTACTAAAAGACAAATGTAAATCCCAAATTAGTAATTTATGAAGGAAGTGTAAAAATGAATGCACTTTAGCGTTTAAATGGAATTAACCAAAAGTTGACTTTTTCCATAAATGTTGTAGGTAACACATTGAATCTGATACAAGTGGGTTTACCTAATTTTTAAGGTAATGATGATGCTACGAAAATTCCAAAAAGTTTTAGAGAAAGTTTCAGTGTATGGGTGTCATTTTCAACGTCTTTTTGGTAAAACAGGCTTTACATTACCTCGCTTTACTTGACTCAATTAGTTCATTAATGCCACATAAAGAGAGTGCAATTTCTGTGAAACAGGCTACAATCGGAACAGTCTTTTCAAAAAAAATCTTCCAACAGTCATAATTTTTTGTATGGAGTGGTAAATTTTTTTAGCAACATGAGTCTTTTTTAGACCAGTTCAGTAAACACTTGTGTTGCCCGGCGACACATATAAAGTTTACTAGGAATGAGGAAATTTACCTTTGGGAGTACTACTGTGGTAGAAAGAAATACAGAGTTTAGAATTTACTACTTGTATTGGAGAGCTATACCACTGTTGTCTCAACAAAAGGTAAAAGTTCCGAACATATCAATCAGCCAAATTAGCTAGAAACCCTCTTAATCAAAAGGCAATATAGCTCATTAAATTAAGAGTGGTAAGAACATCTTGAGTAATTGATTCTGCAAGGAGCATGAGGAACGCGGCATGAACCAGGCTAACAACGTACTCGATATTGATTATCAGCCTGACCTAGAAATTGAGATGAATCAGCCTGAAATTGAGTTAGAAGAACTCTTATTAGTAGACGAAGAGGACTTGCTGATCAATGATGATGGCGAGCTCGATGAAGAATTTTTAGAACCTCAGTCTGATGAGGACGACGCAAAGTCTGGGAAAGCCGCAAAATCGCGTCGTCGGTCACAAAGCAAGAAAAAGCACTACACCGAGGATTCAATTCGTCTTTACCTACAAGAAATAGGGCGAATTCGCCTGCTTCGGGCTGACGAAGAAATCGAATTGGCACGTAAGATTGCAGATTTACTAGAATTAGAGCGAGTTCGCGATCGCCTACAACAGCAGTTGGAACGCGAACCTCAATACAGCGAATGGGCAGAAGCAGTACAAATACCCTTACCACAATTCCGTCATCGCCTGCATGTTGGTCGTCGGGCGAAAGACAAAATGGTACAATCTAACCTGCGTCTTGTAGTTTCAATTGCCAAGAAGTACATGAATCGTGGTTTGTCTTTCCAAGATTTGATTCAGGAAGGTAGCCTCGGTTTGATTCGTGCTGCTGAAAAGTTTGACCACGAAAAAGGTTATAAGTTTTCTACATATGCTACATGGTGGATTCGTCAGGCGATTACCAGAGCGATCGCTGACCAATCCCGAACAATTCGCTTACCTGTCCACCTCTACGAAACCATCTCTCGCATCAAAAAGACTACCAAGCTGCTTTCTCAAGAAATGGGGCGTAAACCAACTGAGGAAGAAATTGCTACCAGGATGGAGATGACTATTGAGAAGCTGAGATTTATTGCTAAATCAGCCCAGTTACCAATCTCTTTGGAAACACCCATTGGTAAAGAAGAAGATTCCCGACTCGGCGATTTTATTGAATCTGACGGCGAAACTCCAGAAGACCAAGTTTCTAAAAACCTCCTGCGCGAAGACTTAGAAAAAGTCCTTGATAGTCTCAGCCCTCGTGAACGCGATGTTCTGCGATTGCGCTATGGTTTAGACGATGGTCGGATGAAAACTTTGGAAGAAATTGGACAAATTTTCAATGTCACCCGCGAACGTATTCGGCAAATTGAGGCGAAAGCACTTCGTAAGTTACGCCACCCCAACCGTAACAGCGTTCTCAAAGAATATATCCGATAATCATTGGTTATTGGTCATTGGTCATTGGTCATTGGTCATTGGTCATCAGCCTTGCACAAATGACAATTGATTAATAACTAATGACAAATAATAAGAAACCTGGGAGTGTTAGTTCACCCCAGGTTTTAATTTATCTATCTATTTAGTGATGTCCTATAAAAACTTCTGGTTTTAAAATTTACAGAATGCCCCAGAAGTGTAAAAATCCTTGACCAGAAAATAATTCAATCAGAGCAGCAGCTAAAAAGCCGATCATCGCCAAGCGACCGTTCCAAATTTCTGCTTGAGGAGTAAAGCCCCAACGCCAAGCGTTACGATCTTCGATTACAGGAGCTGTGATTTTTGTTGTATCTTGCATGACTAGCACTCCAAACTGAATTTACAAAGGTTTATTAGCCTTTGTTAACTAATATAACAACTCTTTTAAGAAATGCAACTTTTATGAGTATCGCTTTTATTACATTGACTTATAGTATGTATCAATTGAATAACTTATTCAAAAGATAAAATGAGGGATCGGGGAAGGTGGGGCCCCACCTTCCCCGATCCCCGATCCCCGATCCCTTTCCCAACTTCAGCAAAAGGTCTACTTTAAACCAATTCCGCAACAGTGATAATTTTTTCATCTCTGTTGAGTTGGAATACACTTTCACCAGTGGAATCTTTAGGCA
Organism: Fischerella muscicola SAG 1427-1 = PCC 73103; assembly: GCF_000317245.1. Lineage (GTDB taxonomy): Bacteria > Cyanobacteriota > Cyanobacteriia > Cyanobacteriales > Nostocaceae > Pelatocladus > Pelatocladus muscicola_A. The sequence continues at coordinate 117,876 of NZ_AJLJ01000061.1, forward strand.
AATTTGTTACTGTGTCTACTTGTAGACGCACCACCCTTTGATGATTAGTTACTAATGCCACCTCAGATCCTGGCTTGGCTAATAGCATACCTGCTAAGTAATCGGTCTTACTGGCAAATTTGAAAGTTTGAGTACCAATATCACCCCGATTAGCTAATCGCAAAGCACTAGTTGGCAGACGTTTAGCATATCCTAGTTGTGTTACCAGCAAAATATTTTCTTCAGTATTAAAGGTTACACCCCCAACCATAGTTTCTCGCTGACGCAGGCGCATAGCTTGTAGACCCATCGCGGTACGACCCATAATAGGTAGCTGTTCGTCGTTAACTTTAAACCGCAACAATCGTCCACCAGAACTAGCTAGAATGATTTGTTTTCCTGTAGTGGTGACTTGAGTTAACAATAATTCATCATCGTCTTTGAGCTTCAAAATAGTAATGCCACGACGCGTCAAACTAGTAAATTCTGTCAAAGATAGGCGTTTAATCCTTCCTTGCTTCGTCAATAAAATCATCTCACCATCTTCCGGCTTTTCCGGGAGCAAAAAGCGGCTGACAACAGCCTCAGAAGCTTCTTGAGCAGTATTCGTCAGCAAGGTGATTAATGGTGTCCCCCGTGGCGATCGCCCAGTGGTTGGAGGAATATCTCCTACTTTCACCGGATAAACTTTGCCATTGCTAGTTAGTACCAGCAAATCTTTGTCTGTATCAGTCAAGGCTGTTTGCATGACAAAGTCATTATCAGCCATACCATTATCAACCTTAGACTTTTTCCCATTCGGCTGAATACGACGCACATATCCCCGTTGGGTCAATTCTAATACCACTTCTTCGACAGGTTGTTCAGGTTTGAGATTTTGGATGCTCAATTTGGGATTTTCTTCCTCTGTCATCCTATCCTGACGTCCCCGCGTTCCTGTGTCTTTTTGGCGTAGTTCACTTACACTTATGATTTTGGTGCGACGTTCATCACCGTATTTGCGCTTCTGGGTACGTAAGTCTTTTTTTAGGCTTTTGAGTAATTCCCGACGGTCGCTCAGTAATTTTCGTAACGTCGTAATTTCCTCTTGTAACTGCTCGTATTCTTTCTGTAAATTCTGTTGTTCCAAGCTTGTTAGGCGTCTGAGTGGCATTGCCAAAATTGCATCTGCTTGTACCTCAGTCAAATCTAAGCGACTTTGCAAGCTGATTTTCGCGGTACTACCATCAGCAGCCTGTCGCAAAATCTCAATTACCTCATCAAGGCGAGACAAGGCTTTTAACAATCCTTCTAACAAGTGCGAACGGTTTTCCGCCTTACTTAACTCGTAGGTGTAGCGGCGTGAAAGCGTCTGTTCGCGGAAAAGTAAAAACTCTTGTAACAATTGGCGTAAAGATAGCTGGCGTGGCTGTCCATCTGCCAAAGCCAATAAGATCGCTCCAAAAGTCGTTTGCAACGCGGTTTGGTGATAGAGTTGCTGGAGAAGCTCTTGGGGATTGGTATCGCGTTTGAGTTCTATGACTACACGCATCCCTTGGCGATCGCTCTCATCTCGGATATCAGAAATTCCTTGCAAACGGCCTTGATTGACTAGGTCTGCTACTTTTTCAATCCAACCTGCCTTGTTAACCTGAAAAGGTAATTCTGTCACCACAATTGCTGTTCGCCGTTTGTTTCCTCGCCCGCCAACAACTTCCTCAATCTGCACCACTCCCCGCAGCACAATACCACCTTTACCTGTGGTGTAAGCCTCCCGGATTCCCGCATCACCAACAATTTCCCCACCTGTGGGAAAATCAGGCCCAGGAATTAACTCAAATAACTTGTCATCCGATAAATCAGGGTTATCAATTAAAGCAATTAACCCATCTACTACTTCCCCTAAATTGTGTGGTGGGATATTAGTTGCCATACCCACAGCAATCCCAGCACAACCATTAAGCAACAAAAACGGTAACTGCGCTGGTAGCACGGTCGGCTCTTGCTGAGAATTATCGAAGTTACCAGCAAATTCCACCGTTTCTTCGCCAATTTCGGCTAGCATTCCCTCGTAGCTAATTGATGCGAGACGCGTTTCTGTGTAGCGCATTGCTGCTGCTGGGTCATTATCTACACTGCCGAAGTTACCATGTCCTGACAGTAAGGGATAGCGGCTGGTAAATTCCTGTACCAACCTCACCAAAGCATCATAAACAGCTTGATCCCCGTGGGGGTGGTATTTACCTAAGACGTCCCCCACAACACGAGCGCATTTCCGATAAGGGCGATCAGGTGTGAGACCAAGTTCATGCATCGCGTATAAAATCCGTCGATGCACTGGTTTTAAACCATCACGCACATCTGGTAATGCCCGCCCAACTATCACACTCATGGCATATTCAAGGTAAGACCGTTGCATTTCGGTATGCAAGGCCGTGGTGATGACCTGTCCCGTAGAGAGAAGGTTTAACTGTTTTGCCATGAGTTTGTTCCTAAGTTTTCACTACACAAAATATGCCGTTACTGAACATTACAGCAACCACAGCATAGCGGATGTAATGCTCATCATTACAAAATCTTGATAGTTATACGATCAAAAGCAGTAGTATTATCCTTGATGTCCGGGATACACATTGATTACTCAGAAGGAGACACATACAATTTTGGATTTTGGATTTTAGATTTTAGATTTTGGATTGACTACTGATTTTCGAGTTTAGATTTTAGATTTTCTGGTCATGCCTTGCGTGCAAGTAGCGTGAGACTTAATCTAAAATCAACGTCCAGAATTCAAAATTACTTAACTCCTCGCATCAAAGAGGCTTGGAGATTTTAGATTAGTGAAAAGAAATTCACCGTAAATGTAGATGAACTACTCAATCCAATTTAATCATCCAAAATCCAAAATCCAAAATCTAAAATTTCTGTTATCCCCTCACCTCTAAAAGTCAAATTCTCATGAAAACTGTTTTGATTGTCGAAGACGACCTGATTAATGCGCGCGTTTTTTCCAAAATTTTGACCAAACGCGGTGGACTGGAAGTCAAACATACTGAAAATGTGGAAGAGGTAATGAAAATTGCCCAAGCGGGAGAGGCAGACATTATTTTAATGGATGTTTCTCTATCAAGAAGTGTTTACCAAGGTAAGTCCGTTGATGGGATCAAAATTACACAACTGCTAAAATCTGATCCGCAAACTGCTGCTTTACCGATTATTCTCGTGACAGCACACGCAATGGAGGGCGATCGCGAAAATTTTCTCAAGCAAAGCGGTGCTGATGGTTACATCTCTAAGCCTGTTGTTGATCATCAACTTTTTGTTGACCAGATCATCGCATTATTGCCTAAAGATAATTAGTGATGATACACCCTTTGAATTAAGACGGTAGCCCAGTAGACTAAATGGGCAACCGTTTTTTTACTATTTAATATATATGTACTATTAGATAGCACTTTTGGGCAAGTGGTAGGGGACAAGGGACAAGAGAACAAGGGGAGACGGAGAATATTTTTGATTGATTCACCGCGTCTCCCACTCTCAACTCTCCCTTGTCTCTTCCCAATCCCCAATCCCCGATCCCCTTTCCCTACTGCATCGGCTGTGGTTTGGGAGTTGTATTTTCCCCTCTCTGCTGTAAGGCTGCTTGAATGCGAGGCAATTCTAAGAATTTTTTGGTATCGGCAAGCAAGCGATCGCCCCAGAGATTTTCTTTGAGAAAATCTATTTCACCATAACGGTCATCAACGCGGAGTGCTGTTTCACCCATCGCTAGGCCTTTTTGCCGTTCACCTTTATTGTATAGTGCCACAGCTAGAGCCAATAAAGGTTCTGCGGCTTGCTTTTCAATTGTGACAGCAGATTGCCATTGCTGGATAGCTCCTGCCACATCACCTTGTTCGTACTTAATTAAACCAATATTGTTAATTGCAGGCCAGAATTTTTTATCTTGGGAGACAGCTTGATTATACTGGGCGATCGCATCTGGGTATCGACGCTGCATATAGTAGGCATTACCCAAATCAAATAACCCCTCTGGGTCATTGGGTTTTAACTTGAGACCCTGCTGGAAATAGTCAATAGCAACATCGTATTTTTTTTGTTGAAAGTTGGCTGAACCCAAAGCAAACAGAACATCACCATTTTTTGGATTCAGAGACTGGGCTTTTTTTAAAGCTGCGATCGCAGGATCTAATTCTTTGGTTTGTAAATATAAACCGCCTAAGAGAAACCAAACTTTATCACTTTTAGGAGCTAATTGAGATGCTAGCCGCGCTCTGGGCATAGCCATCTCGTATTGTTGAAACTGTGCTAGTTGTGCTGCTTCTTGTGCTAAACCCAACCCTTGCTGTTCCAATTTGGCTGTATCGAGTTGTAATGTATGGGGTATTAATGCCTGTGCATGAGCAGCTTTAGGCATACTCCACAAACTACAGACAACAATCAGAGAAATTAAACCAATTCGTTTCGGCACACTACCGCCTCTCTGCCACGATGAATGAATCTTTCAGATAGCTTAAACGATCTCCGCTCGTGTGTGTGCAAGAAAAGTTTACAAAAAAGGGAACTGGGAACGGGGAACGGGGAATAGTGAATAGGCAAACAATGTCGAGTATTAAAGACTCGTCGTCGAGTATCAAAGACCCGTCGCCGAGTATCAAAGACCCGTCGCCGAGTATCAAAGACTCGTCAGCGAAATACAAATACTTGTTCACAGAAAGACGGCTCTTAAGCCCATCCCATTCAAGGGAGACAAAACAATTCAAAAATCAAAAGTCAAAAGTCAAAATTAAGAACTTTTGATTTGTTGCCCAATGCCCCATGCCCATTGCCCAATGCCTATCCATGACTTTGGTCACGTACTAGTTTGTGACCTTTGCACCATGTAATTGCTGAAAGGAATTTATACGATAAATTTATTATCCTTCTTGCAGAAGCCGGGCCAAGGGGAAACAATGAGGGAAGTGTAAGGGAAAATGGAAAAAACAGATAAATCTAAAATTTAAAACTTTTATCCCTTAACCCTTCACCTTTTTCTTTCTTGATTTACCCTTGAACCGTTTCCCAATAGCTAGTAAATAAGAATAAGTACTTAGACAGAATTAATTACACACATTGTTTTTCTATTCTCTGTTCCCCGTTGCCTCTTCTTTTTACACAAAAAATTATAGAAATGGCTTCTAATACATCTAACACTGTAGATTCCTTACCTTCGCTGCCAAGTATCAAAAAAAAAGTCAAAATTACTTGGTTTCCGTGGCTAGCCATCCTTTTACTAATAGGTGCTACTAGTTTCATTGTCTATCGCCAAGTAGTTGTTGTTCCTGCTCAGGAAGCTAGACGCAAAACTTTAACACTTCCTGTAGAAAGACAGACTTTACCGATAAAGGTTTCTGCAAATGGAACCGTAAAACCGGAACGGTTAATTAACATCAGTCCTAAAAACTCAGGCATACTGAAAAAACTTTTAGTTAAGGAAGGAGATACAGTCAAACAGGAGCAAATACTTGCTTACATGGATGACTCAAATCTCCAAGGACAACTCATCCAAGCCCAAGGACAACTGGCACAAGCCCAGGCAAATCTACAAAAGGCAGAAGCAGGAAATCGTCCCCAGGATATTGGCCAATCACAAGCTCAACTAGATGAAGCACTAGCAAATCTACGTAAAGCCCAAGCAGGTAATCGCACTCAAGATATTGCCCAAGCAGAGGCACGCTTAAAACAAGCTCAAGCTACTTTGAGTAAGGCAGATGATGACCTGCGCCGTAACCAAGAACTCTACAATGCTGGGGCTATTTCTCTACAAACTGTAAATCAAAAACGTGCAGATCGTGACAGCGCCCAAGCCCAAGTCAACGAAGCTCAACAGGCTTTGGCATTGCAAAAAGCGGGATCGCGTCCTGAAGACATTCAGCAATTACAAGCTGTGGTGAAGCAAAGACAAGAGGCTTTGGCACTCCTAAAAGCAGGATCACGCCAAGAAGATATTAACGCTGCGCGTGCTGAAGTCACTTCTGCTCGTGGTTCGCTGCAAAATATCCAAGCTCAAATTAATGACACGATTATCAAATCACCTTTTGATGCTGTTGTCACAAAGAAGTATGCTGACCCTGGTGCTTTTGTGACTCCTACAACCTCAGCCAGTTCTGTTTCTTCAGCAGTGTCTTCTTCAATTTTGTCCTTGGCTTCTACCAACCAGGTTGTGGCGAATATAGCTGAGACTAATATTGCTCAAATTCGCCTTGGTCAAAAAGTCACAATTACAGCAGATGCTTATCCAGGTAAAACCTTTGAGGGTCGAGTTAGTCAAATTGCAGCTCAAGCCACAGTAGAGCAAAATGTTACTAGTTTTGAAGTGAAAATAACTATTACCTCAGACTCACAAAATTTATTACGGTCTGGAATGAATGTAGAAACAGAGTTTCAAGTTGGTCAATTACAAGACGCGATCGTTGTACCGACTGCTGCTGTGGTACGCCAACAAAATGCTACAGGTGTATTTGTGACTGGAGCGGATAAAAAACCTAAGTTTACTCCCATTCAAACTGGTGTGACTGTTAATAACTTTACCGAAGTTAAATCTGGCTTGAAAGGTAATGAGAGGGTGTTGCTGAGTTTCCCACCGGGTTCACGACCCCAATCAACACCTAGAGGAATGTTTCCGGGGATGCCTGGTGGTGGTGGAAATCGTCGGTCGATGTAGAGAAGTGATTAAAAGGGATTGGGGATTGGGCATGGGGCATTGGTTCTTCTCCATCTCTCCCTTCTCCCTGCTCCCTGCTCCCTGTTCCCACGAATAAATTTAATTTTGTTTAACTATATATAACAAGCATGTTTAAGGCTTTTAATAAGGGTAAAAGTGCTTATCAATTGCCAATGACAGAAATATTGTCAATGGCAGCAGAAGCTCTATGGAGTAACAAATTACGCACAGGATTAACCATGCTGGGCGTAATTATTGGCATTTCTTCAGTAATTGCCATTACTTCTGTTGGTCAGGGTGTACAAAAGGCTACTGAGCAACAAATTCAGGCATTAGGTACAGATATTCTGCAAGTTTTTGCCGGTTCTGCTAGAAGCGGAAATGTCCGTCAAGGTCTAGGTTCTAGCAGTACTTTGACTTGGGAAGATGCAAAAGCGATCGCTCAACAAGCACCATCAGCTCAACTTGTTGCTGCTTATTTACAACGCAGCGCCCAGGTTGTCTACGCAGGACAAAACACGTCCACGACAATTTTTGGCACAGATTTAAATTATCCAGATGTCAGAAACACTCACCCGCAATCAGGAAGATTTTTTAACCAAGAGGAACTCGATACAGCCAAGCAAGTTGCTATTTTAGGCCCAACAGTTCAAAGAACACTATTTGGCGAAGGTGCTAATCCCATCGGTGAAAGAATCCGTATTCAGGGAGAAGCTTATGAAGTAATTGGGGTGATGGAAGCTAAAGGTTCTCAAGGGCCAATGGATCGGGATGATCAAATTTTTATTCCCCTGACCAGTATGTCAGCAAGACTTGTTGGCAACAACGCTTTAAATGGTGTTTCTGTAAATGGAATTTTAATCAAAGCCAGTAATGAACAGCAACTAGAAGCAGCTCAATTTCAAGTCACTAATATTTTGCGTCTGCGTCACAACATTTTTCCACCGCAAGCAGATGATTTTAGGATTACCAACCAAGCTGACATCGCCAACACTTTTACTAACGTTGTGGGTTTATTTACTGTCATGGTGGTAGCGATCGCTGGTATTTCTCTATTAGTTGGGGGAATTGGAATTGCAAATATTATGCTCGTTTCCGTGGTTGAACGCACACGAGAAATTGGGATTCGCAAAGCACTAGGCGCAACCAATTCTGCTATCCTCAATCAATTTTTAACGGAAGCGATCGTCATATCTGCTTTAGGAGGAGGTGTCGGGATTGCAGGAGGTGTGATCATTGCTGCTGCTGCTGCTGCTATTTTCAAATTTCCTTTTGTTGTCTCTCCTTTATCAATCATCGCTGGCTTTGGACTCTCGTTTACAGTTGGGTTATTAGCCGGAGTCATACCAGCACGCAACGCCGCCAAGTTAGATCCAATTGCTGCTTTGAGGAGTGATTAGACCTCCACAAATGAATTTAATTTTGCCTAACCACTAACAGACAACCATAAAAAAAATGATTTGGATGGAATCTATTACCAAAGCTTACCAACTTGGGGATGTGCATGTGCCAGTACTCAAGGGAATTAATCTGGCTATTGAAGAAGGGGAATACGTTGCGATTATGGGTATGTCTGGCTCTGGGAAATCGACGTTGATGAATATTATCGGCTGTCTAGATCGCCCAACCAGTGGACAATATGTTTTGGAAGGCAGAAATTTGACGACCTTTGGTGATGACGAGTTGGCGTATATTCGCAATCAACGGATTGGTTTTGTCTTCCAACAATTTAATTTATTACCACGAGCGACAGCGTTAGAAAACGTTATGCTGCCGATGGTTTACGCTAACATACCAAAATCAACACGCCGTCAAAAAGCGATCGCAGCTTTGACTAGAGTCGGTTTAGAAGACCGGATCTTCAATCGTCCCAGCCAACTTTCTGGAGGACAACAGCAACGAGTAGCGATCGCGCGTGCTTTAGTAAATCGACCCGCTTTGGTTTTAGCAGATGAGCCAACGGGAGCATTAGACACTAAGACTTCTGAAGAAGTGATGGAATTACTGACAGAATTAAATGACCAAGGAATCACGATTGTGATTGTCACCCACGAGCCAGATATCGCAGCACAAACAAAAAGAACTATTCGGGTTCAGGATGGTTTAGTTGTGGGTTGATTTGAGAAAATCAAAAACGCTGACCGATACCAAAGTGAAACTTGCTTTCACCTCGGTCATTAATTCCGTAGTCGGCGCGAAGTAAACCCAAGGGTGAATTGAAGCGTATACCTGCGCCATAACCAAAACCAATTCCTGGTTTACCACGTACTCCTGCTGGGTTTCCTAATACAGTGTCACCAGAACCTAAATCAGAGGCGAAGTCACCAAACAAAACGCCACCGAAATTTTGCCACACAGGAAAGCGATATTCGGCGGAAGCTAATACGTAACTCCGACCATTACCAAGTTGACCAGAATCATAACCACGTACAGAATTCGGCCCACCCAAATTAAATGTTTGATAGGGTGCTAAATCACCAATCACAGTTCCACCTTGCAGGTTGACAGCAAATACTTGTGGCTGTTGAGAATCAAATAATTTAATTGGCACAAATCGACTATAATTCGCCTCTAGGCGATTCATGGAAATTTCACCCTTACCGATGGGGACTGATTGTTCTGTTTGCAAACGTAAAACAGATCCTTGGGTTGGGTTAGCGGGATTATCTCGGTTGTCTTTGATAGCACTAAAAGATACAGTTGTCAAGTCGTCGATGCCTGTACCACTCAAAGATAAAGGATTACCTTGGGCATCGAAAGGGGTAATTTTGCCATTGCGATCGCGGATACTAGTACGGCTGTAATTAAATCCTAAGCTGGTATTCCAACCTTCTAGCGGTCGCTGGAATGTTAAACCACCACCAAATTGACCTTCCCGGACTTTATCACCATTGGCTAATTTAATTTCATCATCAAAGGTATTTGACTGTTCCCGATTACGAAAAGCACTGATGGTATAACCAAGGGCATCAGGATTATTAGGGCGATAGGGACTGGTAAACTTACTATCAAACTGGAGATCACGCGCACCGACTTGGAGATTAGTACCAAAAGAATTGTTAACACCACCAACATTTTGGTCTTGAAACGAAAGACTACCAACCAAACCTTCGTCAGCGTTGTAATTACCTCCTACATTTACCGCACGTGCGCCTCTTTCTTGAAGTTGGTAAATAACATCTAGCTTAGTTGCATCGCCTTCAAGGGCGACATTCACGCTGTCAAATAAACCTAGTTTATATAACTGTTGTAAGTCTTGTTTAACTAAATTTTCTTGGAAAAGTTCACCTGGTTTGAGTTGGATTTGTTGGCGGAGAAAATCTGTTTTTGTTCGCCCTTCTATCGGTTTACCTTGTTCATCTACTGTTTGTCCTTGATCGTTGACAAAGCGGAATTTAATATCGCTTACTAAACCTTCTGCGACATTGACACTCAAAACTCCTTCACGATTTGGTGTGATTGATAACACCCGCGCTACTTTGTAACCGTTGTCAGCGTACCATTGATTAATTTGTTGGACTGCTTGCTGTAAGTTAGCAGGACTAATTGGTTTACCGACTTGAGATTGAAATGGTTTTAAAGCTTCTTGATAGTTAAGGGCTTTTGCACCAGAAAATTGGAGCGATCGCACGATTACTGGTTGCACTTGATAAACTACATTTAAACCTGCCTTAGTACTTTGGCTATTGACGCTAACATTGGCAAATAAACCAGTATCTAAAATAGCCACAACATCCTGTTGTAATTGAGTTTGGCTAGTTTCGCCGCCACTTTGTGTTTTAATTATTTTGCTAATGATCTGCTGTAATTCTGGTGTCGCACCAACAATTTGTACATCCGTAGCTGTCACAACTAAATTATTGTTTTGGGAAAACTGCGAAACTACAACTGTTTCCGGTGATGCGATCGCATCTGTTTGTACAGAGGTGACTTCGGTTGCTTGCACTAATACATTTGCAGTTTTTTGATTCTGTGTGGAATCACTAGTAGGCGCAGCAGTTGCTTGCTGAGTCACATTGCTAGTGGCTAAAGTAGCTAAAGTAAAAATTGCAGCAGAAGAAATTCGCATAATTAATCAAGCCTGATTGACAGGAAGTTAGCTTGTATTTGTTGATAAGAGAATAGACAATGACGATAATACTAACTACCAGTCCTCTCCGATTGCTTACGGATAGATACGCCATTTATATCTCTTGACCACAAAGACAGCTATAAGTAACTTTTTGTTTCTGTTCGTAGTAAGCACTTTAGTGCTGAAGTGCTTACTAAAAACCCATTACTTATAATTTTTCCCTTTACGAAAAAACTGCTGTAAAATTTTGCCAGGTTTTCTATCCCAAGTATCGATATGCTCGTAAATTAAAGCATCTTGGTTGAGTTTATAAGTAGAATAGCCATTGAAAAATATGTGTGCTTTCCAGGGAACCCGTAACACCCCACGCACAGTCCATTTTGCTAGGATGATATCTTCATCTGACTGAGATACATCATGTAAGTCAAAATAAATCTCTGTGAAAAACAAGCGAGCATGAAAGCGCAAAGTCCAGAAGATAATGCGGTAATTTAGTTTGCCTTTAAATTTATTAACTGGATCTTGAAAATATATATTTGGTGTATAAATATCGTAGGAAATATCTTTTTCAAATAATGTCGGTAAATCGTGTCGTAGAGTCTCTATATTTTGATCAATTTGCGATTGATAATCCACAACTATTGCCTCTAAAAAATAGCTTTGAAAAATCTTAGTAATCTTTGCCACATAGAAGACAATTCTATTCTATCCGCACTCGGTCTATTTAAATCCGCAACAGAAGGGAAAGCCGCTAATTGAGCATAAGGGCCTTTTCGTAATACCTTCGCCAGAGCATTATTATCTGCTCGCAAACCTTCATAGAAAAAGAATACTTCTCCTGCTATTCCGCAATTACGATTAAACTCAATTACTTGTAAAAGTTGTTTAGAACTGATTTGATAGGAACCAATTTTCATTAAAATTCCTGGTGCTAATCTTGCTAATGCTCTCCTCGATAATTGTTTGTTAATCAACTGCTCAAGCGTACATCGATAACTAAAGATATCACGCCGATATATCTGTGGATGCAAGATATCAACTAGCCCTCGTTCTAACCAAGTCCGCGAATCTTGCAAATATTCTTTAAATCCCCAGCCAGGAATATTAGGAGCCATTGAGACTATTAAATTGGGATTTATTGCTTTGACTGATTGATATAAACGAGCAAGGAATTCTGTCAGAATGTCAGCGCGCCACTTTAACCACTGATCATCTTGGGGATTTTGTGGGGGATTTCTACCAAACTGCTGGTTGTAGAGTTTTACGGTGAATTGGTCATAACCGCCTTCACAAGGTAATGCAGGTAGGCGATCGTCACCTTGAATACCATCAACTTCGTAATTTCGTACAACTTCTAAGATCAAATTCAACATGAAATTTTGGACTTCTGGGTTGAGAGAATTCAACCACTCGAAGCCATTTTTCTTGAGTAAATTACCATTGCAATCACGTCCAGCCCATTCTGGTTTTTTCGCTAACAGTGATCCACCATTCATTTTGTAGGAACTAGCGAATCCATATTCAAACCAAGGAATGACTTTAAGACCAACTCGATGCGCGGCGGTTACTACTTCTGCTAAAGGGTCACGTCCCAGAAATGATGAGTCTATTTCCGTACCGAAGGTCTGTTGCATGAGTTGACTAGGATATAGTGTTGCTCCCTTACCCCAAACAACTGGAAAGACAACATTAAAGCCTATCTCGGCGAGAAAGTCCATCGCTTCCGCAATGCGTTCCTGAGAACGGAGAACCTTGCTATCAGTTGTAGTAAGCCAAACGCCTCGAATTTCAATACTTGCCATATTTTGTGAGAACAAATTTTTTAATTTGTTGCCAGCTGACTATACCGTGCTTGGACTACCATATATACGCCATAAGCAATCAAACCTAGTGCCACAATTCCCAAAAGCCAAGGCCCATAAGGCTGTTGTGCTAAGGTCTGTAATGCTTGGTCTAAACCTCCTGCTTGAGTTGGATCATATTGGGTTGCTGCTTGAATCAAAAACCAGCCAATTATGCAGAATACAACACCCCGCGCCGCTACGCCAAATCTGCAAATTGTCATGACCCATTTACGTTCTGCATTGCTTAATTCTGTGATGTTGAGTCTTTTACGAATTTTTTTACTAAAAGCTTGATAAAACTGATAAAAACCCAGACCAATGATTAATGCTCCAACAGTTCCAATGAGCCATTGACCAAAGGGTTGAGAAAGTATACGTGCTGTCCAATCTTGCGTAGAGTTACTATTACTATTTCCACCAGTGCCAAGAGCAAGTTTGATAGCAGTAAAAGCTAAACCAGCGTAAATAAAGCCGTTAATTGCATATCCAATTCTTTTGGCTATTCCTTTGGCATCTGTTCCATTATTTTCTGGATCTTTGATTGCTTCGACAAAACGCCAAATCACATATCCAATTAAGCCAATTGCTATTAAAGCCAGCAAAATTTGCCCAAATGCTTGTTTGACAATTTCTTGGAGTGCGCCCTGAGAATCTGTGGTTTTTCCACCGCTTCCCACTGCTGCTTGCAATGCGAGGAATCCGACAACAGCGTATACTATTCCTTTAGATATATAACCAAATCTAGCTAGGCGCTCAATCCAAGCTGATGGATGGTGTATTAATTGCTGGGTCATAGTTCTTTGAATATAATTATAGCTATGGTTTTATCAGGGTTAAGCTATGAATTTCATCCATCTTAAGGAGAATTGCATATTTTCAAGAGACTGATTTTTGAATTTAATGAATTGCTAAAAATCATATTGTTTGCTTTTGAAGATAGACACCAATTGGCTTTTAAATGGTCAGTACTAAGACGCTAAGAACATCCGGTAGATAGGAAAGCTCTTGAAATTATTTTGTAATTTAGATATTTACTAAATAAAAGATATTGTGCTATTTTAAATATAAAAATGAAAACCTAAATTGGTTGTCATTATTTAAAATAAAATTTATTTACTATTAGTTAACTTGAAACGATAACTATTTTTCTGGAGGTGGATAAGTCATGCCTGTGCTAGATGCTAATTGGCAACACGATTATATAATTACTAATGGAATTAAGCTGCATTATGTGACTCAGGGAGAAGGACAATTGATGTTGATGTTGCATGGCTTTCCTGAGTTTTGGTATTCATGGCGGCATCAAATTCCTGAATTTGCAAATTATTTTAAAGTCGTGGCTGTAGATTTGCGTGGGTACAATGACAGCGACAAACCCAAAGAGCAATCTGCTTATCGAATGGATGAATTTCTTCAAGATATTAAGGGTTTGATTGAGGGATTAGGATACGAAAAGTGTATTTTGGTTGGTCATGATTGGGGTGGTGCGATCGCTTGGTGTTTTGCCTATACTTATCCAGAAATGGTAGAGCGATTAATTGTACTAAATCTTCCTCATCCGGCTAAGTTCAGTGAAGGCTTACGGACACCTGGGCAATTGCTCAAAAGCTCTTACATGTTTTTATTTCAACTACCTTGGCTACCAGAAGTCCTAATTCAATCATGGGATTATCAACTGATTGAAAATGCTTTTCAAGGTATGGCTGTTGACAAAAATGCTTTTAGCAAAGCTGACATTGAAGCTTATAAAGATGCTGCTGCTAAACGCGGATCTTTGACGGCAATGTTGAATTATTATCGCAATATTTTTCAAGACCAAATGTTTAATAAAAGTTGGGGAATTTTAGAAGTACCAACGTTAATGATTTGGGGGGAAAACGATACCGCACTTGGAAAAGAACTAACTTACGGTACAGAAGCTTATGTGAGAGATTTGCAAATTAAATATATTCCTAACTGTAGCCACTGGGTACAACAGGAACGACCGGAATTAGTCAATCAATATATACAGGAGTATCTGGGGCTATAACTTATGTCTATTGCTCCTTGGCGAAGTGCGATCGCTCGCGCTCTTCATCGTAACCGCAGTCTTGTTTACGCTCGTTACTTACAACTCGCAACAGTCAAAGATGATGGTCGTCCTGCTAATCGGACTGTGGTATTTCGTGGCTTTTTAGAAGATACCAATCAGCTAAAATTTATTACTGATGACCGTAGTGAAAAAGCTACCCAAATCCTACTAAAACCTTGGGCAGAAGTTTGTTGGTATTTTCCTAGCACACGCGAACAATTTCGCATAAGTGGCTGTTTAACTCTGGTGGGGAGTGATTATTTTGACCCGATATTACAACAAGCCCGGATTAATACTTGGCAAGAATTGAGTGATGCTGCACGTATACAGTTTGCTTGGCCTCATCCTGGTAAACCCAGGAAAATGGAGGATCACAAAGCTTTTATCCTACCACAACCTGATCCAGTACACCCATTACCAAATTTTTGTTTGCTACTACTCGACCCAGCCAAAGTAGACCACCTAGAATTGCGTGGTGAACCACAAAATCGCTGGCTCTATCGCTACGATGACCAGCAAAAAGAGTGGTCTATGCAGGCTATTAATCCTTAAATTCCAGCCCCATCCAGAAACTCTTGAATAGCCTTATCTCTAAGGTTGCAACACACACCATCTTGTAATTTTTCATCCTCGTTTTGGGTATGTAATTGACTTACTAAAACAAGAGTTTTGTTATCCGACTGGTTTTGCTGTAGGCTTTGTATCTGTTCTTCTAACAATTCAAGGCGATCTACTAAAGCGCGAATGACTTCTGCTTCCGAGTCTGGTAGATTATTGTGTTCCAATGGGGCGACGCGCACGCCAGAACGATAAATAATGCGACCTGGTATACCAACAACAGTGCAATTAGAAGGTACATCCCTCAAAACAACTGACCCAGCACCAATACGAACATTATTACCAACTTGGATATTACCTAATACTTTTGCACCTGCACCAACTACAACATTTTCACCCAAAGTCGGGTGGCGTTTACCACTTTCCTTACCAGTACCGCCCAGAGTTACGCCTTGGTAAATCAGCGTATAGTCTCCCACAATGGCTGTTTCACCAATCACAACCCCCATCCCATGATCTATAAATACACTTTTACCAATCACAGCACCAGGGTGAATTTCAATTCCGGTTAAAAATCGGGCAACATGGGAAATCAAACGGGGAATAAAAGGAATACCAATATGATGCAGCCAATGAGCCAGCCGATGAAATAGCAGAGCTTGTAAACCAGGGTAGCAAAACAATACTTCCAACCAGTTACGGGCAGCTGGATCACGTTCAAAGATAATGCGAAAATCAGCAAGGAGTGTAGACAGCACGCTTCAAGAACCCTCTGTTTTGCCAAACAAGCTACACTCTATCTTAACCTTTTAGGTGTTGTTTGTTGGTCAATGGTCATTGGTCATTGGTCATTGGTCATTGGTCATTGGTCATTGGTCATTGGTCATTGGTCAATGGTCATTGGTCAATGGTCATTGGTCATGGGCCATTGGGCTTTGGTCATTGGTCATTTGATAGGGAACTCTTACAAGGGAATAGGGAACAGGAAACAGAAATTCCCCCTTGTCCTCCTTGTCCTCCTTGTCCCCCCTTTCGCTAATCCCCTTTACCCAATTCCTGATCCCCGATCCCAATAACTATTCTTGGACAAAAAGTGTGTAGTTCTTTTTGACCTGAGAGTTAAAGGTTGCGACCCAAACTTTGTAAGTTCCTGCTTTCCACTCTGTGTCTTCAATGCTGGCATCTTCACTATCACCTGTATCATCACCACAACGAATAGTGTTATCGTCTGGGCCTTGAATCAGTAAAGTGGTATCGTAGCCACCACTATTTACCAGTACTTTTAAGTGGGAAAAGTTTTTTTCTAAAATTAAGATGTGGTCTGGGGTCGGATCGGCAAAGCCAATACACGCTTTTTCATGGCGATCGCGGTTACTAATTGCTGACAAAGAATAAGAGCCACCAGTATAACCTGTTACTGTCCCTTGTGCTGGTTCAAAGTGAGGCGATAGAGTAATTTCACCAAAATAAGCGGTGTCTGCTGATACAGACGCTGGGGTGATAAATGCCAGCACTGCTAAAATCCAACCCCCTTTTAAAAGAAGTCGGGGGCAACGTTTATCCATAGAAGCCCTCCAACGAAGAAATTATAGTTATATTCTATACTTGATGGTAACAAAAATAACCTTATAGTTATTTAGTGCTGTGCCAGATTGGAAGGTGACACAATTGGGAAAAGATGTGAGGAGAATGGACAAGGGGGACAAAACAAGTCAAAAGTCAAAAGTCAAAATTAAGAACTTGTTGCCCAATGCCCAATGCCCAATGCCCAATGCCCAATGACCAGTTACTAACTATTTACCTACTTGAAAGAACACGCCGCTTTTAAAAATTGCTGTGTCGCTACCGTAACTGCTGATGGTGAGCGATCGCAAATTCTCGAATATGGGTTTTGCTAGTATCTCTGCTAGTCTGAGAATTGGAATTTGACTTTCTAATATTTTGCGACTTTTTGCCCAATCTAAATACACGTAACCTTGGTTTGGTTGGGGAATAGCAGCAATACTATTTTTAAATTGGCGATCGCTAATTAAAGAATTGTTTTTAGCATTGAGAACTTCATTCATTGTTTCGAGGTTAGAAGCAAAAACTTCGTAATTTCCTTGGCTAATATGCACTCCTGAAACTTTCGCTTCAATGGCGTATTTTTCTCGCTGTTGAGTATCGGTGAATTTTGTGGCTTTTAATTGTGTCCAAGCGGAGATTTTTTGCTTGTCTACATCAAAAGTATTAAGTGATAATCCCTTTGAGGATGCAATTTCATCTAAATGAGAAATTCCGGCTGGTGTGGTTTCAGTTTTTTCGACTACAAATACAAAATCAGGATTTGCTTGTTCTGGACGGGGTAATAATCCGATGGCGTATTCTCCTTGCACCCAGCTAAAAATATCTTCTTTTAAGTTAAGCTCTGAGCCTGTTTGTGCATCCACCACAGGTCTTACCAATTCAGAAACGACATCTTTTTCTGAGCCGGATATGGCTACTTTGAGTTGTTGCCAGACTTGGGTTAAATTGCTGCTAGGTAAACTACTCAAATTTGTGCCAGCGATCGCTAAACCTGCTGAGGCTGGAATATATTTTAATGCTTCTACAGGCTGAGATACTTGCTCTTGAGGTGGTGCTGTTTCGGCTTGTGCGAGTAAGCTAGTTTCTGCTAACAATCCTTTGTTGGATAAAACAACAGACACTATTTCGCTGTCATAAATTGCTGATTCTGGCAGTTGTAAACCTTGCCATTGAGCAACATTCGGAAGATTGAGGAAGGCTGTAGCTAATGCACCTTTGGGTATTTGTTTAACAATTTCCTGGTATTTACTAGAGGTAGTTATATTAAGATCAGGAGCCTGGACATTATTAATTGCTTCTCGTAGCACTTTGGGGTCATTGGCAAACAAGACAAAATCATCACCAATAGCAGCACCCGCTAAAGAATTTTGGATTTTAGATTTTGTATCTATTTCTTGAGAATCAGAAATCAGCTTGATACCTTCGTATTGTTCTGTAGTTAAGTTTGCTCCAGCCAGTGTTCGTTTGGAAAACAACAAATCCACAAATTCGCGGCTTTTCTCTGGATTTTTGGTTGCTAGTGCCATTAGATACCCTGGTTGCTGTCCGTTGCTAGAATCGCGATCGATGTCTTGGGTAGTGACAGCTAAGGTAATTTCATCTCCCAACCAAGGTTGAATGTCTTGTTTGTAATCTAAGCCTGTGTTGGCTAATAAGCTGGTTTTAAGTTTAGATAATTCTCCTTCACGCTCCAATGCTTGTAATTTCTCAGGATTGACTAGCATTGATATCATCACTGGTGCTTGCTGGGATACAAAAATAGCCGCACCAGGCTGTTTTCTAGTTCCACTGATTCCCACGAGGGAATTTGGACTAGATAAGCCACTACAACCAGAGATTGTGATCAATAGCAGCAGTGAAATAGCCGCTAGGGAACGAAAGAATAAGCTTTGCTTCATAATTTGTTCACTTAATTTTGTATTGCTTCAAATCCTCTAAGCATTTATTCCTGGTCAAGATGCACATTTTCTGCAAACATAAATAATATCCAGGAAATATCTGGGATTGTTTGTAAAAACTTCATTACAATTCATTCCTGGACGATACAAATCATCGACTAAAGTCAGCAGTCTGAAGTTTGAAGGTAATGATCAGCAGTCAAATATCTTACCTTTTTTATCTTTCATACTTGCTGCGGTTAATCCAAAATCTCAAATCCAAAATCTTAAATCGGATGACAGGTCAACCCATTACCCAAATTAGTGTAGAAGAACTTGCCCAACATTTGTCAAAAGAAGAGCCTAATCTTCAGCTTGTAGACGTGCGTGAACCGCAAGAAGTCGCGATCGCTCACATTGAGGGTTTTGTTAACTTTCCTCTCAGTGAATTTGCTGAATGGGGAAATGAAATCCATGTCCGCTTAGATCCACATGCTGAAACCCTGGTACTTTGTCATCATGGCATTCGTTCTGCTCAGATGTGTCAGTGGCTGGTGAATCAGGGATTTACAAATGTAAAAAATATTTCTGGTGGTATTGATGCTTACTCAATGTTGGTTGATCCTTCAATTCCTCTGTATTAAGGAAGAATGACGATTGTCAGGTTATTTTGCTATTCTGAACTCAAGAGTTAATGAACAGTAAATAAACGGTTATCAACATTATGATGCGGTCAGATAAGTGGCACCAACGCATAAAAGTTTAATTTGTGGGGACTTATACCCAGTAATAAAACTGATAACTGATAACTGAATAAATATAATTTCGTGAAATTCAAAAGATATAACTCTTGTAACGTATTTTTAGATACTTCAATAATTTACTATTTTGCTTAACTAATAATAATGCTTTTTGCTTCCGATCTTAATAAAATTTTGTTTTTCAAAAACTAATTAAAATTTTGCTTTGGTAAACTTATAGGTATGGAAGTCCAGCTAACCAATCGTCAACAGCACATTCTTTGGGCAACAGTACGTCACTACATCGCCACAGCAGAGCCTGTTGGTTCCAAAGCTCTGCTAGAAGAGTACAATCTGGGTGTGAGTTCAGCAACAATTCGTAACGCCATGGGTGTGTTAGAAAAAGCTGGGCTACTTTATCAACCCCACACTTCTGCTGGGCGAGTACCTTCTGACTCTGGCTATCGGATTTATGTTGATCAGTTGATCACACCTTCTGATACTTTAGCCAGACAAGTAGAAGAAACGCTACAAACGCGCCTAAATTGGGAAGATAGAGGTTTAGAAAATCTTTTGCAAGGCGCAGCCCAAATTTTAGCAACTTTGAGTGGCTGCATCAGTTTGATTACTTTGCCACAAAATGTTAGCGCACTGTTGCGGCATTTACAATTGGTGCAAATTGAAGCCGGACGAGTAATGTTGATTGTAGTTACAGATAGTTATGAAACACACTCAGCATTATTAGATTTGCCACCAAAAGGTAAAGACGCACAACCCGATCCAGAACTGATAGATAGAGAATTGCAAATTGTTTCTAATTTTTTAAATAGCCAATTACGGGGACGGAGTTTGGTAGAGGTAGCTAACCTGAATTGGAGTGATTTAGATCGGGAATTTCAGCATTATGGCGAATACTTAAAAAATTCCTTAGCAGAATTTAGCCGTCGTAGCTTGTCGCCAGGGGTGACACAAATAATGGTGCGTGGAATGGCGGAAGTTCTGCGACAACCAGAATTTTCGCAACTACAACAGGTGCAAACTATCATCCAACTATTGGAGGAAGAACAAGAGCAACTGTGGCGATTAATATTTGAGGAAAATGACACTGAGGAAGTGGGTAAACCACGAGTCACAGTGAGGATTGGTGCAGAGAATCCTTTGGAACCAATTCGCAATTGCAGTTTAATTTCTTCCACCTATCGTCGTGGTTCAGCGCAGGTAGGGAGTGTAGGAGTTTTGGGGCCAACACGCCTAGATTACGAAGGAGCGATCGCACTCGTTGCTGCTGCTGCTGAGTATTTATCAGAGGCTTTCAGTGATCTAAATCCCTCATGAGAAAAATTACCTTTGGGTTGCTTTGGTTAGGATTAATTGCTTATGCTTTCTTGTTTGCTCCTCCCAATCAACCCGATACTTTTGAATTAATTAAAAATCTTTCTACTGGTCAATGGCAAGGGATTAATCCCTTGGTAATTGCACTGTTCAACATAATGGGTATTTGGCCTATTGTGTACAGTGCAATCCTGTTTGTTGACGGTAGAGGACAAAAAATTTCAGCTTGGCCATTTTCTGCTGCTTCTTTCGCAGTTGGTGCATTTGCTCTGTTACCCTATTTGGCTTTGAGAGAATCAAATCCACAGTTTTCTGGCGAAAAGAATGTCTTGATTAAATTCTTAGATTCTCGCTGGACGGGTATTATTCTGAGTATTGGGACGGCAATTTTAGTTAGCTATGGTATTGGACAAGGAGATTGGGGTGATTTTGTCCAGCAGTGGCAAACAAGCCGTTTTATCAATGTGATGAGCTGTGATTTTTGTCTGCTATGCGTATTATTTCCTGCTTTATTAGGAGATGATATGACGCGGCGCGGTTGGAAAAGTTCTGGAATATTTTGGCTGATCGCTTTAATTCCGTTATTTGGCCCTCTGCTATATTTGTGCATACGTCCATCTTTGCCAGAGCCTTCCTATTAGTTCCTATTAGGAATTAGTAATATTTTTGAATTGATATTAAATAAAGGTCGTTTATTACTGGCTAGGATCTCAAATTATGAGAAAAATAGCACTTTGGTCATTGTGGGCTGGATTTATTATTTATCTAGTTTGGTTGGCTCCACCGCTACATTTAGAAGAGACGATCGCACTGTTGAAAAATATTTTGACGCTCAATTGGGCAGAGGTCAATCCTGTCATTCTATCTTTGTTTTCTCTAGTTGGGATTTGGCTATTTATTTACTGTGGTCTGCTGTTTTTTGATGGTAGGATGCAATGGATTCCTTTCTGGCCTTTTGCTTTGGCAACAGTAACTTCGGGAGTTCTAGGTTTATTGCCCTATTTGGCATTACGCGAACCGAATCAAGAATTTTCTGGACAAAAAGATAGTTTATTGCAACTAGTAGATTCCCGCTTTTTTGGTATTAGTCTGAGTTTAGCGACAATAGGTTTGTTTGCTTACGCTTTAATTTTTGGTGACTGGACAGGTTATTGGCAGCAGTTTTTGAGCGATCGCTTTATCAATGGTATGAGTTTGGCATTTTGTTTGTTTTGCCTGCTATTTCCAACTGTATTAGGTGATGATATGGCCCGGCGAGGTTGGAATAATCCTACTATATTTTGGGTAGTGGCACTTGTGCCGTTATTTGGCCCACTTACCTATCTTTGTTTGCGTTCATCAATACGGGAAAATATTAGAGTTGCTAACGGAGAAAGAGCAACAGTCCGTAGTATTTATTAACTATAAAATATAGACTATAGCAGTCCTGAATTAGTTTTTAAAAGTCTAATTTTATAAATTTCTGGTAGCTGCCACCAAGCTAAATGAGGATATTCGTGATGTTCTTGGTGGTAGCCAAAGTGATAGCAAGTAATAAATGACAACCAAATTGGTAGTGAAGTAGTTTCCGCATAATGAGGCTGAATATAACCTTCAAAAGGTTCACTATGTGTCAGGAATGTACCAAAATAAAATAACTGTAATGAACTAAATAATGAAGGTAATGCCCAAAATAAAGTGAGATTAGATATTGGTATGTGCAGTATATAGTGAATCCCGTTAAAAGCAATTATCCAAGTGATAATTTGTCTCCAACTCCAGTAATTCTTCATAAAATAAAAGTACCAAGCAAAGAAATTCTTATGCTTGCCATCATGGAAATCGGGGTCTAGTTCACTAGCAGGATGATTGTGATGCATCCAATGCTTTTTTAATAATACTTTGTAAGATAAAAAACCATATAGAAACAGGGATATTGTTCCCATCAAGTGATTGACTTTGATATTTTGACAAAAGGCTACTCCATGCATTGCGTCATGGGCAGTGATAAATAACCCTGTAAACAAAAAAGTCTGGAAGAAAATAGCAAGCAATAACTCTAAGATATTCAAATCGGAAATATTTATTGAAAATAAGAAAATTAAACTAGTTGTCCATAGACTGATAATTAAAAGAGCAATTGAAAGCCCTACAATACTATCAATTAGTTTATGAGATATATTTTTTGAATACATTAGTTTTACTCCAAAAGATACTTAAATTTATAACTAGTGATCTGGCAATATATTTATACATAGCGAAGATAACTAGTACTCCACCACGTTGATTTTGATTAGTCGCGGGTGTTCAGATCCCCGACTTCTCTAAGAAGTCGGGGATCTATAACTGCTCATAATTAATGTGAAAAACTCTATTGAATGATTTGGAGTAAGTCACGTAGGACGCTATAACCTTTGAGATCCCAAAGTAAATATGCGATAAAACCGATCATTGCTAGACGTCCTTGCCAAAGTTCGGATTGAGGAGTAAAACCAAACTTAACTGCATTGCGATCGCTACCGTTGTATGCTTTTTCTGTTGCGTCACTAGGATAAAGTCCCATTGTTAATTTTCCTTACGCATTAAATTACTTTTTCATAGTATTTACCCATTCATTTAGTGCTATCTATCTATAGTGTCAAATTATAAACAAGTCCAAAGACTGAGATTTTATAGAACCAGAGGAGTTATTTACATCACAATATTTTATTGATAATAGATTAATAATTAGAGGTTTTTTATCCTGGGCTAAGTATTAAAATTAACAATTAATGAAATATATTTTGCTAAAAAAGTTAGATTTACGTAAAAGCATTATTGAAAGTCTAGTTTTGCTCTAAAAATCTAACAAAAGTCAGAAGTTTTTAGAGAGAATTTTCATCACACTAAAAAATATTGAATAGTTTTTTAGTGATAAAATATGGCTCCTACAGTATTAATTACAGGCGGTTCTGAAGGTATTGGTAAAGCAACAGCTTTATTATTTGCCCGTAAAGGATATGATCTTGTACTTGCAGCCCGTCATGGCGATCGCTTGCAATCTACAGCTCAGGAAATACAAAACATTGGTGGAACAGCACCACTGACAATTACTTGTGATGTTACAGATCCATCTCAGGTAAAAACATTGGTAGAAAATGCATTGGAGCATTATGGTTATATTGATGTGCTGGTGAATAATGCAGGTATATTTGTAGAAGGGCCTGTAGAGCAATTTTCTTTAGAAGATTGGCACAAGATTATCGATACAAATTTATGGGGATATATTCACACGATTAATATACTTTTGCCTCATTTTCTCCGCAGAGGCAAAGGAACTATTGTTAATGTCAGTTCTATCAGTGGTAAAGTTCCTAATCCTTATTTAGTACCATATTGTACAACTAAGTTTGCAATCACAGGTTTAACAGAATCGCTACATGCAGAATTACAACCGAAAGGAATTTTTGTTTGTGGGATATATCCGAATTTAATTAAAAGTAATTTCCTAGAACGGGCTATTTTTAGAGGAAAAGATGAGCAAGATCAGCAAAAGCGTCGCCAACAAATTGAAAATATTTTCCAAAATCCTGTGGTAGAGAAACCTGAAGATGTAGCAAATGCCATTTGGGATGCTGTTAAGAACCATAAATCTGAAGTGTTTGTTGGTTCTGCCAATTTATCACAGACAATTTATCGTTTATTTCCTGGTTTAGTTCAGTGGGCTTCTCGACAAGTGTTTAAAAACGAAGATAAATAATATAGAAATCCGATTTTATTTTTGAACTTACTCGTAAAGATCGGGAACTCTTAACGGGAAACAGCTTAAGAAGATAATTCGTTGGTGCGATCGCCAAGTGCGTAATTACAGTTTCTCATCAAAGCGATGTCTGACGACAAGAAGCAGAGCTTCTACGCGATATTGCAATCGAATTTGAATAATCTGTTCGATTAATAAATTATTACTGGCTACTAAGTTAACTACTTCTACACGCTTGAGAAATTGCTCAAATAACTGGCGATCGCTCTTTATAATGATGAGGTTGATATGAGCGATCGCTTCGTGCTGGTATCTCTAAGCTATAATTTTCTTCGGCTATGGGGTTAAGTGTGCGTTCGCCCTTTGGGCGGCTCCTCTGGAGCATCGCCTCCGGAAACTACGTTTGGCGCGATCGCACTTCGGTTGAAGACTCTTTGCTCAGACAAGGGTTCAACCAAATACTTGCGACGCATTATAGTGATGGGGTTAACTGAGCGATGTCTACGACGGGTTACGCCTACGCACCTCCTTTGCACACTCTTTGCTGACACAAGCATTCCACTAAATTCTTAACTGATACCTTAACTGATATATCTGGTCTGGTGCAAATAGGGGAAATGTTGCAGACTCGGATTAAGGCTCAATAAAGGGAGCAATTACAGAAAATGGATTTATATAATGTAAATGTACAAAAAGCGAAAATGCTTTCTCTATTGTGCAGTAAAACTTACGACGATAAGCCTTGGCTAATCTCCGATCAACTCACATCTTCGCTTCAAAATAAACGAATAATTGAACCAAGTAAACCTGATGCTTCTTGGCTTGCATTGTCAGGTATTTTAAGTGAGGAATTGATTATTGCATTTCGAGGAACAGTTATAGCCAAAAAAGAACAACCATTAAAAAAATGGCGAGAGATGTTCCTAAATATGATTTGCAATGGTTTGGCAGTAGCAGATAGTTCTCATTACCAAAGTAAATATAATCCTCATGCTTATGAGGGTATGGTTCACCCAGGATTTGCATTTTTGCTAGAAAAACTTTTACCTCATATTCAAGCTATTATAAAAAATTCTAATTCCAAGCAAATATGTTTAACAGGACATAGTTTAGGTGGAGCATTAGCTACTTTAGCAGCTTATAGACTGATTAATGATTTTCCTCTTATAAGTATAAGTGTTTATACGTTCGGTTCTCCACGTGTAGGAGATCGAGATTTTAAGGAGCAATACAAAAAATATAAAATAATACATTACAGATTTGAAAATAAAAATGATATTGTACCTCATCTTCCACCATATAAGCAGCATCGAGATTTTATTAATAATTTGCTTCGTCCATTTGTTGATTTACAACTACCTGCTGTTAATTATCAACACGTAGGTACGCTTCAGTTCATTAATTGGGAAGGACATCTTGTTGAAGATTCGATATATCCGCCACAAGAACGATTAACTAAATGTCTTAAAAATATAAACCAAATATTCTACGATCATGATATATCTTTATACTCTCAATCTTTAGAAAATATATACTCTCAATCTTTAGAAAATACAGGGATCGATATGCAAAGTTCATTGAACATTCTGATTATAGGTAAAACTGGTTCAGGTAAGAGTTCCTTGATTAACTACTTATATGGGGAAAACATAGCAAAAACTGGTGTTGGTAGGCCAATAACACAAAATGGATTTGATAAATATAATATTCCCTGGGAAAATATCAATGTAGAAATATACGATTCTGTCGGACTTGAAGTTGGTGATGGAAAGTCACAAGAATGGCTCAAAAATCTTGACGATGAACTCAAAGAGCATGGTGTAAACCTTCCGGCAAGTCAATGGTTTCATACAGTCTTCTACTGTATTAATGCAGGAGGACACAGAGTTGAACCATACGAAGATAAAATTATCGAGCGACTTATTTTAGATAACTATAGAATAGTTATTGTTGTGACAAATTCTGATAGGAAGACAGATGTTAAGATATCTGAATTAGTCAAGCCAATCAAAGAAAAATTTAGCGATAAGATTACTCCGATAGTTTCAGTATGTAGTGTCGAGGAGGAAAATCGTGACGGCAGTATAACTAGGCCTTTTGGTCGTGATAAATTAGAAGCAGAAACTTTGAAAGGTTTTTGGTACGCGATTACTCTTCGTTTACCAAACAGATGTGAGTATTTATTACTTCAAAAAGTTCAAAAATGGATACAAGAACAAAAAAGGCTTATAGTATCACATTCTAATAAACATGGTAAGTTGCAAATTTCACAAGGAGAGTTAGCGAAAAAAATTAATAACAATTTTAATATCTTTCTAGAAGAATTAAAGGATTTAAGACATAAAACTATTTTAGATGAGATAGATAAAACTGTACGCAATTTTCAAGTGATAGCCAACAAACTATATTATCCACGGCCAGATGATTTCCCTCCGTTTCCAAATGATCCAATTATTCTTAACAATGTTGTAGAGGATATAAAAGATATTTTGTTGCACTTTGAAAACAAATTTCTAAATTTTCTTGTGCGTATTCTTGACTGGATGGGCGATAAAGATCCTGAATATATAATTCGACAACTGGAGAATAACATACAAGAACTTGAGAAGAATATTAAAGACCAAAAGCCTGAGATTTCAAAGTTGATAGAGGACATGCTTAAACAGAAAACAAGTGAATAAGATGTGAAAAAATGATAAACAATAAACCAGCAATTACGAATTAAAACATAGCGTCTACGCACTTCTAGCGATCGCTCTCTTTTTAACTGTCTCAAAAAAGCGATCGCCTACAAGAAAACTTACCCTACACCTTCCACAGCCCTCAAAGCCAAGAGTACTGATATCTGCGCTGCTGTTAATCCAGTCACCCCCCTGATGTTCATCCCTTTATCAAAGCGATCTACTTTCAGGGTTTTAATGCATTCAAATGCACTAACAAGTTGAGTACATTGTCCCCCGCATACCCTGCCAGTATGGGGGTTTAATGTCTTTGCTGCTCCAGTAGATCCTTCAACCTTTGCACAAGCTTTTGCTGGCTGCCCAACTCTATCAGCAGTTGCTCAAGCAAGGGTTGCACAATTAATCGCTTTTGCGTTTCCTGAATGTAGTCCTTTGCACTCGCCTTGATCAGTGCATGAGTTTGGAGAAGAGCAATGGGTGAGTAACTCTCTGTTCTCTCTCTACAGCTTACTATTTCTTGACAAACTTGCTTAACCAATCGCTCCGTAACGTATTCCTTGACTACAGGTTGCAGTGAGAATTGCTTTCCTGCTTTTTCAATCAGCGATCGCCGCAACAGCGAATACAAAGCTTGCGGCAGTTGTTGCTTAGAGGTGACACTCACTACATCTTGTTTTAATTCCTTTACAGATACGGGTTCCCGATTAATTGCCAACCACAACATCACCTCTTGTTCCACTGGCGACAAGCGACTAAACTGGCGATCAAGCAGATCGCGGATATCATTAAAGACTAGTACTCCTTGTCCGATATACTCCAACACCTCCGCAATCGAGCCGTCAAACAACTGTTGAATTCCTGCTGCTACCATCTTCAGCGCGAACGGATTTCCCCCGTAGTGTTCGATCAGTCTGATCCATTCTGCATCTGTACCCGTAAATTGTCCTCTATCTTGGAACAGCTTTCGCCCATCTTCTGGTTTTAATCCTCCCAGTTGCAGCGAGCGCACTTTTTTCTCCTCTCCTTCAAGCGCTACAATATCTTTGGGTTTTTCCCGACTGGTCACGAGCAAGCAACTCTGATGGGATACCTCTCCAATGCGCTTGAACAGTTGACTATATCCCTCATGCTTTGCCATACAATTTCCAGCCCCACCACCAGCGCTTAAGATTGTCTCAGCATTGTCTAAAATCAGCAGACAGCGTTTATCTCGGAAGTACTCCATCAGCTTAGACAGTTTCCCATTTAAACTAGTAGGCACAACTGGGTCTTCTTGAAGCATCTGCATGATTGATTGCAATACATTTCCCAGTAATTCCTCTATCGTTGGGGCATTTTGGAGCGATCGCCAAACTATTATCTCAAACTCAGTTTTAAAGTCCCGCGCAAACTTCGTAGCTAGCGCAGTTTTGCCAATTCCACCCATTCCTAGCAGTGCAACTAAACGACAATTTTCTGCCAATATCCACTGCTGTAGCTGTGCCATTTCCTCACAGCGATCATAAAATACAGATACATTCGGTGCGTCCCCCCAATCTTGCCGTTGGTTTTCTTGTCGGACATGGGTATAATCTTCGTCGGTTAACTCCAAACCAAAGGCTTTGACATAGCACTCTAGTGAATCCTGGTCAACCCCAACTTTGCGCTTGCGGATGCGAGAAATAGTCTGTATTGATAGACCTGTGCGATCGCGAATTTGCTCTTTGGTAAAGTGCTGACCACTTTCTTTCTCAGCCTGTTCCAGCTTGCGCCATCCCACAGGTGTGAGGATGACACCCCGATAGCGTTTGTGTTGAGAGGGGGAGTTGGAAGACATAGATGTACCGTAAGGATTCAGGTCAGGGGGTATTGACAGGTTAATTTACCCCGTTGAATTCATGCTGAAATCGGACGCATCTCACTTTTTTAGATACAGCAATGCTGAATGAGTTGTGAAATTATCAGCAGTCAACAGGAGGCGGTGCGGTGGAGGGGTTTGCGAGGACTGGAGCCGGAGCTTGCATCCGGCTAAGGAAGTCCGTCGGCATAAAGCATGTGGCGTCACCAGCCGTTCAAAAGTGACTATTGACAACCCTGATGATGATTTCACTAATCAAATAGTAGAACTGCTATATAGAGCTACAAACTGAAGTGACTGCTTTTCGGATGGGCTTGATTGTTACTGAATTGTAAATATCTGTAAACACAAGAATAAATTTTTCCTGTTCCAACTGAAGAACTTATAGAACCAAGGCGCCAATTGGGAGAGTTCTGTGAATAGTGGATGATAGGAAAATGATGAATCTTCAACAAGCAGAATTATATACACGTATTCAAGAGTTTTCTTTAGACGAAAATGATGCTGTTTATCCTTTCAGCAAGAGACTAGCGAAAGAAAATGGTTGGAGTGTTGAATATACAAAACGGGCAATTGAGGAGTATAAAAAGTTTGCTTTTTTATCAGTTGTTGCTGGAAATACGGTAACGCCATCAGAACAAGTCGATCAAGTTTGGCATCTCCACCTAACTTATACACATTCTTATTGGAACGAATTTTGTTCAAATGTTTTACAAAGACCACTGCATCACAATCCGACTAGTGGTGGTAGTGTTGAACATCATAAATTCCAAGATTTGTATATTCAAACTTTGGCAAGTTACGAGCATTTTTTTGGGCAAATTCCACCAGCAGATATTTGGTCAGCACCGCATATACGTTTTGATCGTGATACTAAGTTTGTGCGGGTGAATATTCAAGAAAACTGGATTTTACCTAAATCATTAATCAGGTTTCCTAAAATAAAATTAGCTCGTTTGAAACTACGCCCTTTAGGAAATATATCACCAGTTTTATTAATGCCATTTTCTTTGGGATTAATAGTAGCAAACAATGAGCATTTATTAGCAGCTTCGATTAATAATCCACTGAATTTAAATGGGTCTGAGTTTCTCTGGTTTTATTTTGTGCTAGCAATTGTTGCTTTTTTCTGCGCTAGATTTTTGCGTTGGTTTTTCAGTAAATCTGTGAATAATTCTCTGGCTGAATCCAGTTCTCTGGATGCTTATGAATTAGCATATTTAAATGGTGGTGCAGATCGAGCCGTAGATACTGCGATCGCTAAACTTGTTCAAGATAAAGTTTTGAAAGTATCAGTGACAAGCCGGAATTTACATCTAGAAAAAGCTCCATCTGCCAATAGCCACCCTTTGGAAAAATCAATAGCAGAAGTAATGATTGAGGAAAGCATTAGTGGTACGAATTATGCTCCGATTGAAACTATCCGCACAAGAGTAATATCAGCAACAAATCCAATTAGGCGAAACTTGGAAAACCAAGGTTTATTAGTTAGCGATCGCCAAGCAAAGATGATTCAAATTGCAACTGCAATACCCGTCTTAGCATTATTGCTGTTGGGAATCAGCAAGATTATCGTGGGAATTTCCCGCGATAAACCTGTAGGTTTGTTAATAGTAATGTGCATTGTGAGTGCTATTGTTGGATTCTCGCTATTGGTTAAACCACACCGGACTCGATCTGGCGATCGCACTCTCAATTACTATCGCTCATCCTACTCCAAGTCATCTGATATTGCATTTGCTTTTGCTTTATTTGGTAGTGCAGTCTTAATAGGTTCTTTAGCAGATTTAAAACAAGCCTTTGCACCGTCAAGCACTAGCAGTAGTAGTAGTGGTGATATTGGTTTTGGTGGTGGTGGTTGTGGCGCTGGTTGTGGCGCTGGATGTGGTGCTGGATGTGATGCTGGTTGTGGTGCTGGGTGTGGTGGCTGTGCTGGTTAAGTTGGGATATTTATAAATTTTGTCGCTCTCGCCGATAAAACTCAAACTTGATTCTTCCCTTCTGACTTGCCGGAAGGGCGTTGAAGATGATGGCTAAACAATTTCCGCAAGGTGAGGTAGAAAATTTAACTGTGATTGATGCTGCAAATGGTGATAGTATCCCAAAAGTCGCTTCTTTATTAGAACAGTTGCGTCATACTACTGGTATTGATTTTAGTAAGGCGATTAATGAATTTAAGGGTGATGGAAAAATTCTGATCCCAGAATTGAAATCAAATCTGGATAAACGCCCCTAGAAACTGTAGCAGTAGGTTGAGCCAAGACTGTTAGAAGTTAACCAATCCTTTACAGTATGGATGAATTCAAAGCGCAAATCCTCCAACTTGTTCAAGAAGCTTGTCAGCATCCCAGAGGTAGTTTAGAACGCAAAAGGAAACTCAATAAAATTATTTATCTGATTCAAAAGTCGGGTAAATTATCACCAGCTATTCGTTTACCTGATGCTGAGGAAGCTTTGCAACAAACTTGGATATATTTCTGTCAAAACCTCTGTGAAGCCACAACTGCGAAGGAAGCCTACAATCCAAATAAAGGTTGTGTGACATGCTGGTTAAATGTTTTCTTGAATTATCGTCTGAAAGATATTTACCGCAAAAGACAAGAAATGCGGATCAAAACCGTTTCTCCTTTAATCGGAGAAAATGGTGAAGAAATAGATCCGGTAAGTTTAATTCCTGCACCACCTGAAGCATCTCCCATAATCAAAGATATTCGGGAATGGCTGACAACAGAAGCCAAGAAATTACAGCGGATTCATATTAGCGATCGCCCTGATATTAATTGTCGAGTTTTGATTGAACGCCGTTTTATTTTAGAAGTTGCTTGGAAAGAGATATCTCAAGACTTTGGTGTATCTATTCCCACTCTCAGTGGTTTCTACCAAAGAAGATGTCTTCCAATTTTGGAAGAGTTTTGTAAATCCCAAGGCTATCTTGATTAACTGTATTTGAAGTTTAAGTTTCCAACTATGAATTATATAATTGAGCATCAAACTATATCTATTCCTATTTCTGAAGAATTCCGAGAAAACGCCCTCAGATTTGCCAGAGAACAACCAACACAAACAAAAGCCAAACAAGTCTATTTAAATACTTTAGCTGTTCAGGTAGTCAATACTTATTTGCACATGCTAGATATTCCTACAGATTTAAAATCTAGCTATAGTTGGAATCCTTATAGAAGGTTAATTGATGATGTTGCTGATTTAGTGTTGACTGGGGTAGGACACTTGGAATGTCGAGCAATTCGCACAGGCGATCGCGTTTGTGAAATTCCAGCAGAGGTTTGGGAAGATCGCCTTGGTTATGTGGTTGTTGAAATTAATCAAACTTGTAAAGAAGGTAAGATTTGGGGATTTTTACCCCATGTCACAGCAGCAGAAATTGATATTAATCAGCTACAGCCATTGGATGAATTAATTGAGCGATCGCATCTAGTTTCTTTGCGATCGTGGCTGGAAAATATTTACACAACTGAGTGGCAAACTATTGAAGAATTTACTATTGAAAGAAAACCTCAATTTGCTTTTCGTTCTATTAAACGTGTCAGAGGATTGAAATTAGAATCACAAGATATTGTCTGGCAAATTATCGAGCAATTATACCCAAATCATAGTTGGCAAAAATGTTTACCAAACAGATTTTTGTCCAAAAAGTTCAACAATCGTCGTGAAAATTTTGAGAAAAATAATAATAGTCATATTTCATCCGAGCTTCTAGATATTTTAGTTCATTTAATTCAAACTACTGAAGATGAAGAAACACGTTGGACTCTTGCAGAAATTTTATGGACTCTTCAACCTAATCACCCTATTGTGAGTGCTAGACGCATCATGGATTTAGGGATGCAGTTAGATGGTAGCGCTGTAGCTTTGATGGTAGCGGTTTTATCTAAACCAGATCAAACAATCGCTGTGTTATTGCGGGTTTATCCGATGAATCATGCTTATTTACCATCAGGTTTACAATTAGCAGGATTATACGATAATGGACAAGCATTTTTAGAAGTTCAAGCTAGAGAAGAGGATGATTATATTCAATTAAAGTTTTGTGCGGAATTTGGGGAAAGATTCCAAGTTAGAGTTGGTTTAAATGATGCAGTGGTAACAGAAAATTTTGTGATTTAGATATCGAACACGGATGAATTATTCGTTGGCTATTGAGCAGTAATTTTTAGCTATAACATTAGCTTAAATATTGAGTTATCAAGGAGTGGAAAATGTGGTGAAGCGGGTTAAACTAGTCATTTTTGAAATTGGGGAGGGTTCTTTTGAGAGGGGATTTCCTGTCAAAGTGAGAATTGGTGAAGCTGGGAAGCCTCATATTGCTGAGATTTCGGGTAGATTACCACCTGCAACAGATGTTCCAACAACATACACTGCATGGCAATCTATTTATGAGAAATTACCAGCAAATTGGTTAATTATTATCCCTAAAAACCAGATTACAAATTTCTCTAGTAAAGATGCTTGTAATCAAGCTGCTCAAAAATTTCAAGATAGTTTTAACACTTGGTTAAATCAAGCATCTGTTTTAGAAGTAGAACGACAATTATCAAAACAAATTGGTATTTATGAAGATGTTCGCTTTATTTTACAGACTCAAGATTCATTGCTGCGAAGATTACCTTGGCATTTATGGGGTTTTTTCTCTACTAGCCATCCTCAAGCCGAAATAGTCATTAGTTCAGAATATGAACCATCTACAAAGCAACTGAAAGTACCAGTCAAAATTTTGGCAATTTTAGGTAGTAGTGAAGGAATTAATCTTCAACAAGATTTGGATTCTCTCAAAAATTTACCAGGTGCAAAAGTTGAAGCCTTAATCGAACCTACACGTCGTCAATTGATTGAAAATTTGAGAAATCAATCTTGGGATATTTTATTTTTTGCTGGACATAGTATAAGTCAAGAAGGTGACGCTGGGGGAAAAATTAAAATCAATGACAATGAGAGTTATTTATCATTACAAAATTTGCGTTATTCTCTGCGATATGCTGTGAAAAAAGGATTAAAATTAGCTATTTTTAACTCTTGTGACGGACTAGGATTAGCCCGCAATTTAGCTAATTTACGCATTCCCTATACAATTGTCATGCGGGAACCTGTACCTGATGTTATTGCTCAAGAGTTTTTAAAATATTTTCTTACAGCATTTGCTAGTGGTGAATCTTTATATGCATCTGTAAATCAAGCACGAGAACGCTTACATGAAGAGTGGGAAAGAGACTATCCTTGTGCTTCTTGGCTACCTGTAATTTTTCAGAATCCAGCTGCAAAGGAACTCAAATATCCCCGAATTATCAACTGGAAAGAAAAGGTTTTTGGTACAGCTATTGTGACAGTTTCTTTGGTTTGTATTGGTGCAGTTTTCAGTTATGTTATTAATGAAATTAATTTTCGTAACCGTTTTAGTGATGGCAATAAAATTTTAGTCAAAACAGTAGAAACCGAATATAAAAAACAAGGAATACAAGCATTTTCAGATAAAAATTATCATCAGGCAATCGATAAATTCAAAAAAACTTTGCAAATTAAGCCCAATGACCCAGAGTCGTTGATATATCTGAATAATGCCAAGATTGGTGAGCAAGCAGCATTAACAATAGGAGTTGCAGTTCCGATTGGTACAAATCCTGATGTCGCCCAAGAAATTTTACGAGGGGTAGCACAATATCAAGATGAAATTAACCGTAAAGGCGGTATTTATGGCAAATTATTAAAGATAGAAATAGTCAATGATGATAATAATCCTGCTGTTGCTGAAAGAGTTGCCCAGAGATTTGTACAAGATAAAAATATCTTAGCAGTAGTTGGACACAACAGTAGTGATGCTAGTGTCCCCGCCTCTAAAATTTACCAGAATGGAAAATTGGTGATGATTTCACCAACTAGTACTTCTCCATTAGTAACTAATCCAGAAAATCGATCTGATGGTAGCTATATCTATAGGGTTGTAATCAGAAATGATGTGATTGCTGAAACTTTAGCAGAGTATGCAAAAAAAGAAGGCAAAACTCGCATTGCTATTTGTCGTGATTCTCAAGCAAAAGATCAGTCTTATGAACCTGCAATAGCTTCAGCACTTGCCAAAAATAACACTCAATTAATTAATATTCACTGCGATTTAGCAGCCAAAAATTTTCAGCCAAAATCTGCCATTGAACGTGCTAAAGAAAAAAAAGCCGATAGCATATTTCTTAATCCCCATGTTGACAGAATTGATAAAGCTCTAGAAGTTGCTAAAGCCAATAAAGGGCAATTTATGCTATTTGGTAGTCACAGTATGCAAACTCAAAAAACTTTGATGGCTGGTAAAGCTGTCAATGGTTTAGTGATGGCTATTTCTTGGCACGCTGATGCTTCTGCTAATAAAAACTTTGTCAAAGATGCTTATAAACTATGGCATAATCCAGAATCTATTACTTGGCGCACAGCAAATGCTTATGATGCTACCAACACTATTGCTCAAGCATTAATGCAAAACGAGAACACCAGAGATGGTATTCAAAAAGCTTTATCTAATAGTTTTTCTTTAGAAGGTGCTACAGGAACTATTCAATTTTCACCTTGGGGCGATCGCATTGGTACGGCGGTGTTAGTGGAAGTCAAACCTGATCCCAAAAATGTGAGTCACTACAAATTTGTACTCAAAGGCTCTATTTTTAATCGTCTCAGCTTGGGGGACAAAATTTTAGTTAAAGATAATCTCAGTAGTGAGAAAAAAGCAGGTGTAGAAGCTTTTGCTACAGAGAATTATGATCAGGCGATCGCATCATTTCAAAAATCTCTGCAAAAAATACCCAATGACCCCGAAACACACATATACTTACAAAATGCTCTTGCTGCTCGTCATGGCAAAGTTTTAAAAATAGCTGTCAGTGTTCCTATTGGTAGCAATATCAATGTTGCTAAAGAAATACTTCAAGGTGTGGCTCAAGCGCAAGATGAAGTGAATAATAAAGGTGGCATTCAAGGATATTTGTTGCAAGTAGAAATAGCTAATGATGATAATGACCCTGATATTTCTAAACAAATTGCGAAATTTTTTATAAAAAACAAACAAATCCTCGCAGTTATTGGTCATAATGCTTCCGATGCTTCTGTTGCAGCCTGTGGAATTTACGAAGAAGGAAAATTAGTCAATATTTCTCCTACTAGCTTTTCGCTCAAATTATCGGGATGTGGTTCCTATATATTTCGCACTTCTCCAAATCTGCGTTTTTTAGCTGATTTTGTTGCTCACTATGCTATTAATTCTGATCGTGTAAAAAAATTGGCAATTTGTGTAGATGAAAAAGCTATAGATAATCAATCTTTTCGCGATGAATTTACTTCTTCTACCATCGCCGGTGGTGGAAAGATTGTGAATATCAACTGTGATTTTTCGGCACAGAATTTTGAACCTCAAAAAATTATTGCTGATGCAATTAGTAATGGTGCTACTGGTTTATTTTTAGCTCCCCATATAGATAGAATCAGTAAAGCTTTAGATTTAGCCAAAGCCAATCAAGGCAGACTCAAATTATTTGCCAGCACTTCACTATATACTTTACAAACTCTACAAAAAGGACTGGCTGATGTTAATGGTTTAGTATTGGCTGTTCCTTGGGAAATTAGAAGT
Organism: Fischerella muscicola SAG 1427-1 = PCC 73103; assembly: GCF_000317245.1. Classification (GTDB taxonomy): domain Bacteria; phylum Cyanobacteriota; class Cyanobacteriia; order Cyanobacteriales; family Nostocaceae; genus Pelatocladus; species Pelatocladus muscicola_A. Next base: position 154,457 of record NZ_AJLJ01000061.1, read on the forward strand.
AATATTGGCAGTGAATTTAGTAAAAACTCTCAGAAACTTTGGAGTAGCTTAGTTACTTGGCGTTCTGCAACAAGTTACGATGCAACTATAGCCATTGTTAACGGTTTGCAGGAAAGTAAAACTCGCGATGGACTGCAACAAGTCTTGCGTCATCCCAAATTTTCAGCTAACGGTGCGACTGGAAAAATTCAATTTTTGCAATCAGGCGATCGCTATATTCAAAACAAGAATGATATTATCATAGTCCAAATTCAACCAAGCCCTACTTCTGCTAATAAATATGAATTTTTTCCTTTAAATCCTTAATGCCAATACAAAACTTTTTCTTTAACTAAATTGCGTCCATCGCGAGAAACTTTGAGCATTTTCCGGTTAATAATATAATGAGTTTTATCTTTGATTGCAATATATTCACTATCTTCTGTTTTTGTAGAAGAATTGTAATTTAGCTGTAATGGTAGAGTGATGATATTACTTCCATTCTTAGTAACAGCGACATAAGTATCTGGTGTTTGTTTACCACAAATATATACAATATAATTTTTGGTTGCAGCTTCTACAAAGGAAGTATTACCTGTCGGACAACCCCTAGCTAAAGATTGCCCATCAGCTGCGATCGCATTATTAACTTTTTCTCTTAAAACAACACTACTACGTTTAGTGAGTTTAGTTATTACTAATTCATAAGATGTAACAGTATATATTACGCCAGTGTTCTTAGCAAAGTAAGCTTCATCGACTTTGTTACTGACAGGAAGAGTTATTTTCCAACCGCTATTTTTAGAAACTTGTACGTAGTATCCTAAAGAATTTGTTTCATCTCCTTTGCAAATGTAAATATAATATTTAGCTGTCTCAAAAATTCTCTTCGGCAGTAATTTTGTAGATGGACAAACTTGTTTTTTCCCTAGTTGTATCAGGTAATGATTAAAGTTATTTACTGATGTAGATTCTTTCTGAATTTGTTCTTGCGCCTTTGCAAAAGGTGAGAAAAATAATAAGCAGCCGAGACTGACAAAGGCTAAATTTAAATTTCCTTTGTGATACACTTTAGATTGTAAAAGCTTCATATTTTTGATTTTTTAAACAGCAAAACTCTCACCAAAAATAAATAATTAGTGGCATTTAGATATCAGTGTTTTAACGGTTGTAAAGCTGAAATTTATTATCATACGAAAAAAAATCCAGAACAACTAAATGTCCTGGATTTATTTATTTTTTTAAAAATCTAATTCTTAAATAAAGTTATTGTTAGTTATAGCAATCCTAAATCATTCATGAGAGGCAAGATCCCCGACTTCTCAAAGAAGTCGGGGATCTGGGATTCCGTCTTTTCTCATAACTCAATTAGGATTGCTATATTAGTTATTAGTCATTGGTCAATGGTCATTAGTTATTCTTCCTTGTCCACGCCACGTGCTACAACGCGGGAGACCCGCGCAACGCAGTGGCTCCCCTTGTCCCTACTCCTCATCCCCTTGACTCACATTCCCGTCGAGTAATGTGATGGCGATAGCGAAACATTGCTTCTAGTTGCACATTTACTAACCAACCACCCAAAAATTCCACTGGAGACCCACCAGGTAAAGAAAAAGAAATTTCATCAGTTAACCTGGTTTTACCATTTTCCGGTTCAAATCGATGTCGGTGTACCCAATACTCAAAGGGGCCGGATATTTGCTCATCGGTAAACAAATGATATTCTTCGTATTCAGTATGACGCGCCAACCAACGTAAAGGTAATGGCCCCAAAAAAAGGCGAAATTCCGTGACAGCACCCACACCCAACCCTTCCTCGCGACGCATGACTTGCACGGGTTGCCAAGGTGGAGTTAGCATTTGTAAAACATCTGGTCTTTCATGAAATCGCCACACAACCTCTACAGGTGCATTAATTACTGAGGAGTACTTAAAGTCCAGCATTGAGAACAACCTCAAATTTAGCCTTCATATTCAGTATCAATTTCAATATCCAGAGTCTCTTCATCAACACGGATATATAAAATATTGGGACGACAGCAAACCTGACAATCTTCCACATAAGATTGTTGTCCACCTCCACTCAAGTCAACAAAAGTCAGATTTGTTTCCCCACAATAAGCACAATAAAACTCTGCTGTAGTTTGCATCTATCAATTTTAGAATTTGGATTTGAGATTTTTGATCGCTAATTGCCAATGAATAACTTTCTTATCATTAACCATTAGCAATTAGCAATTGCTCAGATGGTTTAAACTGACTTGTGGCTTCTGCTAGATGCTTTTGCAGGGTAGATTGTGGTAAGGGGCCATGCAAATGATGCCAAGGTAAGACTTGCTCAGTTGACCAGTTAGTATAAACATAAAAATCTAACTCAGGTAGTTTCCCTCTCAGTTCCTTAAAAGCACGTTTGTAGCTACCCAGAGAATCCCCAAAGTTGCGAGTAAGTTCCAGTAGGTGTGATAATCTGCGATCGCCCCTTGATATCAAAGCTTGAATTATAGACCAATTGTAACTTTCCGGACGAAAATCTATTCCTTGGGGTTTAAGCTGTTTTTGTAATAACTGCAAGCGTTTTTCTGCTTGGCGATTTACTCCAAACCATTGAAATGGTGTATGCGACTTGGGTACAAAAGTACTGCATCCCAATGTTAACCGTAAACCGGGAGCAGCTTTTTTGATCTCACGCATCATTTTGACAGTAGCATCTAAATCCTCTGGTTCCTCACCAGGAATTCCTACCATCCCGTAAAGTTTTAAACCTGTTAATCCGCCAGCTTTAGCATTGATTGCTGCTTGGATAATCTCATCGTTGTCTAGCTTTTTATTAATAATTCGCCGTAATTTTTCCGAACCACTTTCTACAGCAATTGTCAAAGATTTAGTATCTCGTTTCGCTAAAGTTTGCGCTAATTGCACCGTCACAGTATTAGTTCGTACGGAAGCAATACTCAACCGCACATCATCATATTTTGGCTGACTAATATAATCTAATAAATTCTCAAATTCAGGATGTTGAGTCACTGAAGCACCCAATAATCCCAGCCGATTTGTAACAGCTAAACCTCTCTCAATTGCCGGAATTAATGACTCTTCAATACTCGCAGTTCTAAAAGGTAAAGTGAGATAACTTGCCAAACAGAAACGACACATTTCTGGACAGCTTCTCACCACTTCTACCATGTAAATATTTTCCCAAGCAGCCTTTTGAGTGACTACAGTTGAAGCTGATAAAATATTACCGCGATAAGTTTGCTTTTGGACTACAGCCGGAATTTCTGATGCAATAGGATGAATTGATTTAATCCCAGCATCAACATCATGATATTCTACTACATACAAACTCGGAACATAAATTCCAGGTACTTGTGCTAATGCTTTTAGTTGAGTTTGCCGATCTGCATTTCTCACAGTTTGATAAGCATCAATAAAATTACCAAGCAGATTTTCGCCATCCCCCAAAAGAATGACATCAAAAAAATCTGCAAAAGGTTCTGGATTAGCTGTGAGGACAGGCCCACCACCAAAAACTATGGGATGATGATCATCACGATTAGCTGTGCGGATCGGAACTTCTAAAGATTCCAGTAAATTCAAAATATTCACATAATCTAATTCCCAAGACACAGAAAAGCCGAGTAATTCTGGTTCTCTGGGAAGAGATTCATGCATATCAGTAAACAGGCGGCTTACCTGTACATCTGCACGCATAGCCAAAGTCGCCCATACTATCTGATAGCCCAGGCTAGTTATACCTACTGTATACTCATTGGGAAAGGCAAATATTGTGGAAATAGCGTTAGTTTCAGGAGTAGCAGGAGTAAATAAAAGGCGTTCGGCAGAAAAAACAGATGATGTCACAGGTAATAATTTCAGAAAGATAATGTTTATCTATATCTAATTTTAAGCCATAAAATTATCAGGTTAAAAATTAAAGTCATACCATTAGCTAAAATTATTGGTAAAGCCGAGAGATAAAGCCCATATATTAGCCATAAAAAAATTCCTATATTAAAGCAAATTAGCATAATATAGGAAACGTCTTTGGCTGATTTGGTACGCCATGTTTTCAGCAACTGTGGTAAAAAAGAAAATGTTGTTAAGGCAGCGGCTACCAATCCTAAAATGGTAAGAAAATCCATCAGGTTTAATACTTAAATGACTAACAATAATTTAACGTGAGTTCGATTAATATTATCAGACTAAACAATTGAATCGCCCGCAAGTAAACTGCGGGCTAATAACCTAAGTCTACTAAAAGTAGACTGAATAAATAACCCCATCAACCCACTTAAAGTGGGTTTTTGCTATTAGCCCGCAATTTATTGCAGGGCGGGATGTTGGGCTAATGAAATCTATCGAACTCACGTTAAGTAGCCGCTCTTACGAGCATCTACACTACGAACTTATACCGATTCAAAAAATGTTTGCGACACATTCAGAATATGAGACACGATTTATCGCGTCTGGTACAAATTTCAAATTGGTTTTATATAAAAAACCCGGCTGATATCATCAACCGAGTTCTCATGATGCTTAATCAAGCTAACTTTGTGCTTGCGGTGATCGAGGAATAGTCACATCTATTGGTGTGACTTGTTTTGCTAACTGTGTCAAAGGTGGGTTAATCGCTGTTTGATTACCCACAACTAAAGTTACTAACGCATCTGGTTTCAAATATTGTTTTGCTACTCTTTGCACATCAGCTGCTGTGGTTGCTTCTACTGCTTTTTGGTAGCGGAAGAGAAAATCAGAGGGATAACCATAATATTCGTATCGCATCAAGCGCGATAAAGTTTGGGCGGGATCTTCAAAATTGAACACAAACGAATTGAGAGTAGACTCCTTCGCAAAAGCCAATTCTTTAGGTGTGACTGGTTGAGTTTGGATGCGTTTAATTTCTGTTTGCAAAGACTTCACAAATTGTACAGTCGCATCAGAGCGCGTTTGTCCCCCAGCAATGAATACACCAGGATAATCATAGCGCGGACTCCAGTAACCGTATACAGAGTAAGCTAAACCTTGACGCGATCGCAATTCATTAAACAAACGTCCGCCAAAACCATTTAACACCCCATTCAATACATCCAATGCTGGATAATCAGGGCTTTTATATTGTCCTCCCAAATGTCCAATGAGAATACTACTCTGAGTCAGTTGTGGTTGATTGACGAAAAAGACACCGCTATTTTTAGCTGCTACTTCTGGTAACTGGGATTTTGTAAAATTGGGGTTGGGTTTCCAGTCACCAAACTTTGCTTGAATCAGAGATTTCATCTTTTGAGGATTAAAATCGCCCACAATTCCCAAAATCATATTATTGGGATAAAAATACTGTTGGTAAAACTTCACCAAATCAGGGCGAGAAATTTTATCCAGCGTTCCATACTCTGTTGTACGTGCGTAAGGATTTTCCTTACCATAGACTAATTTCTTAAATTCCCGTTGGGCAATATCATTTGGGCTATCATTACGACGGGAAATCTTACCCCGCTCTTGCGTTTTTGCCAAAGCTAGTTTATCTTCAGCAAAAATTGGTTCCCGCAGAATCTCAGAAAATAACCCCAATACAGTTTCAACATCTTCACTGAGTGCTTCAAAATTAGCAGTACCACTACTTTCATTAATATCAGTTTCTACTGAAGCAGCCCGCTGTTCCAACATCTGGTTTAACTGATCAGGCGTATGCGAACTCGTTCCCCCAGTTCGCATTACCGTCCCTACCATCTGAGCTAAACCTACTTTCTCTGATGGTTCAAAGCGATCGCCAGTACCAATCATCGCCGCACCAGTCACCAATGGCAATTCGTGGTTCTCCATCAAGTAAACCACCATACCATTATCTAACTTATATCGCTCATACTTCGGCAACTTGATTTCCGGTAATGGTGCAAACTGTAACTCAGTGTAATGTTTTGCTGCTGTCGCCGCCCAAGAAAAATTAAAAGTTAAAAGTACCAAGACAAAAGCAGCAACCACTGCATAAACTAACCCCTTAAATTTAAAACTTTGGATTTTCATCTGCTTTTTGCCTATTCTTTTATACCTCTTCATTCCTTTGTATCCTTTGTTGTCAAAACCACCTAGTCATCCAATTTTGGATTTTAGATTTTGGATTTTGGATTAGCTCCTTTCTAGACGCGATGAATCACGTCTCTACATTACTTCCCACACTTCCCCTTGTTCCTCATCCTTGTTGTGACAACAGCTTACCAATCGTGCGATTTTCCGGTGTAAAAGTTGCCTTGGCGACTCGTTGAATATCCGCAGCCGTCACAGCTTCCAATTTGTCCAACTGCTTAAATAAATTTCGCCAAGAACCAGTTTTTACCTCATACTCCAACAACTGCTGCGCCATTCCCATATTAGAATCGAGCGATCGCAACAATTCTGCCCTCGCTTGAGTTTTGACTCGCTCTAAATCTATTGCTGACACAGGTTCCGTCTTGAGTCTGTCAATTTCTTTGCGTAAAGCGATCGCCACTTCATCAACCGTATGACCAGGAGCAGTCAGAGCATAAAATAAAATCAAATTCGGATACTTATCTCCGGGAAAACCACTAAAACCTTGGGCTGAAAGCGCTAATTGCTGTTTTTCTACCAAAGATTTATACAGCCGTGATGTTCTTCCATCACTCAGCAAACTACCGATAATTTCGTACACAGGATCATCTGGATGAGTAAGTGCAGGGCGATGATAACCTTCTAAATACCAAGGTTGAGAATTTAACTTAACTGTCACTTCCCGCGTTTGTTTCTGTGGTGGTTCTGCTGGGAGTTTTGCTACAGCTTTTGGTTTCGCTTTGTAACGTCCAAAGTAAATTTGCGCTAGTCTTTTGACTTCACTGGGGTTGACATCTCCGACAACAGCGATAGTTAAATTACTCGGCGCATAGTAAATGTCGAAAAACTTCTGCACATCTTCCCGCGTCAAATTGCGGATATCTTCGTCATAACCAATAATTGGACGCCTGTAGGGATGGACTTTGAAAGCTGTATCAATAAACTTCTCTAACATCATTCCAATTGGAGAATTATCTACCCGCAGGCGTCGTTCTTCCAAAATCACATTTTTTTCTTTATAAAACTCCCGGAATACAGGTTCAAGAAAACGTTCTGACTCCAGCGACATCCACAATTCCAACTTGTTAGCAGGAAAACTGTAAAAATAACGAGTGGCTTCTGTGGAGGTATTCGCATTTAAATTTACACCTCCTGCTTGTTCCACAACTCGTCCCAATTCATTTTGATTGACAAGTTTTGCTGCTTGTACTTCTACTTGCTCAAATTGTGCTGTCAACTTAGCCACTTCATCTTTTTTACCAGCAGCTTGAGCTGTTTCGATTTGTACAGCTAGTTGATCTAATTTATCTAACAGCGGTTTTTCGGCTTTGTAGTTTTTTGTACCAATCTGAGTCGTACCTTTAAAAGCCAAATGTTCTAAAAAGTGGGCAACACCAGTTTTTTTATCTGGTTCATCAACACCACCGACATCAGCATAGGTAAGAAAAGAAACAACAGGCGCTTGGTGACGTTCCAAGACAATAAACTTCATCCCATTGTCGAGTCGAAACTCCGTCAACTGCTTAATCACTTGATCCAGATAAGGCTGAATCGAACTTTGGGCTGCTGGGGCTTGAGTCTTGGCTAAAGCAACTTCCGGTGATAATCCCCACCACAAAGTTAGTGCTAAAAGCAGAATGGCAATCAGGCGATTTACTCTCTGTTTAAACATTCGTAATCCAAAATTTAAGATTCCAAACCTAAAATTAGTATCATTCATAAGCACAGTTAAAAGTAAAGTTTTGTGACTGGAAATCGAGACTACTTGCGAGTAGAGCGTTAATCTTGTATTAAGGTTTCTGTGTTTTTTGTACTTGTCGTAAGACAATAATGCTACGAGTCCTGTTCCGGATATTTCACTATAACTGTTATGCGTGTTTTTAACTCTCCTCCCCCATCAGAGGCACAAACCCGTGGTCGCATTTTACAGGCTGCACGGCGCTTATTTGCGTCTCAAGGATTTGATGGCACCACAACCCGCGACTTAGCACAAGCAGCAGGAGTTGCGGAAGGAACGCTATTTCGTCATTTTGCGAATAAAAAAGCAATTTTGGTAGAGGTAGCGACTGCTGGCTGGGTGGAGATTCTGACGGATTTGCTGACAGAATTAAGTGAAATGGGCAGCTATAAAGCTGTGGCGCAGGTAATGCGCCGCCGGATGTGGAACATGCAAAAAAGTGCCGACTTGATGCGGGTGTGTTTTATGGAGGCACAATTTCATCCAGATTTGCGCGATCGCATCCAGTCAGAAGTAATTGATAAAATGACTGATGTTGCCGAAGCTTTTTTTCAAACAGCTATGGATAAAGGCATTTATCGTCAAATGGATGCCAAATTAGTAGCTAAAGTCTTCTTGGGAATGTTTGCGATCGCAGGCTTTTCTCACAATACCCTGATGGAACCTGATGCTTCTCCTCAACAAATGCAGCAAATGGCGGAAGGACTCGCTGATATTTTCCTCAATGGTGTAGTAGCTAAAGATTAGGGAACGGGGAAGGTGGGGTCCCCTCTGGGGAACTCGGGGCCCCCACTCCCCTAAGGGAGTGGGGATTAGGGGCAACGGGGAACGGGGAATGAGATCTTAATTCATATCTTGCATCAGCTTTTCAT
>NZ_AJLJ01000062.1 GCF_000317245.1 Fischerella muscicola SAG 1427-1 = PCC 73103
ATGCAAGATATCAATTAAAAAATTAATAATGCCATTGCCTTTATGTGGATAGGGATTTTTAAGTCATAGTTTTTCTAAAATGTGTAAATATCATTTTCAAACAATCCCCTATCCCCTATCCCCTCATAGCCTGGGCTTGCTGAACCCACTGCTGTACTTGTTCAATAGAAGGACATAGATCTCGCCGTTGCATTGTCGCCACCTGCAAACGCAAAATTTGTCTGTGTAATCTGTGAGTGGGAAGAGTCGCCAGCAAAGCTACAGAACCCACACCAGCATGAAGTAATAAGCCGCAATATTGAGTCCCAACGCTAGGAATTCGGGCTAAATCTGCTAATGCCACCCATTTATTGACATACTGAAGATGAATTTGCAGTTTATTGGCGAGTTTTACTTTCGCTTGGAGAGTTTGGCTTTGTTCAATTAGCGATTTTGTGGTGTCAATACCACAGTTTTTTAATTGGGAGACTTCTTGCTGGGATAATCCTGGTAATTGTTCAATCGGCCAGTCACAGGATTTTACAAGACCAACTGGCGCTTTCGGTTTAGCAGACATTTGTATAACTTAAAAAATCAACTCGCACTTACTAAGATTAACGTTGATTACAAAAATAGTTGCACCCATAAGAAACATCATAATGTTTGTCACTAAAGTAAAATTGTTATCTATGAAAATAGTTCTATCCTATAGATAAAAATTTAAGATTTGCCATTAAAGTAAAATTTTTATCTATGAAAGTGATTTTGTTCAGAAATAATTTTTTTCAGATTTGTTACCAAATTAATTTTTTAATCTATGAAAATGATTTTAATAATAACTAAAGTTTTCAGATTTGTTACCAAAGTAAAATTTTGATTCATTATTGAAATCAGATTTGCTGCAAATGTGAAAGCGAACGCAAGTAAAAATTTCACTTCAGCAGCTACGCAAAAATATTTACAGCAGATTTCAACACTACGGTGTACACACAAGTCGAAAATCTTCAAGCTGAACCAATATCCCGCCTAGAACTAAAGTTCCAGGCTCATAGCTTAAGTCCACTCAAGTGGACTCAAACAAACTTTTTTTTGAGTCCTCTTAAGAGGACTTGCGCTATGAGACTCCCAATTTATTCCGAGGCGATAAATATGCGCTCAACCTAGATTTGTGTGTACACCGTAGGCGGAGGGGTGTATTCCATTTAGATGCAAAGCGCTACATTTATTTTTCAAAACACAAAACACTGTTGTTTTTCTATTGACTCTAACTTAAAAATTGGTGTGGAAGGAGTCCTATTTTCGTGTTTGGTTGTGGGCTTTTCCCATGAGGGACTAACTTGTTTAATTTGAAAACTCCAACTCGCAGTACCCTTGAAAATAAGTAGAGTTTCAAAACATAGAATTTATGTTGCAAAAAAACGAGCTTAGGAGAAAAAAAGATATTTGGGGTATCCTTGCTGCTGCTAGCTTAGTGATATTACCAGGGGGATTAGTTGGTTGCAACTTTGGCACAGAAGATGAACGCCAAGAACAACGAGAGAATAACACAAATCGCTCAGACTCAGATGACGATGATGACGATAGAGAAAATAACCAACGGCGCAATAATCGTGATGACGATGACGATGATGATGATTAGAACTTTAATCTAAAAGTAGCCCATAACTGATCAAATACAGGGAGATGTGTGAGTTTGCATACTTTTTACTCCCTGTTTTTTCGTGAATATACTGTAAATAGAATCATAAGTTACTGCAACCAATATTACCTCAGCATTTAATCATAGATATTCTTTAAATATAAAAAAATCATGTTAAGTATCTCTATAAATGATCACTTACCGCGATCGCCTTATTTAGTAACTTCTTTACCAGGGCCTCGTGCTAGAGAAATTATCGAACGCGATCGCGCTGTCACTTCTCCTTCCTATACCCGTGACTATCCGTTAGTTGTAGCTCGTGGTGAAGGCTGTATGGTGGAAGATGTGGATGGTAATGTCTTTTTAGACATGACGGCGGGAATTGCTGTCACCGCCACAGGACACGCGCATCCAAAAGTTGTGCAGGCTATTCAAGCACAAGCTGGCAAGTTATTGCACATGTCGGGTACTGATTTTTACTATGAACCGATGGTGGAATTGGCGGAAAACTTAGCCAAACACGTATACTTTCCCAATAGCGCAAAAGTATTTTTTACTAACTCTGGTGCGGAATCTAACGAGGGCGCCATCAAACTGGCAAGATACTACACCAAACGTTCCTTAATTATCGCCTTTTTAGGAGCATTCCACGGACGTACTTATGGGGCTATGTCTCTGACTGGTTCCAAAGCTGTGCAAAGAGAGGGTTTTGGCCCTTTAGTTCCGGGGGTGACACATATTCCTTATGGAACTCACGCCAGTTTAGATTACCTAGAAAAACAACTATTTCCCGCCATGCTACCACCCCATGAAGTAGCAGCAATTGTGGTTGAACCAATTCAAGGCGAAGGTGGTTATGTTGTACCAGAAGAGGGATTTTTACAACGGATTCGCGAAATCTGCGATCGCTATGGCATCCTGATGGTAGTAGATGAAGTGCAATCAGGTATGGGGCGTACAGGTCGATTGTTTGCGATCGAACATTGGGGCGTTACACCAGATATTATTACCACCGCTAAAGGTATTGCTAGTGGTTTACCTCTTGGTGCAATTCTCGCCCGACCAGAAATCATGACTTGGCCGCCTGGTTCCCATGCTACCACCTTTGGTGGAAACCCTGTTGCTTGCGCTGCTGCTCTTGCCACTTTGGAATTATTGAAAGGCGGTTTAATGACAAACGCTACCAAAATGGGAGAGTTACTGCAAACTGGTTTAGTAAAGTTGCATCAACAATTTCCCAGAGTTTCCCTACCGCGTGGTAAAGGTTTGATGGTGGCGGTAGATTTGTTTGATGATCAAGGAAATTTGGATCGACAATTACGCGATCGCATTTTACAAACAGCTTTTTTACATGGTTTATTATTACTTGGTTGCGGAAAAGCAGCGATTCGTTTCTGTCCACCGTTGGTGATTAATAGTGAGCAAATTGAGATTGCTTTGAAAATTTTTGCTGGTGTGTTAGCAGAGATTTTGAACTAAGAGAGTATTTATAAAGTAAATCTTAAGTGTAGGGTGTGTTACGGCTTTAGCCTAACGCACCGCCATATAAATGGTGCGTTAGGCTAAGTACTTAGTGTTTTATGTCATTAGTTATGAGGGGTTACAAGAGGACAGATCCCCAACTTTTTGAAAAAGTCGGGGATCTAGAACTCTCCACAACTAATGATTAATGTCTTTCCTTATCAATTTCTCCCTCAAATGGTTGTACACCTGTTTCTGGATAATTGTCATCTCTAGGAGTAAAAATTCTCACAAATCCGCCGTAAATGTAACGAAAAACTTGCTGAGGAACTTCTATAATTTTTTGCCAAATATTGCTTTTGTTTGTTGTATTAGTCATAAAATATTCTCCTGAATTGTTGAAAAGTATTGAAATTTTTTTTAACAATTATTCCAGCATCTTTTTGATTAGTGCTTAATTAGTGCCAACTTCAGCAGCAGCACGAGTATGCATAGTATCTTGTAAGTGTTCTTGATGCTGACGTTCTTTTGTCATTGCTTCTCGCGCTGCTTCTTGCACGCTGAGATCAACTTTTACTACATTGCGTTTAGCTGCTTCGACTTTGGGAAGAGTAAGTGTCAAAACACCGTTTTTAAATTCAGCTTTGACTTGATCATTTTTGACAGAAACTGGTAAAGGTACTATCCGTTGAAACTGACCATAGCGGAATTCAGTTCTGAGAAAACCTTTATCTTGTTCTTGTTTTTCTTGTTTATATTCTCCAGCAATTGCAACTACATCTGTGCTGACTTCTACATCTAAGTCTTTTGCTTCTATACCTGGAACTTCTGCTTTGAGAATAATGTCTGTATCGGTTTCTTTTAATTCAACAGCTGGTGTCCAAGTAGCATTTAATTTTGGAAACAGACTCTCGTGTTCTTGACCATGCATCCACTCATCAAGCAGATGATTGATTTGTTGACGTATTGTATCGATTTCTCTAAAAGGTTGCCAACGAATTATAGACATACCCTTTCCCCCTTTTATAACTAAAAACTCTTTTGTTTCGAGCCAAGAAGACTTTGGGGATTAACCTTGTAATAGTTGGCTCTACTTTCAGAGTAGGAAAAGAATATGAGGAACTTGTGAGGATATTCAAAAAATACGAATTGTAAATTAAAAATTATAAATTATTATTTACTTAAAATACATAATTATTACAGATTCCAACCCAAAGCTGACGCTACTTGAGGAGCTAATTCTAAAGGATTAAATGGTTTTGCGATCGCAGCTTTTATACCCAACTGAGCATAACGGCGACGATCAGAAGCTTGGATCTTTGCAGTTAATAAAATCACAGGAATCGCTTTTGTTGTTTGATTATTTTGTAGTTTCTCAAAAGTAGTTAGTCCATCCATGTCTGGCATCATCACATCTAGCAGAATAGCATCTGGTTGATCATTTTCAGCCTTGCTGATACCTTCTTTCCCAGAACCAGCTGTTAACACTTGCCAACCTGCTACTGTTTCTAAGCAAATTTTGGCGACTTCTTGAATATATTCTTCATTATCAATTACTAATACTTTTTTATTTGTCATTTTTACCATCCTGATTACAAATATTAAAAATTATGCAATTTTTGCCCTCAATTCAGCATTAAATTTTGGAAAAAATATGTTTATGGATATCATTATTTAGCAGACTTTTAAATGGTTAAACCGCAGATAAGCCTATGGTTATGACAAATCAAATCACTAAATCCCTATGGTGGTAGCGCTCCCTGTATGTTGTATCCAAAGTGCTAGTAGTGCCTATTTAATAATTAACTAGCTGATTTTTATCAACATATCTTTGAATATCTTCTCGAGCAATTTCAAGGAATTGTCCTTTCTTGAGGAGAAAATTTGATAATGATTGATATCTTTCTGCTAATTTTTGCAAATCAGCATGTTGGAGTGCTAAACCAAATTGATCAGCAATTTGATGGAGAAATTGAACTTCAGATTTTTTCCATTGTCGAGACTCTGAAAGTTGATAAGCAGCTAATAAACCCCAAACTTTTTTACCAACAAAAATTGGAGCGATCGCATAGGCTTTGATGTAAAATTGCTCTAAAAGTTGAATGTGACAAGGAGAATGGCTGGTCTGATAAATGTCATCAACGGCAAATGTCTCATTATTGCGGTAGCGTCCTCCCCGCGTTTCTTGTAAGTAGGTGTCATCCCAAATAGTTGTACTATTCTGTGTGAGCAAACTTTTCCAACTTGGGCTAATAAATTCGTAATTTGGGATAAATTCACCGCCCCAATCAGAATTAAAACAATAAACAGCAACTCTGTCTATTTGTAATAACTCACAAACCTTTTTGTTTGTTGTCTGAAAAATTGTTTCCAGATCAACCAATGCTCTCATTTTGGCAGTAATATCACTCACAATTTGCTTTTGTTCTATTGTTTTTTGTAAATCAAAGTTCTGTTGGCTAACTTGAGCCAATAAATTAGCCTGTTGGAGTGCTAAACCAAATTGATCAGCAATTTGATGGAGAAATTGAACTTCAGATTTTTTCCATTGTCGAGATTCTGAAAGTTGATAAGCAGCTAATAACCCCCAAAGTTTTTTATCAACGAAAATTGGAGCGATCGCATAGGCTTTGATGTAAAATTGCTCTAAAAGTTGAATGTGACAAGGAGAGTGGTTGGTCTGATGAATGTCATCAACGGCAAATGTCTCATTATTGCGGTAGCGTCCTCCCCGCGTTTCTTGTAAGTAGGTGTCATCCCAAATAGTTGTACTATTCTGCGTGAGCAAACTTTTCCAACTTGGGCTAATAAATTCGTAATTTGGGATAAATTCACCGCCCCAATCAGAATTAAAACAATAAACAGCAACTCTGTCTATTTGTAATAATTCACAAACATTTTTATTTGTTGTCTGAAAAATTCTTTCTAAGTCAACAGCAGCCCGAATATTGGCAGTAACTTCAGAAAACACCTTTACGTATTGCAGAAAATCGGTATTTTTTTGGAGTGGGCTTTCCAAGTTTGTATTGAGTCGATCAAGTAACCTTTCTTGCTCCATTTTCGTTACTCTAGCCTAAAAAGTATATTAAAATTTAAACCAAAATTGTATCAGCAAAAGTAACAGTTATTCTAAAATTAAACTCTGTGGTGTAATCACTCTGTAGACGCAGAAGGGCTTTTGTATGTATTCTGGCTTCTTAACTCTGCATTCGATTGTATAACTTGATGCAGCAAACTCATTACCCGCTGTTCAAATTCTTGTGGTGTCACCTGTCCTTTTTCAAGAAATTCTGTATGTCCTAGTTTGAGTCGTTTTCTCTCAGAGTCTTCTAATTCTTTTGCCGAATAAATCATTAATGGAATCTTGGAAAGTTGATTGTGTTGCTGTAGCCATTCCACGACTGTAAAGCCATCACCTTCAGGTAGAATCAAATCTAAAATCAGCAAATCAGGCTTCACTTTTTGGCTGAGATGAATTGCTTCTTTACCTGTTTTGGCATGAACAATATTAATATCATGTAGCTTAAATAGAGTCTGCAAAACTTCCGCCAAATTGGGATCATCTTCAACCAACAACACACGAATTTGTTTAGCAGAATTGGTGAGTGCTTGTCGTAATGACTCAAACAACAAGCTTTCTTCCAAAGGTTTACTAACCCAATTCACAAATTCTTGATTTGGTTTGCTGTGATAAATAGGTGTGCAAACACTGCAAATAATGATTGGAATATCTTGAGTATCAACCCGTTGTTTGAGAACTGTCATTGTTTCCCAGCCATTCATACCGGGCATGAGTAAATCTAGTAAAATTACATCTGGATGTTGGGCAGATGCAGTTGCGATCGCCTCTTCACCATTAGCGACTGTAACTACTCGATAGTGGCATTTCTCCAGAAGAGTTTGTAATTCGTTACGAATATTAGCATCATCATCACACACAAGTACCAAAGGTACATAATCACTATCATGGTCTTCTAATTCACCAATTTGAGAAACCTGTAATATAGGTAATTTAAAGTAAAAACTACTACCCTCACCCAATTGACTATCTACCCAAATTTGACCACCATGCTGCTGGACAATACTTTTACAAATAGCTAAACCCAAACCAGTACCTTCATGATTGCGCGAATCTGAAGAATCCACCTGTTGAAAGCGCTCAAATATACTCTCCAACTTATCAGATGGGATACCACGCCCAGTATCACGGACTTTAAATAAAATAGTGGGAGAACGAAAAAAGCTATTTCCTTGTCCCCCGTATCCCCCGTGTCCCCGTGTCCCCGCGTCCTCTTCCCCATTCGCTAACTCTGCACTCAACCAAACCGTAGAACCAGCAGTAGAAAATTTGATCGCATTACTTAATAAGTTCGTTAGAGCTTGCACAATGCGATCAGAATCTGCCCATAGCTGTTGAGATAAGCTAGACACCAAGAGAGTAACCTGAGCTTTGTCTGCTAGGGGTTGGATGACATCTATGGCTTCGGCGAGCAAATCAGCAACATTGCAGGTTTGTTTTTCCATCTTGACTTTACCTGACTCAATGCGCTCGATATCAAGAATGTCGTTGATCAGCCTCACAAGACGTTCTGTACTATCCACAGCAATTTGCAGCAAGCGTTTCCCCTGTTCTGAATCTGGTTTGATTAAACCACTGGCTAACATTCCCAAGGAACCATGAATTGAAGTTAGGGGTGTGCGGAGTTCGTGACTAACAACCGAAACAAATTCATCTTTCATTCGTTCTACTTGCTTGCGATCGCTTACGTCTTGCAAGTAAACCGTATACACTATTTCTTGACCCAGTTTTAGTTTAGAAATAGAAGCTTCTGCTGGAAACTCTGTACCATCTTTGCGCCTACCGTAAATTTCCCGACGTTCTCCCATCCTCCGGGCAACTTTTGCAGATTTACCAAAGTCTGATACATACTGTCGATGTGCCTGAGTATATTGTGATGGGAGCAATAAATCTAGGGGTTGTCCTAACACTTCTTGGCTAGTGTAACCAAAAATTTTCTCTGCACCTTGGTTAAACAGAGTAATCTGTTGACTGCTATCAATAGAAATAATTGCATCATCTGCAATGGATACTATACCAGCAAACATCGCTTGGGAATTTCGCAATTCTTCTTGGGTGCGTTGGCGTTCGTTGAGTTCAGACTGGAGTTGTTCGTTAATTTCAGTTAGCTGGGCTGTGCGTTCTGCTACTCTAAGTTCTAATTCATCCTTAGCTTGGCGTAATTCTTGTTCTATTGTTGCTTGTTGATGCAGGCGGGTGTTGAGTTGCGTCTCTGCTTGTGTGTTTCCTGTTTGATAAATTTCTCGCATCCGCCGTAAGCTCGCCCGTTCTAGGCGATTGACAATCCTAGTAATCAGTTCTGGCCCAACGATGGGTTTGCTCACAAAGTCATCTGCACCAACCGCAAAAACTTGATTGACAATATCAGCATCGTTATGAACTGTGAGAAATAGGATTGGTAGTTCACTCCATTGAGGATCGTTGCGTACGACTTGACAAATTTCTATACCATTTATCCCTGGTATTTCTACATCCAGAATTAGTAAATCTGGCGTGACTGTTTCCAGAGTTTCCCAAAAATCAAGGGGATTTGACAAAGATGTAACTTTAATTCCCCAAGGTAGGAGTAACTTTTGTAACAACGCCCCAATTTTTGGATCATCGTCTACAGCTAGTATATGTGCTTCTGCGTGGGGAGACTCTTGCAACACTTGATTAACTGCTTCTAGGACTTGGTTAGCAGACATCGGTTTAGGTAAAAAGGTGTGTCCACCATTGCGAGCAGCTTGTAAACGGTTGCTAAAATCGCTGTCTTTGGTCAAAACTATAACTGGTACAGGAGGTTTACGCTGATGTAACTCTGCTAACAGGTTGAAACTGTCTTCGTGATCCGAAGAAATATCCGGGTCTAGCAGTACGATACTAGGATGGTTTTGATACAGAATATTTCTAGCAGTGATAGTATCAGTAGCGATCGCCACCTGTAAATTTTTGTTAGTAGCTGCTTGTTGAATTTGTAGAGTAAAAGTGCGATCGCAATCTACCACCAACAACAAAGGATGCTCATCTTCAGAATGGAGCCTAGATTTTGTATCTTGCTCATGACCTGCGATTTCTTGATGCAATTGCTGTACCCAGCCAACAAACTGAGTAGTGTCATCTTCACTCAAGGTTTTATTCGCTTTGAGTAAAAGCTCAATTTTGCGTGCGAGTTGGGAACCAACAGCAAAGCCAAAAGTACCTAATGATCCAGCAAGGGTATGTGCTTCTTGTAAAGCCTGTTTTCGTAGCTTTTGATTTAATTTTTGACTTTGAGCATCATCAGCAGCTTGCTCCAACAACGCTACCTGTTCTTTTATCCTAACTTTGTATTTATGCCAAACTCCAGCAATAGCCGCAAGTGTCTGTGGTTGAGAAGACGGGACTGTAATAGATGCGGTTTCTGAAGACGCGGAGAATATCTCATCTGTATTCCCCGTGTCCCCGTGTCCCCCTTGTCCCCCGTGTCCCCCTTGTCCCCCGTGTCCCCCTTGTCCCCCGTGTCCCCCTTGTCCCCCATGTCCCCCATGTCCTCCTTGTCCCACTTCCCTACGTGGTTTCAACCGATAACCAATACCATAGACTGTTTCAATTAAATCCCCTGGCGCACCCACAGCTTTTAATTTATGCCGTAATCCTTTAATATGAGTGCGAACAGCTTCTTCTCCTGGTATGTCTTCATAAGACCAGAGATGCTCCAATATCATCCCGCAGCTAAAAACTCGGCGAC
Source organism: Fischerella muscicola SAG 1427-1 = PCC 73103 (assembly GCF_000317245.1). Classification (GTDB taxonomy): domain Bacteria; phylum Cyanobacteriota; class Cyanobacteriia; order Cyanobacteriales; family Nostocaceae; genus Pelatocladus; species Pelatocladus muscicola_A. Next base: position 9,868 of record NZ_AJLJ01000062.1, read on the forward strand.
TATTTCGCAAAAACAGCTCCAACAAAGCATATTCTTTGGGAGTTAATGATAATAGCTCTCCAGCGTAGGTAACTTCACAACTTGTGGGATCAAGCTGCAAATAATCCCATTCCAAAACTGGTTGGGATACCACACTACCACGACGTAACAGCGCCCTGATCCGAGCAACTAATTCTTCTTCATCAAACGGTTTGACAAGGTAATCATCTGCACCAGCATCCAAACCAATCGCCTTTTCATGGCTACTATCACAACCAGTCAATAATAAAATTGGCATTTGCAAACCACGCGCTCTGATTTGCCGACACAGAGTAATACCATCTATCTCAGGTAGGATTACGTCTAGCAGAATTAAATCACAATCATAAGTTTGTATTAAATCCCAAGCTGCCTGACCATTTGAGGCTACTTCCACAGCATAATTGTAATTAGTAAGGACAGCAGCAAGTACATGAGCAACTAGCTCATCATCCTCGACAATTAATATTTTCATTGTAAAAGTTAAATTATATTAATCAAAACAAAAGCTTACAAACGCAAATAATTAAAATTTAAGTGAAAAAAAGTCGTCACTGCGATCTTAAATAAAGATATCGAAAAGAGTTAATCTTGCTTTACAAATTTCTAATTTAATTTTACAAATGTTATACCAATTCAATTAATGATTGCAACACATCTTTGGTTCAAGACGCGATGAATCGATTCTAGACCAATACGGTTCGGATAAGACAAATCGATTGACGTTTAAATCCTGTAGAGATGAGATTTATCGCGTCTGGTACAACCCCAAAATCATGACGAAAAATTCTTAACCGAACCGTATTAGGTTTTAGACGCGATGAATCGGTTCTAGACGCGATTTATCGGTTTTAGACGCGATGAATCGGTTTTAGACGCGATGAATCGGTTCTAGACGCGATGAATCGGTTTTAGACGCGATGAATCGGTTTTAGACGCGATGAATCGGTTTTAGACGCGATTCATCGCGTCTCTACAATATGGTCTATTTGTCACATTATTTTTTCAAATTGGTATTACCTACTTATTGACCTGCATTGCGAATGTATCGGCTTGCATTGTGAATGCAGCAGTCTGTACGGTTTATTTAAGAACATCTTTATATTGAGAGACGCAGATCCCCGAAGGGCTTATGATTTAGGATTGCTATATAAAGAAAATTTGCAGAATGAAGATATTTAATAAGGGAATATAATTGTGAGCTTTTTTATCGGTTGCGCTGTTTGGGCATATAAAGGTTGGTTAGGTGAACTTTTTCCCCCAGGTACTCGACCAGCTGATTTTCTCCATCTCTACAGCCGTCGTTTCACTACAGTGGAAGGTAACACTACATTCTACGCTATACCAAATCAAGAAACTGTAGCTCGCTGGGCAACTGATACACCACCAGGTTTTGAATTTTGCTTAAAACTACCACGAGATATTACCCACAACCAACAGCTGCAACCTCATATCCCTGATGCTGAGAAATTTATCGAGAGGATGCGTCCTTTAGGTAAGCGTCTTGGCCCGATTTTTGCTCAGTTACCCCCTAGTTATGCACCGACATTAATTGACGATCTCACCGCTTTTTTGTCAGCTTGGCCTCATACAGAAATACCACTAGCTTTGGAAGTGCGACACCGTGACTGGTTTAAAGAACCCCACGCGAGTAACTTAACTGCACTCTTAGAAAAATTAGGTGTGGGAAGAGTATTGTTAGACACTCGCCCGATTTACACTGGCGATGACGATCCTCAGCTAGAATCAGAACGACGCAAACCCAAACTACCAGTACAATTTAGCATCACCGCACCTTTTAGTTTGATTCGGTTTATTTCCCATCCCAATTTAGAAATTAATCAGCCTTTTATGGCAGAGTGGGTGACACAAATTCAGCAATGGTTGCAGCAGGGAAAGCGAATATATTTCTTTGTCCATTGTCCTGTAGAAGAGCGATCGCCAAACACAGCCCGTTACTTCCAAAAATTACTCGAACAAAGCGGTGTCAAAGTCCCACCTCTACCTTGGGATAACTTAAATTCTCCACCCAATCAACTGAATCTTTGGTAATTGGTCATTTGTCATTTGTCATTTGTCATTGGTCATTAGACGCGATTATACTCTTGCGAGAAGCCGCTCTTACGAGCGTCTACGCGTCTCTACAATAGTCATAATTTTTAATTTTTAATTTTTAATTGTTTTGTCCCCGATTCCTTTACAAACCCAAATGCTTTTGCAAAGCTTGACGCATTACATCTACAGGTACACTTTCCCGTTGTAACCAGATTTTTAATGCTGCTGCGCCTTGTTGGACAAGCATTTCTAGTCCATCGATGGCGATCGCACCTATCTGTTGCGCCTGTTGTAAAAATTTTGTTGGGTTAGGGGTGTAGATTAAATCGTAGGCGATCGCTTGTGGTGATAAATTTGCCATTTCTGCTGCACTCAAAGGTGATTCATCTACCTTGGGATACATACCGATAGGAGTTGTGTTGACGAGTAAATCCGCTTGCGGAATTAATTTGGGCAATTCATCCCATTTGTGAACACTGAGATTAACTTGCAGTGGGGAATTTTCCCAACTCTTAGAAAAATCTTTCAATCGCTGTACATTTCGCCCGACAACATGAATTTCTGCACATCCCAAGTGTGTACAACCTGCTACTACAGCCCTAGCAGCACCACCATTACCTAAAATCACTGCAACTTTCTGACTCCAATCTTGATGATATGTTTGTAAAGGAGCAAGAAATCCTTCTACATCTGTGTTTGTACCTACCCAAGAGTTATTTTTGTTAGTAACTGTATTAACTGCTCCTACGGCTTGGGCTATAGGTTCCACTGCTGATAAAAGCGGTATGATTGCCTGTTTATGAGGAATAGTGACACTAAAACCTACAACACCAATAGCTGCAAAACCGTAAACAGCCGTGTATAAATCTTCGGGTTTAATGGGAAAAGGTAGATAGATATAATCTATTCCTAATTGAGCGATCGCTGCATTGTGCATCACTGGCGAAAGTGAATGTTCCACTGGATGTCCGATGACTCCGAGAAGTTTGGTTTTTCCTGTAATCAATTGTTTGTCCTCTGTCATTGGTTATTAGAGACGCGATGAATCGCGTCTGTACAATGGTCGTTGGTTAGTAGAGAGGCGAGAAGCCGCTCTTACGAGCGTCTACGCGTCTGTACAATGATCGTTAGTCATTAGTTATTTACTACTAATCATTAGCCTACAATTATTAGAGGTGACTTAACATTTCTTTGGAATCATGCAGGCAACAATAGCCTCCTCTACAACCCCTATTCCTGGCAAATACTGGCAGTGGCGAGGACATAACATTTACTATGTACAAGCAGGACAACCCCAACCCCAACATCCACCTTTAGTGTTAGTGCATGGGTTTGGTGCTTCTACTGATCATTGGCGCAAAAACATTGCTGAACTACAGCACGATTTTGAAGTTTGGGCTATAGACCTTTTGGGATTCGGACGTTCAGCCAAGCCAAAATTGGAGTATAGCGGTGATCTGTGGCGTGATCAGCTCTATGACTTTATCACTGAAGTTATAGGTCAAAAAGCAGTGTTAGTAGGTAATTCTCTGGGTGGCTATGCTAGCTTGTGTGTTGCAGCCCAACGTTGTGACGCAGTGGCGGGTTTAGTATTATTAAACAGTGCAGGCCCCTTTAATGAGAACGAGCATACAGCTGAACCAGAAGCATTGCAAACTCAAATAGAACCACCCCAACAGCCAGATAATTTGCAGAAACTTTTGGGTGATGTTGCCAAATGGATTTTTCAACAACCTTTTGCCCAGTTTCTATTATTTCACTACGTCCGGCAAAAAAGCGTCATTCGTCAAACTCTAGAAAAAGTTTATCTTGACAAAAGCGCAATTACAGAACAATTAATAGAAGAAATTTCTCGCCCTGCTTATGATCAAGGTGCTTTCGATGTCTTTTCTTCAGTGTTTAGAACTCCCCAAGGCGAAAAAGTAGATATGCTACTTAAGCAATTAACTTGTCAATTACTATTATTGTGGGGAGAAGCTGATCCTTGGATTAACGCTAGAGAACGTTCTCAGAAATTCCGTCAATATTATCCTCAATTGACAGAACACTTTCTCCAGGCGGGTCATTGTCCCCATGATGAAGTACCAGATCAGGTTAATTCCTTACTGCGAGAATGGGTTTTTTCTCTAGCTAGTGATTAGTCTGCGACAGTACTCTGTCCCATTTGTTTTGATGAGTCGTGGGTGTTTAGATTCCCGACTTCTTTGAGAAGTCGGGGATCTATAACTTTGACCAATTACTCTTTGATGGTACAGAGCAAGCAGATAACCTAAGTGGAATCAATTCCATTTTCTAAAATCCAAAATCAGATTGCCTTTAACCCCTGATACCCTGGTAAAGAGGGCAAATTTTAATTGAGACAACTGTTGTTAGATAAATGAATTACCTTATTGCCGTATTAGCAGACCGTATACAAGCTGAAGCAGCTTACTTAGCCTTAGAGAAAGAAGGTATCAAAGGTACAATTCTCGGCAAGGGCTACAAAAGTGCCGATGAGTTTGGCTTAATTGATCCCAAAGAAGTAGCTCAAAAACAAGCAAGACTCATGGCTTTCTGGCTAATACCCTTTGGATTTTTTGCAGGAACAACTTTCAGCCTAATCACCGGGTTAGATACCTTTGCTTGGGCAGGTGAAATTGGTAATCATGTAGTAGGGGGATTGCTAGGAGCCGCGAGTGGTGCTTTGGGTAGTCTATTTGTTGGTGGTGGAGTTGGATTAATTAGTGGTAGTGGCGACGCTTTACCCTACCGCAACCGTTTGAATGAAGGTAAATACTTAATAGTGGTGCAAGGTACTGACAGTGTTCATCGTCAAGCAACTCGGATTTTACGTCAGTTTGAACCAGAAAATATTCAAGGTTATAAAGAGTCGGTTTAGTTGTTAGTTGTTTGGAAAAACCACTAATAATTAACTACCAAAAACCAACCCATCAACAAAATGAAATAATGCTACCAAGAGAAGAACTTTTAAAAGGTGTTGAAAATAGAGATACTGTTGCTCGTGTAATTGATCAAGCGGAACAGGCGATAAAAACTTGGGAAGTTGTGTTCACAGATTTTGTTTCTCCCCCAGAGTTGGTGGAAGTTCAACGGGTATTTAGTCGGCTAACTGAAGTACAATTACAGGTGTGGGGAGGATATCCACAAGCAGAACGTCAAAGAATTGCGATCGCACGATCAGAACTTCCTTTAGATATATCTCAAGTGGCGATCGCAGCACTAGATATTGCTGGAAATTTTCTGTTTGATACGGCGACTCACCGCGACTTTTTAGGCGCGATGTTAGGAAGTGGTATTATCCGCGAAAAGACTGGGGATATTATTGTACTGGGCGAACGGGGAGCGCAGGCAATTGTCGTACCGGAATTGGTGGAATTTTTAGAAATGAACTTGAAACAGGTGCGTTCAGTTCCGGTGAAAACTCAACGCATTGATTTAAGCGAATTAAAAATCCGAGAACCGAAGAAAAAAGAATTAACTACTGTTGAAGCTTCCTTACGATTAGATGCGATCGCCTCAGCCGGATTTGGCATGTCCCGCAGTAAAATGGTGGAATTAATTGATGGCGGTGATGTGCGCGTCAATTGGAAAGAAATCACTCAAGCTAGTTCTCAAGTTAAAACAGGTGATTTAATTGCTATTCGTGGTAAAGGACGTTTAGAAGTTGGGGACATTGCGATTACCAAAAAAGACAGATATCGTGTCCAACTAACTCGTTATATGTAGTTGTTAATTTTTTGGTTGGTAGTTGGTTGTTGCTTGGAAGAATCAACAACCAATAACTAAATACCCAACACTTTTAAGCTTTAAACTGCTTTTCCAAAATATTCAGCAAGGTTTCCCGTGGAACGAAACCAGCTACTTTTGTGATGAAGTGAGTAGAAAGCCCACCAATCACAACGGTAGAATCTCCTCTTTCCAATGCTTTGAGAGTTTCTTGTACTACTTCTTCTGAAGTTGATATTTGATTGGTTTTATTTGCTAGGGTTGGCGGAAATTTTGCTTCTGTAAAAAAGTCAGTTTCCGTTGGGCCTGGACAAGAAACTAAAACGCGGATACCATATTGACGATTTTCTGCCCACAATGCTTGACTGAAATTACGAACAAAAGCTTTGCTAGCAGAATAAACAGATAGATATGGCATTGGTTGAAATGCAGCGATGGAAGATACATTAATTATGCTGCCGGAACGGCGTTGTCGCATCAAAGGCAAATATTTATGAGTTAAATCTACTAATGCCAAAATATTGAGTTGGATCATTTTAATTTGCCGTTCTTCATCTGTTTCGGTAAAATCTCCATAGTCTCCAAAACCAGCATTATTAATTAATAAATCAATTGTCAATCCTTTTTGTTGAGTAAACTCAAATACGGAATTTGTCGCACCTATTTCTGTTAAGTCTTTAGCGATGACATCAACTTGAACTTGAAATTTTTGATGTAGCTGTTTTCCTAGTTCATTTAATTTATTTTCTGAACGAGCAACAAGAACAAGATTATAATTTTGTGCAGCTAACTCCTCAGCAAAGGCTTTACCAATACCACCGGAGGCCCCTGTAATTAAAGCTGTTGACATTTGAAATAATAAAGATAAATTTTAGTCAATATATATATATTAACAATAATTGCTTATTTTTTACCTGCCTAGAGTCATAAGTTAAAAGGCTCAAAAAGATAATGAAACGCTCTATAGCAATCTTATATGATTTTTGAGAATCGCAAAGCCCAGCAGATCCCCGACTTATTTGAGAAGTCGGGGATATTGTCTCTGACGAATGATTTAGGAATGCTATATGTAATTTTTCAACTGCTGACGGGAAGAATAAAATCATGAGATAGAGAATATTTATTATGTACCGTCTTAACAAAAGAGCTTTTGAAATTTTACTTAAGGAATTAGAAACTTGCAGTGGCAACGATGAGATTAGTAAAATAGAACGACAAATCGTCATGAAGCGCTTAGAAAAGCTACGACGAGAAAAAGGTTCTCCCATCACTATCGATGAATTGCGTGATACGGTTGTAGACACATTTCCCCAATTTAGTGAAAAGGTTCTCAAACAAGCTGCAAAAGCTAATCAACCACCTGGTTTTTTCAGCAACATCAAATGGGTAGTTATTCTCACAACCACTACTGCTGGAATAGTCTGGGTGGTGAACTTACCCTATCCGATGATTCGCAAACCAATCGCCAAGACAGCACCAATTTTGCTTTTACCCAGCTTTATTAATATGGATTATCATTATCGGGAGGCGATTAAAAATCTGGAACAAGCTGAACAGTTAATTGATAAAGCCACTAGTACTGCTGATATTGAACTTGGTGCAGAAAAAGTCAAAGCAGCACAAAAAAATTTAGATAATTTACCTGTTTGGTTTTTAGATTATTATCCTCAAGCTTACTGTGGCTGGTTTGATTGTAGTTGGAAATTTACTTTCGATGAGTTTGAAACAGCACGTCGAAAAGTAGCACAGCTAGATGCAATCGTCTTCCAAGACAAAAATGCTTTGACTCCCTTAGAACAAGCAGAAAAAGCAGTAATCATAGCCAAGCAACAATACGAACAGGCTAACAATTATAAACAAAAACAGCAAGCGATCGCTTCTTGGCAAGCAGGAATAGATAAATTAGAGCAAATTCCCCAACAAATCTGTTCAAAATCGCCAATATCCCCGACTTCTTTAAAGAAGTCGGGGATCTGAATCCCAGGCTAATGCAACAATAATTTGTGTCGCCGCGATCGCAATTCTCAATATTACTCTTCAAAATAAGCGATCGCATACCCTAATACTTATGGCAAGCCAAAAAACTTTGTAATTAAAGGTAAAAGCTTGGCACAAGCTTCTACAAAACTGGTGGTTGAAGGTAAACCAGCAACAGTTCCTTTTAAAATCTTGATTGCTGTTTTTGCCATTTTCTGCATAGCTCCATCTTCAGGTTTTTGACCTGCTTCCGCCATCGTTTGCACTTGTTCTAGAGCTTCTGCTTTATCGTCATCACTCAAATTTGTGTCGGTCTCAATGGCTGCTTGCAATTCTGTGAGTAATTCTTTAATTCCTGGTTTGTCTGGTTCGGGAGAATCAGGTAATTGATTAATAGTATTGGTGACATTGCCGCTAATTGCACCCATCGCGACACCAGTCATTGACATATTTTCACCAGCAGCAGCCACACCACTGATATTACCTTCAGTGCCACTAATTGATATATTGCCTTTACTTTGGGACATGATAAATTCTCCTTGAGTTTGATAAGTTTCTACATAAAACTTGGGTTGATGAATCGCATTTTCTAATAGTTTTTCTAAACTACGGATTCTTTCATCTTTTTCTTTAATTCCTAACAGTAAGGCTTGTAAATCACTATAAGGTAAAGCTTGAATTTCACTATATGTTTGAAAATACTCTTGATATAATTCCGAACGATTGGCGTTACCAGCAACTTTAGCTTGGAGTCGAATTTTTTCCTGTCCTCTACCTTCGAGTGCGACTACTTCTAATTGGGCTTCTGGGTGATTTTCTGCTAATTGAGCGATCGCCACAGCAGCTGCACTCGGATCAATTCCTTCATAATGAAATAGATCAAGAGTTTTAAATTTCTTACCTACTTCACGCAAATCAAGATGTTGAGTGTGGTAAAGATCAAGGGTTTTAATAATTGGGGCGATAAAGTCAGCAAAGTCTCCTGACTTGAAAGTTTCCTGGCGATTGTCAGGTTTACGACAAGGATCTGGATCATCTTTCGTGGGTAATTGCATATATATGTAATCGCACTTTACCTGATCCAGCTTTGTGTCGGTAGAAATACCCCAATTTTCTATATAAGCTCCTGTTAAATCAGCCTGGGTCAGATTAGCATGATAGAGCTGTGCTTGAGCCAGCTTCGCTCCTGATAAATTGGCGTTTTCCAAAGTTGCTGCACTTAATTCTGTGCATATCAAGCTGGCATCTTGCAGATTAGCATCTTTGAGGTTCAGTTCCTGCAAATCCAAGCGATCAAAGTTTTGCTCTCGTCCATCTTTGGTAAGGCACTTGCCAAGAATAAATTAGCCCAGCCGTCGCTTTCGCCTAAACGGCGAAAGCGCCTAAATCTTTGGGTTGAGCCAAAATATTTTTAATACGGCTGGGCTAATTTATTTATTGGATCTCCCTAATTAACAACTGTCGGACTTTGGAATTTTCGAGATATGTACCTTCAACACGAGCTTGATCTAGCTTTTGGACATCATACCAACAGGTACGGCTGAGAGTTGCTTTTCTAAAATCTACACTTTTAAGGGTTGCTTGGGTAAAGTCAGCATCTGTTAAATCTGCACCGCGGAAGCTGGTTCCCTTTTGGGCTACGATACCAATAGCAAGCGATCGCACCAATGAATATTTGTTGTTTCCAGCTATGGCTTGCCAACCGATGTAAATACCAAATATTATCCCTACTAAACCAATCAAACCAGCTGTCAAATAAGCTGACTCATCTGATCTCACTCCCAATAAAACACCAAATACAGCACCCAAAAAAGCCATTAATCCTGTTAAGCTTCTAGCTCCTGGTAAAGCCATAACTCTCGCCACAGCAACAGCTACAGCCATATTTCCCACCCCAGCCATTACTCCAGCTAAGGCTATTGTCGTAAATACTGCACCAATTACAAGCTGTCTACCAACTTCATTTTCTGGGAAAAAAGCGG
>NZ_AJLJ01000063.1 GCF_000317245.1 Fischerella muscicola SAG 1427-1 = PCC 73103
ATAATTTATTTAATACAGGTACTGCTGGTGCAGCTTGTGAACCAATTTCACCAAGTACAGCAATTGTAATGATACGCGAGTTCTCATCTTGATTTTCTTTAAGGGCTTTGATCACAGATGGAACTGCTTTTGATTTGCACGCTACTAAAGCATTAAAATCAGCAAGCTCACCTTTGTTTAGTTGTTGAATATGTTTTTTAATCTCTACATCAGTACATTGAGATTGAATTGATGGTGTTTGCGCTTGGGTTTTTGTAGTTATTAAAATAGATAAGCTTATAACCTCTAACAAAGTTAAGGCTATCAAGATAGCTGCTTTAGATTGCCATTTTATCTCGATTTTCTCATATCTGTTCATCTCTTATTTCATCTTTGAATTTGTGAATTATTTGATTCTTTAGTAACCCCTTATTGTGGAATATTAGCCGGAGTTTGTACTGAACTATTCCCCTGTCTTTGTACAGGACATTTCCAACTTAATATATTTCTGATTGCTAGTATTCGACAAATTATGGGTGGTTTTTCTGTGAGGAAATCAGTTACTACATGTCTTATATTAAAAGTATTAAACTTATTGATAGGAATAATTGGCAATTTTTGTTGTTCCAGAGATTCTTCTGACGGTGTTTGAGCCAATATTTTGATATTTGTTAACACAGATAAGCTTGCCGTCCCTATCATAGTTAGAGTAGTTAACATTACTGCTCTTACATATCTCCAGCCTTTGTTATGCATAACAAACCTCCTGATGGCTGTTCACCTATTTTCGCGTCTTTGAACCTGTGGGTTGACTTGCGTTTTAGTAACCCTCTCTATTGGGACATATACTGGGACATTTACCTCAACACTTCCAGGACACTTCCAATTTAATAGTGCTTTAAGTACTGGTATTCGACACATTATAAGTTGGTTGTTTGTTAAGTGGTTTAAAGTACTTTCTCCAACAGTCTGAGTACTATTACGGTTCTGCTGAGATGGTTCATAACCTAAGCAGTTTTGAGAATCATGACATTGAGACGGAACTGATTGGGTTTGAGCATGTGTTTTAATGTTTGTTAATACATATAGGCTTGTGATTGACAATAGAAATAGACTTGTCAATAATACTGCTCTGTATTTCCAGTTTTTGCTCAACACAATAAACCTCCTTACAAACAAGGAGTATGTTTAAATTTTTATTAACATGAGTGATTACAAAATAAAGTTATAAGATTCCAGATTTTGCTTACATATTTTGCAAAAATTAATATTTAACGTCTCAAGATAGACGATTTATTTACTTCTTTGCTTGCTGATTTTATGGAAATGAGTGCGTGATTTACCGAAATGAGAAGGTAGAATGGCATTTCGAGTGCGTGATTTACTCAAATGAGAAGGTAAAATGGCATTTTGAGTGCGTGATCTACTCAAATGAGAAGGTAAAATGGCATTTCGAGAAGGTAAAATGACATTTTGAGTGCGTGATCTACTCAAATGAGAAGGTAGAATGGCATTTCGAGAAGGTAAAATGACATTTTTAGTAAGCAAAATGCCTTTTTGCCTACTAAAATCGACCTTATATGTTTTATTGATGAAATGACAAGTTATGGCGATTCTCATAACACCAACGATAAATCAACTATTCTAAGACTATTTCAGGACGCGATCGCACGATAAATGTTGTCTCGAAAAACCGATAAAATCCTTGGGGGTGAGGGCTAACAACAGATAAAATTATTTGCAGATTTACTATAGAGTAAGCAATGCCTATCAAATTCTGCTAATTGCTAAGGATATAAGTAAAAATTCCGTTTAAAATTGAGAGCCAAATATTTGGAAATAAATATCATGACAATCAATTTACCTCTGAAATTGTCACACTTGCCTAATAGTCTACCGTTAGATGGTGCTGTCCGCATTGAGTTAGTAGAAGGAGTGCCGATATTTCGTGCTTCCAGCTTAGTCCAAGGACGAATTGAAGCTTTGTTAATTAAACAAAAAGAATTGGCACTGACTTCAGAAGAAGAAACAGAATTAGATGAATATGAAGAATTAGACGATTATCTGAGTTTGGTGAATCGGATTATTAGAAATACATCATTAATTCAAAACAAAAGCTAATTATAGGAAATTAGAAATTTGTCTGCGAATCGTTATATTAGTGAAGCTACTCAAAATCAAGTCAGACAAAGAGCCAAGTTTGTGTGTGAATATTGTCATGCGTCGGAACAATGGCAGTATGTCTCTTTCACTGTAGACCATGTGATTCCTATTTCTAAAGGTGGTGCTAACTCAATTGATAATTTAGCTTTGGCCTGTTTTCATTGCAATCGCAAAAAATCCGATAAAGTTAAAGTATTTGATGAACAGTCGTCATCAGAAGTACCTTTATTTAATCCACGCACTGACAGTTGGCAAGAACACTTTATTTGGTCAACAGATACACTTTCTATTATTGGCTTAACACCAACAGGACGCGCCACAGTAACAGCTTTGGAATTTAATCGAACCAGAATCACTAATATTCGCGCTGCTGATAGAGAAATTGGACGGCATCCACCACCTGATGACCCAATTCAAAGTTGAAGGTTTATGTTTAAGTCCCATTACCTCTATTGTAAATATGGTAAAAGTTTCCAGTTAGCAGGGAAGTCTTTCTTCGCGGCATAGGTAAAAATATTAAGATGTTGCCTTCAGTATTCCCTGTTTGAATTTCGAGCATCTCAGATCCCCGACTTTTTTAAAAAGTCGGGGATCTAAACTTGCCAGCTGTATCTTTTAAAAAGTCGGGGATTTAAACCACTCGACAATACCCTGTGCGATCGCTCGTGCTAATTTCTTCTGTTCTTTCTCATCCGTCACCCATTCAAATTCATTGGGGTTACTCATAAAACCCAACTCTAATAATATAGATGGCGCACTCGCTGGACGTGTCAAAGCTAAGTTATCCCAAAATACACCGTAGGAAGGGCGCTTTCTATTTTTAACGAGATAATTCTGCATAAATATTGCTAAGTCGTGCGCTTGGGGATGATACCAAAAAGCTGCTACTCCCTTGGTGTTTTCAGCATCGCCATCGTCGGGGAGAGAGTTGTAATGGATCGAAATAGAAATGGCGGGTTGTTCTTTGTCAATAATTGCTTGGCGTTGAGGAAGCGAAACTTCTTTGTCATCTTCCCGCGTCATTACTACTGTTGCGCCTCGCTTCACTAATTCATCCCGCACTAATTTTGACACTTTTAAATTCACATCTTTTTCTAAATACCCATTCGGGCCACTAGCACCCGGTTCTTTCCCCCCGTGTCCTGGATCTAATAATATCTTGATTCCCGATAAAGGTTTTTGTTTACTACTTAAAATAGGAGAGTGACGCAAACTCAATACTAAGCTTGTGCCTTCGTACCTGAGCTTGTATCCCCATTGTTGATTTTTTTTGAGGTTAAAGGTGTATTGGACTTGCTCTGGCTTGATTTGCTGCCAATCTAGGCGAGAAATTAGGGGGTTATCATCGAGACGAATAATATCGGTTTGAGCGGTGGTATTGTAGAGATTAAGGGTGAAAGTTTGATTGCTCTGTTGTACACTCACGGGAACGGGAACTTGCAAAGGAAAAACCATCTCGGTCATGTTAGGTAGTGGACGATAACCAACACTGCGAATGATTGAGTGTGGAGGTATAGCCCCTGGTATAATAGTTGTTTCTTTACTGTTGATCCAGCTGCCATAGTCCAAGCGTAACCATTCTCCTTCCCTAGCTGTGACTGCTGCACGTGTACCTTTAGGTAACGGCGTCAGTCGAGAATAATCTGTACTTGGGCCAGTACGAGCAACACCAGCATCGGCTGTGACTTCCACAACTGGCAATTTTGCTCTTGAAAGGATAGTAATTTTTCCTGCTCCTTCCTGATTGATTGTTTTGCCATTCTGTGTCAGTTGAAACTGGGGTCTACCCAAATCTATTTCTTTGGTGTTGTCTGCAACGACTGCATCAGGAGTGGTGTGATCTGCCAATGCTGTAGTGCAACCCTCATATTTACTAGCACCATTGTTAACAGCAGGTTGATTTCGTCCTGTCAGTGCTGCTGAGTTACCAGGAAGTTGTGCTTGCTGGGGTTGGGGCGACAGGGGAATTGTTTGATTACCTAATTTCACAGAGACACTAGCTTTGGGAGTAGCGATCGCGCTAAAACAAATCAGTTCACCCGGAAGTCTCGCAATGTCAACTGCTGGAGTCAAAGAATCTTTGGCAAAAGCTAAACCTTGTGGTATTTCTGGTTGAGTGGAAAGCCTTGTCACCTGGATCTGAATGGTTTGATTTTGGTAGTTGATCCTAAAGGTGTTTTCTCCCAGCTGCAAAGGTAAACTAGGGGCAAAATGGCCAGACTGACTGCGCCTAATTGCCTTACCATTGATCAAAACCTGTCCGGAATTAGGGGCTGTACCAAGGAAAAAAATGCGATCGGCACTTGTTTGGTGCTTGGGAGGGGGATAAACAACTTGGAAAGATGGCTCTTGTGCCAAGACAACTACGGAGGAAGCGACTATTAAGCCTAATATTACAGATCCTATCAGTGATTTCACGCCAAATTTCATTAAGATTCACATATCAGTTATCAGTTAGCTAGAGACGCGAGGAACATCGCGTCTGTACAGTTATTAGTTGGTAACTGTTCACTAATAACTGTTAACTTTTCAAAGGTACTAGAAAATTAAGGGTTATGACTAAGTTTGTATTTGTTACCGGCGGTGTAGTTTCCAGTATCGGCAAGGGCATTGTAGCAGCAAGCCTGGGACGTTTGCTCAAATCTCGAAATTATTCTGTATCGATTCTCAAGCTCGATCCGTATATTAATGTTGATCCAGGAACAATGAGTCCTTTTCAACATGGAGAAGTGTTTGTTACCCAAGATGGTGCAGAAACAGACTTGGATTTAGGGCATTACGAGCGTTTTACTGATACCTCGATGTCGCGTCTCAACAGTGTCACTACTGGCTCAATCTACCAAGCAGTCATTAATCGAGAACGTCGCGGAGACTATAATGGCGGCACTGTGCAGGTGATTCCCCACATCACCAATGAAATCAAAGAAAGAATAGAAAGAGTTGCTAAAGATACTAATCCAGATGTGGTAATTACTGAAATTGGCGGTACTGTAGGAGATATCGAATCACTGCCGTTTTTGGAAGCAATTCGTCAATTCCGCAAGGATGTCGGACGACAAAACGTCTTATATATGCACGTTACCTTGATTCCCTGGATTGCTTCGGCGGGTGAAATGAAAACTAAGCCGACACAGCATTCTGTCAAAGAGTTACGCTCAATTGGTATCCAACCAGATATTTTAATTTGTCGATGCGATCGCTCTTTACCAAGCGGACTTAAATATAAATTATCCGAATTTTGCGATGTTCCCGTAGCTTGTGTGATTCCGGCGATCGACGCTAAGAGTATTTATGAAGTACCGTTAATTTTAGAACGGGAAGGACTAGCACAGCAAACACTGGAGTTGCTGAACATGGAGCAACACCAACCTAATTTAGCTCAGTGGCAAACTTTGGTAGAAAGGCTGTATAGTCCGAAACATCGTATTGAAATTGCGATCGTCGGTAAATACGTACAATTAAGTGATGCTTATCTTTCTGTAGTCGAAGCGTTGCGTCATGCTGCGATCGCCATGAGTGGTGAACTACGTTTGCGTTGGGTAGACTCAGAAAAACTCGAAGTAGAAGGAGTTGAGGAGCATTTAGCTGGTGTTGATGGTGTAATTGTCCCTGGAGGTTTTGGTGTACGTGGAGTGGATGGTAAAATTGAAGCCATCAAATATGCTCGCATTCATCAAATTCCTTTCTTAGGTTTATGCTTAGGAATGCAGTGTTCCGTGATTGAATGGGCAAGGAACATTGCGGCATTTACGGATGCTCATAGTGCTGAATTTGAACCGCATACAGAAAATCCAGTCATTAATCTATTGCCAGAACAGCAAGATGTAGTAGACTTAGGCGGAACAATGCGTTTGGGTTTGTATCCTTGTCGTGTTCTACCGAATACCTTAGCTTTTAGTCTTTATCAAGAAGAAGTGATTTACGAACGACATCGCCATCGTTACGAATTTAATAATGCTTACCGCAACTTGTTTTTAGACTCTGGTTATGTCATTAGTGGCAGTTCTCCCGATGGACGTTTAGTGGAAATGATAGAATTGCCTAATCATCCTTTCTTTTTAGCTTGTCAATTCCATCCGGAGTTTCAATCTCGTCCCAGTGCGCCCCATCCTTTATTTCAAGGCTTTATCGAAGCTGCGATCGCTCGTTCTCAATCCTACGAAGGTAAGCAAACCCCTGTTCCAGTTTCCTAACTTTGTTTACAATCAGTCGCTATTTTCCAGAGAATTCACGCACAGCTTTCTGGTAGAGGAAGATTTATACTCTGCTAAGAAGATGCTTTGCAGGAATATGCTCCTGATATATTCCGGATATGAGGAGACTTTGTGGCGTACTGGTTAAAAATTAGTTACGAGAAGAAGGAATATGTCGTCAATTTTGAACGCGTAAGTGCCTTTTGTTACGAGCAAAACAATCGGGTAACATTTTGGCTACCCGATTGTGCCATTCCAATTGTGATCAATCCTCAAACTAACCAGCAAGACTACCAAAAAGTTCTGGAGTATATCCAACACGTCACTGAAGCAGAGTTAGAAAATAGCTACTGGGTAAAAATTCACTACGAGAGAAACGAATATGTAATTAATCTCAACTGTATTAGTTCTTTTTGTTATGAACCATCGAATGGTAGAATCACGTTTTGGCTACCAGACGGCATTATTCCTATTATTATTAATCCAGTTAGTAACCCAGAATCTTACGAAAAGGTGGTGAGCCACATTCAAAAGACAACTGGGCATTTTTTGTCTTAGATTGTAGTGGCTTGTCCCATTAATTTTGATCAGTTGCGAGTGTTCAGATCCCCGACTTTTTTAAAAAGTCGGGGATCTATAAAACATGTTATCCACTTTTATGCTGTTACAGTCGCCATTGCTTTATCAACAATTTGCAGCGCTGTATCTACTTCTTTTTCACTCACAATCAATGGTGGTACAAACCGGATGACTTTAGGCCCGGCTGGTACAAGTAACAAACCCTCGTTAATTGCAGCCTTGACGATATCACCTGCGGTAAGTTCAATGTCTGCTGTTAATTCCATACCATTGATCAAACCCCAGCCGCGTACATCTACAATGTGATGGGGATATTTGCTGGCGATCGCTTTTAAGCCACCTCTAAGCTGTTCACCCCGTTGTTGGACGTTCTGTAAAATATTCTCTTTTTCCAAAGTCTGACAAACAGTCAAAGCCACACCGCAGGCAAAAGGATTGCCGCCAAAAGTGCTAGCATGTTCACCAGGTTGGAAGACATCGCAGAATTTTTTGCTCATCATTGCGCCGATAGGGATACCACCACCCAAACCTTTGGCACTAGTAAAGATATCCGGTTCTACGCCTAGATATTCATAACCCCATAATTTACCACTGCGCCCCATTCCGACTTGCACTTCATCGAAAATCAGTAGCACGCCCGTCTCATCACAAATTTTCCTTAATTGCTGAAAGTAGGCTATATCCCCCGGACGAACCCCGCCTTCTCCCTGTAATGGTTCAATCAAAATCGCAGCAACGCGGTAATCACCTTCATCCAACTCACTAATTGCTGCTTCTACCGCCGAAATGTCATTGTAAGGTACGTAGTGGAATCCTGGTACTAGGGGATCGAAATTCTTTTGATATTTCGGTTGTCCTGTAGCAGTAATCGTTGCTAATGTCCGTCCGTGGAAACTGGAGTGAGTAGTGATAATAATCGGACGTTCAATTTGCAACTCTGTGTGAGCGTATTTACGCGCCAACTTAATTGCAGCTTCGTTTGCTTCTGCCCCGGAATTGCAGAAAAACACGCGATCGGCACAGGAATGTTCAACGAGCCATTTTGCCAATTCTCCCTGTTCGGGAATGTAGTATAAATTAGAGACGTGATGCAGTTTTTGAATCTGCCGTGTCACCGCTTCTACCATCGCTGGGTGAGCATGTCCCAAGGTGCAAGTGGCAATCCCTGCTACAAAATCGAGATATTCTCGTCCTTGGGTATCCCAAACGCGGCAGCCTGCACCCCGCTCTAAAGCGAGGGGAAACCGCCCATAGGTAGACATAACAGCTGCATCAAAACTATCAGCATCAAAAGCGCTAGATAATGCAGTACCTGACTCTGGAGTAATGGGGTGTTGTTGAATTAGAGTTTCTAGGCTCACCTGTTTGGCTCCCTAAATTCTTTATTGTAGGGTGATTCACTGGTCTGATAGAAATCTGTCAAAATTTCTTATCTTTACCTAATACTTCATCTTAAGCTGACACCCAGTTATCCTCAAAACGAGTGGCGATGGTGAATAATTGTGTACTCAAATCAGGAACAAAAATATCAACGTATCCAAAAAGAGTTAATGGCAGGGGCGATCGCTCTTGCTGGTGTCTTTTTGATTGGTACTTTATGGTACGCCCTTGTAGAAGGCTGGTCATGGGAAGATGCAGCATATATGACAGTAATCACCTTAGCTACTGTTGGTTATGGTGAAACCCATCCACTAGGAGACAGAGGACGACTATTTACCATCGCCTTAATTTTAATGGGTGTAATTACTATTGGTTACATCGTTAATAGATTTACAGAAGCAGTTATTCAAGGCTACTTTCAAGAAAGAATTCGATATCGGCAGGTGCGGCGGACAATGGAATCTTTATCAGGGCATTACATTATCTGCGGATTTAGTCGGACTGGTCGGCAAATTGCTATAGAATTTCAAGCAGAAGGTGTATCTTTTGTGATTATTGACTCTGATGCTGAATCTGTAAGAAGAGCGCAAGAGCAAGGTTATAGTATATACCAGGGTGATGCAACCTTAGATGAAACACTTTTGAGAGTAGGCATAGACAGAGCCATTTGTTTGGTTGCCGCCCTTCCTTCCGATGCAGAAAATTTATACACAGTTCTTTCGGCTAAATACCTGAATCCAGGTATTCGTGCGATCGCGAGAGCCAGTACAGAAGAAGCTTTGCAAAAGTTGCAACGCGCTGGTGCAGATAGTGTGATTTCTCCTTATATAACTGGTGGTAAAAGAATGGCTTCTGCTGCTCTTAGACCCCAAGTTATGGACTTTGTAGATGGAATTATCTCAGGTACAGACCGCCAGTTATACATGGAAGAATTTTTGCTCGACCCCAAGGTGTGTCCGATGGTAGGACTGACTCTCGGACAAGCCAGGTTGCGAGGACAAACAGGTGCATTGATACTTGCTGTGCGACGCAACGATGGTACCCTGATCGGCGGCCCCACTCCTGACACAGTATTTATGCCCGCAGATGTATTAATTGCTATGGGTACACCAGAACAACTACGCGCCCTCAATCAACTTCTTGGGCCAATTAGTTCTAAGCAATTGCGGAAACCAAAGAAGAGCTGATCGGAGACAAGGGGAGCCACTGCGTTGCGCGGGTCTCCCGCGTTAATGACAAATGACCATTGTACAGACGCGATGAATCGCGTCTCTCGCGTCTCTAATGACCAATGACTAATCAATATTCTTTCCAACCATGCAAGGGGGCGATATTTTGAATTGCCTTTTCGATGATGGCTGGGGGAGCTACTGAGAGTAAAATACTAGGATAAACAGCCATACCCCACTCAGGATGAACTAGGACACGGCATTTGTTTTCTATAATTGGATAACCGAGTAAAGCTTTGACGACAGCCGTGTCATCGTGAGGAACTATCCCCGGATGAGAAAGCAAAGGGTAGCCTGTGCGGGGGTCGATAAGGTCTGTGAAATAACCGCGATCGCGCAGATTAAAAGCCACATCCAAGCCAAACCTCATAAATTTTTCTCGTAATTTTTGTTTTTCCGCCTCAATTTCTGGCGTACTTACTATCATTTCGTAACTAGATTTTTGTAAAACAATTACCACCCACAAAAAAAGCTGATGTTTCCAATCAGGTAATATCCGTTCGCAGTTGGCACAAATGTACTGACTCGGAGAATGAATTGAAATCTCAACCGCTTGTCCGCTTGTGCCAACCAAATTAATAGGATAGCCTGCAACAAAAGTGTTAAGCGTTGGATAGTTCACCTATTTTATTTTGTTTGTTTCAAGTTTTTTAATTTTTCCTTTGTATAGATGATAACTCTGAAAGTTTCAAAAAAATCATCAAATATATATAAAAGAATAGTTATTTTTGCAGCTTTTATTAATTATTTATTATTTCTTAATCTTGTGGTTATATTTTCTTAACTTCTTATAAAGAGGGTTAGTAGTTAGTAGACACCACTAACCATTATCTATTAACAAATTAATTTAGTTTCAAAGCATTGACTGGAACTTCATCCCAGGAATCAACTGTCCGTAACTGCGCTACCCAACCTGCTTTTTTTTGTGTTTCAGTCAAGTTTTTCTTAAAAGACTTATGACACTCTTGGGCTTGGGATTCATTACAGCAGGCTATGCAGGCATAAATCAAGCCAGATGGATCGATTTGCTCATTCACCCAAATAGTCATGCTTTATTCCCTCAAAAAGTCAAGTTAAAAAATAACACGCTATCTTAGGATACTCTTTTTGAATTGTCATTGGTCATTAGTCATTGGTGAGGGTTTTAATATTGACTTTTGTTTTGTAACTGGCTTTTCAAAATTCAAAATATTTTTGGGAACGCCAAAGGTGTAAAAAATTTCTACATTGAGAGGAAGGACAAGGAAAGGGAGAAAATAGAAAACAACTAACCAATTACAAATGACCAACTATTAAAATACATCAGCAGGATCAACAGAATTTAACTTTCGCATTGTAGTAACTGCTGAAATCATACACATAGTTATTGTTAAAACAAATACAGTAATACCACGGTCAATAGTCATAAAAATGGGCAACATAGTAGCACTAGCAGCAACCTGATATAATCCTAATGAAACGAGAAATCCTGGTACGTAACCTAATACAGCTAGGAGTAAAGCTTCTTGAAGAAGGACTGCGATTAAATAGCGATCGCTATATCCAATTGCTTTGAGCATGGCATATTGTGGCAAGTGATCGGCAATATCGGCATAAATAATCTGATAAACAATCACAATTCCCACAATAAAAGATACAATCACACCCAAACCAAAAACAAAACCTATCGGAGTTGTTTTTGCCCAATAAGCTTTTTCTAGCTGGGCAAATTTTTCATTACTAAGAACCATCACATCATCAGGTAAATCATTTATTAAACTTTGGGCAACTTGTTGTGGATATGCATCTGGTTGTAACTTAATTAGACCAATCTCAATCTGCTGTGGATGATGATTGGGGAATAAATGCAAAAAAGTTGAATCACTGGTAATCACATTTCCATAGGCACCAAATGATGCACCCAAAGTAAATAAACCTACAACCCGGACATTCACATCATTTAATTCAGTTTCTAGAATTGCTTGTTGTTGGAACAAAGTAGCGATGGGGCCAAACTCTGGTAAAGAACCTTGATCAAACAACACCGTATTCAATTTTTGCAACTGACTGCGGTTTTGCTCAACTTCAGGAAATTTGAATGCAGCGGTTCTTGGGTCTGTGCCAAATACTAGAATAGTTTGCAAACGGCGTGTTTGGGGATTTCTCCATTTTCCGTAACCCATATAAAGCGGACTTACCGACTCTACCCCTTTAAATCCTAACGCCTGATATAATCGTTCCCTAGTAAAACTTTTGACTGAATATACACTTTTAAAATGGGAACTCACCATTACTAAATCTGTATCTAAACTTCTCTGTGGTGCTGTAGAACTGTTAAATAATGAAGCCTCAAATCCCATCTGAGCGCAGATCATGATATTTGCAAAGGCAATACCCACCACCGCCACTGCCAAACGAGTCTTCTGTTTTATTAGCTGTCGCCATGCTAGGAAGATTGTACGAAAATATTTGCGAAGCATTACCAGAGTCCTTGGGCAAGTCCTCTAATATATCTCTGGCAAAAGTGATTCAAAACCGGAGAAAAGAAGATGATCTTCAAGCTGTTCCCTGTTCCCATTCCCAGTTCCCAGTTTCCAATTCCCTGACCTCCACGAATGAATTTAATTTTGCCTAGCCACTTAATGCGTCAACCTCTGCGACCCTCTGCGTTTAAAAATAAACTCAAATATTTGAGATGCTCCCAACAGTTCAGTATCAAGGGCGATCGCTCACTTACCAACTACTTTTGACCACACCCACCCAAGGCAATACCCCTATGTTACTCGACCGTGTTTACCTCGAATATTGTAATTGCTCGTAGTCTTGTGGTGTATCAATATCTATTACACCTGCTGCAAAGGAAACGGGAAAGACTAAGTGGCTGTATTTTTTGATAACTTCTTTTGCTCCAGCAGCAACGTTTAAACTAATAAGTTCAGAAAAGAATTTGCGGCTAAAAAGGGCAGGTACGCCTAATATTCCAGCATACTCAGAAGCAACAATTGGTTGAAGAGTGGTATGATAAGCTTCCACCAATTGATTGACAACATCAACACAAACAAATGGCTGATCACAAAGTAACAATACTACTGCTTCTATATTTTCACTGCTGTCATTAGGTGCATTTATACCAACTCGAATTGAAGCTCCCATTCCCAAATGCCACTCTTGGTTTTCTACCACTACAACTGGAAGCTGGTTCACTTCATTGTGTATTTGTTCGGCATAAGCTCCTAACACTACTATCATAGGTTCGCAAACTGAAGCAAGAGCAACTTCTGTGGTGTGACGTAACAAGCTACGTCCTTTAAATTGTAATAGTTGTTTCGGCGTACCCATACGTGTTGATGCGCCTGCTGCAAGAATGATTGTGCCAACCTTTGGCAGCGAGTTTTTCATACGTTAATGTTTTGGCGATTTAACTTGATAAGCTGTTGCGCTTTTAATTTACTTTGCACGCTTGATTCGTTACATTGATGGTGAATTGGTCCAATTCTATCTCTTAACAACCCGCCTGAACGGTTGGCAAGAACAGCCTGAATTTCTGCCACGATGGAAAGTGCAACTTCCACAGGTGTATCAGCCCCAATGTCAATACCAACAGGAGCATACAAGCGGCTAAGTTGTTCTTGGGTATAAACTGCTCTTTGCAAGTGTAAATCTTGTAGTAATTCTGCGGTTCTGCTTTTTGGACCAAGAACTCCTATATAGCGAACAACAGACGGTAGAAGCATTTTCAGGTGTTCGCGATCGTGGAAGTAGTTATGAGTCATCACAAGCGCTACTGTATTTTCGTCCAGTAAAATGTGTTTATTGGCAGCATTTGGAGCAGTATAGATTAGATTATCCGCAACTGGAAATCGCTCTGGCGTTAAGTATGTAGGTCGGTGATCAACTACACTCACATGCCAGCCTAACTCTTTAGCAAAACGTGCAACCGGGATAGCATCTTGTCCTGCACCAAAAATAACTAATGGTGTCGGTGGTTTGATAACTTCGATAAATACTTCCACACAACCCGTCTCAAGCTGATAAGTTTTAACGATTGACCTTTGCTCGTGCAAAGCTGTTTGAGCATCGATAATTACAGCCTGAGTTAAATTAGCATCTGCAATTTCATTAATGGGAACTTTATCTTGGTTTAGTACTAAATGATTTCCGATTTTTGCCTGCACTTTACCTTCTGTGGAAAACACAGTTGCTAGAACACCTGGCTTGTTGTCACGCAAGCACTCGCAAATCAATGTTATCTGTTCATCCAAAGGCTCAATCAGAATATAAACTGCGCCATTGCAACCAAGCCCAAGCGCCCAAATAATCTCCTCTGTGACTGTTGGGTCATACTTGACTAAAATTGGTTCGCTGGAAACCATTACTTGTTTGGCGTGTTCAAAAACGTCACTTTCCAAACAGCCTCCACTAACAGTACCTACCATCTCACCATCTTCCGTCATCAGCATTCTTGCGCCTGGTCGGCGGTAAGTAGAACCTTTGGTTTTTACAACTGTGGCAAGGGCAACGGTTTGACCGCGATTTTTGATTGCAAGGAAGGCGGTAATAATATCTTGAAGTTCTTTCATAATTAGGAATTAGATCAATTTACATTGAGCTTGCATATATGTATAGATGTCAAGGGTGAAACTGGATAGCACAAAAATGGCACGTAGGCTAGAACTGGAAATCACACAGAGTGCAGAGTATTTAGAGAAAACGCTAAAACATACAAGGAGTGCCAGCCAGAAAGAACGGCTGCAAATGCTTTGGTGGTTCAAAATAGGACAAGTGCGATCGCACAGTGAACTAGCGACCGGATTGTGTCATCAGCATTCGAGCACCAGGTTTGCGATAGGTTGAACCCTGAGTCTTTACCACAGTGAAAGACATCCGCAGAACCATTGCCATAAACTTGCCCTGAAGCTGCTAGGGTGTTGACTCTGTGCCTTTTTAGGGGGTCAAAATTCATGTATAATATGTGGTGCTTATTTGAGCAAAAGTCTATGTAGCATAGACTTTGCGCTCGCAGGGACACAAAAGTTGCATGAACCAAAAATGGGGAAATTTCATCAAAGTCAACACCCTACCCCTGCTCTGCTGCCTTTAGATCAACTTGTCAGGTGTAATAGGTAAATCGCGGATGCGCTTACCTGTAGCATGGTAAACTGCATTGGCGATCGCTGCTGAAACACCTGTAATGCCAATTTCGCCTACACCTCTTACGCCTGCTGGGTTGAAGTTGAGGTCTGGTTCGCCGACGAAAGCTACTTGAATGCGAGGAATATCTGCGTGAGCTGGGAAGTGATAGGTGGCAAGGTCATAAACCACGGGATAGCCAATGTTTGGATCGAGGTGGCATTCTTCCATTAAAGCTTGCCCGATACCCATGATCACACCACCACGTACTTGACTCGCTGCTGTCTTAGAGTTGATGACTTGCCCGATATCCATCACCGACACCCAACGCGTCACCTGCAAACGTCCGATTTCTTCATCGACGCTGACTTCACAAAAATGTGCGCCCCAAGACTGGAACGCCCATTTCTTCGCTTCATTACCAGGCGCAGAAGATGCTGTGGCTTCAATTGCTGCCCGGCCAGACTGACGGAGAGTTGCAAACGCCTCTTGTGCGGTCTTAGCATTAGCAGTTTTCAGAACTTGCTGACAAGCTGACATGACCGCCGGAACGAGAGATGCTGTCATCTGGGAACCACCCGCCAAGCCTCCATCTGGTAGCAACGAGTCGCCCAACTCCACCTGTACCTGTTCGACGGGTAGCCCCAATGCCTCTGCTGCTGTGACAGCAACAACGGTATATGCACCAGTACCCATATCGTTTCCTGCCGTGAGCAGATGGGCAGTACCGTCTGGTAGCAGCCGTACCTTGACTGATGCGGCAGTCCGTAAGCCAGGGAAGGTTGATGCCGCCATCCCCCAACCAACGAGTTTGCCATCGCGCGTCAAAGAACGCGGCTGTTTTGGTCTGTCTTTCCAACCAAATTGCTCCGCACCAACCCGCAAACAGTCAGCAAAATGCTTGGCTGAAAATGGTTGACCCTTACGCTGGTGTTCCTTAGCTTCGTTTTTAAGGCGTAGTTCCACTGGGTCAATCTTTAGCATCCAGGCTAGTTCGTCCATCGCCGACTCTAGTGCCCACATACCGGGATTTTCTCCTGGGCCACGCATGAATGTTGGTGTGCCAATGTTCAGTACTGCCAGTTCCTGCTTCAGTTGCAGATTCGGCGCTGTATACATAACTGGCGTCACCCCTGTACAGGGTTCTGTGAAGACATCCACTGGTGAAGTGCAGGATTTCACCTCGTGGGCGATCGCACTTAATTTACCATCAGCAGTTGCTCCTAAACGAATAGTTTGCTCAGTTTCGGAGCGGTGTCCTGTATTCGCTGTCATTTGCCGACGGCTGAGGACGACTTTGAGAGGACGCTGGAGTTTACGGGCAGCCGCAGCACAGAGAATGCCGTGGGGCCAAGGGAAAGCTTTAGAGCCAAAAGCTCCACCCAGGAAAGGTGTGACGACGCGAACCCGCTCAGATGGGAGTCCGAATAGTTCCGCATAAGTGCGCTGAGTTGCGAACACCCACTGAGACGGCTCGTAAACAGTGAGTGAGTTTGCATCTTGCCAGTGGGCAATGATGGCATGGGGTTCCATCGCCGCGTGCATTTCGGTGGAAGTCTTGTAGGTGGCTGTCAGTTTTGTTGTTGCACTCGCCACCCCTGTGGCAAAATTCCCCTTTTCAAAATTTAGTTCTTCACCAAACTGGGGTGGAGGCTCTTTGAAAGAGGCTTTTGTGGCATCCACGAGTGGTTTTTGGGTTGCGTACTCCACCTTGACCAAATGCGCCGCGTCACGCGCCCGCTCGAAGGTGTCTGCTACTACTAAGCCGATAATTTGCCCTGCATAGTGAATTTTATCATCCGACAACGGCAGACGCGCCTCGTAGATTTTCGAGGTCATAAAGTCGTTAGTTGGCATAAATACTTTGGGCAAGTTTTTATGCGTGAAAACAGTGATTACCCCTGATGCCTTTTCTGCCGCCCTAGTGTCGATGCTCTTAATTTGCCCATTAGCAATGCTGGCGGTGACAAGATAACCGTGAACCAGACCCGGAATTTGATGTTCTGCGGCGTAGGTTGCTGTGCCTGTAACCTTTGCTCGTCCATCCTTGCGGTTGACGGCAGTCCCAATTACTTTGTTCATGCTACGCCTCCTCCTTTGGCTGAAACCGCGAGTGCGCGGCGAATTGCCCGCTTTACCAAGTCAACTTTGAAACTGTTGTGAGTTAATGGCTTGGCTCCTTGCAGGGCAATTTCTGCCGCCTGTTGAAAGGTTGCAGTATTGGCAGTTTTACCAATTAAAAACTTTTCTGCTTCCTTTGGTCGCCAAGGTTTATGGGCTACGCCACCCATAGCCAAGCGCACATTCTTAATCTGCCCGCCCGCCAAGTCAACCGCAGCTGCTACAGAGACTAACGCAAAAGCATAGGAAGTGCGATCGCGTAACTTTAAATAAACTCCTGATTTGGCAAACGGCACTGGGGGAACAATCACAGAGGTAATCAACTCACCTGGCTCTAAGTTTGTATCTCGCTGAGGTGTGTTTCCTGGTAGTCGGTGAAAGTCTGTGAATGGTATCTGTCGCTTACCCTTGGGGCCTTCCACTACAACAACAGTATCCAGAGCAGCAAGAGAGACACACATATCCGAGGGTTGAACTGCTACGCATTGGTCACTGGCCCCAAGGATGGCGTGCATCCGGTTGATGCCCGTTGCTGCCGGACAGCCGCTTCCCGGTTGCCGTTTGTTGCAAGGAAAAGCAGTATCGTAATAGTAGGGACAGCGAGTGCGTTGTAGTAGGTTACCCCCTACAGTTGCCATATTGCGGATTTGCTGAGACGCACCAGCGAGAATCGCACGGGACAGTATTGGATAATCGCGGCGAACATCCGCATGGTCTGCCAGTGCTGTGTTAGTTACCAGCGCTCCAATGCTCAGACCACCCCCACTTGTCCGTTCAATGCGCTTCATCTCTAATCGAGAGATATCGATAAGTTGCGATGGCTCATCTAAGAAGACTTTGAGACGGTCAACCAGATTTGTACCGCCTGCAATCAATATCGCATTTTGGTCATTCGTTGCCCGTTGAACCGCATCTTTCACAGAGGTAGCACGGATGTAAGTGAAGTTGTTCATACGGGTGTCTCCTGGGGTTCATTGACCATCACAGTTGCCGCAGGAGAGGGTACTTTTTGTCCGGTTGCCTGCTGGACTGCTGCAACAATGCCGTTATAAGCGCTACATCGACAGAGATTACCACTCAGTCGCTCCTTGATTTCAGCTTCAGAGAGTTCAGCCAACTGTGGGGGACGAGCCAGATCTGGCGTGACAACGCTGGCACAGCCCTGTTTTACTTCATCAAGTAAGGCAACAGAAGCACAAATCTGTCCTGGGGTACAATAGCCGCACTGGAAGCCATCGTTATCAATGAATGCTGCCTGCACTGGATGAAGAGTATCGCCCTTCGCCAGTCCTTCGATGGTGATGATCGCCTTACCTTCCTGCATCACTGCTAAAGCCAAGCAGGAATAAACTCGCTGACCATCGATCAGAACAGTACAAGCTCCACACTGTCCGTGATCGCATCCCTTTTTACTCCCCACTAGCCCCAGGCGATCGCGCAGGGCATCTAAGAGTGTGACACGCGGCTCAAGGTCGAGGGTTTGCTGCTTACCGTTAACAGTAAGTTTCACGTTCATCTCACCTGGGTTACTTTGGCTAGCGTCCTTTGCTGTAGTTGCCTGATTGAGTAACGAGGGAGCCGCAATAGCCGTTCCGGCAGCAGTCAGTGCTTGTCCCAAAAAACCGCGTCTGGATGTTTTTTCCACCCTTTTTTTCTTGTGTTGCATGATTCGTATTTCTAAATTGAAAAATGCGCTAATGTCGAAAACTTAGGGACCTGCGTAGCTATTTAGTATTGTGTGCATAATTAATGAGACTTAAACAAAAATTGTTCTTCGGATTATTTTATGGAGAATTAAGTAAGTCGGCGTGAAAATTTTGATGAGAAGCATCCCACTTTTTGTACTTGACGGTGATGGGTGCTATGACCAACTTCTATACCAGTGAGAACCTTATTATTGTTGGGGGTTGGTTTTTCCTTCCCCCAATTAAAACCTATGCTGTAAAACGATTTGTAATCCGCTTCATCGCTTCTTCGACATTTTCTCGACTGTTAAACGCCGAAATTCGGAAATAGCCTTCACCTGCTGCACCAAAGCCAGAACCTGGTGTACCTACAACATTGCAAGTGTGTAGCAATTTATCGAAGAAATCCCAGCTGGAAAGACCATTGGGTGTTTTCACCCAGACGTAAGGTGCATTTACACCACCGTAAACTGCTAATCCTGCGGCTGTCAGTTGCTCACGGATAATTTTGGCATTTTCCAGGTAAAAACTAATTAGCGCTTTGGTTTGTGCTTGTCCATCTTCTGAATAAACTGCCTCAGCTCCGCGTTGGACGATGTAAGATACGCCATTAAACTTAGTAGACTGGCGGCGGTTCCAGAGTTTCCATAGTTCCACATCAGAACCATCTGCGGCTTTGGCTGTGAGGTTCTTGGGTACTACTGTCAAAGCGCAACGAGTACCAGTAAAACCAGCATTTTTAGAGAAAGAGCGGAATTCTACTGCACACTCTCTTGCACCTGCAATTTCATAGATGGAGTGGGGAATCTCTGGATCGGTAATGTAGGCTTCGTAAGCAGCATCAAAGAAAATGATTGAGCCATTTGCCCTTGCATAGTCCACCCAAGCTTTGAGATGCTCTTTAGTGGCGACTGCGCCAGTGGGGTTATTGGGAAAGCACAGGTAAATTAAATCGACTTTCTGGGAAGGGATAGTGGCGGTAAAGTTGTTTTCGGCGGTAATTGGCAGATAAACTAAACCCTCAAACTCACCTTTATCGTTGGCGTTGCCAGTATTTCCCGCCATAACATTAGTGTCTACATATACGGGATAAACTGGATCTGTCACGGCAATAGTATTGTCTTTGCCAAATATATCGAGAATATTACCAGTATCACACTTAGATCCATCAGATATAAATATTTCCGAGGCATCAATTTCACATCCCCGCGCTTGGAAGTCGGATTGAGCTATTTTCTCCCGTAGCCAAGCGTAACCTTGTTCTGGGCCATAGCCTTTGAAAGTAGCGCGATCGCCCATTTCTTCCACAGCTTTAATCATTGCAGTCCGACAAGCTTCTGGCAATGGTTCAGTGACATCACCAATACCCAGCCTGATAATTTTGGCATCTGGGTTAGCTTCTGCAAAAGCATTGACACGGCGTGCAATTTCCGGAAACAGATAACCAGCTTTCAGCTTGAGGTAGTTGTCGTTAATCGTTGCCATAGTTGAAAATTTTTATAAATGCTCTAAATAAAACAGCTTACTGCTATGTGCGATATCTTGGTTGAGTTGCGATCGCCAATATTTGATTTTTGTTATTTACTATTGTGTTATAACGACAGAAGTTAGTGACCAAAGTTTCTTCTACCTAATACAGCAAGCCCATAATCACCTGTAGAGACGCGAAATTACCCTGCGGGATCTTGCTACGCGTCTCTACATGACAAAATTATGCCGAAAAATCTTTAACTGAAACGTAGTAATAGCCAATTAGCAATTACCAATTACCCATTACCTCAAGTCGTGTACTCGGCATTTATCTTCACGTAGTCATAACTTAAATCACAACCCCAAGCTTTACTGGAACCATGACCATTGCCTATGCTTACAGAAATTAATACGGTATCTTCTTTGAGATAAGCACCCGCAGCAGCTTTTTGTAGATATTCACTTGCTGCTTTC
Organism: Fischerella muscicola SAG 1427-1 = PCC 73103; assembly: GCF_000317245.1. GTDB lineage: Bacteria > Cyanobacteriota > Cyanobacteriia > Cyanobacteriales > Nostocaceae > Pelatocladus > Pelatocladus muscicola_A. The sequence continues at coordinate 20,383 of NZ_AJLJ01000063.1, forward strand.
CTGTCAAAAGCTAGGGGTTGGCCATTTTCCATCATTAAAAAATTCCCTAACTGAATTCTCAGATTTTCTTGCTCAAAAGGTATGCCAGCACGTCCCGCCGCCGCCGCAATGCGTCCCCAGTTAGGATCGCGTCCAAAAATTGCAGATTTGACTAAAGAAGAACCAGCAATAGTTTTGGCAATTTGACGTGCTGCTTGTTCATCCTGTGCGCCACTGACTTGCACTTCTACCAGACAAGTTGCACCCTCCCCATCACGGGCGATCGCTTTTGCTAAATGCTGGCATACTGCTGTTAACATCGCTTCTAATTTTTCAGCTTCGTGTCCCATTTCGGTAATTGCTGGGGTGCGGGATTCGCCATTGGCAAGGGCGATCAAGCTATCGTTAGTACTAGTATCACCATCAACGGTAATCGAATTAAAACTTCGATCAGCAGCCCTACTTAACATTTGCTGCCAAAGATGAGGGGAAACGGCTGCATCACAGGTGACGAATGCTAGCAGAGTAGCCATATTCGGATGAATCATCCCAGAACCTTTGGCGATACCACCAATTCTGACTGGGCGATCGCTTATTGTTGTTTCTAGGGCAATTGATTTTGGTACTAAGTCTGTAGTAATGATCGCACCTGCGGCAGCATCGGAACCAGTTTCAGATAGTGCTGCTACTAGTTGGGGAATTCCAGCTTTGAGTTTATCCATCGGTATACGCTGCCCAATTACCCCAGTCGAAGCCAGTAGGATCGAATCACTGCGGAGATTTAAGGCTTGAGCGATCGCCATCGCCGATTCTAGCGCATCTAACCAACCTTGTTCACCTGTCGCAGCATTTGCCTGTCCGGCGTTGCAGAGAATGGCACGGGCGTTATGCTTTGCTTGCAGATGTTGGCGACAATAATCTACACATGCTGCCCTCACTTGAGAGGTTGTAAATACCCCAGCAGCGATCGCTTCTACGTCTGACACTATCAACGCCAAATCTGGCAATCCTGAAGGTTTCAATCCTGCTTTAATTCCAGATGCCCGATACCCTCTCGGTGCAGTCACACCACCAGTAATCTCATGCCAGTCTGCCATGATTTCCCCCTTGCAACTATTACTCGGCTGACTGGCGATTATACCAAGTATTAGTCATTTGTTATTTGTCATTTGTCATTTGTCCTTCGTGCAAAACCAATAAATCATAACCAATGACTATATTTTTAAAGACGCGATTCATCTGAATAAATATTGTACAGACACGATTTATCGCGTCTCTAGCAATGATCAAAAAAAATAGAGAGCCACTTGGGCAGCTCTCCAGATCATCAGGGTGCATCTTAATAACACAATATACCATTTCCGGGGTGTGGGGCAATACACCTTAATTAACTTCTTTTGTTTTTGGCTAAATAACTGTATGTAGCAAAGATGATAAGGAAATACTAGGAAAAATATTTTTTGTTGCTAGTTGCTCAATCATAACTGCGATCGCAACACATAAAAAAAAAGAGAGCCTTTTGGGCAGCTCTCCAGATCATCAGGGTGCATCTACATAACAGAGTATACCATTTTTGGGATGTGGGGCAATACCCCTTATCTAGTTTTTTATCAAAGTTTCCTGAAAAATCTCCGTAAATGCACTATTGGGGAGAACAACAGTTTGTTTTGCCATTTTAATTCTTCCAAGATACGCAGTAAATAACCTGAGTAAAAATTCATCAAAGAAAAATTAAACAAAAAAAGAGAGAGCCACTTGGGTAGCTCTCCAGATCATCAGGGTGCATCTAACTAGCACAGTATAGCATTATCGGCATGAGGGGCAACACCCCTTTTTGAAAAAAATTTTGGGATTGGGGATTAGGGGACAAGGGAGCAGGGAGAAATGGAGAATAACCAATGCCCAATGCCCAATGTCCAACTTACGCATTCAACTTTTTCTCTACCAATTGGTTAGTCAGCTTGGGATCGGCGCGTTTGTTGGTCTTTTTGAGGACTTGTCCGACAAAGAAGCCTTTGAGATTGACATTACCGTTGCGGAACTTCTCTAATTCTTTGGGATTTGCAGCAATCACTTCATCAATGATGGGTTCGAGGACAGCGGGGTCACTGATTAATTCTTGACCTGCAAACGCTTTTTCCGGAGAAACACCACTCAGCAAATCGGGCAATTTTTCTTTCGCTTGGGCGTTGCTAATTTTACCCTTTTCAATTCGACTGATGACGTCGGCGAGATTAGCGGGAGTGAGGGCGATTTCGGTGATGCTGAGTTTATTTTTGTTGAGGTAAGCAGCGATATCTTGAGTAATCCAGTTAGCAGTAGCTTTGGGGTTAGCACCGAGAGCGATCGCACTTTCAAAATACTCAGCAGTGGCGCGTTCCTCAGTCAAAACTCGCGCATCGTAGGTTGAAAGACCCAACTCATCTTCGTAGCGACGGCGTTTTTGGGCGGGGAGTTCTGGTAATTCAGAACGCCATGTGAGTAATTGTTCGTCTGATACTTCAATTGGTGCTAAATCTGGTTCTGGGAAGTAGCGATAATCGCTAGAACCTTCTTTAGTCCGCATACTAATTGTGCGTTGAGCGCCTTCTTCCCACAAACGAGTTTCTTGGATAATGCGTTCACCCGCTTCTACGGCTGCAATTTGGCGTTCAATTTCGTATTCAATCGCCTTTTGGATGGCGTTGAACGAGTTCATATTTTTAATTTCTACTTTCGTGCCAAATTTTTCTTGACCAACGGGACGCACAGAAATATTCACATCACAACGCAGTGAACCTTCTTGCATATTGCCATCACTGACACCGAGATAACGCACGATCCGGCGTAACTCTTGAGCGTATTCCGCAGCTTCTTGTCCCGAACGTAAATCTGGTTCCGAGACAATTTCTACCAACGGCACACCAGCACGGTTGTAGTCTACCAAAGAATAGGACGAACCAGACAGGCGATCGCTACCTGCGTGTACTAATTTCCCTGCATCTTCTTCCATGTGCAGACGAGTAATCCCAATTTTTTTACGCACAGGATTACCATCTGCGTCTACTAACTCAATTTCTAACCAACCGTGTTCGGCAATGGGTAGATCATATTGAGAAATTTGATAATTTTTAGGAAGATCAGGATAAAAATATTGTTTGCGATCGAACTTGCTATATTCAGCGATTTGACAGTTTAGTGCCAAACCCGCTTTGACGGCGTATTCAAGGACTTTTTCGTTGAGTACAGGTAATACACCAGGCAAACCCATACAAACGGGGTCAATATTAGTATTAGGATCTGCCCCGAATTCTGTGGAACTAGAAGAGAAAATTTTAGTTTTGGTACTCAGCTGACAATGGGTTTCTAGACCAATAATCGCTTCATACTCTGTTTTTACAGTCGTAGCAGCAGTCATAAAAACACAAATTATGGTTAATTCTGGTTCAGGCTACTATTTTAGACTGGGATGGACTGTGCTTGAATACGGTTTTTCGGTAGAGCAAAGCGTACTATTGGTCTGTTTCATCAGTTTTGATGGGCTGCAAGATCCCCGACTTTTTTAAAAAAGTCGGGGATCTGTCCCCTCGCAGTCTATCAAAATTAATATGTTGAACCACTATTGGTTCAACATATTAATTTTGATGAGTTCGTAGTGTAGACGCGGTAGCGGCTACCTACGGAACCCACTGCGTGTGTACCCAAAGGGTACGCTTAAGCGCTCATAGAATAGAGGACTAAAGTCCTCACTACAAACCAGTGCGATCGCACTAGAGAAAAAACTTTGGTTTAAGATTAGCGATCGCCCAACAAATCGCAATGTAAGCCGATACATTAACAATGTAAGTCGATGCATTAACAATGTAAGCCAATACATTAACAATGTAAGCCGATACATTAACAATGTAAGCCAATGCATTAACAATGTAAGTCGATGCATTAATAATGTAAGCCGATGCATTAACAATGTAAGCCAATGCATTAGCATTGCAGCTTGTTACTCAAATTTGCCACTCAAGATAAACTTCCTGCTTCTTGTGCTAACAAAAATTGTTTGCGTTCAATACCCCAGCGATAACCACCCAAGCTACCATCAGAACGAACAACGCGATGACAAGGGATAACTAAAGATACAGGATTTGTCGCACAAGCACGCGCCACAGCCCTAACTGCACTTGGTTGACCGATAGATTGAGCAACTTCACTATATGTTTGCGTGCTACCACTGGGAATTTGGCGCAAAGCTTGCCAAACTTTGGCTTGAAAAGCTGTAGCTTGGACATCAAGAGGTAATGCTGAGAGATGGGAACTCGGTTGTTCACCATTGAGGTATTTTAAGAGAGCGATCGCCCATTTGCTCAAGTTATCTTCCTTTAGCTCACAACGGTAAATCTTAGCCGCCGGAAATTCTTTCAGCAAAGCAGTTTCTAATCCTGTATCAGAGTCACCCAGACTCACCATGCAAATTCCATATTCAGTACCAGCAACCAGCAAGTAGCCCAAAGCAGAATCTACAATCATGTAGTTGATGACCATACCATCTCCGCCGCGTTTGTACGTAGCGGGAGTCATGCCCAATTGTATTTTTGCAGACTCATAAGGACGACTGTTTGAACCATAACCTGCATTGTAAATGCTATCAGTGACGCTGCTTGCGCTTTTAAGTTCTGATTTTAAACTTTGCATTCGTTGTGCTTGTATATACTGCTTAGGTGTTACACCCATAACTCGCTTAAACTTTCGCTGCAAGTGAAAAGGACTAACATTAACCTGGGCGCTGAGTGTTGCTAAAGTTAGTGAACTTGTAGTTTCGGCTTCGATAATAGCGCACACACGCCCCACCATTTCTGTTTGCGGGTCAATCGGGTTTTGTGGATCACAGCGCCGACACGGACGGAAACCCTCATCTTCAGCTATTTGCGACGATGCAAAGAAAACAACTTGCTCTCTTTGCGGCTTGCGAGCAGCACACGATGGACGGCAATATATACCAGTAGAGCGCACTGCATATACAAATACACCGTCCAAGCGAATGTCTCTGTTTAATACAGCTTGCCAAAACTCTGCTTCATGCATAGGATTTGTGAAAACCCTGATTTGCTTACGCTCCCAATCATAAATAAAGCAGATTCACGAATCTATCTGAATCTTGCTGTTAAACTTTGCACTTAGACTCGCACTTGCCTATTTTTTTACTCTCAACTTCCAACTCCTTCAAGCCTTAAAAAATGCATTCTTCCTGATGCTTCTCCCGCAACAATTGTTACCCCATCTGAGGCAATGGCGCAGGATTTGATTTCACTTTCTCCGGTGAAACTGGCAATGTATTTGTATTGACTTGCTGATACATCCCACACCTCAAGTGTTTCATCTTCTTTAGCCAAAATTTGGCGCTTACCATCTGCGGTAGTAGCAATAATAAAGGGTAAGATGTTACGGGTGCTATGAAGAAAACATTTAATCTCATCAGCTTTAAAGTCAAAATATTTTTCAGATCCATAATCTCTGTCTAGTAAGTTTATCTGACCTGTGAATGTAGCTTTATTCTCCCAAGTTTCCACTTTCCAGATTTTGCAAGTCCTATCTTGGGAGGCAGAAATCACTTCTTTCTCATCAGGGGTAAAAGCAATTACTTCTACAGAGTCACTATGACCAGTTTTTGTGTCGCATTCATTATTAAATGAGAAATATGTCCTATACTTTTCAATATTCCAGATTTTCAGATTATTTTCTGATGCAGAAATTATTTGCTTACCATCTGGAGTGACTGTAATTGCAAGAACAGAGGCAGTTTCATCTGTGAAAGTACCTTCGTTTTCCCAAGTTCTTATTTTCCAAATTTTGAGAGTCCCATCAATTGAACCAGAAATTATCTGCTTTCCATCTGGAGTGACAGCAACACTACGAACTAATTGGCTATGACCCTTTAAAGTATATTCTTTCTCCCAAGTCCGAACTTTCCAGATGCTGAGAGTTCCATCCTGTGAAGCAGAAATCACTCTTTCTCCATCATGAGTTGCTGCAAGAGAATAGACCATGTCACTATTGCCAAGAGTAAATTCTGCTTTTCCAGTTTCCAGGTTCCAGACTCTAAGAGTGTCATTGTATGAGCCGGAAATTACCCACTTGTTATTGTTGGTCAAGATAACCGTAACTGCTTGTACTGAAGCGCGATGACCAATAAGTGTGTGCAATTCCTTACCTGTTTTTAGATTCCAAACTTTAAGACAACAATCAGACGAAGCAGAAATTAGCACCGAACTATCAGGAGTCAGAGCGACTGCATTAACAGAGGCATAATGACCAGTTAGAGTACGTATTAATTCTTTTGTTTCTAGATTCCAGATTTTAATAGTTCCATCCTGCAAACCAGAAATTATATCTGACCCATCAGGAGTGATCGCTATTGTATTAACAGAGTCGTTATGAGCGGAGATGGTACATATTAAATCTTCTGTTTCCAGATTCCAGATTTTAATAGCGCCATCCTGCGAACCAGAAATCAGACGTTGACCATCCGGCGTGATGGCGACTGCTGTTACCCAATCGCTATGATCAATCAGAGTGCGTAGCAACTGCTCATCAGGGTGAGTTAAGCTAACTGTGAGGGGACGCAACCAAGGCGCTTTTTGCCACTGCTTTGCTTGTGCTAAGATTGCCTGAATTTCTGGATTGGGAAAGTCCAGCAAACGCCCTAATAATTGTCCTGCAAGTTGCGTTTTATCTTTTTCCAAAATATGCGCTGACAATCGCAAAGCAGCTTGAATCAATTTTAGAGTCTCGGCTTTTTCCCCAGCAATCCAAACAGATGGCTCGAAGGCGCGGTCATAATCTTCAATGAGTTCCTGCAATTTAATCTCAAGATGAAAAATCTTGGCGGCGATAAAATCAAAATCAGTCAAAAAGCGGTATAAAAGTTCTTTTTTGTTGGCATTGTTTGCCTCAGCCATATGACTGGGCAAATGCTTTAAGGCATAATCTCTATCTTCAGGAGACAGACTGGCTAACCAGTCACTCATCTCACTCATTGCCAAAAAAATCCTTTAGTGAAGCTATCGACAACCCGATCATTCATGCTTTCAATTGTTTCTCCAGCTGCTTGGACAATGTCTAAGCGATAGAGAAAATCACGGAAACTTGTGTGATACAAGCTATAACGGGTTTCACTTTCTAGATGTTGTTTGCTCAGAAACTGCTCCCAATAATCTAATATTTGCTGCACGGTAATAGTATTCTGGGTAGCTAGTCTTTTAGCAATCCAACTGCGTGAAACTGGCTCTCGAACTACTCCTAAAAGATACATAATCTTAATCTTCAATTCCAGTAGGGAGTCATCTTTCTTAACCATGCGTTGCCAGTGATTCTCGTAGTAACTGTTGAGACCTTTCGGCAAATTCTCAATATTTAAATCTTGATACTCGCCATGTTCAATTGCTGGCAAAACATGGCGCAGATACTCAAAATTACTCTCGCTTTTGGTAGCCAGTGTAGTCACAAATTCTTCATGTTCTAATCTTTGATTGTGAATCCATACCTTTAGCTGTTGACTTTTGCCGATACGTTTTCTGATATGGTTTTGTACATCTTCTTCATTTTGAGATTTATACTGCATCAAGTTAAAAAATCGCTCGTCATTGATTCGTAAAGGCAGGCGCTGTGGTCTTTTTGTAACAATGAAGTAGACATCATTAGGCAAGTTATCAGGCAGGTAAAGTACGTTACCACCGTCACTCTGACTGTTCAAATCAACTTCATCTAAAGCATCAACGGCTATTATCAATCGTTCATTTGACTGGAGCGTTTGACTCGCTTCATGAAGTAACTGTAAGAGAAAATTGTTATTACGTGTGTTTTCTAGCTGAATTTCTGTTGAGTAAGATAGCTTGTAGCCTTCTATCAACTGAGTACACACACTCCTGATAAATTCTTCAGTACTAGTTATGCCTGCACTACGGTTGTTGAAATAAACAATGCAATCATTGCGACGAACAAATTCTGCCAGGATGGAACTTTTACCCATCCCTGGATCGGCTTCAATGATAAAGTAACCTTTGGACTTCTCTTGGAAAAATTTTTCAATCTCGGTAAAGACAAATTCTCGCCCGACAAACTCCTCAGTCTTTTCCTCTATAATCAGTTGGAAATTCAGTGGTACTGACAAACGCCGTATTTGCATGGCTGCAATTGCTGACAATGCTCGTTTAATTTCTGCTAAGTCTTCCCCAATTCCAGACTCTACTCTTGCCACGATTTCACAAAGTTGCTGCGCTGTCGCTACATCCTCTAATTTCTTGACAATCTCAGTATTTTGTGAATTACTCTGCTTCAGAGCAGCAGTAATATTCCCCAGTAGCAACAACTGCATCGCGGCGAAAGCTTGACCTCCCTTGGCGGCGTCTTCCTTCAGCACCTCACGCAACGCGCTCGGAAACATCACGTACAGTCTTTCTGCTAAGTGATTCCGCAACTCTGGGATAGATATGTTATGTAAGTTACACAGCCAGTCAACGATGTCTTTCCAAGTTTCTAGATCCAGTACCCGTACTGCTTGAAATTCCTCAGCTTTGGTTGAGAAAAGTTCTGGTAACTGGGTTTCTGCAATCTCAACCGTCGTATCCAGTTGCACATCTATTGGCGGCTCTGCCAGCGTAGATTTTGCTAATCGTTTAAGAATATCTTTGTGGAGTGGGTAATCATTTTGTTCAGCTACCGACTCAATTACCAAAGCGATCGCTTGCCATACTGCTTGAGATAATTCGCGATCGCTCAAAATATCTTCATTTTCACCCAGTCGTTTAGCCAAATCCCCTAGATCATTTGCCAAAATGTTACCAGCAAGACCCGCAACCAAACCCCCGACAGCGCCTGAAACTAAAGTCCCAGCAGTAATCAGCGCACCCATAGTCAGCAGTCGCGTCTTAGTCTGTCCCAAATTTGGCATAACAAGAATGAGTAGGATTGACTAAAAACTAACATAAACAGATTTACTGGTTGTTTTTGATGATTTCGGGAATCTGAACAAATTAAGGCGATGAAGCTGTAGAATTTTTTCTTGGTTGTGGCGATCGCTCACTCAAATAATAGTGCCACAATAACCGCGTTGCTACTGCTCTCCAAGGACGCCAATTCTCAGCAATAATTTCAATTTCTTGTGATGTAGGTCGCTGCGTTAATTTCTTCACTTTTTGAATTGCTAGTATTAACCCTAAATCTCCCTTTGGTAAAGCATCTGGTCGCCGCAATGCCATTAATAAATATATGTCTACTGTCCAATCTCCAATTCCTTTAAGCTGTTTGAGGACACTACGAACATCTTCATCACTCATTGTGTTGAGAATATCTAAATCAAGTTGTCCCGCAATAATTGATTCTGCTAACAAGCTTCCATAAATAGCTTTTTGGCGACTAAAGCCAATAGTTTTTAATTCTGTATGATCAAGTTGAAAAAACTTTTCTGGAGTAATTGGTGAGATTTTTGCTTGCAGTCTTTCAAAAACTGCTTTAGCTGAAGCGAGAGAAACTTGTTGTTCCAAAATAATTTGAATTAGAGTTGCAAAACCTGGTTCTCGTAACCACAATGGAGGTAAACCAAAGGTATTGAGAATGTCAGCTAAGTCATGATCTTTTGCTGCGAGTACATTCAATGCGTGAGTAAAATTGTCCTCACTTAGGGTTTCTAAATCATTCATTATTCACGCCTGAAATCAATAAAAATTACGATAAAGATATTTTTTGGAAATCAAACACTGATGCACACAGATATAGCAATCCTATATGATTTATGATCATTGCAAAGCAAAGATCCCCGACTTCTTTAAGAAATCGGGGATCTTGTCTTTCACTGTCTTTCACGAATAATTTAGGAATGTTATTTCTTCCAGAGAAAGAGTATAGTTTATGACAAGGCTGCTGCTGGGCTTAAATCCAAGAGACTGAGCAAACGAGCAATATCAAAATGTTCAGCCATAAGATTACGAATACAGTGAACTTTAATCGGTTCGTGAACGCGTACTTGACCAAAAGTTCGATCAACAATTTCCACAGTAGTCAGGGTATCCAAATCTACTGATAAAATGGGGATTTCTAGTTCTTCGGCGCGGGTGAGAATAAAATGAGGTGGTGGTAGTTGTCCAGTCAGAATCAGACATTGAGTGGAAGTTTCTAATGCTGCTTGCTGAATTTCAACGCGATCGCCTCCTGTGACAACCGCCATATTCCGACGTTTACGAAAATACTTCACGGCGGCGTTCACATTCATAGCCCCAATCGCTAAACTTTCCACCATTAGATCTAAGCGATCGCTGCGACAAAGAACTTCCGCATTCAATTGATGCACCAGTTCACGGACACTGACACTACGTAACAAGTCGCTTTTTGGCAAAATTCCCAACACAGCTATATCCTGCTGTTCTAAAAATGGACGGATACTACTATCCAGCGCGGGTATTTGTTGTGCAGGAACATCGTTAATCACAACACCAATTAGGCGTTTTCCTAGTCGCTGTTTAGCAGACAGTAAAGACTCAACCGAAAGCAGCGATTGATAGCGGCTGACTAACACCACAGCAGCATCAATAATTTCAGCTACTTGTGGTAAAGACAAGTTAAACAAACTGCCTTCTTCCAGATTACCTGGCCCTTCTAGCAACACCAAATTACCAGCTGACATTGGTAGATATTGTTGTGCTAAAGATTGACGATAATCGGTTTTGTCTTCCCCGCGCAGACGTTTTTGAATTGTGGCTTCATTTAAAGCCAGTATGGATGGTACGATGCGGTTTTCAGGAAGATTGAGACTAGTCGCAATAAATTGGACATCATCCTCAACCATGCTACCAGCAGACTCACTCAAACAGGTGCCTATTGGTTTGCCATAGGCAATATCTAATCCTTTTTGCTGTAGCAGATGAGACAAACCTATAACAGTTGCAGATTTGCCACAGTAAGCCTCCGTCGAACCAATTAGCAAATGTTTAGCAGATTTCGGCACACATGCACTCCTAAATTCAAAAGTCGGCACAACCTTTGCTTGGTGTTTCCTCATTTTAGGACTAACCAATGCGATCGCGTTGTTGCAAGAGAAGACATTAGGGGAATTGGGGGAAAGAAGTCAAAAGTCAAAAGTCAAAAATTTCTTAATTATGCCCAATGCCCAATGCCCAATGCCCAATGCCCAATGCCCAATGCCCAATGCCCAATGCCCAATAACAAATGACCAATGACCAATGACCAATGACAAATATCATTCGTCTATTCGTAAGAGTTTACGGTAAAAAGTCTGAGAAAAATCAGTGAAGCGATAGCGTTTGTAATATTCCATCATTTCAATTAAAAAATTTATAAACTCGAAGCTAGCCATCATCACTTCATAGCTTAGGTCTGCGTTGCCTTCAAACTGGACTCGACAACGGGTCAGGTCTGAGGGTAAGGTAGCAGTATTCCAAGTCGCCACAAAAGGAATATTCTCACTGCCTTCTATTTTGCGCTGTCCTTCTAAAATACCTTTGTGATAGAGACTGATGGCATAGGGTAAAAAATTACGCTTGCTGGTTTGAATGTATGGCAAGTAGACATTAGCCTGTTGCGGCGTAGCAGGTTGAAGTTGCTCAAAAGACATACTAAGTATTCCTTACTTTGCTTGACAAACAAGCATATTAGTGATTTCACATAGTATTCCCAAAAAAGTATTTTGATACACAGTTAGGTTAGGGATCGGGGATTGGGCATGGTCGTTAGTTTATCTCCCTGTTTCCTATTCCCTGTTCCCTGTTCCCTATTCCAATAACAAATAACTAAATACTTGTTGACTGTATGTAAACTACGTTTAAAGATGTCTTAAGGAAAACTTTAGTGGTGTAACACTATAAAGACTTTATGGCTCCACTGGTTGCAAACTACTACTTGACTTATCGCTGTAATGCTAGATGTCACTTTTGTAACATTTGGGCATTAGAACCTGGTAAAGAAGCTGATTTTGAGACAATTAAACATAATTTGAATGATTTACGTCGTCTGGGAGTCAAATATGTGGACTTTACAGGTGGTGAACCACTGCTGCGGCAAGACGTAGGTCAGATTTATACAGAGGCAAAGCGCCAAGGTTTTTATACCAGTATAACCACAAATACAATTTTGTATCCGCAGAAAGCAAAAGAAATTCAGGGGTTAGTGGACTTTTTGAATTTCTCTTTGGATGGGGCGGATGCAGAAACTCACGATCACTCACGTGGAGTGAAGATTTTTGACAACTTGGTCGAGTCGGTAAAAATTGCTAAGTTTTTGGGAGAATTCCCAGTCCTCAATCATACTGTCACTGCCCAAAACTACGAACGTATTGATGAAGTGGGTGAGTTGGGAAAAAATTTGGGTGTGCGCGTCTGGCTGAATCCTGCTTTCACAGCCCATGAACACTACAACTCAAATAAAAATCCTACCCCTCAAATGGTGGCGGCAATCGAAGCTACTGCCAAGAAATATAAGAATGTCGGGTACAATAGGGCTGCATTGGCTTTTATTGAAGCTGGAGGCAATGACACTAAAAATCCTCGCTGTAAGGCGGTAGATGCAGTCATTGCAATTTCTCCTAACGACGAGCTGTTGCTGCCTTGTTACCACTTTGCCCAAACCGGAGTTCCCATCCAGGGAAGGCTTTACGAACTTTATCGTGAGTCGGAGGAGGTAGAAAGTTACCGCCAATCTCAAGGTAAGTTAAAAGTGTGTGAAGGTTGTACAGTTTGGTGTTACCTGATACCCAGCTTCTTTATGGGTGTTGACAAATACTGGTGGTTGAATCAAGTGACCTATGCCAGCGAATTTCTGGCCCGAAAACGATTCTTACAAAGAGCTTGATCCGCTCGACTCTTTGCTTTCTGATTTATCAATGGAAGAGGAGTTAGAAGAAGAGACATCGCCTTGTGTGTCTCTTCCATCCCGGTTTCAAGGTCGCAGACGCAAAGCTGCTCTAGTTCTGACAATGGTCTGGAGTAGCACGATCGCTTTGCATCTTGTTTCCTGGGGTTATTTATTCGTACTAGGATTGACTACTATCATCGGGCTGCATGTATTTGTGCTGGTGTTTGCTAGACCTCGCCATAATCATGAAGTCATAGAAGGTGATTACCCCTATGTTTCGGTGTTAGTAGCGGCGAAAAACGAGGAAGCTGTAATTGGCAAACTCGTTAAAAACCTTTGCAATCTGGAATACCCAGAAGGAAAGTACGAAGTTTGGATTATTGATGATAATAGCAGCGATAGAACGCCGCAGTTTTTAGCAGAACTGGCTCACAAATACGAGCAATTAAAAATTCTGCAACGATCGCCAGGAACTGGTGGTGGCAAATCTGGAGCCTTGAATCAAGTTTTGCCACTCACTAAAGGTGAGGTGTTGGCGGTGTTTGATGCTGATGCTCAAGTATCACCAGACATCCTGCTACGAGTTGTACCTTTGTTTGAACGTCAAAAAGTGGGGGCGGTGCAAGTGCGAAAAGCGATCGCCAACGCCAAAGAAAACTTTTGGACAAAGGGACAAATGGCAGAAATGGCAATAGATGCCTATTTACAACAGGGACGGACTGTCATTGGTGGTTTGGGTGAACTACGGGGTAACGGTCAATTTGTCCGGCGAGAAGCATTGAAACGTTGCGGTGGCTGGAATGAAGAGACAATCACCGATGATTTGGATCTAACATTCCGTCTGCACCTAGATAACTGGGATATAGAAAATGTCTTCAGCACCGCAGTAGAAGAAGAGGGTGTAACAAATGCGATCGCTCTTTGGCATCAGCGTAACCGTTGGGCGGAAGGTGGTTATCAACGCTACCTGGATTATTGGGATTTAATTCTCAAAAACCGCATGGGTAGCCGCAAAACTTGGGATATGCTGGTTTTCTTGCTCAGTCAGTATATTTTGCCCTCAGCAGCAGTACCAGATTTATTGATGGCGATCGCTCGGCATCGTCCACCAATACTCAGCCCCGTGACGGGCTTGACCATTACAATGTCTATGGCGGGTATGTTTGCTGGTCTGGCAAGGATCAGAAAACAAAAAGGGCTGAATTTGTCTAGTTATTTTGTGCTGCTGCTTCAGACTTTACGTGGTACTCTCTATATGCTTCACTGGTTAATAGTAATCAGTAGCACCACCGCTCGGATGTCTGTGCGTCCTAAGCGTTTGAAATGGGTGAAAACTGTACATACAGGAAACAAGTAAACCACCCAGCGCTCACGCTTGGCGTAGAGCGCGGGTATTCCTGGTTCATTTTTCTAGTTCATTTTTAATTTGCCCAAAGCTCAAGACTGCTATGGCTTTCTTGAGTAATTTATTATGGGTGTAATGGGTGTAAATAGTGCGATCGCTACTTTGATTCACTAAATTTGACTTTGATTATTTCGCCGCAATTATTCTTCATTAAAATTTGCGATTCTCACAAATCATGTGGGATTGCTATATCATTTTGATTTTTGTATAGTAATCATAAGAACTATAAATCTTAACTAGTGTTAATTAGTTCTCAAAATAGTATTTACTATAATTTAATACTGCTAATAAACATTTAAATATCACTCAAAATACGTTTAGAATCAGCATACTTTTATCTAAGAGGGCTGCTTTCTAAAAGGTCAAAAGGCAAGATTTCAAGGAACAGAAATATTTCCTTTTCTCTTACCCTTTACGCCTTAATAAAACCGTATTTACCTCATTCAGGAAATTCACAAAACAAATTCCTGATTCAAGTAAGGCAGATAGCATTTAAGTTGCAACATCTGTTTTACAAAGAAAGGCAGAAGGCTGGAAGTATGAATAAAAACTTCAGTTGTGGTAGGCTGCCCACTTTAAAAAAAAGAACTATACCGAGACGCGCAGCGCGAGGTATAAAGCGTCCTTGCTTCAATCCTACGTTTTTAAGTGTGGGTTCCCTTCTACCTTAGTACTTCTGCCTTCATGAAGTCTATGCTTTGATTGCTGTTAAATGCTGCAATTCAGTATTTATATATTCCATTGTTCTGTGAGGAGTTGTCATGTCTAAATATCTGCTAGCCTCTGCTGGTGGAGCTGGTTTATTGTATTTAATTTTGGGATTGTTACCAGTACAAGCCCTAACTAATTTTGAGGTTACAGATAACAAGCGAGTACAAAAAACTCCTGAAAAATTAGTAATTACTAAGAGTGAGAACACCCGTGAAATAACCGCAAATCATGGCAGTGTTTTACCTCAAAAACTGAAAAATGAGCTAATTATAGCTAATGATAATCAACCAGATTCATTAGTTTTAACCCAGAAGCAAGAAAACAGAAATCTAGAATTAAATTCTGCTCCTAATTCTTCATTACAAATTTCTCCAACATCCGCAAATTCATCTCAGACATCAGATAAAATAGCCCAAGTCACATCTGTCTCACAATTGTCTGATGTCCAACCAACAGACTGGGCTTTCCAAGCATTACAATCTTTGGTTGAGCGTTACGGTTGTATTGCTGGGTATCCCAATGGTACCTATCGAGGTAATCGTCCGATGACTCGCTACGAATTTGCTGCTGGTTTAAATGCTTGTCTTGATCGAGTCAATGAAATCATTGCTACGGCTACTACCAATTTGGTAACAAAAGAAGACTTAGTCACTTTACAGAGATTGCAAGAAGAATTTGCTGCGGAATTGGCGACATTACAAGGTCGAGTAGATACACTGGAAGCTCACACAGCAGAACTAGTAGCAAATCAGTTTTCTACAACTACCAAACTCAATGGTGAGGTAATTATTGCAGCGATTGGTGCTACAGGAGGTTCTCCAGATACGGATGACTCCAATATTATCTTGACAAATAGAGTGCGGTTAAATCTCAACACCAGTTTTACAGGTAAAGATTTACTAATTACTGGTTTGCAATCTTATAACTTTTTGGGCGGTTTGGATGGTCGCGGTAGTTTGCAAGAATCTTTGGGATTAGCTTCGCCCATACTTAGCGCCAGTAGCGCCCGTACTAGTTTTGAACCTCAGTTTCCTGGTATTGATGTTAAAACTTTATCGGATGTCGGCGCTAATGATGTTGAGCTTTACAAATTGCTTTATATCTTTCCGGTCGCTGATAAATTAACTTTGTTTGCTGGAACTGCGGCGGAAGTTTCAGATGCTTTTCCTACTATTACACCTTTCTATGGTGAAGGACAAGAGTCGATTTCTCGCTTTGGAAACTTGAACCCCGTAGTACGTGTCTCCGGTGGTACTTCTGGTTCTGGTTTGGCTTCTGCTGTAGGATTTATTTTTAATATTTCTGACCAGTTAGATCTCAGAGCTTTATACGGTAGCGTCAATGCTAACATTCCTCAAAATGCTCCAGACATCCAACCGGGAGTTTCTGGTACACCTTTGGGATCTGGTTTTTTTGGTGGTAGTAGCGTTATCGCCACACAATTAACCTTTAGACCAACCAGTTCTATAGATATTGGTCTCAACTATGCCAATAGTTATCACGAAATCAATATCTTGGGTACAGGATTAACTAGTAGTGATATTGGGGCTTTAGCCGATGTTTCACTAGGAACACCCGTCAAACTTAATTCTTTTGGTGGGACAGTAACTTGGCGTTTTTCCCCAAAAATTGCTTTATCTGGTTACGGTGCGGCAATATTTGTTGATGATTCTTCCCGTGATGTCGATGCTTCTACTACCTTCACTAGTTGGATGGTAGGGCTTCACTTCAATGATTTATTCCACCAAGGAAATAACGCGGGTATTTTGTTTGGACAGCCACTGTATCGTACTTCTGCTGATGGCGATGCTGAACTTGCCTCTACAGGTGTTGATCGCGCTACTCCTTATCATTTAGAAGCGTATTATCGCTTTAAAGTAAGTGATAATATTAGCATTACTCCTGGGGCTTTTGTGTTATTTAACCCCGAAGGTGACAGCAGAAACGACACAACAACTGTTGGTGTACTCCGTACTACCTTCACTTTTTAACAGTTAAAATTCATCATCTGCTTCTGCTTCGTTTTCCCACTCTGAGGTCGTGCTAGAGTCGGTAACTTCTACTACATCATCTGCAAAGCGAATAATTTCCCCATCAAAAAATTGTGCCAGACGTTGAGCTGCGATCGCTCCTTCATCACTTTCCCAATTAGCTGGTGAAATCTGAGGTTGTGATGTGGGCAAAGTTGGCGCCGCAGGAGTATTATTTGTTACCGACTCTGTTTTTGTGATTACTGGTTTTACTGGTTGATGATTTTCAGTTACAGGTTGTTGTGGTTGTTGATTGTAACTAGGTCGAGAGGGCTGATGAGTTTGAGGGGTATTATTTTGAGGAAAATCTTTTTTTTCATTGCTAGGTGAGGTTTTTGCCTGATTTGCAACCAAGCTCACCTTATATTTTTGCTGAAAAACTTTTACAAAAGCGGCTTCTATATCAGCTAATTTACCTTGAGCAAGTTTGATTAGTTTTGGTGGTACACCTACAACAGCAACACCATCACCGATACTTAATAAGCGTCCGTGCTGATTCAACAGTGCTTTGGCAGGTATTGGCAAAGATTCGACTATTTTTTGCCAAGTTGCTTCCAATGATTCTTCACTGGAAGATGAGGAAGTGGGAGGTGTGCTTGAAGTTGGGGAAGTGGGGGGAGTGTGGAGGGTGCTTGGAGGTGGGGAAGTTGGGGAATTGTGGAGTGTGCTTGGAGTGTGGGGAGTCGTCGTATCTTCTTTATTACCTGTGTTACTGTGTCCCTGTGTCACCTTGCCATTAGAGACTGGAGAAGGTGAGATGATAGAAGGAGTTGGTGACGGTGATACTGTGGGTGCTGGATGGCTGGTTGTTGCTGGCTGAGTGTTAATAATAGTTGCTGAAGGTAGCAATCCCAGTAATGTGACTTCTAACCACAAGCGCGGTTGGGTGGTGTTTTTCAGTTGCACCTCAGCAGTTCTTAGGTGTTGTTGTCCTTGTAAAATAGTTCTGATATCTAACTGTTGAGCAGAATTAACAAGTGCTTGCCAAGTTTGAGGAGTACAAGCAACCAAGTTTTGGCGATTGGGTGCTGTTTTGGCTATGAGTAAATCGCGATAAAAAGCAGCCAGGTTTTGGAGAATAATTAGAGGTTCTCGACCACGATCTAGAATTTGACGAGTACAATCAAGAACTGCTTCGGGATTATCTGTGGCGATCGCACTCAACAGTGTGAGTAAGTCCTTTTCACTTACTGAACCTACCAAATCCCACACTCGATCCGGCGTAACTTCCCCTGATAATAAACTTAGTTGATCGAGCAAGCTTTCAGCATCCCGCAATCCTCCCTGAGCAATTTGAGCCACAAGCGTAATCGCTTCCGAATTAATATTAATATTTTCTTTGGTAGCAATAGTACTTAAATGCTGCACCATTGCTTCTAAGGGTATCCGACGAAAATCAAACCGTTGACACCGGGAAATGATTGTAGGTAGTACTCTTTGCGGATCTGTTGTTGCGAGGACAAAGACTACATGTTTAGGTGGTTCTTCGAGAGTTTTAAGTAGCGCATTGAACGCTGCTGTACTGAGCATATGACACTCATCGACCACATACACTTTATAACGACATTGAACAGGGGCAAATTGCGCCCTTTCAATCATCTCTCTGATGTTGTCTACGCCTGTGTTACTGGCAGCATCTATTTCAATTACATCTAAAGAATAGCCTTTGGTAATTCCCTGACAAACATCACACACACCACAGGGTTCAGGTGTGGGTTTGTCACTTTTAAGACAATTGAGTGATTTAGCTAAAATGCGGGCGCTGGAGGTTTTTCCTGTACCTCTTGGCCCTGTGAATAAATAGGCTGGTGCAATTTTGGATGCACAAATAGCATTAGTGAGAGTGGTAGCGATCGCTTCTTGGCCTACCAGTTCAGCAAAACTCTTTGGGCGGTACTTATGGTGCAGAGGTTCGTAAAACATGGATGGCAATGCCTTATCTGTTTTGGGAGTCGCACCCAGTCGAGTTTGGGATTCAATCATTTTAGCTAAAGAAGGGAATTTTCAAGAACGGAGATTAGGAAAGGGGAAAAGCGAGGACACAGGAGAGAGTGGAGAGGGGGAAGGAGGACGAGGGAGACACGGGGACAAGGGGAGCCACTGCGCCCTTGCGGGTTAAGAGCGTTGTAGCACGTGGCGTGGACAAGGGGGACATATCAATTCAAAATACCTACGGTAGGCGCGCAAGCGACTTCTGCAAGTAGCCGCTTTGCGTCTACAAAATTCAAAATTAAGAACTTTTTGACTTTTGACTTTTGACTTGTTTAGCCCGATGCCCGATGTCCATCAAAATGCGTAGCGACTGGTCGTAGACATCGCTACAATCTTAGGGTAAACAAAACTCAGGGGGTGCCGGAGATGCTCAAACGGCTCATTCAATGGTTAAAAAGGTTTTTTCAACGCTTATTGGGCAACCAAAAGGCTCCAGCAGTATTTGGAGGTGATCATATAAAAGAACCACCTCCACCCCTAAGCGATACAGATTTAGAATTTTTGTTCACCGAACTGTTAGAAGGAGTACATCAAGCCAGAGGACAACACTGGGCGCTGAAGTGGTTACATAATATTGAGCATCGCGTCCCAACAGAACGTTGGATAGAGTGGTTGGCTCGCTTTGGTGAAAAATTGCTAGCATCACCCACTCCTAATACTGAATTAGCCGCTCGGATGGTGCAATTAGGAGAATTGGAAGTTGGAGAAGTGGGAGATGTTGCTCATAATATTGGGACGCAATTATTGGAACGTAATCAAGGAGAACCAGTGTGGGAATATGAAGGCCCAGATGCCCAAATAGGAACCTTTACCTCAGCAGCAGATACTGGTGTAGAAAATTTCCCAACCGAGCAAATCTTCCAAACAACAGATGAAATACAAAATCTCCCTGAAGGAGAATTTCAAACCGTAACCCTGGATGAATTGCTGATTCTGATGCAGCAGGATGAGAATTTACGTCTGATGATTGCTCAACAATTGGGAATTGAGAGTGAAGATCCGCAAATGATTATCCAAGCTTTGATTGATCAATTTAATGCTGCCAATCAATCAACTACAGAACAAGGATAAACTATTGCGCTCCTGGTGGGCGCAGTTCAAATACTGTAGTGGGAAACAAGAGGTTGTAAGATTTATTTCATACATCTTGTGTACATAGTTCATAATGATCGCTCAATAGCTAGATTGATATTTGTAGTTAAAATTAGTAGTACATAAATACTAAAATAATAGAAGAGAAAATGTCAAAGTATTTGAAAAAATTGCTGATACTCTGTAAAATTTTGTAATGTATAGATAACTGATAACTGTCAAATAGGATTTAAATCAAAGTGGTACGTTAAAGCAACAAACACACAAATCATTGGATTCGCTTCAGTCGGACAAAGTCCGAAAAAATTGTGTTTTTTGTTGCTAAATATGGAGCCACTGTGGAAATACCTGTATACTACCTGGATAAAATTCGTGCTGCATATCCCAATATTGAGTTTGAACATCTGGATTTTAATCAAGATGGGATGGTTAATGATGTGGTAGTGGTCAATCACGAGCTTGTTTGTCGCTTTGCTAGAGAAGATTGGGGAAAAGATGTTCTTGTTCAGGAAGCAAAATTATTAGAAATCGTCAAACGCTACGTAGATTTACGTATTCCTCAATTTGAACATCTAGAAGCAGACTTTGTTAGCTACTCATATATTCCGGGTGAACCGCTTTCTCGCAACACCCTGTTAAAGTTAAGCGATACTGTGCGATCGCGTATCATTTCACAACTTGCTACATTTCACTATCAGTTACACAGTATCCCAACAGAAATTTTAGTAGAGGCTGAGATATCTACCTCTAGTAGTGTGCGATCGCGCCAAGATTGGTTACAACTTTACGAACAAGTTCAAGAAAATCTGTTTCCCCATCTTTGGCGTCATCAGAAAACTTGGATACAGGAACTATTTGC
The DNA here is from genome assembly GCF_000317245.1 of Fischerella muscicola SAG 1427-1 = PCC 73103. Lineage (GTDB taxonomy): Bacteria > Cyanobacteriota > Cyanobacteriia > Cyanobacteriales > Nostocaceae > Pelatocladus > Pelatocladus muscicola_A. The sequence goes on from NZ_AJLJ01000063.1 coordinate 41,282, forward strand.
GCCTGTGGTGTCGGGTGAACTCGACTTTAACTACACACCTGTACTCATCAATGGTGATTTGGCAGTGTATCACGTTTTGTTTGACCCTGTGTCAGAAAATATTAGTGGTGTGATTGACTTTGGTGTTGCTGGCTTTGGCGATCCTGCTTGTGATATTGCTGTTCAACTCAGCAATTATGGAGAGAGCATTGTGTTGCAAATGGAAAAATATTATCCCATGCTAGGAGATGTTATCGACCGGGCGCGATTCTGGATGGGGACTTTAGAGCTTCAGTGGGCTAATTATGGTCTCAAGTATAACGATAGTTCCCTACTGCTAGCACATATTGGTTTGGCAAGAGACGTTCAACTCATAAATAAATGATTTTTGGGTTCGCCGAAATAGTTTTTGGGTTCGCCGAAATGATTATAAAGTCTTCTTTGTGTTTTTGTGGATCAAAAATAAGTTTTTGAATTGATATGTTGTCCACGCCACGTGCTACAACGCTCTTAACCCGCAAGGGCGCAGTGGCTCGGCTCCCCTTGTCCCCCACACTCCCTTCCGTTCCCAAGTCAGATTCTCACTGACAATTTATGTATACTATGGACTTGACCTTCACTGAGAGAATAGCTATAAATTTTAGACCAGTATCTTACTGTAGAATTAGTTAGATATTTTGGTTACATTTTTACAAATTTTCTCTGTAAAAAATCTAACGGGTTTTTACGTAATTGATGAGTTTTTTTAAACATCGATCGCTAAAATCTATATGAAAATCACCTAAGAGTTTCCGAAATGCTCAAGTGGCTAGTACAGTGGCTTAAAAAGTTGTGGAAGTCCCCCTATGGCAGAAAACAGACTGCTGGTAGTAAAGCTATAGCAGGATATCAAGTGGTACAGCAGCTACCAGAACTGACAAATGCGGATCTGGAATTTTTGTTTACCCAACTGCTAGAAGGTGTGTATCAGGCGCGAGGACAGCACTGGGCTATCAAATATCTGCAACGGATGGAACACCGCATCAGTACAGATCGCTGGATAGAGTGGCTGTTAAATTTTGGCGAGAAATTACTCACCTCACCCTCACCAAATAACCACATAGCAGAGAGGATGGTGCAATTAGGTGAGTTGAGGATTGGAATAATCGGAGATCTTGCCTATGATATTGGTATACGCCTGTTAACACGCAATCTAGGCGGACAATATTGGCAAACTGATGCAGAAGAATTGGAAACCCCAGCCCCAGTACCTACGCCTGTTGCCTTACCACAACTAGAATTGACCTCAAATTTACCAAATCAAGACGAGGAAAACACTATACCTGTACTTGTTCCGGAAACTCCAGGGATAGATTTGATACGCAATCTTGGAGAACTTTTGTGGGAGTATCAAGACGATAATGTAGCAAGCAGAACACTGACTAATTTTGTCCCGCCCTTGGATATAGTAAAAGAGGATACTGCTTGGCAAAACTATGAAGAAGAAACTTGGATCAGAGAAAGTCTCGCAGCCACAGCACTAGATGAATCTTGGAAAAATGCAGCGCCAATAGTAGACACTTCACTGGATGATTTGTTGGTGAGGTTAGAGCAGAGTACTAATTTAGTACAACAGTTAGCTGTGGGATTGGGAATTCAAACCAGCGACACTCATGCGATTATTGAGGCACTCAGCGATGAAACAAATGGAAATAGTGTCCAAGCAGAGGCATGGTTTTACGAAGGTTTGCAACAAGCTAAAATAGGTAACTTGGCAGGAGCGCTGAAATACTATAATAAGAGCTTAGAATTAAATCCTGATGCTTATGAATATTGGTTTAACCGGGGTTTAACACTATTTTATTTAGGAAATTTTACCGAAGCGATCGCCTCTTATGATCAAGCAATTGAGATTAAACCTGATTTTTACAAAGGCTGGTACAACAGAGGCGCAGCCTTAAGTGAATTAGGAAATTTTACCGAAGCGATCGCCTCTTTTGATGAAGCTTTAAAATTGAAAAGTGACTACCAAGAAGCTTGGTCTGCACGAGGCTTGGTAGAGTTAAAGCTAGGAAATTTACACGAAGCAATTGTTAGTTTCGATGCTTCATTACAAATACAACCCCAAGATCCAGAAAGCTGGTATTTTCGGGGAACTGCATTAGCAGAAGCCGGGCAAAATTATGATGCGATCACCTGCTACAATCAAGCTCTTGAATATTATCCTGAATTTGATTTGGCTTGGTATAAGCGAGGCGTAGCACTATTTAACATTGGTAACTGGGAAGAGGCGATCGCCAATTATCACCAAGCCATTCACATCAACCCTGAATGTTACCAAGCTTGGTATGGGTTAGCTGGTGCCAAGGAAAAATTAGGCAGAATTGAAGAAGCGATCGCAGCCTATAATCAATGTACACAAATTCAACCCAACTTCCATGAAGCTTGGATTGATCGAGGCGTAATCTTAGCCAGTTTGGAAAAATGGGAAGAAGCTATAGCCTCCTGGGATAAAGCCATAGCGATTAATCCTAATTTTTATTTAACCTGGTTTAACCGGGGTGTAGCCTTGGACAATTTAGGACGTCGTCAAGAAGCGATTTCATCCTACGACAAAGCCATAGAAATCCAAAGCGATTTTTACCTTGCGTGGTACAACCGGGGTTTAGCCCAATTTTATTTAGGGCAATTTGAAGAGGCCATAGTTTCTTATGATAGCGCTTTACAAATTCAACCAGACTACTGGGAAGCTTGGCTAGGTCGAGGTAGCGCTGCTGGAAATGCAATTATGCTGGAATGGCAATCAAATGTCTATAGTAGCATCGCGACTGATAATCATGCCCTCAACGAACGTGGCTATGAGGGAAAATTGGCAAGTTATCAGGAAGGGTTGAGATATGTTAATCCAAACACTCATCCTGAAGGCTGGGGTAGATTACATCTGGCGATCGGTAATGCTCACTATGATCGGGGTAAAAGACATCCTCTACCCCGTCATTATTGGTTAGAAGCTGCTGCTGCTTACGAAAATGCACTGATTACGCTCACAGAAGAAGTTTTTCCTCTGTTGCATTTGGAGACTCTGCAAAATCTCATCAAAACCCTAGTTGTTTTGGGAGAAACAAAACAAGCACACCAATACCAACAACATGGTATTTATTTATTACAAAATCTGTTAAATGAACCTAATCGCGGCGATACAGACAAAAAACAACTGGCTTTAAGATTTGCGAGTTTAGGACAATTAGCAGTTGATATTGCCATACAATTTGGGGAATTAGCGCAAGGTTGGGAAATTGCGGAATATGGCAAAAATGCTTGTTTAACCTGGCTATTTTCTGATTTATCTCAGCAAATTACCTCACCTAGTTATACTGAAATTCACCAATTACTTAATCCCAAAACAGCAATAATTTACTGGCATATTAGCCCGTGTACATTACGCACTTTTGTAATTAAATATAAATCACCTGAACCAATTCCAATTTTTACACCTGTACTCAACTTTGCCTCAATTAATGATTTACCTGTACCTGAAGCAGTTGCATGTTTGAGTGCATTTGAAGATTGGATGGAACAATGGCATCAACAATATCAAGAATATTTCAGTCTTAGTGAAGAAGAACAAAGCAGAAACAAGTATTCCTGGGACTTAGACATTGAACGTAAGCTGCTGCAACTCAAAAAAATACTTAATATTTCTGCGATTGTCCAAGAACTAGAGGACATCAACCAATTGATTTTGATTCCTCATCGTGATTTGCATAAATTGCCTCTTCATGCGCTTTTTTATCTAGATGATCTTGCTGAAGAATCACAACATGTGTCATCTCATTTCATAATCACTTACCTGTCAAGCGCACAGATGGGTTTATCTCTGAAAGAAAACCCTATAGAAACAACAGATGAAAAGCGGATTTTATGTGTTGAACAAGCTACAGGTTTCTCAAAACAAAAATTTACTAAGGTTGAAACTGAATTAATTAGTCAAATATTTACTAATTTTCAATGTATTACAGAAGCACGATCAACTAAAGAGTATGTAGAAAATTGCCTACTCAAGGATTACAATATATTTCATTTTATGGGGCAAGTAATTGATAATTATAATCAACCATATACATCAGAATTAGTATTAGCCAATCAAGCGAAAGTCACTCTTGCAGAACTTGATATCAATCAATTGGCAAACTACAAACTCCTTACCTTCTGCAATATTGAAACCGCTTCTGCTACTTCCCAAACGATTACCACTGAATATACTGGTTTAGCTACTAGTTTGCTGAATTTGGGAATCCCTCATATAGTCACTAATCTCTGGAATGTAGAATCTCCAGCTAGCACTTTGGTGATCATAGGATTTTATCAACGAATCAAGCAAAATAAATCACCTGCGATCGCTTTGGCAGAAACAATACTATGGCTGAAGGAATTAACTGTTTCTGAACTGACACGATGGTATCAACAATTATTAGAACAAATACCTTCCGAGGGATTAAGAATCAAAACGCATTTAGCATCAGAACTATACAGAACTAGTCAAATGGCACCAGAGACAAAAATTTATCATCATCCCTATTACTGGGCAGGATTTAAGATCACAGGTAAATTGGACTAATCATCGGGGATCGGGGACAAGAAGGACAAGGAAGACAAGGAAGTAGGGTGCAGGGAGAATAGACCAATGCCCCATGCCCCAATCCCCGATCCCTTTCCCCTAAAACAACATATAACTTAAAGCTGCTTTGCGTTTCCTCTGAGTCTGATAGAATATCTAGGTTGTTTAATTCTCACTCCGTCCGTCTTTGAGCCAGTCAATAGACCTTATTAACGTCGATACATTAGCCCAAGAACTGGCGACGATCCAGCAAACTGGTTCTAAACGAATCGCCTTATTGGGTTCACGTCATGTCCCGATTACGCATCAAAATCTTATTGAGATGATGACTTTTGCCCTGGTTTTATCAGGCAACCAGATCATCACCTCTGGTGCGACGGGAACTAATTCAGCTGCGATCAAGGGAGCTATGCGGGGCGATCCCAAATTGTTAACTGTGATTCTGCCCCAAAGCTTAGAACGCCAGCCCTATGAATCCCGCCTGCAACTAGAACAAGTTATGCATTTGGTGGAAAATCCCAGCAATGATCATCTGTCTCTCGCAGAGGCTAGTTACTTGTGCAATAAGGAGATAGTCTCCCGTTGTCAGCAGTTAATTTGCTTTGCGTTTCATGACAGTGGTATTCTGTTGCAAACTTGTCAAGAAGCAGAAGAACATAGAAAATTGGTGACCCTGTTTTACTTTGATTAGTCATTTGTCATAATGCCAGCGGTACACTCCCTTCCCCAACCATAAGGAGTGAGTGTTTTCAACTGTAAGACTAGTGACTTTTGAGTAATGATTGAACATAAACACTATGGACACGTGTGAGTCAGAAAAACTGATCTTGCAAGTGTCCTTGAGTTTGTTTTGCTGCTAAGAGGCTGTGCGTCCCCACTAACCACTAACAATCAATACATTTATTTCAACTAGGTTACGGAATAAATTTTTCGGTCAAATTTGGAATAACATAAGCTGAGTGGTCAATTGCTCGGCTAGGAAAACGTTTTTATGACAAAAGTCACAGCGCAAGAAATAGCACAGTTTCGCTCTCAACTAGCAGAATATCCGACAGTGATGGAAGCACTGGACGTAATTGAGGATTGTGATGGCGATCTGGAAGATGCAGCAATGACATTAGCTATTCGAGCTGGACAAGAACCAGAAACTGGTAATTCAGAATGGTTAGATGCTTTGGCGAAAAAGTGGCGCGCTGTGATTTGTGAGCAAGGATTTCGCGAAGATTTGCTCCAAGGTTCAGTCCAAAGCTTGATGGCACAGATAAAAACAATATCTACGTTTCCGCAGATTTTAGCAACACCAGTTTTGATGTATGTCTTCAAACAAGGTGTAAATTCTTTTTGTGAACCACTAGATGAAGTTTTGGAATAAATAATGAGTTCACATAACATTCCTAAATTATTTGTGAGATTCAAGATCGCCGACTTCTTGTAGGATACATCTGGCGAATCAGGCGTATCACCCCTGATTGAAAATTTTTCGTCATTCCAGCAGATGTAGAGACGCGCATAACTTCGCTAAGTGCGTCTCTACAAAGGATTGTGGGCGAACGAGGGATAGAAGCTGATCAGATCCACCATTCGCCAACAACATCCTTAGCGCTCTTTCATCACTTTGCTGAGATAAAAATCAAGCCATATTTTTAAAATTGAGATGGAGCAAGGGTTTGAGAGTTTATTTTCTACCTAAATGGCTGAAATCAAGGTTTTTGGTAAAAGTCTTGTGCCGCAAGGATTTTAGATTATCCTTTCATGAGAAGTCGGGGTTGGCGATCGCACTGTTGTAAATTTTATAACTTCGTCAATAATCCCAAAAAGCGCTTAGTATTTGGTGTCAACAGTGTCCGTCGATAAGCATCCGCCGCTTTCTTAATTCCTTCTGCTTGGGTTGGATAAGGATGAATGACACTACTCATCTTACTCAAACCAATTTTATTTACAATTGCTGTGGTGACTTCCGAAATCATCTCACCTGCATGACGGGCGACAATGGTTGCACCAATAATTTGATCTGATCCTTTTTTGTGGAGGATTTTGACAAAACCATCTTCTTCACCATCTGCGATCGCTCGATCTACACTACTAAAAGGTATCTTGATCGTATTTACATCAATGCCTTTTTTCTGGGCTTCTTGCTCATACATCCCCACATGAGCAATTTCTGGATCAGTATACGTTACCCACGGCATGACTAAATTACTAAGTTTATAACGTCCCAAACCAAAGGGAGAAAATAAAGTATTCTTAATGACTATCCGCGCCGCCGCATCCGCAGCATGAGTAAATTTCCAATCCATGCAGATATCACCAGCAGCATAAATTTTAGGGTTGGTGGTTTGCAAATAATCATTTACCATTACACCCCGTCGCTGATCATACTCCACGCCCACAGTTTCTAAATTCAAACCTTCTACATTCGGGACACGCCCCGCACCTGCTAAAATTTCATCTACTGTCACAGAATCTTCTCGACCATTGCAGCTAAAATAAACCTTCTTACCATCGCTAGTTTTTTCTACTCGCTGCATTTGGCAATTTAAAACCAAACGAATTCCTTCTTTAATAAAAACATTTTGCACAACTTCGGCAGCATCAGCATCTTCTTTATTAAGAATGTGGGAACCACGATGGAAAAGTACCACTTCACAACCCAAGCGTCGGAATGCTTGCGCCAATTCGCAACCAATAGGCCCACCACCAATCACCGCCAAACGTCGTGGTCTTTGGGTAAGAGAAAAAACTGTCTCGTTAGTTAAATAACCTGCTTGTTCAATTCCTGGAATCGAAAGACGCGCCGCCCTTGCACCAGTAGCAATCACAGCCTTTTTAAAGTTGAGAGTTTTGTCACCAACCACTACAGTATTATTACTAGAAAAACTAGCGCTACCCAAAAACACATCAACTCCCAGCTTTTGAAAACGTTCCGCCGAATCGTGATGGCTAATACCAGCACGCAGCTTTCGCATTCTTTCCATCACTGCGGGAAAATCCACATCGATGTGTTGGGGGATATTGACTCCAAAGTTTCTAGCATTCCACATCTCACCCACAACCCGCGCCGACCGGATGACACACTTTGATGGTACACAACCCACATTTAAGCAATCTCCACCCATGAGATGCTTTTCAATCAACGCCACCTTCAAACCTAAATCCAAACCCGCAGCACCCGCAGCCACCACCAATCCCGCCGTACCTGCACCAATCACAACCAAGTCATAACAATCAGTAGGCTTGGGATTCATCCAATCAGGTGGATGCACGTAGGAAACAAGCCTTTGATTATACTCATCTAATGGGCGAATTATGACTTTTTGAAATTCAGAATTAGACATTGCTATAACCTCTTTATGTTATGCTGATCAGCCCTTTCAAAGTGTAAATTTGGAAAATGAAAATTTCTTGGTGTCTTGGTGTCTTTGTGGTGAAACACCAAGACACTTAGACGCGCTAGCGGCTTCCCGTAAGGGTAGACACAAAGAGGAAATATAGCTTATTGACTTCTTCTACAAAACCTCCTGTTCCAAAGCTTTTCTCGCAATACGAGTAACATATATTGTGACTGCCACTGTGGCAATAAAACCTATAATCCGAATTGCCCATTGTACTGTGGGGTTGGTTGGTTGAGTTTGTGTACCGATCATGGCAAGATTTCCAGCTAGGGAACCAATGTAAACATACATAATTGTTCCGGGGATCATGCCTACAGAACCAATAAAGTAGTCTTTAAGAGATACGTCGGTGACACCGAAGGCATAGTTTAATAAGTTAAAGGGAAATATGGGAGAAAGTCGGGTTAATAGAACTATTTTGAGTCCTTCTCTACCAACGGCGTGATCAATTGCGGCAAATTTTTTGTTATCTGCGATTTTTGTAGCTACCCAGCCTCTAGCTAGGTAACGTCCAACGAGGAAAGCGCCTGTTGCACCCAAGGTTGCACCAATAAAGACGTAGATGGAACCCCAGATGACACCGAAGACGACGCCTGCGCCTAAAGTGAGGATGGAACCTGGTAAAAAAGCAACGGTGGCGATGATGTAGAGGACAATAAATGCGATCGCTCCTACTGTACCTAAACTGTCTATCCACTGCAAGGCATTTCGCAACCATTCTTGAGGATTAAATCCTGCGGTTTTTACAGCTTCTTGTGCTAATGCAGAGTTTATGTTTAAGCAAAAAATCAAGGTAAATACAAGTAAGGTGAAAAAAGTTTGTTTTAAGAATTTATGCGATTTTTGGGATTTGAGTTTATTTGCTAAAGTTTTATTTTTCATGAGTGATAAGTATTAGTTTTAGTGAATTAACTGGATTAATAATTAATTATTTGATTTTTACTCTACACTTTCTTTCAGCGCTTGTTGAGCAATTCTGGTTACGTAAATAGTGACAAATATAGTGGCAATTAATCCTATGATTTGTATTAGCCATTTTCCAATTTGTGCTTCTGGGGTAATTGGCTGGTTAGAAGTGCTAATCATTGCTAAGTCGGTAGCAAGGGAACCGATATAAACGTACATCACAGTACCTGGAATCATGCCAATGGAACCCAAGATATAATCTTTCAGTGAAACTTGGGTGATTCCGAAAGCATAATTTAACAAGTTAAATGGAAATATGGGAGACAAGCGAGTCAAAAATACTATTTTGAATCCTTCTTTGGCAACTGCTTGATTGATCGCTTGAAATTTCGGATGCTGTTCTAATTGTCGGCAAACCCAATTTCGTGATAAATAACGTCCAATTAAGAATGCAAAAGTAGCTCCGATAGTAGCAGCAATTAATACATAAATAGAACCCCAAACTAAACCAAATAAACAACCGCCTTTGAGTGTTAGCAAGGAGCCGGGTATAAATAGTAATGTTGCTAAGTTATAGATAAAAATAAATGCGATCGCACCAAATGGGCCAAGACTTTCAATCCAAATGATTGATGTCTGCAACCATCCCTCAATATTTAAATATTTCGTAGCAATAATCAGGCTAACAACAAGAGAAAATAATAATATTAGTTTGAGCTTAGGTTTTTTTTGCATATTGCAAATGTAACAATTAAGTTTGCAACTTTTGACATTCAAGTACCATTACATCACCGAAGAGCGTTTGCAGTTAAAACCTGTCAGGCTACAAGTAATTCTAGCACTTGAAGAAAACCCACCGTCTGGGATTAATCCGATTAGTTGGTTGTTGATTACTAATCTGGAGATTAATGATTTAGAAGATGCAGCAAGTTACGTGAAATGGTACACATATCGTTGGTTGATAGAACGTTATCACTATGCCTTAAAAAGTGGCTGTGGAATTGAGAAATTACAACTGGAAATAGCGAGGCGTTTTCAGATGGCATTTTTTTAGAGAAAATAATTTTATCAGAACTAGAAATTAAGGATAGAAATTTTCATCAAATCCGCTTGCAAGTGCTAGAAGCAAAACAGAGTATAACAAAAATTAATAATACTATTGAAGAGACGCGAAAGAAGCTGACGCACACTGATACCCACATTACATTTTTTGTGACAACGCGGGTACTGGTTCTTGACTGTAATCTACGACTCAATCACATCCAGACACCAAAGCTTGTATAGTAGGGTGCGTTATGCCTAACGCACCCTACAAAATTACAGCCTGTTTTACCTAACTAGAGGTATTGACGGTTTTTGTCAAACCTGAAAATATGCAAGTTAAATGCTTTCAGGATAAAAAACTATAAAAATCTAGATAAAAACTTTACATCCACACTAGCCCAAAGCAGAAAAAAAGAATAAATTTGTTTTTTTCCGATTCCCACTTTCCCCTCGACTAGGGGTAGCCTGATTCAAATTGGATTATCCCATCACCTTGATTGTTATTATGCAAACTCCAAACAATACGTCTCCTGTTCTCCAAGATTTTTCACGCAGGGAATTGCGGGATTTAGTACGCGCGCAATTACAAAGTTTATTGGAAGTTGGGGACTTGCGTGGAGCTAAAGCCATTTTAGTACCTGTACAACCTGTAGATATTGCTGAAGCCATTGAAGGATTACCAGAAGCAATGCACGCGATCGCTTTTCGGTTACTTTCTAAAGATGAAGCGATCGAAGTATACGAATATCTTGATTACACTGTGCAAGAACGATTGATTGAGGAACTCCGAAGTCAGGAAGTCCGTGAGATTGTCGAGCAAATGTCACCGGATGATCGAGCCAAGTTATTTGATGAGTTACCAGCAAAAATCGTCAAGCGTCTGTTAGAACAACTTAGTCCCGCAGAAAAAGAATCTACAGCTCAACTTTTGGGTTACGAAGCTGGTACTGCTGGGCGAATCATGACTCAGGAGCTGATCTCTCTCAAAGAAAATTTTACAGCTGCGGAAACTCTAGAGCGGATTCGCACCTTAGCTAATGCTAGCGAGATGATTTACTATCTTTACGTTACAGATGCAGCTAGGCGCTTAACTGGAATTTTATCGCTGCGTGAGTTGGTCACAGCTCAACCACAACAAACTATTGGCGAAATCATGACTCGCGATGTACTGTCTGTTCATACGGACACAGATCAAGAAGAAGTGGCTAGATTGATCCAAAGATACGACTTTTTGGCTGTCCCTGTGGTAGACCGGGAAGATCGTCTTGTGGGTATTATTACCGTTGATGATGTAATTGACATTATCCAACAGGAAACCACCGAGGATATTTACGCTGTGGGTGGTGGTGTCCAGTCTGATGGCGATAGTTATTTTCAGTCAAATTTGCTGACTATTGCTCGCAAGCGGGTAGTATGGTTGTTTGTCTTGCTGATCACAAACACCATTACAGGCACAATTATTAAATCCCAAGAAGATATTTTACAAAAAGTCGTGGTGCTGGCGGCGTTTATTCCGTTGTTGACGGGTACTGGTGGTAATGTTGGCGCTCAATCTTCCACCGTAGTGATTCGCGGGATGAATACCGACGAAATCCGCGCCCTTGGCCCTTTGCAAGTGGTTGTTCGGGAAGGTTTGGCGGGTGTGTTGCTGGGAGCAATGCTAGGTGCGATCGCCACGATCTGGGCTTTCTTGCTGCAAAAGAATTTACAAGTAGCGATCGCAGTTGGGACTAGCCTGGTAGCAATTTCGGTTCTTGCTTCTGTTTCCGGTTCCGCACTCCCGTTTTTGTTTCGCTTCTTGCGTTTAGACCCAGCGTTGATGTCTGCACCGTTTATAACTACAGCAGTGGATGTCTTAGGTGTATTAATATACTTTAGTTTGGCAAAAACGATCTTAAATGCATGAGTGCTGTTAGATTGTTGTTTGCTGTGTGTAAGGCGTGAAATTGCTCAGGCGATCGTTTCAAATAAAATGTATTTATTTACACTAAATAATAGTAAAATATACTAGAAAATATTCATTTTACAAACCGTGTAAGAGTTGTAAAAATTGAGAGACCTAGATCCCCGACTTCTTAGAGAAGTCGGGGATATTTGCTATATAGGATTCCTATATTTAGTGGAATTTGTGAACACTGGTATAAATTTGATAAAAGATGACACAATCAAGTTGGTCAAACTTGAGTAATCAAAATGACAGTGAATATAATTATTTTGATAAAAAAGCTAAATAACACAATAAAATTGCTAGCAGTAGCAATTTTAATTTTGATAGTTACTCTATTGATTTTTCCAGATCCTAACCAAGCCGTTGACATAAATATACCTAAACACCATCGTAAAAATCCCATTGTCGTTGAAAATTTAAAAACAGGTACAACCCATTGGCAGCTCACAAATCCTGCTACTAAGCGAGAAATAGAAGGTTATGCTTCGCTTACAAGTGTAAATCGTGGTGAAGAAATTAAGTTTTTTGTTAATACTAAAGATCCAAATTATACAATTGAAATTTTTCGTATGGGTTGGTATGGAAACACAGGAGGACGACAAATCACCCCTATTATTAAGCGCAAAGGAGTCAAACAGCCACCACCAATAGTAGATCAGACAACTGGTTTAATTGAATGTGATTGGACAGATCCCTACGTATTAAAAATTCCCGATAATCCAGATAATCCTACTTTGTGGACAAGTGGTATTTATTTAGCAAAACTAACTGCTAGTATTAGCGGTAAACAAAGCTACATTATTTTTGTTGTCCGTGATGACAGTCGCCCTTCTGATATCCTGTTTCAATCGAGCGTGACAACATATCAGGCGTATAACAACTGGGGCGGAATGTCCTTATATCGATGGAACAGTCGTGGTAAACAAGCATATAAAGTTTCTTTTAATCGTCCCTATGCTGCTAGTCCTAACCGTGCAGCTGCTTATGGAGTGGGAGCAGGAGAATTTTTAACTAACTTTCAACCCAAAAGAAGAACTTCTAGCGCTGGCTGGGAATACAATATGGTGCGCTGGTTAGAACGTCAAGGCTACGATGTCACCTATTCTACTGATATTGATACTCATGAAAATCATTTAGATCCCTACAGTGGCAAGCCAATGCTACTATTGCACAAAGCATTTCTATCTGTAGGTCATGATGAATATTGGTCATGGCAGATGCGGCAAAATGTAGAAGCAGCTAGAGATGCTGGTGTGAGTTTAGGCTTTTTTTCCTCCAATAGTTGTTATTGGCAAATTCGCTTAGAACCCAGCCAAACAACAGGAATAATTAACCGTACCATTGTTACTTATAAAGAAAATGTTGCTTTAGATCCCTATGCTAGAGATAAAGATCCGAATAATGATTATTTAGTAACTACTGTTTGGCGCAAAAAGCCTGTAAATCTCCCAGAAGATGCTCTGATTGGAGTCATGTACCAAACATTTCAAGTTAATGCGGATATAGTTATTAATCACACAGCACCAAGTTGGTTACTTACCGATACGCAATTAATGCAAAATCACAACCAAGCATCTGTTAGTAAGAATCTTCAATCATCTAACAAACAAATCCGCTTAGAAGGACTTTTGGGTTATGAAGTCGATCGCATGTTTGGTAATGCTCCATATAACACGATTCGCGTTGCTCATTCACCCTATCGTTATGGGCGTAGTTTTCGATATGCAGATATGACAGTCTATACCACAGATTCTGGTGCCACGGTGTTTGCAACCGGATCTATGCAGTGGAGTTGGGGACTTGATGATTACAATGTTCCCCAATTGCGCCCTTCAGTTTTAAACGCTGATGCTCAAATCATGACGCGCAACGTTTTAGCTCAGATGTTAAAGCAGTAAACAGTTATCAAAGTTATAAAAGCAATAACTGATAACTGATAACTGATAACTATTTAAAGTTGTGAGTCACTGTCAGGAGCGACAATTTCACCTTCACCTAAATTCAATACTAAGTCTTGATCAACAATCAGATCAGTTAGTTCCTTAGCTTGCAAATTCATTTCTTCACAAGCTTTTCTTAATTCCTGTGCAAAGGTATTCAAATCACTACCATAACCACACTGATAAGCGGCGGTTTCAATTCCCTGCTTGGCATTTGCTCTTGCACAATCTACTAAATCAGTACCATGTAAACGTGTTTTAGATGACATATAAGCAGCTTTTGTTGATTTCAATTTGTTTGCTATATTATCAATCTCTCAAAGCTAACTCATCTCTCAAATGAAAGGTAAAAGTAGTTTTGTAGTAAGGACTTTAGTCCTTTATGAGCGCTTAAGCGCTCACTACGAACTCCCTTAGCCTGTCAAAATCTTTATGGCAAACTACTACTCAACCACATCAGTTTTGACAGGTTGCGAGGGGTTAGATCCCCGACTTTTTAAAAAAGTCGGGGATCTGGCCAACCTATCAAAATCAATGTGGTGAACTACTACTACCGAACGAATAACAACTAACCAGTTTTTAACCATTTACAACCGTACCACCGTTAGGATGCAAAACTTGACCAGTTATATAAGAAGCATCATCTGATGCTAAAAATACATAACTAGGTGCAATTTCTTCAGGTTGTCCTGCTCGTTGCATTGGTACTTGTTTTCCAAAATTTGCTACTTTCTCTTCTGGGAAGGTAGCTGGTATCAAAGGTGTCCAAATTGGGCCAGGAGCTACAGCATTAACACGAATTCCTTTTTCTACTAAATTTTGTGATAGAGAACGAGTAAAGGCAACTATTGCACCTTTTGTAGAAGAATAATCAAGTAATTCTTGGCTACCTTTGTAAGCTGTCACAGAAGTGGTGTTGATGATATTGCTACCTTCTTTAAGATACTTGAGTGCAGCTTTGGTTAAGAAAAACATGGAGAAAATATTTGTGCGGAACGTTCGCTCTAGTTGTTCTTGACTAATATCTTCTATACTTTTTTGAGGATGTTGTTCCGCAGCATTATTCACAAGAATATCGAGTTTACCAAATTCATCTATCGTTTGTTGGATAGCCTGCTGACAAAAATTTTCATCTCCAACATCGCCAGAGATAGTAAATGCTTTTCGTCCTTGTGCTTCTACCAAATGTTTAGTTTCTTTAGCATCATCATGTTCATTGAGATAAACGATCGCCACGTCTGCACCTTCTTTTGCAAAGGCGATCGCCACAGCGCGACCAATACCACTATCTCCACCAGTAATCAGCGCTACCTTATTTTTTAATTTGCCACTCCCCTGATACTGAGAATCATCCGCTTGGGGTTTGGGTGTCATTTCTGACTCAATACCTGGCTGTTGTGCTTGATGCTGTGGTGGTTGTAATGGTTTTTCTTCTGACATATATTTCTCCTTGAATTATTATTAGTTTGTTGTTTGTTAATTGTTACAATCAGCTACTAATTAATTTATGGGCGGACAGTTGTGAGTCCCCACTCATAGAACCATTCCTTAAAAACTAACCTTGGATCGAATATTCAATCCAAGGTTTAGTTCTGATGACTGCACCCTGTTACCATAGGCGAACTTCAAATTTTTTAATCTAAAAAATTGAACTCTTTGCTTACCACTTTTCTCTAGAAAAAAAGTATGTAGATAAAGAGCTTGTCCTCACACCACTAGTACGCTCCTTGTTAAATAACCTCACTATAAAAATCTACCTGGATTAAAAATCGCTCCTCTCAGTAATTAAATTAACTGTTAAGTCATGGCAATTTATCATTCTCAAGATATAAACAAAAATAAAAATATATCAATCTTAAGAAGTAAACCTAGTTAAGAAAAATTATTTCCACTAAGTATTACTTTGGCAATAAAATTAACTCTTGTTTTTTAGCCGTATTTAATGGATGATTTACTATATATTGATCCCGATTCTCAACAACCACTTTTTTACTGATTTTTTTTATGCAACCTCGTAAAAATTCAGCAATAAACCAATTAATTTCTAAGAAGTGTTGCATACAATCGGCATTAGTTTATTACTTAGGATATATGTGAAATTAGGAAATCTTGCTGAGGGAGCAAAGTAGGAGCACAGGGGTAAAATTATGCAAACATTAAACTTATCTGATGTAGAGCAAGCTGACCCATTCAAATTTCTTCAGTTAACTTTGCGCGATCGCTGGCAAAGTATTGAAGGCCCTACCGAAAGTAGTGATGTAGATATATTAGTGATTCCCTCTCTTAGTATTGATCAGCGAGAACTCAAAAAAGTCGAAGGTTACGAACACTATGAAGAGCGATTATTATTCTCACTGATTCGTTTGTGGAATCCGCGCAATAGATTAATTTATGTCACATCTGTGCCGTTACATCCTAGTATTATCGACTATTATTTACAACTGTTACCAGGCATACCCTTTTCCCATGCTCGCAATCGTTTGCTATTACTTTCCACCTATGATTCTTCCTTAAAACCCCTCAGTCAAAAAATTTTAGAACGTCCCCGTTTGCTGCATCGCATTCGTCAGGCGTTAAGGCTAGACAAATCATTCATGATCTGCTACAACTCAACACCATTAGAAGCAGAATTATCTGTCAAATTAAATGTGCCATTATATGCTGCGGCACCACAATTGCAAATTTGGGGAACAAAAAGTGGTAGCCGTCAAATATTTGCAGAAACGGTCGTGCCATATCCAGATGGTAGTGAATTAGTTCATAGTATTGCTGATTTGGAAGAAGCTGCTGTGCAATTATGGGAACGCCAGCCAACATTAAAAAGAATGGTTGTCAAGCTCAACGAAGGCTTTTCAGGAGAAGGAAATGCGCTATTAGACTTAAGACCAGTGGCAAATATCGCGCCTCCGAATGGTTCTCATGCTGAACGTTTAGCAGCAATTAGCGATCGCTTGCCAAAAATGGGTTTTCAAACTAGCCAAGAGACATGGGAAAACTTTTCAGGACGCATTAGTGAGTTAGGCGCAATTGTAGAAGCATTTGTGGAGGGTGAAGTCAAGCGATCGCCCAGTGTCCAAGGACGAATTACACCTCTAGGCGAAGTGGAAATCCTTTCTACCCATGACCAAATTCTTGGCGGCCCGGATGGACAGGTTTATCTTGGTTGTCGATTTCCTGCGGATGAAGCCTATCGTGTCCAATTGCAATTATTAGGCACAAAAATTGGCATGAAATTGGCAGAAAAAGGCGCACTCGAACGATTTGGAGTCGATTTTATCGCTGTTGAGCAAGACAATGGACAATGGGATCTCCAAGCAATAGAAATTAACCTGCGTAAAGGCGGAACCACTCATCCCTTTATGACCTTAAAATTATTAACCAACGGACGTTACGACTTTTCTACAGGCTTGTTTTACTCCCAGCAAGGACGTCCCAAATACTACATCGCCACCGACAACCTGCAAAAAGATCGTTATCGAGGACTCTTACCCAACGACTTAATGGACATCATCGCCCATCACAGGCTGCACTTTGACACCGGCACAGAAACAGGTACAGTTTTTCATTTGATGGGTTGCCTGTCCCAGTTTGGTAAGCTAGGCTTAACCAGCATCGGCGATTCTCCTCAACAAGCAGACGAAATATATAATAAAGTCGTTAAAGTCTTAGATGAAGAAACTTATAGCAACAATCAAGACTATTCCTCCGTCTTAGAACATACTTTTCCCATGGCTTGGGATGGGTTTAGTTGTTAGGGAAAGGGGATTGGGGATCAGGGATCGGGGATCGGGGATCGGGGATCGGTTATTCTCCCTTCCCTTGTCCCCCACACACCCCACACACCCCACACACCCCACACACCCCACACACCCCACACACCCCACACACCCCACACACCCCACACACCCCACACTCCCCTTTCCCCTTTCCCCGATCCCCGTTACCCCTATCCCCAATCCCCGGTCAGGTGATTATAATCAACTCAGCCATTGTCTTTGAGCGGTTGTGTTCAACACTACTGAAATTCACTGCATCAATCCAGACTGTCAGCGTCCCTATCCTCAGCGTTGGGGGAACAAATTCTGCCATTGCTGTGGTGCGCCTCTACAGCTGATAGATCGCTATGTCCCTTTGAGACGCTTGGGATCGGGAGGTTTTGCCCAAATTTACACAGTTTGGGATCAAAAAACTCAAACCCAAAGGGTGCTAAAGGTGTTGGTAGAAGATTCACCAAAAGCACGAGAGTTGTTTGCTCAAGAAGCATCTGTTTTGAGTAGTTTGCGACATCCTGGTGTTCCCAAAGTCGAGTCAGATGGTTATTTTCAACGCATTTGGGTTCATGGAAAGGGACAGCAGACTCTACCTTGTTTGGTAATGGAAAAAATTAATGGTCAAACTTTGGAGGAAGTATTATACAAGCAGTATCCTCAAGGATGTCCACAAGATTTGGTGTTGGCTTGGTTAAGCCAAGCTGTGGAAATTTTACGGCATTTGCACCAACGCAATATTATTCATCGTGATATCAAGCCTTCTAATTTGATGCTGCGTACTCTGTCTAAATCCCCCCTTGATCAGAGAAAAGCCAAAGAAGCAAATCCGCTGGTACTGATTGATTTTGGTGGCGCAAAACAATTTGCTGCCACAAATGTTATTTCTCAACCACGATCTACAAAGTTGTTTTCTTCTGGTTACAGTCCACCAGAACAAGTGATGGGAGGTCATGTTGAACCCAGCGCTGATTTTTATGCTTTGGGTAGGACAACGGTTGAGTTGCTGACGGGTAAGCATCCAGTGGACTTAGAAGATCCCTTGACGGGAGAGTTGCACTGGCGTTCACAATGTCGTGTTCACCCGCAGTTAGCAGATTTGCTCGATGAAATGATGCAAGAAGAAGCGCGATCGCGTCCGGAAAACACAGCTGTCATCCAAAGACGTTTGGCACAGATTGATCAATCACTACCAAATCCTGTAGGGACGAACAAGACAAGCAAAACAAATAGTCGCAACATTACTTTAGTTCTCACTAACACTCGATTATCTCCAATTCTCAGATATTTCTCTGATTTAAGAAAACAAATTCAAAACTCTGTTGTTAATTTTGCCCAAGCCATTGGTCAAATAATTCTTTTTGTATTTGGTGCGATCGCTAAAGTTATTCGCGCCTGTTTGGATACTGTTTGGACAATGATTCTCACCAGTGTTGGCGCTGCTGGGGGTACTTTTTTTGGTTATGTTTTAGCCAATTACACAGAATGGGGAAAACAAGTTGGCGAATCCTTATCTAATCAATTATCTCTGTTGTTAGGGAACAATCAGTCTGTGTTGGGATCAGAGATTCTTCTTTTTGCCGGCGCTGGGTTAGGTACTGCGTGGGGAATAGTCACAGCCGGAGGTTATGGACAGCGACGACGGTTTTTAGCTGCATCGTTGATGGGAATTTTTGGCTATGGATTTGGCTGGTTCATTCTGCAATTAATCACACCAAAAGAAGATGGTGAAGGATTGATAGCCTTGATTTTAGCCGCAGTTTCACTGCTAACCTTGGGCTTAGGTCTGCGTAGCCATCATATAGTTCATGCTATAGTTACTGCTTTTGGTACAGCACTACCGTTTGCATTTTTGCTTTATGTTGGTCTACCACTGACCATATTCGATGACTTTTTTAGCCCTACCAATAACTGGCACGAATTATTGTGGAAAATAGGTTTTTTTGGTTTGGTAGGTGTTGTAATTAGTTTTTGGTTGGGAGTGAGTCATTACCTAGTTGTGCCTGGATTGCGCTTATTAGGATGGCGTGATTGAAAAGGAGATCGGGCATTGGGCTAAACAAGTCAAAAGTTCTTAATTTTGACTTTTGACTTTTGACTTTTGAATTGATAAGTCCCCCTTCTCTTGTTCCCTATGCCCAATATCAGCAAAATATAATACTCAAAAATAAGAATTCCCCCTTGCCTTTTAGTTATTTTGGCTTGGGGGAATGCAATATTTCGTTGGCTATAGAGTTTCAGTATAATGTTTGATGCTTTTTATTTTATAAACTTTAGTTTGGTTTTGACTAGTAAAATCACCAGGTTTTACAGTAGTTTTACAGTTTCTTGATGTCTGCTTTATACCGACAATTTTTGTATCAATCCTATTATGATAGCAGTACATCACCTAAGTGAATTCTCAACTTTGAAATTACTGTAAAAAACATGAAATTCCAGATGATCGCCACAGCTGCCTTGTTAGCCTGTATTGGAGTTACAGAGCAGGCTTTTGCTTTTAACCAACTAGATTTAGACCAGCTAAAAGCATCAGGTTCTTGTCCTCGGTGCGATTTAAGTGGTGCTGATTTAAGTAAAGCTAACTTAACTGGAGCAAATTTACGCGAAGCTAATCTCAAAGCAGCTATTTTAACTGGTGCTAATCTTACCAATGCCGATCTGACAAGTGCAAATCTAGAAAGCGCTACATTAACTGGAGCTAATCTCACAGCTGCTTCTTTTACAGGTACATATCTTAAAGGAGCATCCCTAGACAATACTAATCTGAGTTTTACTGGTTTTATTGGTGCCAATCTCGAAGGTGCTAACCTGAAGGGGGCTAGAGAACAATTTACTAATTATCGAGGCGCAAATTTCCGAGTCACCACTCTATCCAATGGTGTCATCACTTCTAATAAGCCTTATTGGTGGTCTTTACAGCGTTTTTCTCCAAGGCAGTGTAACAAATTTACCGAAAATAACATGAATGGCTCAACCTGTTCTACAGATTGACAAGTAAACACAAAAATCTCAAAATCTCTCTCCGACTAAATTTAAGTGGTTGGAATGTTGGTTTCCACTTATTTCCATCCACTTATTAATATTTTTGTATAAAAAGTTAGCAAGAGCTATAAACAGAAAACAAGCTAAATTACTCTTGACTGCGGAACACTTTAAATGTAAAAGTATTTTGTCAATTATTTTACATTAACTTTACTCAGTAACACTCGTTGTTGTGAATAAAAGTTATTTGTAGATTAACACTTCTTTATCATTAAATTAAAGACTTTAAAATCATAGAAAAATGCTTAGTCGTATTAAAGATTTAGCAACAACGATCGCTCCACGTCTAATAGAAATTCGTCGCCATATCCATTCTCACCCAGAACTTAGCGGTCAAGAGTATCAAACAGCCGCCTTTGTGGCTGGAGTTTTATCTTCCAGTGGACTACATGTACAAGAAGGAGTAGGTAAAACAGGTGTGATCGCAGAATTGCAAGGTACTGGTGAGGATAAACGAATTTTGGCAATTCGTACTGATATGGATGCTTTACCCATACAGGAACGTGCCGATGTAGAATTCACTTCTCGTACAGAAGGTGTGATGCACGCTTGTGGTCATGATGTTCACGCCACAGTCGGTTTGGGAACTGCGATGATTTTGTCTCAGATTTGCGAAGAGATTCCTGGGAAAGTACGATTTTTATTTCAGCCAGCCGAAGAAATTGCTCAAGGAGCAAGCTGGATGGTATCAGATGGAGCAATGGATCAAGTTAGTGGTGTTTTGGGTGTTCATGTTTTCCCTTCAATCCCCGCAGGTTCAATAGGTGTACGTTATGGCGCCTTGACAGCGGCGGCGGATGATCTAGAGATTATTATTATGGGCGAATCAGGACATGGTGCTCGTCCCCACGAAGCAATCGATGCTATTTGGATTGCTTCCCAAGTTATTACTACACTACAGCAAGCAATTAGCCGCACACAGAATCCTTTGCGTCCAGTAGTGTTAAGCATAGGCAAAATTAACGGTGGTAGAGCGCCGAATGTGATTGCTGACAAAGTTCAGTTATTGGGAACAGTACGATCGCTTCATCCCGAAACCCGTGCTAATTTACCCAACTGGATTGAAAAATTAGTTGCTAGTGTCTGCAATTCCTATGGTGCGAAATATGAAGTTAACTATCGTCAGGGAGTTCCTAGTGTGCAGAATGATTACTTCCTGACACAGTTATTACAATCATCCGCAGAAGAAGCCTGGGGAAGCGATCGCGTCCAAGTTTTACCTGAACCTTCCCTTGGTGCAGAAGATTTTTCTATATATTTAGAACACTCTCCAGGTAGTATGTTTCGTTTAGGTGTGGGTTTCCCAGAGCGGCTCATCAATTATCCACTCCACCATCCCCTATTTGAAATTGATGAATCAGCGATTGTCACTGGAGTTGTAACGATGGCATATACTGCTTATCGATATTGGCAACAGCTAACTTAAATCTGAAAATGCTCCAAAATTAGGGCTTTTATCTTGAGAATTAACCAATAAATTGGGTAGCAAATTTGCAGTACCTTAGAAATCCAGACACTCGGAATTGACACAGCAACCAATCCGAGAGGAAATTTGCAGGTTCGCTAAAATTCTTGTTACATAGTTCATTTCTTTAATCATGAGAATGATTGTTCGGAAAAAGGTAGGCGATCGCAACCCAACCAGACAAAGTCAGTAAACTTACGAAAAATCCAGCCAGAAAAATAATATACATATTCAATCAACATTAATATTTTGTATTACAAAAATTCGACTTTTATTTTCAAATATAAAATTTTTTCCAATCAATATTCTTAAGGCACTTATCAACCAATTATTTATAGTTAAAAATAATTGTAGATAATGCCTGGCTATGGCTTAATTCAAGGTACATAGTCTGTGATTTTAAAGTGAATTTATCAGTAATTATTTATAAACTATCAATTGGATATGAAGTAGTTATGACTGTTTTGTGTCGATGTCTTGTATTTAATTAATGTTATCTAAGTGCAGCTTGGCAAAAGGTTAAAGGGTAAAGGAACCAAGAAACACCTTTCTCCCTTTAACCGAAATATATTGAGCTTAGTACAACCTTGCGTAAAATCGTAGCGGTCTTAAACGCAGAGGGACGCAGAGTATTTCCGCATATAATTCGCTACGAATTAATGAAACGTTGTACTTAGATGCGTGAATATTTGAAATGTAGCCTCAGCAAACGTAGCCAACGCAACCAAATTTTTGCAGGTTGGTCGAAAAATGTGAAAATATCGCCGTAGCCTAAGTTAGTTTTTTGATGATGCTGCCAGTGTACTTCGGGAGTTGTGATAAATAAAACTTGGCACAAGCTGGTTACAAATTTGGGAGTTTGCCAATCCATGACACTGGTATGTCTCCACCATACATGAAACTGACCAAACAATAGCCCACAGATAACACCAACCGGAGATAAATTCCATAAAAATATAGCTACTAATAAATATGGCAAAGCACCTAAAATACCATCTAAGAGAACTAAAGCATTAACAGTCAATATTGCGTAGTGGCGAAAGTTCTTTTTGGCAGAGTGATGGGTTTTAATATGTAGGCTACCAAAAACATGTTCTGGCACATGGTAACAAAAAGTGGAAAGAAAATCACCAAAAAATAGTAATAACCAAGCAACAGTAATAGACTCAAGCATTTGTAATCCTCACATCCCGTAACGATTCGATGTATAGATGTATGCCACTTGCAACGCCGAATCTACTCAGCAACAATTGTTGGATAACTTGCAGTTTATATACATCTAAAAATCTATAGGTTTGCCGTATTTTACTACAGCGATCGCACGGCTTTGTGGATAAAGTAAAACATTTTCAGTAAATCTTGAGTTAAAAATAGTACAAGCTTAGGTTAAGGGATCGGGGATCCGGGATCGGGAAATGGAGCATTACTGTTTATTACTGTTTATTCTCTCCCGTGTCCCCCCTATCCCTTTATCCCCGACCCCCGACCCCCGATCCCCGGATAAAGGTAGGGAAAAACGAAAGGTGCTTCCTACTCCAAGTTCACTTTCTACTTCCATGTAGCCGCCTTGTAGTTCTACTAAGCGGCGAGAGATGGTTAAACCTATACCAGTACCACCGGAGTGGCGATCGCGAGATTTGTCAGCTCGCCAAAAGCGTTCAAATATATGGGGTAAATCTTCTGGTGCTATGCCCATGCCTGTGTCAATGACTGCTATCCAGAGTTTTGAATCATCAACCCAAGCTTGGATAGTAATTGTACCTTGATGTGTGTAGCGTACTGCATTCCCGACTAAGTTTACCAACACCTGTTCTGTGCGATCAATATCTGCCAAGACAAGAGGTAACTCGGCTGGACACTTCAGTTGTAGACTTGGCCCATCTTCGAGCAATTGATCAGCAAACCTAGTTACTAATGACTCTAATAAGGGACGTATATTGAGAGATTTGATATTAATTGGCAAATAACCGGCTTCTGCTTTGGAAAGTTCTTGCAAGTCATTTACTAATCGCTCTAAGCGTTTGGTTTCTCTAACTAACCGCACATAAATTTCTGGGGAGGGTTCCATGCTCCCATCAGCTAGTTCCTCTAAGTAACCACGTACTACTGTCAGAGGTGTCCGCAATTCGTGAGTCATATCTCCAATTAATTCCCGTCGCCGCTTTTCTACTCCTTCTAAGCTTGCGGCCATACGGTTGAAACTTGTTCCCAATCTATTGAGTTCTGGAATGTCTGACATCGGTAGTCGAGCATTCAGTCTACCTGTAGCAAACTCTTGAGTAACTTTTTCCATCTGACTCAAGCCTTGCATAATGCGCCTAGAAACCCAGAAACTTAAGCCTCCTGCTGCTGTACCACCGACAATCACTGACCAGACAGTACTGCGCCTCCAAGCGCCTTCAAATCCGTCAACTAATTCTGTACGGATATGAAATAATCTGTAACCTCGTTTTTCTAATTGCTCTAAGTGGAGGACAAAAAAACGTGGAGAAGAAAGCTTGCTGATGATTACAAGGGCGAGTACCCCCACAATCATCACTACTAAGTGGGAGAAAAATAAGCGAGTTGCCAAAGGTAAGGACTTTGTTGATCGCCAACCCTTGTTAATCATGTTAAAACTTCACACTACATTAGGGTCTTCAAATTTGTAACCTACGCCTACAACAGTTTTAACAAAAGTGGGGTTAGCAGGATCTGGTTCTATTTTTTTTCGCAACCGCGCTACATGAGTATCTACCACCCGTTCGTCACCATAAAAGTTATCACCCCATAGCTTGTCAATTAGTTGGGTGCGGTTCCAAACTCGACCAGGACTGCTAACAAAAGTACTCAACAAATTAAATTCTAGAGTTGTTAGCTCCAAAATTTCTGGTGGCTGAGAATCTATCTGGCGACTGATAGTACGCTGTTCTACATCTACTGTAAAATGTTGCGTACGATAAATTTGATGTTGACTAGCGCCCCGTAGACTACGTCGTAAAAGAGCGCGGACTCTAGCAACTAACTCTCTAGGGCTAAAGGGTTTAACCATATAATCATCAGCCCCAGTGGATAAGCCAATCACTCGATCTATTTCCTCACCTTTGGCTGTCAGCATCAATATATACGGGTCTTTTATCCCTGGTTTTTGGCGAATTCTGGCACAAACTTCCAGTCCATCCAAGCTAGGAATCATTAAATCCAGAATGATTAAGTCTGGTGTTTGCTCTTGAAACATCCGCAAAGCAGTATTTCCATCGCGACAAGTACGACAGACAAAACCTTCTTTTTCTAAAGAGTGTTGGATCAACTGAGCAATTTCCGGTTCATCCTCAACGATTAAAATATCCATTTGAGTTAGAGACGAGTAAAATGCACATAACAAATTAAGAGCAGTTTACTTCACAAAATATCTACTGCTCTGGCAAGATACCAGTATAGATGAGGATGAATTGATCAGGAAATTGTCTACTGTACGCTGGTGTTGGATAGAGGTCGGTAGTTATAAGCAGAATTAGGGTCTTTTTGAATATGTTGTTTGATTGTGTCCAAATCAATGAAGCAGTCAGCAACATCGATTAAGCTATCACTAGTCATTGAGCGGACGCTGACAATTTCTACTCGTACTCCTTTGTAGGCGATCGCATTGACAGCATAAGCCAAATCTCCATCCCCACTCACTAAAACCGCAGTATCGTAATAGGGTACTAAATTGATCATATCTACTGCCATTTCTACATCTAGATTGGCTTTTTTAGAACCATCTGGAAACTGGACTAATTCTTTGGTAACTACACGATAACCATTGCGACGCATCCATAAAAGAAAACCTTGCTGTTTGTCATTATTGCGGTCAACGCCTGTATAAAAGAATGCACGCAATAGTTTTGCACCTTCTGTTAAACAATAAAGTAGTTTGGCATAGTCAATTTCAATGCCCAATTGTAAAGCTGTATAAAATAGACTGGAACCATCAATAAAAATAGCCACACGACCACGATTTAATTGACTGAAAATTCTTGTATCTACTGAAGAATCTGATATTGTTAAATCTTCAGTTTCAATACTGGTGTCCATAATGTTCTCTCCGTGCCATTGTGGCCTTTGTTTAAGTAATTTATATTGATTTGTCTGTTTGCTAAAAGGAGTAAAATTCATTGATACCTCTGGATTTTAAATCTCAAAAGTTTTTCATTGGAGTTTGCCAATAGAAAAACTTTACTCATTTGTGACTGTGACAGCCCAGCATATTTGTTCATATTTGGACTCCGCATAAATATCTGCTCTCTTTGAAAGCAGCATACTCTTTGAGGAGAGAATCAAGTTAGCCATCAGCACATAATCCTATTTTAACTAGGCTATTTAACTTCGCTTCATAGCATGATCTATCTGATGAAAATAAATGGCTGACATTACAATAAATTCATGTCAAGCGTTGTAGTTAAATATGCAACTAATGAATATTAAGATATTGTTATATCCTTACATTAACTGGACAATACCTATTTAAAAATTTACTTCTATTCCAAACTTCTTAGAGAATTTTTTTCAACAACAGAATATACATTTGACAAAATTATTATTGGGACTTTTATCTTGAAATAGTCATACTTCCAAGGAATTCAAAATCCTACATTTACGTACTCAAAAATCTTTATTTTTGCCACCTTGCACTAGTCTCAGTACTGTGTTTTAAGAGATGTGAAATTTAGAATCTGGTTGTAGTCCATGAATTTTAGATCCTCATTGAAAAATTACGTTAGTTTTTGAGTTTATTTTTAGTCTTCAAATGCTAAAAATAAACAAATCTCTATTATTTTCTCTCTCTTTCTTAATGTATTTTGTGTTCTATCCTTACAGTTAGGCCCATAGACACAAAGCCAAGCCTCTATTGACCAGAAGTCGCTACGCACTTACCATATGTAGTGACGTGACTTCTGTAGACGGGCTTTACCCAGCTACTCTACAAGAAGGACAGGGCTATGCCCTACGGTGTAGGGTAAGTAGCCACTTCGTATTTATGTAGATCATTCCTTAAAAGCATTTTTCACAAATCATACATATAGGACTGTTATAAAAATCGACTTATTGCGACACTTAGGTAAGTTTTTACTTTCAAAATAGCAGAAATATTAAAATCAATATCAAAACTATTTTTGCTTAAATTTATATAATACTCAATTTAATTGATGGTATATTGTTATTTAATCAACATTGTTATAAAAATAAAAATAAATTATTCTAATAATAAGTATTTTGAATTTTTATAACCATTTATTAAGAGCAATCAAAATAGATAGCTTGAAAATGATTGTATGTGATGTATGGGTATAGACGCTTCGCTCAATTAAAAACAAATATATAGTATTGTTGCTATTGGGTAAATAATTTTGCGTCTTCAGTAGCTGCGATCGCATTTCTAAATCATTTGTGAAAAATAAGCTCCCCTACTTCACAGAAGTTGTTGGGAATTTATCCTCTTAATTGTCACAACTAACTTTAGGATTGCTGTACAATATATTAAATATATTAAATATATTTAATAAAAATTATTTCTGACACTGTTTTGACTGTGATTTCATTTTCTGCTGAATTTTTGGTGGAATACCTAATCTAGAATTCGCATAAAGTCTGTTAAATTCTCTCTGGTAATGAGCAGCAACAATGGGATTTTCAATTACTAAAAGTGTCTCATCATTCCCGTTATTGGCTGCTTTTGTCCAGTTGTGAGAACCTGTAATTACTGTCTTATGATCAATAACAGCAAATTTGTGGTGCAATAAATCACCTTTTGCTAAAACAGGTACGCCTACTGTTGTAATAGGATTTTTCCAAGGTTGATTATCAAGTTGATTTTTACATTTTTCACTCAGAGCTACGCCCATCATATCTAATGCTTCACTGTAGGGACGATAGGCAAATCCTGGTTCAATTAAAGCGCGAATTTTCACGTTATTGTTGTGCCGGATTTCAAGTATATTTGCCAAACGCTGTTCCGAAAAGACAAATAATGCTATATCTATAGACTGACTAGCTGAACTTAAGGTGTTTCCAATCAACCCATTACTGCTTTGTAGCCAAGTTTGCGTGGGAGAGTTAGGTGAAAACTTAACTGTGATTTGATTATCACCTAAGATAATTCGGTGAGAATTTTGTAAGGGTTTTTGTAAACCAAACTTACTGTCTGATTTACCCGATACTCCATCACCCCACATCAAGTTAAATTCTTTTGTAAATAAATCTGCTAATTCGGGACTGTAAATTTTTAATAAGTTATTAGCATTACCCAAGCTATTAGTATTAGTAAAATCGCCATGTATATCACTCATAGTAAAATTTGCAGAGGTGACAATTACAAAGCGATTGTCCACAACTACAAATTTATGATGCATCAAACTGCTACCTTTAGAAGCATCAGCCTGATCATCAAGCAAAGGTATTTTGGCTTGATTTAAGATTACTAAAGCATCTGTTTTGTTAATTTCCTCTATACTTAGTTTTCCATCTTTATTACTATCTGCAAATAACCGATAATCTTGATAGCGTTGCTGTTCTCTTTTCTCTAATTTCTTCACCTCGTTAACATTAAAACTACTCCAAGGACGATTATAAAGATTTTCTATAATGACTCTGACTTTGACTCCGGATTTTTGTTTATCTACAAGCGCTTGCGCTATCTTAGGTAAACGTAATTCTTGAACCGCTACATCAATTGTTGATTTTGCTTGGGAAATAGTCTCAACAATTAATTTCTCTAAATCATCCCCCTGATGAGTTTGCTGACGATAAGGTTCTAAATATTGGGAAGACTGAGAATGGTTGAAGTAAACTTGTACAAATGGATCTTGTGGTAGTGGTTCTAAGCGCTTATTATCAGAATGGAGTCGTTGACAAGCAGATAAGATTAATATTACTAAAAATATAGAAGACAAACGCCATTGGATAGAGAAAAAAGACACAGTAGTTTGATCAAAATTTACTTAGCTGAACAGATCTATAATTCCCAAACTATGAGCTTATTAAACGCACAGTTTGGGAATCATCAACGAACCTTTACCTTTTCATCCTTGATCGATAATTTCGAGCAGGGTACAAGAAAGCAGATTTATGCGTGGAGTCAATTCAAAATCCACAGACTTGATCACGGCTTCAAGGGATACATCTATCCCTGTTCTCTTTAAACAACTAACAACCGATAACTGATAACTCAATCTTAATCAAGATGATCTTCATCGAGTTCTGCAATCGCTGGTGGTTCATCACCAGGGGTTCTTAACACCTCAACCATTTCTTGGACTTCTAGTGGTGGAGGTGGTGTGAGTCGAGAAACGCTCCAAGTGACGACAAAGTTGATTAACATACCAAGAGTCCCAATTCCTTCAGCAGAGACTCCGAAAAACCAAGGTTGCATTCCGTAGAATTTCACCCCGACTATATAAAAGATAGTGAAGCACAAGCCAACCACCATACCAGCGATCGCTCCTTCTCGGTTTGTCCGCTTGTCAAATACTCCTAAAATAATGATTGGGAAAAAGCTAGCCGCAGCTAAACCAAAAGCAAACGCCACTACTTGAGCCACAAACCCAGGTGGATTGACGCCAAAATAACCAGCGATCGCGATCGCAAAGCCAACCATGACTCTACCTACCATGACTCGCCGGGATTCAGAAGCTCCGGGATTGATCATCCGGTAATAAATATCATGAGCGATCGCACTGGAAATTACCAACAGTAATCCCGATGCTGTCGATAAAGCTGCTGCTAAACCACCGACTGCAACCAAAGCAATTACCCAAGGTGCTAATTTTGCCACTTCTGGCGTGGAAAGCACGATAATATCTGGGTCAATGGTAATCTCACTGGTTTTTTTATCTGGTGTTAATTCAATTCGCCCATTATTGTTGTTGTCTTTAAAGGTGAGTAACTTGGTATTCTCCCACTTTTTCGCCCAATCAAACTGATGGATTTGCTCAATTGTTTTGTTGTGTAGGCTATCAATGAGGTTATAGCGGGCAAAAGTTGACAAAGCAGGTGCTGTTGTATACAGCAATGCAATCATTAACAACGCCCAACCCGCAGAATAACGTGCTGACCGCACATCAGGCACTGTATAAAATCTGACGATTACATGAGGCAATCCCGCCGTTCCCACCATCAAAGCAACAGTAGTAAATAAAACATCCAACATTGACTTATTTACGAACGGTTTCGTATATTCTTGGAAACCAAGGTCAACTTGGATTTGGTTAAGTTTCGGGACAATATCACTAAAAACAAACGCCAATTGCGGGATAGGGTTTTTAGTCAGCAGTAAAGAGATCGCAATAGCCGGAATTAAGTAAGCAACGATTAATACGCAGTATTGGGCTACCTGAGTCCAGGTGATACCTTTCATACCTCCCAACACTGAGAAAAAACCGACGATCACCATCCCAATCACAACACCAGTACTGATGTCTACCTGCAAAAAGCGGCTAAATACAATTCCCACACCGCGCATTTGTCCAGCGACGTAAGTCATTGAGACAAAAATCGCAGCGATCACTGCAACTACACGGGCGACATTAGAGTAATAGCGATCGCCAACAAAATCAGGAACTGTATATTTACCAAACTTCCGCAGATATGGGGCTAGTAGCAAAGCCAACAAGACATAACCGCCAGTCCAACCCATCAAATAAATTGAACCGTCGTAACCCAAAAAAGAGATTAACCCCGCCATAGAAATAAACGAAGCGGCTGACATCCAATCAGCCGCAGTTGCTGCACCATTAGCGAGGGAGGGAACACCGTGATCGGCGACGAAAAAGCCTTTACTATCTTGAACACGAGTTCGCCAACCGATGTAGAGATATAAAATAAAAGAAAGGATAACAAATAAAGTAGTCCAAGCTTCAACTGACATTATTTGTCTCTCCTTTTGATACCGTATTGGCGATCAAGTCTATCCATCTGCACGGCGTAGACAAAAATTAACACCACAAAAATAAAAATTGAACCTTGCTGCGCCATCCAAAAGCCGACAGGTAAACCACCTATACGTAAATTGTTCAATGGCTGCACAAGCAGAATACTACAACCAATGGATACAAACGCCCAAACAAGCAGAAGATTTCTAATCAAAGCCGTGTTTGCACGCCAGTAAGCCTGACGCTTATTTTGGTTCATAATAATGACTTGTTAAACGCTTAGGAAATCATTATTCTACAGAAGTGGACTAACGCTGAAGATTGTTGATATTTTGCATCACTTGTTGATATAAATCCGTATTCTTTTGTTTTTGAAAAATATTTGCTGCTTGTTTGAGATCAGAAGTGGCTCCTTGTTTATCTCCAATCGCCGCGCGAGTGTTACCACGATTATTGTAAGCGGCGGCAAAATTGGGATTTAAGCGAATAGCTTGATCAAAATCATTAATAGCCCGTTGTTTATCACCTTGGGCGGAACGGGCGTTACCTCGGTTATTATAAGCAACAGCATATTTGGGATTGAGGCGAATAGCTTGGTCGTAATCTGCGATCGCTTCGTTTCTTTTGCCCAAAGCGGCGTAGGCGTTACCTCTGTTATTGTAAGCTTCGGCATAATTGGGAGCAATACGAATGGCTTCGTTATAATCTAAAATTGCTGCATTGATATCTCCGGTTGCAGCGCGGGCATTCCCTCGGTTATTGTAGGCTTCGGCATAGTTGAGAAATAGGCGAATAGCTTCGCTGTAATCTGCGATCGCCTTTTGCTTATCATCCAGATCAAAGTGAACGAGTCCGCGCCCATTATAAGCTTCAGCATATTTGGGATTAAGCTTGATGGCTTCGGTGTAAGCTGCGATCGCACCTTGAGCATCACCTTTGATATGTCTATACTGACCCTGAGTATAGAAGTCT
Source organism: Fischerella muscicola SAG 1427-1 = PCC 73103 (assembly GCF_000317245.1). GTDB lineage: Bacteria > Cyanobacteriota > Cyanobacteriia > Cyanobacteriales > Nostocaceae > Pelatocladus > Pelatocladus muscicola_A. The sequence goes on from NZ_AJLJ01000063.1 coordinate 73,222, forward strand.
CCTGCTTTTGATGGTTTCGATGTTGGAGTCTTGGGAGGACTAACACCAATTTCGGTTACTAATACCTCATTACTCCTTGCACAAGAAACAGTTGCAAAGGCTATAAATGTCATAAGTGTAGCGATGCTAACTGTTATTCTTGTCAATTTTTGCTCCTCTAACCACAATTTCATAAGTCATTCTAAATAAGTAGATGTTCCTAAAAATTGTGCTAATCAGTTTTATTAATGTTCCACTATTTTCTATATTTAACAATAAAAACTCACAAATCTCTAATTAATAAAGCAATACTAAATTATGTGTAAAAATATCTTCTAATGTCTTTTATTTTTGGGCTTTATGTGCTTGCGGTTTAGATAGCAGTTTTATGAGATTAAAAAATGAACCACAAAGGAAAGATTCTTGCAGAGAGATTTTGCGTTAGTTCTAATCTTTTAGGAGAATTGGTATAGCATTCCTAAATCATTCCTGAGAGATAAGATCCCCGACTTCTCTAAGAAGTCGGGGATCTTAGCTCTGCGATTCTCACAAATCGGATAGGAATGCTATATAACAATCTTAATGAAATTATCATATTGCAGAATTTACTGATCCTGAGTACTATCTTCTTCAGTTTTAGTGCTTAAGCGCCAAGTTTGTATTTTCTCTATCTCTAGAGATAATTGTTCAAGATTTTCGCCCAAATCTTTTTGCATTTTCTGCGTCAATGTAATGGGTAAATCTAGTTCAATACCTTTGGTTTGGATTAATTTAGCTAATTCTGTTAATGCTACTTTTATAGTTGTACGTTCATAACTATTTAACTTTAAATCAAAAGTCTCAGATAAATTTTGAGCTTGCATAGCTTTTTTGATGCGCTCTTGTAAATGCTCATATTCTGATTTAACTATTTTCCAATTTTGTTCAACTTCTTGATATTTTTTTGCGAGTTCGCTTAAGTCTTCTGTTTGCGGTTCCGGGTTACTTTTTTGGGTTAATTCTATTAAGCGTGAATGCACTTGAGCCAGATAAATACAGTCTAGGTAAGCATATTCTATTTGTGCTTCAGTCAAAGGTCGTTGTCCCCAGTCGCTGGTTTGTTCTTGTTTGTTAATATGTAAGAATTTGCATAGTTTGGCAGCAAGAGTTTTCAGTTGATAGTTAGGTAATGGCAGGATATAGTAAGGAATTTTTTTTGCCATTTCTAAAGTACAAGTGACATTTTTGGCTTTTTTATTACCCAAGAATTTCAAATCATAACTAGCATTGTGAAAGACTTTTTCTATTGCAGAATTTGTCATGATTTGACTAATGAAATCAGCGACAATATCCGGTGACTCTAATACATCTAAAAGATAAATGCGATCGCCACTCATATCTGTTGCCTCGTCTAGTACCTGAATCAGTGACAATCTCGGATGATTACTTTTATAATCAGCTACTTCTGTATCTATCCACAAAATTGAGCTTTGAGCAAATTCAGCAATCTGGGAACGAATAGCACTAGCCGCTGTCAGATAAGGCATGTTGAGGAAGTATGTAAAAATTAGACAATGTTTTACAAATGTATCGTTACTCTCAGATCAGGTCAAAGGCACTAGTGCTTATTATGAGATTGCCGACCGATGATTTTTGAGTTTTGTGAATTAGCGTGCGATCGCATTAGTGAACCTGTGCAACAACAGACTGAGAGCCTGAAAGCTTTACGGGGTAAAACAACAGTTTTTTAAATGATTTAATATCGCACTTAAATATTATTGTTTAGCGATCGCTCCTCTGTCTTCCTTGTCTAGCCAAAATATTAGATAAATTTTGTTTATTAATTACGATAAGATTTTTTCCTTGACTCATCTAGTCCTTGATCGAGTACAGTTTTTAGGAAACTCCAAAAACTAAATAATTTCACAACCAAGCATGAAAAAACCTCACCCTGTTCTATCGGATGAGGTGAGGTTACTTTCAAGTCAACTATTTACTATCCAGGTAGGCGATACATAATCACTTTCGCTTTCAAATCTTCTTCCACAAACACTAAATACTCACCATTGGAACGACGAAAAGCCCGAATCCCAAAGGGTATGTCAACCCAGCCAACTTCGTTACCAACTTCCGGCCCAGGTTTCAACTGTTGCACTTGTTTTCCTGTGGTGGCATCGTAGACAAATACATCTGGGGTTTTACTGCTGACAGCAAACACTCTGTTACCAGCTACATCCATTGCTTTAATGTGCAATTTGGGATCGCGTTTGATTTCATAGGGTAATGCTATGCGCCAACGTATTTTTTTGGCTTTGCTCCAATTATCATAGCGGATGATTTCTGTGCCAACCAATCCCCAATCACCATCAATGTTGGGGCGATCGCTAGTATAACCGCTTAAATACAATGCATCCTGTTCTGGGAAATATTTTATTCTGGTAATAGTTTTAAATGGTTGGGGCATTGGTGACTTTTGCACAGTTTTGGTACTGTAAACCGGACAACCATGAGCATTTAACCCGCCAAAGCGGTAATGTTTGATGTAGCCGTCTTCGGCTGCTTTCCAAACATCTCCTTTACTATCTATTTCCCAACCCCAAACAGAATCATCTTTTTCACCCGTGGCTTGATATTCGTTGGCTTGAGGTGAACCGTCGCCGTTTGCATCAATCCATATCCAACTACTATTTGTCGGTTCGTTGGCTAGCCAGTCTTCTTTGCCTTTGCCAAATATACCGCAGGGAACGGCAATTTCTCCATCAAAACGATACATTAATAAGCGTTCTGACATCATTTCTGAAGACAGATATAACAAACGTTTTCCCTGCAAGCGTCGGACAAAGGCTGCGGTGGGTGTGGTGTGTAGTCTGGCATCATTGGGATAGCGGAATCGATCTAAGGTATAGCCTTTGTATTGCCATTCTTTACCGCTACCTTTGCTGTAGTCCATGACGAAATGTTCATCTTTGGTGAAGACGTTAGCGCCATCAGTACCAACATCAGCATCAGCATTATCTAAAAATTGTAAACCTAGCAATTGCCATTGTAATTTGCCAGATGGGGAGAGTTTACGTAAGTCTACGCCAGAACGATTGAAACCAACGTTACTAACATAGATATTTCCGCTTGCATCTGTACCGACTCCACTCAAACCGTAAAATTTCAAATCTCCGATTTCGCCACGTTTCCCTGAATAAATACCGCCTTGAGTACCAAAAGTGCCTACTTGTTTGGGTTTATTGGCTATGTCGTAGATTAATACTTGCTGACGTGGGCCGTTGTCTGCAACTAACAACCTGTTTTTATTATCGACTGCGATCGCACTTGGTTGAGCAACACTGGTGATTGCACCTAATTGCTTCCCTGTTGGTGAATAATGCCCAATTTGGTTTTTATCTCGAATAATCCAGAGATTTCCTTTTTTGTCAATAGCTATTTTGCTCGGATTAGTTACTTTAAAGCTACGTATTTCTTTCATCGTAGCGGTGTTGTAGACACGAACCAAATTAGCTGCTTTGTCACTTGCATACAACTGTTTTCCATCAGTTGCTAATCCTGTGACTTTATCTTTGTTACTAACTATTAACATGCTTTTATCCCAGCCGCGCCCTTGGGGAAAAGGTGCTGGTTTTCCAGATAAGTTATAGCGTCTGATGGAAAACCATGTTGTACCTTTGGGGGGGTAATCTTCTCCTGCTTTTCCTTCGGGAGATTGCTGCATCCCTACATACATATATTTTTGATCAACTGCGATCGCATCTCCTCCCATTCTTCCCCAGCCATGTAAGTCATCAGCTTTACCAATGACATCTCCATTTTTGTAAATTCCTACTTCTCTTCCGGCTTCATCCCAATCTGTATTGGTGTAGACTGTACCATCAGAAGCAACATACATATCACTTACTTGGATTTGTACCCATTTGTCACTACCACCAAAGGAGTTGCCTATCCAAGATGTTTTATAACTATTTGTCGCAGATATTGTGTAAGAATTTGTAGCTGATGGCGTAAAAGTATCCGTTGCAGGTAATTTGTAAGTATCTATTGCTGGTGGTGTGTATATGTTTGTTGTAGAAGGTGTATAAGTACTTTCCTCTGGTATTGTGTAGATTTTGATTGTCGGTGGTGCTGTGCCAATATTTGTTCCAGATGTAATTCTTCCAGTGAAATAAATGGCAATTAGAGTCACAGTGATCAACCCAGCAATAAAGCTAAATAAGAACTTCAATCTCCTTTGAGTTCGGAAATTACCTCTCATTATTAAGTTATTGAGCTTACGGATTAAATCTCTTATGTTGCTTAGTTGTTGGTAATATAGCTGACTAATTTGTCGTTTAAATTTATTTCTCATAATTATATTTTTTACGTAAATACTAGTATTTTGGGATAATTACTATGTAATTAATTATATTTTATTTTTTATTTATTAAGAAATTATTCTCAGTACTGAAATCACTAATTATACTAAAACATAAATAATTAATTTTTAGTTAACACAAAACAACTGTTTGGTTAAAAATATTTATTTTTTTATCATTCATGCAATATTCATCAATAAAACTAACCAAATTTTCCGTAAATATGGCTAATTTCATGAAAAATTTACAAAACCCACATTAGTTTTTTAATTTTAGCTAAGAATTTCTCGTAATAATTCTATTGCGATCGCAATCGGTGTATGTAGGAGTTGTGATAATACTGCAAGGGATAAGATTTTTCGTCATAATTTTGGGGTTGTAGAGACGCGATATATCGCGTCTCTGGTGGATTTAAATGTCAATTGAATTGTCTTATCCGAGCAGTATTGGGAGTTGTGAAAATTGGCAAACCCAGATTTCCGACTTTGCAGAAGTTGTTAGAGATTTAGCTGTTAACAAATAATTTAGGAATACGATATCTCTGTGAAATGTTAATTTCAGCACTAATTGGATAAGAATTAATGCATCTTTGTTTATTAACTAGCTAATTTTTTAGTTAAAATTTTAGCTAAACAGCTATTAATTAGGTAAAAATATGCCTGGGTCTCATGTTAGATGCAGGAGTCATCCAATTTTGGATTTTGGATTTTGGATTGACGAGGCACGGGTGGCGTACTCTATGAGAAGCCGCGCATAGCGCGTCTACAAAGTAGCGTCCCGGAGGGAATTACCTGCGTCGCCCCATTGAGTGCCGTCTCCACGGACAAAGCAAAAAGTTGTTGGTTAGTTTAATGTTTAGGGTTTTAAGTCACATGTTTGACATAGGATAAAGCCTCCACCGGCTTCTCTGTAAGTATTAGACCCTCATTTAGCGAGGCTCAAAATTTTGCCCCAAAGGAAGATAAATTGTATACATTGAAATTAGGTCTCTTTCTAGATTTATCTAAATTTTATACCTTGAAATTGTCATCAAAAATTCTAGAAATTTAAGTAATTCATTTTAGAGATTTTAATGTTTAATAGTTAGAAGATTTTCACTAATAATTCCAGGGTACAAGTTCCTAGATTTATCTATGGAGTCAATCAAAAATTCAAAATCTCAAACCTAAAAATCTTTGACATAAATCTATCCAAAGAATGATCACCAAATACTAATTTATGTGCGTCATCGAAAAATAGAAACACCACAGCCATCAGTTTCCTGTTATTTTCAAAGAAGGTGGCTCAAAAACTGGTAAAACTAGATACAAACACAAGCGATTTATGGTTGGGGATATATAAGTGAGTAGTAACAAAAAAAACAATAGAACATCTGCATACATTCTTTGCGTGGGAGTGGGTTGGTTTCCTACAACGCCAGGAGGACTGGAGAGATATGTGTATGACCTGACTCAAAAACTAGCAGAAAATCAAGACCAGATTGAACTATGTGGAGTAGGTCTACCGGACACTCAACTTAGTTTACCGATGAAGTTAACTAATTTGGCTTCGCCAGATAGCCAGATTTGGAAACGGTTATGGTCAATTCGCCAAAATTTCCAGAAAACCAGAATGGGAAAGCCAGATGCGATTAATTTGCATTTTGCTTTGTATAGCTTTCCGATATTAGATTTGTTACCCAAAGGAGTACCAATTACTTTTAACTTTCATGGCCCTTGGGCGTCGGAAAGTAAGCAAGAGGTAGTTCATCAACAATTAAGTGTGTTTTTTAAGCACCAGCTGATCGAAAAAAGAACTTATGATCAGTGCGATCGCTTTATTGTTTTGAGTAAAGCCTTTGGTCAAATACTGCACGAACAGTATCAAATTCCTTGGGAAAAAATTTACATTATTCCTGGTGGAGTAAATACTGATCAGTTTCAGTCTAACTTATCACGCGCCGAAGCTCGCGCCAAACTTGGCTGGCCACAAGATAGGGCGATTATTTTTAGTAGTCGCCGCTTAGTGCATCGAGTTGGAATCGACAAATTACTCGAAGCCCTAGCAATCATTAAACCAAGATTACCAGATTTTTGGTTAGCGATCGCAGGTCGTGGCCCGATCCAAGCAGCACTACAACAACAAGCTATCGAATTAGGACTCAATGAACATGTGAAATTTTTAGGATTTCTACCTGATGAGGATTTGCCCATAGCTTATCAAGCTGCTGATGTTAGTGTGATGCCTAGTCAATGTTTTGAAGGATTTGGGTTAGCAGTGGTAGAATCTCTAGCCTGTGGTACTCCCGTTGTGTGTACTCCAGTAGGTGGAATGCCAGAAATTTTAGAACAATTTTCACCACAATTAATTACTTCTGGTACAGAAGTTTCAGCCATTGTGGAAAAATTAGAACAAGTGCTGTTAAGAAAGATACCAACTCCTTCAAGAGAAGCCTGTCGTCAGTATGTTACTGCTAATTTTGATTGGTCTAAAATAGCGCAAGATGTCAGGAAAGTCATATTGGCCTGACTATTATTTTAAGTAGCTGCAAGAAATTAAATTCATTTAACATGCATCTCACCTCCCACTTTTTGCACTCATTAAATAACTGCAAGAGGTTTAATATTGAAAATGTGAAGGGTAAAATATGAAAATTTTATTTTTAGACCAAAGTGGTAAACCAGGTGGTGCAGAACTGTGTCTCATAGACATTGCCAAACCTTATCGAGATAATTGTTTAGTTGGTTTGTTTGCTGATGGTGATTTTAAAACTTTACTTGAAAAAAATCAGATTCCCGTTCAAGTTCTGACAACTCAAATCATCCAAGTTCGCAAAGAAAGTTCCTTTGCACAAGGATTAGCAAGTCTAGAACAACTCATACCTTTACTTACTAAAGTTGTGCAAACAGCCCGTGAATATGATTTAATTTACGCCAACACTCAAAAAGCATTAGTTGTGGGAGCGATCGCCAGTTTTTTAAGTGGGCGTCCTTTGGTTTATCATTTACATGACATTCTTTCACCAGAACATTTTAGTCAAACCAACCGCCGTATTGCTGTGACTGCTGCCAATCGGGCATCATTAGTAATTGCTAATTCTCAAGCAAGTAAAGCAGCATTTATCGAAGCGGGAGGACGTGCAGACATTACCACAGTTATCTACAACGGCTTTGATCCCCAAAACTATCAAACAGATAAATCTATAATTCATCAAACCAGACAACAACTAGGACTAGAAAATAAATTTGTCGTTGGACACTTTAGTCGTCTTGCGCCTTGGAAAGGACAACACATATTAATTGAAGCACTGAAACAATGTCCTCAACAAGTAACAGCAATTTTAGTTGGGGATGCATTGTTTGGAGAACAAGAATATGTCCAAAAATTACACCAACAAATTGCTTCTTTAGGACTGGAAAATCGAGTTAAATTTTTAGGATTTCGTTCGGATATTCCCCAACTAATGTCAGCATGTGACTTAGTAGCGCATACTTCAACTGCTGCGGAACCCTTTGGTAGAGTAATTGTCGAGGCTATGTTGTGCGGAAAACCAGTCATAGCAGCAAAAGCCGGTGGTGCAATCGAATTAGTAGAACATGGTATTAATGGCTTTTTATCTACACCAGGAAAATCCCAAGAACTTGCACAGATGATTACTACCTGTTTACAAGAGCCAGAAAAAACTGCGATGATTGCCAATCATGCCCAGACTACAGCCAGCCAGCGTTTTGATGTGAAAAATATTAATCAGCAAATAGCCCAGCAATTGCTGAAAAAATTATAAATCACTTCGTCAGAAATCAATATTTTTGAGTAGAAGTTGTTATACCGTTTCGCTTTTTTGAGAATACAAATACATGTTGTTTAAATCCAGACTCTTTCCAAGAAGCGCGATCGCGTAGCTTTTGTTCCTCTCGATGAAGCTACGACATCAACTCTTAGGAAGCATCATAAATCTGCCAACTGCGAACACCCCACCGCTTGAGAATTGGCTCGGCAATGCGGATTTGGGCTTCTGTTGCCTCTATCACCACTAAATAATCTCCTTGATCAAAGCGATCGCCATAAAACTGAGCTTGTTCAGTGGGAATGAACCACCCCTGTAGCGCTCCAACAAGACCACTGACGGTTGCAACGATTCCACCTCTCAGAAACGCTACTAATATGCTCTCTATTGCTAGTGCAGGACCAACCCCAGGAACTAGCAAAATAAGCAGTCCAGCTATTGTAGAGAGAAATCCACCTGCTGCACCACCTGTCACCATTCCAGCGAAAGCCCATTGTCCGCGTGTCAATAGTTTACTTCTGGTATTGCTTTTGGTATTGCTTTCAAGATACTCATCCGAATTATCCGCCTTAGCGATCACAGCAATTTTGCTCATTGGAAAGTCAGTGCTTTCTAGCTCATCTAGAGCTTGTTCTACCTTTTGACGGTTAGAAAATATGCCAATCGCGTGCTTAAGTTGATAAAAGGACATTTTTCTTGGTTATGATGTTGCCGCTTGATTGATTCTAAATCAATGAGAGGAGATGACTAAATTCGTTAAAGTTTCACTACTGCTATCAACAAATGAAACTTCACTACAGGTAATTTGGGAATTGATGACAACCAAAAGCGCCGAGATCCGAAAACTAAATCAGCCATGAATCAACCTTGGACAATCCGTTGGCACATTTACCTGCCTCAGTTGCTACTCATTAGTTTGGGAATAATAGTTTTTTTCGCTATTTGTTATTGGAGTATAGACATTCTCAATTGGGGATGGCTACTAAACCGAAAAGGCGATCGTGAAAAAGAGTTTTTGGGAATGCTCTATTTTAGTATGGGTACTTTTTTTCGGATTGGCTATGGAGACCAAGTACCATTTGGCTTAAATCGTTGGCTTGTAGGGCTAGAAGCCTTTAGCAACTATTTTGTAGAGGTGATCTTCATTGCTCGATTAATAATGAATGTTTTAGGGAAATTCATATCTTTTAGCGTTAGAGAGCGGTTGGAAAATCTTCTTACACGCTACGACTAAGCTTATATGCTCACTTTCTCGTCACATTTATTGTTAACAGTGAAAACAAATCAAGCGATGGCAACTCTCCAAGTCGATTCATTCAGTACTTTTTGAGAGGCAAAATGGCTTCTGGTAAACTCCAACATGCTATTGGTATATTTTCCAGCCAACAACGTGCAGTACAGGCGCTTGAAGAGTTGAGAAATAGTGGGTTTCCAATAAATAAGATTTCCGTAATCACTAAAAAGCCCAAAGTTGATGAGCAACTTGATCATGCCGACACAAGTCAAAGTAATATCACTCCCGCTGAAGGTGCAGCAATGGGTGCATTGGCAAGTGCTAGGGTGGCAGGTTTACTTACCTTGGTTGCAGGTTTGGGTATTTTGCTGATTCCAGGCTTTGGTCCAGCACTGGCTGTAGAGTCTGTTTTAGTTACTCTTTTAGGAAGTGGAACCAGTGCAGCTGCTGGTGGTCTGATTGGCGCACTCCGGGGTTGGTTTCTGCCCGAAGAAGCAGCTCTACTTTATAACGACCGACTATTTCAAGGGAGTTATTTGGTAACAATAGAAGGAACAGAGGACGATATCCGTCGTGCCGAACCAGTTCTTAAGCATTGGGGTATTGAGGAGTGGCGTGTTGTTGATGTCCCCACGAGTTGAAGCAGTTGTAATACCAATTTGAAAAAAGAATGCGACAGATGAATTTTGTAGAGACGCGATTTATCGCGTTTCATATTCTGAATGTGTCGCAAACATTTTCTGAATCGGTATAAGTTGCACGTACCAAGCTATTTCTTAAAAAGACTCCAACAAGCTTGTTAAAGCTACACCTTCACTGCGAGTGTTAGCCTGTAAAGTGAAATAGAAAGTCGAAGAGTATCAGGAGTAAGCATGTACGTGCTAATAGGTGGAGCAGGCTTAGTGGGGCTTTCTTTGGCTCAAAAACTGGTAGAACTGGGGCATACTGTTGCCGTTATTGATATTAACCCTACTGCTTGTCGCTATGCCCGTGAACAAGTGGGAGCGATGGCTTTTGAAGGCAGTGCTGTGAGTACAGAAATATTGCTAGAAGCTGGAATTCGTAAAGCCGATGCCCTAGCAGCTGTCCTGAGAAGTGATGCTTTGAACTTAGCAATGGTAACTCTTGCCAAACATTACGGTGTTCCCCATATTCTGACTCGGATGCGTCACTCTGATTTTGCCGATCCGCTGCGTTTGGCAGGAGCCAATCATATCATTAGTACTGTGGATTTAGCAGTTTCAACGATGGTGAATGCCATTGAGTATCCGCAAGTAGAATCAATGATGCATTTTGAGCAAGGACAGATTGAGGTGTTGAAACTTTCCATCCCCAACAATTGCTATGTTGTTGGTCGTAGCGTTGCTGAAATTGCTCAGGATTCACGTTTTCCCAATGGTTCTCTAATTATTGGTTATCAACCCCATCCTCACGAAGATTTAACTATTCCTAATGGTAGTACAGTACTAGAACCTGATTCAACTGTGCTAATTGTGACCAAACCTGGTTCATTGCATCAAGTGATTAATTTTATTGAAGGCTGTAAATAAATTTAATGAAGTTGTACCGACATTTTTATTTAGTAATTGCTTTTATTTTTCTTACGTCTTGCACATCATCAGAGAGTCCACCAAAGTCACAATCGGATAATAATCAGGTAAATCCATCTCAAAAGGTGGTAACTCTGGATAAAAATTTTCAGATAGCAATGGGTCAAACTATTTATGTACCTATCTATTCCCATATCTATCATGGCGATCAACAAAAGATTTTAGATTTATCAGCTACACTCAGTATTCGTAATACAGATTTGAATAAGCCTATCATCATTACTTCTGTTCGTTACTATGACTCAAACGGTAAATTAGTCAAGCAGTATTTGGAGCAGCCTATTCAACTTGATGCATTAGGTTCTACAGATTTTTTTATAGATAGAACTGATACCAGTGGAGGTTTAGGAGCAAATTTTATTGTGGAGTGGGTAGCCCAAACAGAAGTTTCTGAACCTATAGCAGAGGCAGTTATGATTGCTACCGAGTTCCAACAAGGAGTTTCTTTTGTTAGTCCTGGCAAGGTCATCAAAAGTCAAAAAAATAACAAAAGCTCACCTTCAAAGTAAGCAACAGGGAACAGAGGAAAAAGGCTAAGTAAGTCGCCCTTAATAAACATAGCGGGAGTTACGAAAAATAAACATGCACCAAACTCAAACCCTTATACCATTTTACGCTAATCACAATACACATAAATTTGTAGAGACGCGAAATTTCGCGTCTCTACACCGTCTGCATTTGTATCAAGATTTTAGTGAAATGGTATTACCAATGATAAATTACGACCTCAACTAGTAGAGACGTGCCAATAGCGCTGTAGCGCATGGCTTCGCTAAGGCACGTCTCTATATTTGTGCCGACTTCCTTATTTGCAAGAAATTATTAATCATCTTCTAGTTTCAGCAATTGTTCATCAATTCTTTTTAGCCTTCCACGCCCAATTTCTTCTGAGAGAATTCGCTTACGTATTGCCTCGTTTAGTGCTATTTTCTCCGCCAGTAGCAATCGACGACGAATAGCATCAAGTTTTTTGTATTCGCCACTTTTAGCATCAAACTCATCTGGGCGGCGATTATAGAATTCTCGTAATGCCTTTTCTGCACCTACAATTTGCACTTGGTAAGCTGAACGCATCTCTTCGTACACAGTTTTTGGTAACACCCCTGTTTTCAAAAGGCTATCTAATTCATCTTGCGCTGCCTTAGCAGTAATTAATTGAGCTTGTAACTCTTCAACCTGCTGCTGTGCCTCTGAAAATTTAGATAGTTTTAAGCGTTTTACCAGCCAAGGCAAACTCAAACCCTGTCCCACCAATGACACTAACACACTGCCAAAAACTAAAGTGATCAAGACTTCTCGCCCTGGTAGTGTCGTGGGTAAGCTTAACGCCAGAGCCATTGAAAGTGAACCTTTGATGTTGCCTAAAAAGAGTAAATGTTGCCAGCGTAGTGGAATTGCACGGTCAAACCAACGCACTGTTGCCAACAAAGGATAGACTGTAAGAATTCTTCCGACTTGATAAGCTAAAACTGCCAGTAGAATAGCAGGTAAAGCCCTCCAGAGGGTTACAAGGTCTATTTCTACACCAATTAGCAGAAAAATAAAGGTATTCGCAGTAAAACTGGCATATTCCCAGAAACTCAACAAAGTAATGCGATTAGAAGCGGAAGTATTGCGAGAAAGTCCTAAATTCCCGAAAATTAATCCAGCTACAACTACAGCTACAGCACCTGATACACCTAGAAATTGCCCAACCTGAAAAGTTCCTAATGCAATTGCGACAGTTAGCAGGAGACTGCTAAGGGGATCATCTAAACGGGCAAATATCGGTATGCTCAAGTAGCCTAAGACTAATCCGACGAGACAGCCTCCTAAAGAGATAAATAGCAGTTGTTGGATTCCTTCTAGTAATGTGAGCGAGCCTGTCGAATATACTTGTAAAATCAGGTTGAACGAAACTAGAGCAGCAGCATCATTGAATAAGGTTTCTCCTTCAACGATAGTAGAAAGCCGAGACGGTACTGGTATTTCCTTAAAGACGGCTATCATAGAAACCGTATCAGTGTTCGCCAGAATTACTCCTACAAATAAAGCGGGTATCCAAGCCAGTCCTAACCCAAATTTCAACAGAACGGCAATAATAGCACTCGAAAGCACAGCCCCTGGGCCAGCTAGGAGAGCAATTGGTTTAAAAGTGCTGCGTAAGCGGCTAATATCTGTATTGATGCCAGCATCAAATATTAAAATCGGTAGAAAAAGATTTAAAACTAGGGAAGGATCTAAACCAACGGGACGAGATAGTAGCTCAGTGATTGGCAAACCTGCTAATACTAAACCTGTAACATAGGGAATATGAAGTTGCCGTGTAACCAGGGCAACGCCTGTGGCTAGGAGCAAGAGAATAATTGAAACAGTGACTAAGGAAGCAACATCCACTTTGATACTGAAAATTTATTTGAATGTCTTGATATTTTGCCCCAGGCGACTAGAAATTGCACGCTAGATGCTTTCAAGTTGAGAATAAGGGTTGGTAAATCACCACTTAGTCTCTTGCGGCGCTGGTTGTGACTTGAACAAGATTCTGGACAGGTTTGGAAGAAGAAGTTGGACAAATTGTAAGCTGAAATACTTATAACTTCGTTAATTGATTTTGATAGGTGAATCAAATGTTCATTATCCGTCGTGAAAAATCATGTGGTTGCTTGCAGCACTTTCATCTCCATGAACACTTTACAATCATTCTCCGACTTCTGTAAAAAGTCCATTATCTACCCCAAAAACAGCTTATACGCCGGATTCTTGTTTTCATCCCAGTACTGGTAGCCAAGTGTATCCAAAAAAGCCTGCCACTCTTCCATCTCGTGAGGAGGAACCTGTATTCCTACGACAATCCTACCGTAATCTGCCCCATTATTGCGGTAGTGGAACATACTAATGTTCCAGTTGGGACTCATAGAATCGACAAACTTCATCAATGCACCAGGACGTTCGGGAAACTCAAAGCGGTAGAGTAATTCATTGTGAGCGAGGGGAGAGTGTCCGCCAACCATATGACGCAAGTGTAATTTTGTCAGTTCGTCATCGGTTAAGTCAATTGTCTTGAATCCACAACTTTCAAAAGTTGTAACCAACTTGGCGCGATCGCCACGATTTTGAATTTGCACACCGACAAAAATATGAGCTTCTTTTTGATCAGCAATTCGATAGTTAAATTCAGTCAGATTGCGTCTACCCATGCATTCACAAAATTTACGCAAACTTCCCCGTTCCTCTGGAATTGCCACTGCAAAGATGGCTTCACGGCGTTCACCTAGTTCAGCTCGTTCTGCAACAAAACGGAGGCGATCAAAATTCATATTCGCACCGCAGGCTACAGCTATTAATGTTTGTCCCTGAATTTGTTCGCGTTCTACGTAAGCTTTAGCACCTGCGATCGCCAATGCTCCCGCAGGTTCCACGATTGACCTTGTATCTTCAAATACATCTTTTATGGCTGCACAAGTATCATCTGTATCAACCAAAATAATATCATCGACATACTGCTGACACAGCCGGAATGTTTCTTCTCCTACTTCTCGCACTGCCACACCGTCAGCAAATAAGCCGACTTGAGACAAACGTACCCGTTTTTTAGCTTGCAGCGATTGATACATGGCATCTGCGTCTACTGGCTCAACCCCAATAATCTTGATCTCTGGACGTAACCGTTTTACATAAGCTGCAATTCCAGAAATCAATCCACCTCCCCCAATCGCTACAAAAATTGCATGGATGGGTTGCTGGTATTGGCGGAGAATTTCCATACCGATAGTTCCCTGTCCAGCAATCACATCGGGGTCATCAAAGGGATGAATAAAAGTTAAGCCTTTTTCTGCCTCAAGTTGACGAGCATAAGCATAAGCATCATCGTAGGTATCACCATGTAACACCACCTCGCCGCCACGCGCTCTGACTGCGTCTATCTTTACCTGCGGTGTAGTTACTGGCATAACGATAATTGCTCGTGTTCCCAACTCCCGCGCACCAAGAGCCACACCTTGAGCATGGTTTCCCGCAGATGCAGCGATTACACCCTGAGCAAGCAGATCTGGTGGCAAATTTGCCATCTTGTTATAAGCGCCACGCAGTTTAAAGGAAAATACTGACTGCATATCTTCGCGTTTCAGCAGTAGCTTGTTATTCAAGCGTGCAGATAAATTTGGAGCGTATTCTAATGGTGTTTCTTGGGCAACATCGTAAACGCGAGCAGTCAGAATTTGTACCAAATAGTCACAGAGCATGGGCGTGAACAGATTGATAGATGCCAGATAGAGTTCATTTTACGGCAGTTGTGTACCTGTTTTGTGACTTTTGGAATAAGTGCGATATAACTTCGATGCGTAAGATCAAAAGAGCATTATTAATTGAGATCAAAACATGCAAAAGCGACAGTTGGGTACATCGAAAGTGAAAATTACACCCATCTTGATGGGAACTTGGCAAGCTGGTAAAAAAGCGTGGGTGGGAATTGAAGATGCAGATTCGATTAAAACCATACGTGCAGCTTTTGAAGCAGGTATCACCACAGTAGATACTGCTGAGGTATATGGTGAAGGACACTCAGAACGCATTGTTGCTGAAGCTTTATCTGATGTTCGCGATCGCGCTGAATATGCTACTAAAGTTTTTGCCAACCATCTCAAGTACGATTAAGTTATAGAGGCTTGCGATCGCTCACTCAAAAATCTGAAAACCGATTACATTGATCTTTACCAAGTCCATTGGCCATCAGGTGCATTCAACAGTGAAATTGTCCCGATAGAAGAGACAATGAATGCTCTCAACTACCTTAAAGAGCAAGGAAAAATTCGGGCTATAGGTGTTTCCAACTTTTCCTGCACCCAATTAGAAGAAGCTGCTCAGTACGGACGTATTGATAGTTTACAACCACCCTATTCTCTATTTTGGCGGCAGATAGAAAAAGATACGATGCCCTATTGCATAGAAAATAATATATCTATTCTTGCCTACTCACCATTGGCACAGGGATTGTTGACAGGGAAATTTGGTTCAGATCATAAATTCGATCCAAAAGACAACCGTACAAGTAATAAGTTATTTCAAGGAGAAAACTTTACTCATGCTCAACAAGCTTTAGAAAAATTGCGTCCAATTGCAGAACAGCATCAGTGTACTCTCGCTCAGTTAGCTCTAGCTTGGTTAATTGCTCAACCTCAAACTCAAGCGATCGCAGGCGCACGCTATCCAGAACAAGCAAAAGATAACGCCAAAGCTGCTTCTATCCAACTTTCAGAAGCTGAACTGCAACAAATCGATGCTATTGGACGCATCGTCACCGATCATCTCGATGAAAGTCCGATTATGTGGAATTGGGATTGACACATTGAGAAACTTAAAGACTCGTTAACTTCAGTTAAAACAGACTTGCGACTAATTTTTAGGATGATAGATTAATAAACAGGACACCAAATAAGGCACAACCAAACTGAATTGGGCAAATGACTTGGTGTCCCCCGTCATGAAGCCCTAGTAAACTGTCAGCATAACAGTAATATAATGTGGCATATTTTCCTATACAGGAGAAGCCAAATCCCTAAGCGGAAAAACAAGATTATGCTGGGTTTGCTGTTAGTGATGTCCACCTTAACTATCTACTTTTTTAACTCTGAACGATAACATCAACTTGATCACCAAAGAGTTTGCATAACCTGGTCCCCTATGACCAGGTTTTTGCATTTTAATGGAAGTTTAGAATTTATAAATTTTGAGTATAAAAATTACCTGAAACTTTTGCAGAGAAAGGGAAATATGTTAATTCGGTAAAAACACCTTAGACATAACAAAAAACATGGGTGTAATGTAGTTACTATTTATATATATCAATTCAATATACTGTTTTTATTGCACTAATATCAAATTTGCTAAATCAGTCTAATGATAGATGTGATATTTTTAATACCAGTAACTTACTTATTAAAAAAGTTACTTATTTTTCTAATATTTAATTAATCAATGTATCAGTTTTAACTAATCTCAAGGATTATAAATTTCAGTTACGTAAGTAGATTGTCGATTAAAATGTCAAAAAAACAACTAGAGCTTTAGAGTTTTTGAATAACTTTAGTAGTTAATAATTCTTTAAGAATTGGTTAATATATCTGATGACTTCCTAGTTTTAACCATGCAAGCATAATCAAAGTGTGTAGAAAAGATATCAATGGGTAACAATAAAAAAGTTTACCCGTAGATAAAAAATTACAATACTCTCTTTAAAAAAAGCTAGGGTGTCATGTTCAGCAATGATTTAGTTGCTGATTACTATTTTCACAAGCCGTACATGTTCGTTTACTGATATTACTACGGCTCAAGTTGTTGACAAAATTTTTTTGATACATAAAGAATGCAAACATCTTACAATCTCACCTTTGTTGTACTATCGGTCTTTGTAGCAATAATTGGTTCCTATGCTGTACTGGGTATTTTCCCTGCGTATACCCAAAAAGAAAATGAAACTAGATTTACGGCATTAACCACAGGTGTATTGATGGGTCTTGGTATCTGGACAATGCATTTTATAGGAATGAAAGCTTTAACCACAAAAGAAGAGATAAATTATGACATTTTAGTCACTATTTTATCGATGTTGCCGGCAGCGCTTGGAGCAAGTCTAGCATTTTATATTCTGATTCCCAAAAATATGAAGCTTCCTTCGCAAAAGCGTTTATTCATAAGTGCTTTGATTCTGGGTATCAGCATTTCAATCATGCATTATATAGGAATGGCAGCAATGATGATGTCTGCAAGAATTAGTTATAATTCTTTTCTAGTAATATTATCTATAATCATTGCCTTTGTTGCATCATACATATCACTGAAATACTTTACTGTTTTAAACTTTTCAAATCACGGTCGTATAAAAAAACAAGCGAAAATCTTTCCAGCCATACTCATGGGTTTAGCAATTTCATCAATGCACTATACAGGAATGTTCGCTACAAATTTTATCCCTGATTATACAGTTAACAAACATTCTTCACTCTTACTAAACGAGTACTCTATGTATGGTCTTGCATTTTATTGTGCATTGATGCTGATTTTGGTTTCACTGCTTGTTGCAGTTACAGTAACTAAAACAAATTGAGTACAACTTGGGTGCATCTTTGACACTAGTAGTCCACCCGATGGATTTTGACAGGTTGCGGTTGTTCAGATCCCCGACTTTTTGAAAAAGTCGGGGATCTATGACCTCTCATAATTTGTTTGGCGGACTACTAGATTAATTTTTCAAGTTTTTAATCTGTCTATTATGATTGTTAGTGTCTCAAGGTAAGCGAGTACAACACTTTTATTTTGCTGCAACACTAGAGCAACTGAAAAACGTGCGATCGCAGAATACTTTGCGTCTCTCTGCGCTTACTCCGCATTACTCTGCGTTTGAAAAAGTTACGAATTTATGCAAAGCGATACTGAGAGCGATCGCTTTTTGTGAGAATCACAAAGCTCAGATCCCCGACTTCTGTTGAGAAGTCGGGGATCTTGTCTCTCAAGAATGATTTAGGAATGCTATAGCAAATTAGAAGTATTTCAAACTTTTGACTTGTTTGCTTGTGGCCTGGTACTAGGTTGAGAATTTTGATTTGCTACTTGTTGTGAAAACTGCTGAGGAGTCTCAGTGGCAGGTTGAGGAGTACCTTTAATTGCTCCCCGATAAATCAATGCACCTAGAGTTTCCAGCCCAAAACCCCAACCTTTTGGTAAATTATCATCACCATCATTTTGTCCTAAATCTATGTAAATACGTGGTGGTACAAAGTACTTTAACTCGCTATCACCTACCAGGTTATCTGCTTTTTCCATAATTGCATCGAAAGTACTATCGAACTCTGCATCGCTGTCGTAATACTGTTGTAATTTTGCTTGCACAAATTCTATAAATTCGCGAACCGCAGGTATTCTGGGATCATCCTGGGGTTGAGGTTCGGGCTGAGGTTCAGGTTGAGGAACAGGTGCGGGAGTCGGTTGAGGAGAAGTGTTAGGAGTATTATTTGCAGATTTCTTGCTAGTAGAAGTGGGGGGATTTGGCGGTACTGGCGCAGGTACTACTATTGGCGGTACGGGTGCAGGTATAGGTTGGGGATTAAAAACACCAATACCTAATTGCCTCATAATTAAAGGCTCTATATATTCCAAGAGTTTAACTTGTGCTTGCACTATTTTCGGATTTTTCTTAGCATTACTGCGAGGAAGCAATGTACGGAAAGCACGACGCAGTACTTGGGATAATTTAAAAGGTGGAAAGGGGATACTGCTAGGATCAATATTTTGTCCATGCTTAGACATTAGTACATCTAAAGGTGGTAAATCTGCTGGTACTAATGGCATTTGAATATTAAAAGCTTTAAATTGCGGATTACCACTTTTGAAACTGAGAATGTTTTCCCGTCGATTATTTTGATGTTCTTGGAGTTTAAGTATCTCTAATGCTTTTGCTTCATCGCCATCTAATAGCAAAGTCAAACCTTGCTTGTTAAAAGGGTAAACAGGTGTATTCAGGCTGATATAGACAAATTCCGCACAATAGGCTGTATTTTCTGGGCGGCTAAGAAATTCTAGTGCTTCTGGATAACCAAGGCTAGCAAGGGCGCAATTTTGCAAAAATTCTTTAAGTGTGGGGCGATCGCAAACACGGGTAGGATCACCACCATTAAAATCATTAGCGGCAAATTGCACAAATGGATTAATTAATGCCATCCAACAGATCATACTGTCAGTATAACCACGAGATTGTTCTGGAGTGACAAACTCAGGAAACACCAAACGTTGAGCAACAGCCACAAAGCCATCGTTACCATACATTCCATTGTGATACGTATCAGGTTCGTTGAAGCTGGCAAATGCTTTTTCTCCTGCAAAGTTCTGGGCTGGTATGATAGCGCCAGAGTGGTGTCCCTCATTTTTGATGAAAATCTCCATCAACTCATACTGTTCCTGATCATTAGGAGGCCAGCGTAAATCAATTACCTTACCATACCTGTCTTTATTGTATTGAAAAGTACAAACTAAAAGTCCATATTTATCTATAAACTTGAGAACATCTTCGTAGCCAGAGACTGTATTACCTTGAGGATCTGAAACTTGCGGTTGATCGGAAATACCAATAAATCCTGGAACTTTAATAGTTTCCGCATCCACAAAACTCTCATTATCTACAATTACCATCTTGTAGAATAACCGCTTCATATCCTTGAGCGGTAAGCCTCCCTGATCATCTGGCCCTCTAAAAGCATTGAAATAATTTAAATCTACTTCTTCTGGCGATCGCAACGGCAAGGGATCATTGTTTTCTAGTAAAGAATTATTGTCACTCATAGTTGTGTATTTGTAGTAATTATCTAATGGGTGTAAGCAACACTAACTTATGCACACAAAAAAACTATCTTTATGGTGTAATTTTTACATGCAACCAAAAGATAGTCTCAATTTTTACTTTTTTTTCAGTATTCCGATGGGTTTCAGATCCCCGACTTCTTTAAGAAGTCGGGGATCTGAAACCCGTGACTCATCAGATTTATTTCAATCCACCGCCCCGCCTGCCCGCAACAGGTGTGCTATATCTTGATAACCATTAAATTCTGCTAGCATCAAAGCTGTATAGCCGCCTTGATTTTTGAAATTTACGTCTGCACCTGCTTGTAATAATAGTTGCACAGCTTCTGTATAACCTCGTGAAGTTGCCCACATTAAGGCTGTCGCCCCGGCTGAGTCTTGAAAATTGATATCTGCACCTTTGGCTAGTAGCTGCTGAATAACGCTGGTGCGATCGCGTTCTGCGGCTTTGATTAAGGGTGTTTTGCCGTCATCTGCGGCAATATTGGGATTAGCACCAAACTCTAATAATAACCGTACTATTTCACTGTGTCCTTGGGTGACAGCCAACGTTAGAGGTAGTTCACCAAAGTTTCTCACATTCGCATCTGCTCCATATCGCAGTAGCATTTCGACTATTTGACTGTGTCCCTGTAATGCTGCAACAAGCAAGGGTGTATCGCCGAGGTTATTTCTCGTTTGCACATTTGCACCCCGGCTGAGTAACACTTCCACCACATCGGTATAACCTTCCACAACCGCTAGGTGCAAAGCAGTTTCACCATCTTGATCTGGGAAATTCACATCAGCGCCTGCATCTAGTAAACAGGCAGCGATCGCACTATGTCCAGCTGCCACTGCTGCTGATAGTGCCGTGGTGCGATCGCGATTTTGCAGTTTCGCATCTGCTCCCGCGGCCAATAATGCTTGTACAATTGGCAAATGTCCCAAATCTGCTGCTAGCATCAACGGGGTTTCACCTTCTTCATCCTGGGCATTAATATCTGCACTGACTGATACTATTGCTTGCACAACAGCAACATGTCCTTGCTTGAGTGCGACTTTCAAAGCACTATCATCATCTTTATCTTTGACATTGACATCTGCACCCGCAGCCAGTAAAGCTTGTACCACCTCCGCATATCCTTTCAGTGCTGCTGCCATCAAAGCCGTACTACCATCTTCATTAGTAGCATTAACATCTGCACCTTTGGATACTAAAAGTCGCACAATGTCAAGACTTTTGGCACTTGCAGCCAACATCAAAGCTGTTAAACCGTAGCGTTTTCTGCGTAAATTGAGATTAGCCCCAGCATCCAGAAGCGATCGCGCAATTTCTGTATAGCCAAAATTAGCAGCAAACATCAACGCTGTTGTACCTTCGCGATCGCTCACATCAGGTGTTGCACCCGCAGCCAGTAGCGCCTGCACTTGCTTTATATCACCAGTTTTAACAGCCTTTAGCAGTAAAGCGTCATTGGTCATTGGTCAACCGATTTTGGATTTTGGATTTTAGATTTTAGATTTATTCCACAGATAAATCTGGGGGCTTGTACCATCAAGGAATGATTGGTCATTAGTCATTAGACGCGATAAATCGTGTCTGTACAATAGTCCATCGTCAAGGGTCAAGAGTCAATAATTAAGGTTATGCTAATTTTTATGAAGATTTAAGAATAGGGGCAAAGGCAATGAATCTGGAATTATCACCATCGGTAAAATACTGGGCGCAGTTCTTCCACCCAATCATGATGTGGGCGCTACTGCTGATATCTGTATATGCTGCCTATTTGGGGCTGCAAGTTCAGCGTACCAGAAATTCCCAAGGTGAACAAAAGAAAGAATTGATTAAAGGTAGATACAACATCAGACACTATCAAATCGGTTCTATATTACTGGCTCTGATGGTGGCAGGCTCTATTGGTGGTATGGCTGTCACCTACATTAATAATGGTAAGTTGTTTGTGGGACCACACCTACTAGCAGGGTTGGGCATGACTGGTGCTATTGCCTTTTCTGCTGCTTTATCTCCCTATATGCAAAAAGGGGCAAATTGGGCTCGTGTCACTCATATTTTGCTGAACTTTACCCTTTTGGGTTTGTTTACTTGGCAAGCCATCACAGGTATGCAAATTGTGCAAAAAATTCTGACTAATGCTTAGTTAATAGTTATTGGTTATTTGTTATTAGTCATTATCAATGGTCATTAGAGATTAAGTAAGTCGGTCTGAATAAACAGAACAGGATTTTTAAAATCCTTACCAATGACAAAGGACAAATAACCAATAACCAATGACTTTATTTATTTTTCTTGACATTGACAGGTATTTCTATACCCAAAGACTGATGAAAATCTTCTTGAACTTTGCGAGTTAAGCGACGTGAGACTTGACGAACAATTTGATTAAGTAAGCGATCGCCTGTAGATTGAACTAAAGATTTAGGTAGTCGCTGAATAAATTTAGGAAAGTTGATGTAGACTCTTAAATCCAATTCCCACTCTACTCTGGTTATCTCATTGGCAATAGTCGGAACTGAAGACTCTTGAATTTCTATTAGCTGTAGCGAAGAATTATAGTCTACTTCATAACCAGGAGCTTGATAATCGGGAATCGGAATTGTACGAATGCGGTAAACACGATCTTCAGGAGGAAGCAGTTCTAGACCGATTTTTGGTTCCACTTCATAACCAAAAGATCCAAAGCGACCAATTACCAAAGCATAACCATTTTCCCCCAGTGCTTCTACTTTCATTGGTTCGGCACAACGGGAAAACCAACTACCATGATTATCTAAATACTCAGCTACTGTGTCAGCAGAAGCATACATGTCCATATTGTCTTGATAACGACCGCAAAACATGGTAGTTGTGCCTACAGATTTCTCGATATGTACTACTTCATTTTCAGCGATCAATGATGCCACAGACAAAACAACTTCTGCTGATTCTAAGGACTCAAATGATTCTATAGACTGATATTCTTTGTTTCTTGAAAGCATAAGATTTTTGTATATTTTTTTATTTGTCTAAATTAATATTTCCCGAATTAAGTGCAAGATTTCGTACTGGATGTACATTTTGACCGAAAACTTAAAAATCAATCATAAATTTCATCGAATCTCTACAATAGAGACAGAAAGAAGACATACTAGTTTCCCAGGATAACGTATAAGATGAAAGCTTTTGTCGCAGGAGCAACAGGAGAAACAGGTCGTCGCATCATACAAGAACTGACGGCGCGAAATATTCCGGTTCGCGCTTTGGTGCGCGATGTCGAGAAAGCAAGGACTATTTTACCTGGTGAAGTAGAGTTAGTAGAAGGTGATGTGTTAAATCAACAAAGTCTAGCCAATGCTTTGGGAGATAGTACAGTTATTCTATCCGCCACAGGTGCAAAACCTAGCTTTGATCCTACAGGCCCCTATAAAGTAGATTACGAAGGTAATAAAAATTTAGTCGATGCTGCCAAAGCTAAGGGAATAGAACATTTTGTCATGGTTTCTTCTTTAGCTGCTTCGCAATTCTTTCATCCTCTGAACTTGTTCTGGCTAATTTTGGTTTGGAAAAAGCAAGCTGAGGAATATCTGCAAAAAAGTGGTTTGACTTATACAATAGTCAGACCAGGTGGTCTTAAGAATGAAGATAACACCGATTCCATTGTTATGCAAAATGCAGATACCTTGTTTGACGGTAGCATTCCTCGACAAAAAGTTGCTCAAGTTTGCGTAGAAGCCTTATTTGAGCCAGCAGCACGAAATAAAATTGTAGAGGTTGTAGCAAAACCAGAAGCTGCGGCGAAAAGCTTTGGCGAGTTATTTGCAGGTGTGGTTTGAAACAAAATTTAATCGTCATTTGTCATTTGTTATTTGTCATACCCTGCGCTTCGACACGGAGTGGCTACTTGCAGAAGTCGCTAACGCGCCTACCAAAGGTAGCCGCTAGCGCGTCTACGTCATTTGTAAGATCAATTACCAGTGACTAATGACCGATGACCAATGACCAATTTGTGAAGGAGTCGAACTCTGAAAGGCTTGCAATTTAAAGGCGTTGAAAAATTTATTGGGCCACTGGCTGCTTTACTTATATTTGTGTGTTTATTCCAGTGGTATATTATCGGTGGTTTGCGATCGCGTCCTGATCCTGTATTCAGTAGCAGACAACCACCCTTAGTGATGAAAGGTGGTGATCCCTATATTCGCGCCTTAATGCGAACTATCTCAGCCAGTGAAGCTAGCGGTAATCGCCCCTACTCGCTTTTGTATGGTGGAGAACATGTTAATGATCTCAGTAGCCATCCACAAAAGTGTGTCACAATTGTTGTCGGCCCCAATAAAGGTAATTGTTCGACAGCCGCCGGGAGATACCAAATTATCAACACAACTTGGTTTGCGATCGCACCCAAATATCATCCAAAACCAATGCGAATGATGTTTTGGGTTCACTATAGTTTTGAACCAGAATATCAAGATACAGTTGTGCATAGTTGGTTGACTGATTCTCAATTTTGGGGAGTGAATATTTCCCAGTTACTACGTCAGGGAAAAATAAATGATGTTTTGCGGCGACTATCTCCCACCTGGACAAGCTTAGGATATGGTATTGAAACTAATTCTGTGAGTCCTCTTTTACCTAAGATTTATCAGAAAATGCTACAGGAAGAATTAAAAAGTGCTAAGGGATGAAATACTAACTATGTATTCAGAAAAAATTTAATATTCTCTACAAAATCCTTTGGCTTTTCAAAATGAATATTATGACTGGCATTACTAACTATTTTTAGCTGACAATCTTGACATATTTCTGCAATTTGTTGATTTATATCTACAAATTTTTTATCATTTTCACCAACAAGTAATAAGAAATCATTGGGATTATCTTGGAGTTTTTCCCATAAAGAAGGCTGACAGCCAGTACCCATAAACCGTAGAGATTTCGCTAATTCTAGTGGGTTGTTTTGTATCCTGATTTCTATCAAATGTTGATATTGTGGATGATTTTGGATATTGCCAAAAACTGGCTGTTGATACCAATTTTGTAAAAAGGCAATAAAATCATTTTTTTCAAGACATCTTTCTAGTTTCCTCGCAATTTGTCCATCCCGTTTTATTCTTTCTTGACGTTCTGCTGATGTTCGTAAACCAGGAGACGCAGATTCTAGAACAAGTTTGGGAAATCTATGGGGAAAATATAAAGTGAGATATAAAGCTAATCTACCACCCATAGAATAACCAATTAAAAAGCATTGATGAATTTGTAAATTATCTAATAATTCAATTAAAGCTTGAGCGGTATTTTCCATTGTGTAAGAATCTTCATTTCCCAAAACTTTTGTATTTCCATGTCCTGGTAAATCTATTTTCAGGCAATAAAAATCATGTTTTAGCAATTGTATTGCTTCATCAAATTCATGGCTATTACCCATAAATCCATGGAGGAAAAGAATTACAGGCTGAGTGCGATCTCCATCAAAAGAATAGTAAAATTGGTAATTTTTTCTTGTCATGACTATTGTATTATTTTTAAGTTTGTAGTAAGAACTTTAGTCCTTATTACAAACAAAAGGTGAGAATTGTCTGTGACAAAGATTTTAATTAAAAAATTGAAAATTTTTGGTTAAGGAAAGCTTATCACATAAGATTAGTTGATAATTATCATTAGCCTAATTAAAATATTTTAATAAAAATTACACCAGTTCTTGGCAATATTTAAATATTTAGTAGTTTATCTGCCTTGGGCGAACTTATGCTTGTCGTTAACCTAGATAAGGAACAAAGAATTAAAGAAAGCAGTTGAGTGAGGCGTATTTAACTATTTAATTATGTAAAAATTTCCTCTGTTCTGCATTATTTCTATCTAACGATAGTTAAGATTTCCTTTTTGAGAGTGCAATCACTACAAAAGCATTCTAAATTGCAATGCTAGGTAAGTCGGCTTGAATAAACATAACGCTAGTTACGAAAAGTAAACATGCACCAAACTCTGACCAATGACCAATGACAAATGACGACTCCAACTAGTTAGCTTGATTTGTACCGACTTACTTACAGATTTAATTGCGAATTCCAAATTAAATTACAAAGGTGCAAAAAAATGGTAGCAACGCCCCAAAAACCAACCTCCGAAGAAATTAGCTCTATTACCAGTTATGGTCAAGCACGGTCAACCGTTGAGGGTGCGCCCCTCAGTGCTGATGAACTCCGCAAGATGCACGCCTTCTGGCGTGCAGCCAACTACTTAGCTGTGGGGATGATTTATCTGCGGGATAACCCATTGCTAAAAGAACCTCTCAAGCCTGAACATATTAAACACCGGTTGCTGGGACATTGGGGTTCTAGTCCGGGGATCAGTTTTCTTTACACCCACCTGAACCGGGTGATCAAGAAATTTGATCAGGACATGTTATATATTGTGGGGCCTGGTCACGGTGCGCCTGGATTTCTTGGCCCTTGCTACTTAGAGGGTAGCTATTCCAACTACTTCTCTGACTGTAGCGAAGACGAAGAGGGAATGAAGCGGTTTTTCCAGCAATTCTCTTTCCCTGGTGGAGTTGGTAGTCATTGTACTCCTGAAACTCCTGGTTCTATTCACGAAGGGGGCGAACTCGGTTATAGTCTATCCCATGCTCATGGTGCTGCATTTGATAACCCTAATCTAATTGTTGCAGCACTCGTTGGAGATGGAGAAGCCGAAACAGGGCCTTTAGCAACTTCTTGGCATTCCAACAAATTCATCAATCCCATTCGCGACGGTGCAGTATTACCCATTTTGCACCTGAATGGTTACAAGATTAATAATCCTACCATTTTGTCTCGTGTCAGCCACAAAGAGCTAGAAGATCTGTTTAAGGGCTATGGCTACACTCCCTACTTTGTGGAAGGATCTGATCCTGAAAGTATGCATCAAGCAATGGCTGCAACACTGGATCATTGCATCTCTGAAATTCACAAAATTCAGCAGGAAGCTCGTAGTAGTGGTGTTCCCACCCGTCCTCGCTGGCCAATGATTGTGATGCGTACTCCCAAAGGTTGGACTGGCCCTCAAGAAGTAGACGGACACAAAGTAGAAGGTTTCTGGCGCGCTCATCAAGTACCGATAGGAGGAATGCATAATAATCCAGAGCATCTGAGACTTTTGGAAGAATGGATGCACAGCTACAAGCCAGAAGAACTCTTTGATGCTAATGGTACGCTACTAGCAGAAATCAAAGATACTGCACCCACTGACTTAAAACGTTTGGGATCAACTCCCTATGCTAATGGTGGTGTGTTACGTCGCTCTCTGAAATTACCCGACTACCGCAAGTATGGCGTTGAGCTGGAAAAACCTGGACAAATCCAGGTGGAAAATACCAAACCTCTAGGTGTTTTCTTGCGTGATGTTATGAAGGCCAATATGAGCAGTTTCCGGGTATTTGGGCCTGACGAAAACACTTCTAACAAGCTGAGTGCGATTTACGAAGCCAGTAAAAAGTTCTGGATTGCAGGGTATTTACCAGAAGATGCTGACGGTGGTGAACTTTCTCCCGATGGTCGCGTTATGGAGATGCTGAGTGAACACACGTTGGAAGGTTGGCTAGAAGGCTATTTACTTACTGGTCGTCATGGATTCTTCTCCACCTACGAAGCTTTTGCTCATATCATTGACTCAATGGTCGGTCAGCACGCCAAGTGGTTGCATATTTCCAATAATATTAGCTGGCGAGCAAATGTTTCTTCCCTCAACATCCTGATTACTTCTACAGTTTGGCGACAAGATCACAATGGCTTCACCCACCAAGATCCGGGCTTTTTGGATGTGATACTCAACAAGACTCCAGACGTGGTTCGGATCTATCTTCCGCCTGATGTTAACTCACTGCTGTCAGTTGCTGATCATTGTCTGCGGAGTGAAAACTATGTCAATGTGATTGTGTCTGACAAACAACTACATTTGCAGTACCATGACATGGAAACTGCGATTCGTAATTGTACCAAAGGTATAGATATTTGGGAGTGGGCAAGTACAGATGCTGGTGAAGAACCAGATGTAGTGCTAGCGTGTGCGGGTGATATTCCAACTTTGGAAGCATTAGCAGCATCGGTTTTGTTGAGAGATAATTTCCCTGACTTGAAAATTCGGTTTGTGAACGTGATTGATTTGTTCAAGTTACAACCAGATACAGAACATCCCCACGGTTTGAGCGATCGCGATTTTGATAGTCTATTTACTCTCGATAAGCCAGTAATCTTTAATTTCCACGGTTATCCCTGGTTAATTCACCGCCTAGCTTATCGCCGTCACAACCACAACAACATGCACGTGCGTGGTTATAAAGAAAAGGGTAATATTAACACACCGTTAGAATTAGCGATCCAAAATCAAATTGATCGTTTTAGTATTGCGATCGATGTTATTGATCGGATACCTAAACTCAAAGTCGCAGGCGCTCACGTCAAAGAAATGCTCAAGGATGAGCAAATTTCTTGTCGTCACTACGCTTACGAACACGGAATGGATAAGCCTGAAATCGTGAATTGGAAGTGGCCTTACTAAAATAAGGTTTGGTTTCTCAAAAATTATGAATGATGAATCAGAAATTATTAAATATTCATCATTCATAATCCAATACTGTTCAGTTTAAGGATCATTGTCATCATCGAGATTACATAATTATGTGATTACAGATAAATACAGAAAAGTTATTGGTTTTCTTTTCTTGTTTGAGCAAATAATATTAAGTGATCAGAGCGATCGCACCAGAAATCATCTGCAACCACACTGTAAAAGACATTAAACATGGAAAGTAAAGACTCCCAAGATCCAAAAAAATTATATTTGGCTCTAAATGAAGCCAATAGTTGGAAAGAAGTCATTGATGGTAACTTTCATGATTTAGGTAAAAATACTTTTGATCAGGGTTTACACGATGGGGAGCCAGAACCAGGTTACCTATAATCGGTACTCAAATAAAGCATTAGAGCAAGCAAAAGAGGCAGATGGAAAACAAAAAAACTTAATATTTTGGTTTCTTCCTAAGCCAGAAAATGAGGTAAAAGAAGCTGTAAATAATATCTTCAACTACTACTATGAGAATATTGCAAACAAGAAGAATACAAAAGATAAAATCTTGTTCATTGCCAGCATTCATCGAAAACTAGAAAACCTACACCCTTTTATCGATGGTAACTCACGAGTTAATCGTTTAGTTCTACATAAGTTCCTCGTTGAGAACGGACTTACTCCAGTGATTATCGGAAATCCATTAATAGTACACTTGAAAAGTGATCAAGAATGGGCAGAAATCCTTAAGGAGGGGATGAAAGCATGGGAAGAGGTTTTGCAGAGTCAGAAACTTTGAAAAAAACTAATTGAATCAAAAATTACAGCAAAATTCAGGAATCAGAAGTCAGAATACCCTACGGAAAGCAAGCTACGGAAGTAAAATTTGCTCTATGTCTGGCTTTTAAACCCAAGCATTGTACTTTACTTAGTGGCAACTGCCGTATGATGTACGCAGACTTCGTAACTCGCTTGAATCCCAAAACTATGCTCATAAAGCCTGGGACAAAGATCAGCATGAAAGACTTTGACCCAGACTATAAGAGCGATTTTCAAAAAAGTGAAGCCAAAGAGCTATTGCAATGGGGAGTCAAGGAGTTAGCGAAGTATCAGGATATGCTTTATGCTCAAGACACTTATGCTTTGTTGATTGTGCTTCAAGCTTTAGATGCAGCTGGTAAAGATAGCACTATTAAACACGTGATGTCAGGGGTTAATCCTCAAGGTTTTCAAGTGTTTAGTTTCAAAGCTCCTTCAGCCGAGGAATTAGATCACGACTATTTGTGGCGTTCATTTAAAGCTTTACCAGAACGGGGACGCATCGGGATTTTCAATCGTTCTTACTACGAAGAAGTGCTAGTGGTGCGTGTTCATCCAGAACTCCTCGTCAAGCAAAAGTTACCTTCCCAGACAATAGATAAGCACATTTGGCAACAAAGATTTGAAGAGATAAATAACTTTGAAAAATATCTTGTTAATAATGGCATAGTAGTACTGAAATTTTTCCTCAATGTCTCAAAAGAAGAGCAGAAAAAGCGCTTTTTGAAGCGAATTGAACTTCCTGAAAAAAACTGGAAGTTTTCAACCAGTGATGCTAGAGAACGGCAATTCTGGGATGAATATATGAAAGCTTATGAAGACGTCTTCAATCATACCAGTACAGAATGGGCGCCTTGGCATGTTATCCCAGCTGATCATAAATGGTTTACGCGCATTTGTGTAGCTTATTTTATCTACGAGAAGATGAAATCACTCAACTTGGCATATCCCAAAGTCAGTGAAGAACATTACGCAGAAGTATTAAGAGCAAAAGAAATCCTCGAAACAGAAGAGTGATTAAATTTGGACAAGGGAGACAAGGGAGAATTTTTCTCCCCACACTTCTCACACTTCTCACACTCCTTACACTTCCCCCACTTCCCATACTTCCCATACTTCCCTCTCTTATCTTCTTTTAGGGTGGTTGTTTTGGCATAGTTTCACGGTATCCTGGACGTAGCCAAACCATAGGAGCATAGGTCGAGCGCCAATGCAGACAACAGCAGCAGAACAAACCAATCCCCTGGCTGGCAAACCTGCTCCAGCCGACATTTTGATTGATGTTGAACAGCTTTTGGGTCAGTACTACACGGTTCATCCCGACCCCAATAATCCACTACAACGTGTTAGTTTTGGGACATCAGGCCATCGTGGTACTTCTGCCAATGGTACATTCAATGAAGACCATATTCTTGCAGTATCTCAAGCGGTTGTTGAATATCGCAAGAGCCAGGGTATTAATGGGCCGCTGTACATGGGTATGGATACACACGCACTCTCGGCTCCTGCTCAAAAGTCTGCGTTAGAAGTCCTAGCAGCGAACAATGTAGAAGTTTATATCGCCGCAGGTGAAGGTTATGCACAATACACACCGACACCAGCAGTATCCCACGCTATCCTCACCTATAACAAAGGTAGAACTAGTGAATTAGCAGACGGGATCATTATTACTCCATCTCACAACCCCCCAAGTGATGGTGGTTTTAAATACAACCCACCTTCTGGTGGCCCGGCGGAACCTGAAATTACTAAATGGATTCAAACCCGCGCCAATGAGTTGATGGCAAATAATAACCGGGATGTGAACCGAATTAGTTATGAATCTGCGCTACAAGCAGCCACAACTCACTATTTTGACTTTATTACTCCCTACGTCAACGATCTCGAAAATATTGTTGATATTGACGTAATTAGATCCTCTGGTATCCGCATCGGTGTTGATCCTTTGGGTGGATCGAATATTGCTTACTGGCAGCCGATCGCACAACGTTATGGTTTAAATATTACCATTGTTAACAACACCGTTGATCCGACTTTCCGCTTTATGAGCGTAGATTGGGACGGCAAAATCCGTATGGACTGCTCATCACCCTACGCTATGGCAAGCTTAGTCAAGTTTAAAGATGACTACGATATTGCTTTCGGTAATGACACAGATTCAGACCGTCACGGGATCGTCACCCCCAGCGTGGGATTGATGAACCCCAACCACTTTTTATCGGTAGCTATTTGGTATTTATTTACTAATCGTAGTGGCTGGGCAGCAACAAGTGCGATCGGCAAAACTTTGGTCAGTAGTAGTATGATTGACCGAGTTGGTAAAGAAATCGGACGCCAAGTTTGTGAAGTACCCGTCGGCTTTAAGTGGTTTGTAGATGGTTTGCTTGATGGTTCCTTTGGCTTCGGCGGTGAAGAAAGTGCTGGCGCTTCTTTCCTGCGTAAGGATGGAACCGTCTGGACAACAGATAAAGATGGTATAATTATGGATCTACTTGCGGCTGAAATTACAGCACGTACAGGTAAAGATCCTGGTTTACACTATCAAGATTTAACGGCAAAACTGGGCAAACCATTCTATAAGCGGATTGATTCCCCCGCTTCGCCAGAACAAAAAGCGCGTCTCGGTAAACTCGCACCGGAAGATGTGAAAGCATCTATCCTAGCAGGCGATCGCATTACTGCTAAATTAACAAATGCTCCCGGTAACAACGCCGCAATTGGTGGATTAAAAGTTACAACAGAAAACGGCTGGTTTGCTGCTCGTCCCTCTGGTACAGAAAATGTATGCAAAGTCTATGCTGAAAGCTTTAAGAGCGAAGCTCACCTAGAGGAAATTTTACAAGAAGCAACAGAAATTGTTGCGAATGTCGTTTAATTATCACATTTGTGAGATCGCAAATACAAACAATCGCCGCCCTGGAGTAAAATTAGGGCGGCGATTATATGCTTTTCTGATGTAGTGATCGCTGCTAGAAATATTTTCTAAATAACTATAAATGATTCATAATTAAATCAGAATGATCCTTAATTTTTAAAGGTCTTATAACAATTACCAAAAATTCCACTACACATGAATAATGTTTGGAAAGGCACACAGCTGTGTGCCTCTAAAATTGAAATATTTAGTCATCTTTTTGAGAATTGATCTTACTTTTTACTTTTTACTTACTAAATGTGGTCTGAATTAACAAAAGCGATCGCTCACATCAATATTCCTGCTGATTGGCTCGGCATTAGAGTAGTTAAAGAAACATTCTTTCATCGTGCTGTCCGTGATGGCTTACCCCAACGCCACGGCAAATCTGCCACCACAGGAGCCATGTTGGAAGTCATGGTTAACGGCTGTATCGGCTATGCAGCGACTAATTCTCTCCAGTTGATAAGTTTACACAACGCTGCCGAAAAGGCGTATCAACAAGCACTTGCAGCCAAACAGTGGTGGATACATCCGTTCCAAGCCGCTAGCGAACGTCCCAAAGTAGTTGGTGAATACGTTTCGCCATTTCTGGAACCACTAGATGCTCTAGATACTAAGGAAATTAATGATTTACTAGTCCGTATTTGCCAAACCCTCAAAGTTTCTGAGCAAATCGTCAAAACTACCGCAGGTGCGAATACAGGCGAACGAGAAACATGGTTTGTCAGCAGCAACGGCTCAGAAATTTATCAAAAATTTCTGTTTCTGAGTACCCATTATGGAGCGATCGCCCAAGACGGAGCGATCGTCCAGCAGCGCACCAATAACGGCTGGGAAGCCAATTATTTCCAAGGAGGTATGGAATTACTCGAACCAGATCATCTTTGGCAAAAAGTGCAGCAAATCGGAGAGGGCGCGGTAGAACTTTTAACAGCACAAGAATGTCCAACCACACGCACTAATCTGGTTTTAGCCCCAGACCAAATGATGCTACAAATTCATGAAAGCGTGGGACATCCCCTAGAATTAGACCGAATTTTAGGAGATGAACGCAACTATGCTGGTGGTAGCTTTGTCAACAAAAATGATTTTGGGGTTTTGGTCTATGGTTCTCCCCTGATGAATATCACTTTTGACCCCACTGTACCAGGTGAATCAGCTAGTTATGGTTACGATGATACTGGTGCTGTCGCCACACGAGAATATTTAATCAAGGAAGGTGTGCTATTGCGGGGTTTAGGTAGTTTAGAAAGCCAAAAAAGAGCAGGTATCCCAGGAGTTGCTTGTGCGCGTGCTTGTTCTTGGAACCGACCCGCGATTGATCGCATGGCAAACTTAAATTTAGAACCAGGTAAAGCTTCATTTGCGGAAATCATTGCTGACATAGAACATGGCGTTTACATGGAATCTAATCGTTCTTGGTCAATAGACGATCGCCGCTATAAATTTCAATTTGGTTGCGAATACGCTAAATTAATTGAGAACGGAAAATTAACCAAAACCTTGCGTAATCCTAACTATCGAGCTACAACTCCAGAATTTTGGCACAGCTTAACCAAAGTTGGAAACTCCTCAACCTGGGAAATGTACGGTACTCCCTACTGTGGTAAAGGAGAACCAAATCAAGCTATTTGGGTAGGACATGGTTCACCCGTTTGTCTATTTACCAACGTCGAAGTATTCGGCGGCGACACGTAAAGATGATTGGGCATTGGGCATTGGGCTAAACAAGTCAAAAGTCAAAAGTCAAAAGTCAAAAAGTTCTGAATTTTGAATTTTGTAGACGCAAAGCGGCTTCCGTAGGTATTTTGAATTGATATGTCCCCCTTGTCCCCCCTGTCTCCCCAATTTTTAATTTTTAATTTTTAATTGATAAGTCCCCGATCCCCACATGAACAACCAGGAACTAACTGCTTTAGAAGTCAGCTTTAACCAACTGATTGAGACTTTGTTGCTGAAAAAAGCAGCAACTGAAGAATTTGCTGTGAAATTAAATAGCGAACGCAGTCAATTTACTCGCTTTAATCATGCCAAAGTCAGGCAAACTGGTATAGTTGCTGATGGCTGGATTGATCTAACATTGATGCAAGATCAGCGCAGTAGTTTTCGACAAATTCCTTTTACTGGGAATTGGGAAATAGATTGGCAAGTTACATACAAAGCTTTACAAGAATTACGCGCCGAACTGCCTTTTCTACTTTTAGATCCCTATTTAGTATTGCCATCAGGAACGAATACTAGTCGAGAAGTATATTCTGGTAATTTATTGACTGAAGAAGCAGTAGTATCAAATGTCCTAGAATCAGTTACAGAATTAGATTTTGCAGGCTTGTATGCTGGAGGAGTTGTTGTTAATGCTTATGCTGATTCTCAAGGGCAAAAACACTGGTTTGCAACTGATTCTTTTACCCTAGATTATTCTATATTTAATACCGAAGGACAAGCTGTTAAAGGTATATTTGCAGGTAGTGATTGGCATCAACAAGCTTATATCAATAAAATTCAAGAAGCAAAAAAGCAATTAGAATTATTGGCTCGTCCAGTTAAGCAGTTACCACGCGGACAATATAGAACTTATTTTGCCCCAGAAGCAGTTGACAATTTATTAATGATGCTTTCTTGGGGTGCTACAAGTGAAGCTGATTTACAACAAGGAAATAGTGCTTTAGCTGCTCTTTCGCGTCAAGAAAAACAACTTTCTTCTCAGTTTAATCTCAAAGAAAACTTTCGACGGGGAACAGTACCACGTTTTAATGAATGGGGAGAAATGACAGCCCTTGAATTACCAATAATTACTCAAGGAAAATTAGTAAATACATTGATAAATTCTCGCACTGCCAAAGAATATCAAAAAACTCCTAACGGTGCTAATAGTCATGAGTCTTTGCGATCACCAGAAATAAGTCCGGGAAATTTAGAATTTGACCAAATTCTGCCAAGTTTAGATACAGGATTATATGTATCAAATTTACATTATTTAAATTGGAGCGATCGCCCCACGGGTAGAATCACAGGTATGACCCGCTATGCTTGTTTTTGGGTAGAAAATGGCGAAATCGTCGCACCAATAGAAAATTTGCGGTTTGACGATAGTCTCTATCGCTTCTGGGGTGAAAATTTACTCGATTTCACCAATTTTCAAGAATTTATCCCCGAAGTTGGAACCTATGAAGGTCGGCAACTGGGAGGTAGTATCGTTCCTGGGATGTTGGTGGAAGATTTCACCTATACACTGTAAGGTGATGATATGTATCAACTATTTCACAAATATTATCGGTTTTTAAACGCAGAGGGGTGCAGAGTTAGCGCGGAGGTTCGCAGAGTTTTTCAAAATTATATTTCGTTACGAATTTGTGAAATGTTGTACTAAAAATGATCCGTTAGTAAGAAAAGTTCCACTCAAATTTGCTCGCTGCATTTTAGCACCAGCAAAGGACGTTCTATGTAAATCTTGATGGGCAAAATCTCGATTTCGTAAGTCAGAAAGCGTATAGTTTACCGTGTTTTCCTGTGCGAGAACAGTAGGAGTGTTTAAGCTTGACAACAACCCTGTGAAACAAATAAATAGCACAACACATAAACCACAGCATCATAAATTTCAATGCTTGGCTTATTTACTCCGTGCTGTACTAGTTCACCCAAATTCTATATACTTAGGGGTCAAAAGTTTTAAAACAAAGTTATCATCTTCGTCTCCTGGGGGTCGTTCGCTGCCACTTTGTTGGGCATCGTATTAAGCTACAGCAATTTCAATTTACTACTTATATAACTAGAGTCTACTATTACTTTGTTAATTTTGAGTTTTTAGGTGCGATCGCACAATTGTAATGATAGGTTAATTAGGTACTGTATTTGCAACCCTTTGGTAAACTAAGAGCATAACTATAACTAAATACACTAGAGCATTTATGTCCTAGCTTTATATTTTTTAGACAATGAACTCTAGCGATTTTACCAACTGCAAAATAACTTTTGGTATTTTGGCCAATGCGATCACTTAATTTACATTCCAAAAATTTAGGTCAATGCAACTGTTGCATCCTGCTACGGTTATTTACCTAAAATGTCATATCTATTTGGGTCTTTTTTCTCCTTTTTTTTCTGAGGATCTTTTTTGGTTTTTTGGCTTCTCTATTGCCATTTTTTTTACTCGACATTATTACTCTCCAATATTGGTGATCAATAAAGTAGGTACAATGCTCTACAAGAGTCCAGCTATTAAGTAGTCGAAGTAAGTACCAATTTCGCTAGCGTCTTCTCCTGACATCATCGAGGTGGTGATATTCTTCATCGCACGAATACTTTCAGCAACTGCTTCAATCGGAGTGCCAAGAGACTTGTACATTTCGCGAGCACCAATGACCCCAATTTCTTGAATAGGAGTGGAATCACCAACTACGATACTGTAAGTGATCAAACGTAAATAGTAATCTATGTCTCGCAGACAAGTTGCAGTCATTTCTTGTCCGTAAGCATTACCACCAGGGGAAACAACATCTGGGCGTTCTTGAAACAGCTGGTTTCCAGATTGCTTAACAATGCGCTCTCGGTTTTCGTTTAAAACTTGAACAAGGCGCAGACGACGCTCACTACTCTTGACAAAACTTGTAATTGGTTCTAGCTCACCAGGGCTGAGATAGCGAGCTTCGCTGTCCGCATTAAGAATCGACTTTATGATCAGGCTCATTAACAGACTCCTTCAAAAAAATGAAATTATGTTTGCTCTATCGGAATTACAGGAGTTGCTTAACTAGTGGAATGAAATAAACGTAGTAATTAAACTTTAAGTTTCTGTAGTTCTTTGATACTGACAAGTATAAAAAAGAATTCACTTGTCGGTTATGCTACGCCTTTTTATCATCATCCCTTCGATTTATTTTAGTTAGGCTGATTCTGAGCCAATCATCCTAACTAAAATTTATTTCTCTATTTGCATATAATCTCAAGACTTCATTAGCAGCCATATTAGCTGCCTTACTAATGTGTAGCGTTGTCGCAGTTATTTTATTGTTATTATAGCAATTATATTTCCCTAAATATTTTATATAAATATTGTTCTGATTGTATTGCATTGGATGAGACTAAAAAAAACAACACCCAGCCCAGCAGTTCTAAGTTACTCCTACTCCCGTTAAAGTAACTGCATCGATTTATTAACTAGAATTTACTAAATAGATGACTATTTTTCAAATATTTACTAAAAGATTGATATTTCTAAAATTCTAAAATCTATTGTCTTAATATTGACTCTTAATTAATATTAATATTTGGTTTATCATATCTTATGACTGTTAAAATATAGGATAGCTTATGATTTGAGAGATCAATATTATGGCCGCAAACAAATTTGATGATACATTAGCTGCTATAGAGTTAAATGCAGCTAGAAAATTAAACTGGGATTATAAGCAATTTAAAGAGTGTTTCAGTTTTACAGTCAATCAAGAAGCTATTGAGATAGCACCCAAGAAAATTCAACTCCAAGAATCTGACTTGCAAACTTTAAAGCAAGCTTTACTGGATTATGGTTTTCAATACAAAAAAACTGTAAATGATTTTATCTTGGTTTTTGAGCAAGATGTTGAATTAAGATAGACATTGCACTGAGACTCAGATACAATTGGCAAAAGATTACTTCACACCGTAAATAAGCCTTTAGAAAGATATTCTGTAGAGAGACTGAATCTCGTGTTAAGGTTGAAGATGATAATAAAATTCGGACACAAATTTTGTTTTTAGTAGTAGCAAGCTTTTACTTTTTGTTATTGACAGGCTTGTCTCCGAAATTTAAATCTCTGCACAATTTAATTTTGGAGACAATTTATGTCACTTTACGTAGGTAATCTCTCTTATGAAGTTACACAAGAAATTCTAAATACTGTGTTTGCAGAATACGGTTCTGTAAAGCAGGTTTCATTACCCACTGACCGTGAAACAGGTCGTGTGCGTGGCTTTGCTTTTATAGAAATGGATTCAGATGCTGAAGAAGCATCTGCCATTGAGGCTCTTGATGGTTCTGAGTGGATGGGACGTAACCTGAAAGTGAACAAAGCCAGACCTAGAGAAGACAGGGGTTCGTTTGGTGGCAACCGGGACAACTATGGCGCTCGAAACCGCTACTAAAGTTTGAACTCAGAAATTTACACTCTGAGGTCTTAAGGGCAGACAATGAGTCTGTCTTTTTTTCTGAGATTTACTGGATGCTTTAACACTAGCCAGTAGTAATCAAGTAAGGACATAGAATGACCCAAATAATAGTAGACGATAATGAAGGAATTGAATCAGCCTTGCGTCGTTTTAAGCGAAAAGTTTCCAAGGCAGGTATTTTTCCAGATATGAAGAAGCATCGTCATTTTGAAACGCCAGAGCAAAAACGTAAGCGTAAGGAACTTGCGAGGCACAGGCAGCGTAAGAGAAATTTTCGCAAATAAGTCCAAGCTTATACAGCATCTATCTATTGTTAGAACTACTCCAGAAGCAGATTATAAATTGCAACATTCACTAGGTCGGCACAAATCCCTCACACCGCCACTGTGGGGGGAGGTTAAAAAATTTAATCTGTACATATAAAAACTAATTAATGTTGAGGATATAAGTACAAACATCCATAAGAATTTATATCAAATTTGGCAAATTAACCCAGGAAAATTCATGTTAGATTTCAACACCTTGATAGCATTCTCAAGCACTTATTGCATTGGCATTTGTGCCTTTCTAATTCCAGCTAATTTAGTTGCTACCTCATCAACAATAATTTTTACACTGTTGGGTCGTCCGGCTATTCATATTTGGCTAACTGCTCTAATTGCAAGTTTATTTGCTCTATTGATCATACTGCACGTATTTGCTTGGTTCATGATGGGAGTAGTTATGGCTCCCACATACATTTTATTAGGACTAGGAAGCATCTGTTTGTTGGCCAATTTAATAGCGATTCTCCCACACAAGCACTTTGCTTTCCACACATAACTAAACTTCTATAAACTTTTATTTACGCCTAGCAGCTAAAGTCACGAGGGGTTCAAACGACAATGGACAAACCAATCTTGGAAAAAGATGGAACTAAATCTGATTTGGAAATCAATATACCGTGGTACGTAGCGGTACATTTTCACCCTTTAATTAAAGGAAAATATTCGTATGCGATTGCCATCCATAGCGTATTAGAGCGTAACTCATCCCCCATGGCCGACTTTGACTCATGTCTGTTCGGCTGTTACGAAACAGCTCACCAAGCACTCATCATAGAATTCGCGGCTATACAAACTAAGTCAGCCTGCGCGGACTAATTCTAGCTTGGAGGACATGCCAAACTTTCGCGGGTTGAGACACCAGTCACCGGATTAACACCATCAGCGCGATCGCACATCAATTTCACTTGGTAAGCATCAACAATTGCACCCGAAAAATCTGCATTTGTAATATCCGCTTCAAAAAAGCGACTGCTAGCAAGCATCGCATCGGTGAAAATAGCATTAGTTAAATTAGCTTTATTAAAAATTACGCGATCGGCAAATGCTTCCGCCAGATTAGCATCACTCAAATCTGCTTGTAAAAATGATCCCTTAGTAAGAATAGTTCCACTCAGATTTGCTCCCTGAAAATTTGCTCGCTGCATTTCAGCACCAGCAAAGGACGTTCCATGTAAATCTTGATGAGCAAAATCTCGATTTCGTAAGTCAGAGAGTGTATAGTTAACCGTGTTTTCCTGTGCGAGAACAGTAGGAGTGTTTAAGATTGACAACAATCCTGTGAAACAAATAAATAGCACAGCACATAAAATAAGTTGTAAGCAAGCTGTAAAATAACGCTTCATTGATAATTCTCCAATCACAGTTTAGCAAATTGATTTTGATGGGCTGCGAGATCCCCGACTTTTTAAAAAGTCGGGGATCTGTACCCATGCAATCACATAATTGGCGTGACTCGAGCTACTTATCCAGTAAAAAATAACACCATAACAGAGAAATAACATCTTGCATAAGATGGATAAGTGTTACAACTTTTCATATTTGTTATACCATTTCACTTTTTTGATGATACAGATACATGAGTAGGGGCGTACGGCCGTACGCCCCTACAGTAAATCCAATATGTATCAGGATTTTTGTGAAATGGTATTAGATAATTTCTCAAAAAATAGCAAAGATTGGAGAAACAGATCAATTGTCAGAAATTATTAGTCAAAATATCACTCCTGCTACAATCTCCATTATTATTCCCACTCTCAACGAAGTGGAGAACATCAAAGCAGCTTTAGCTACTACTCAACCAAGTAATCATGTGGAAGTAATTGTCGTCGATGGCAATTCCCAAGATGAAACAGTGCAAATCGCTGAATCTTTAGGTATTAAAGTCATCTTATCTGCTCCTGGACGCGCCAAGCAAATGAATGCAGGTGCTGCTGTTGCTAGCGGCGAGATTTTGCTGTTTCTCCATGCTGATACTCGCTTACCGCTTGGATTTGATGTCATGGTTCGCGAAGCGCTTACACAACCTAGAGTTGTAGCTGGTGCGTTTTGCTTGCAAATTGGTGCAGAACAGCCGAGTTTGCGATTAATAGAATGGGGGGTAAACGTGCGATCGCGCTTTCTACAAATGCCCTATGGTGATCAAGCAATTTTTTTAACTAGAAAAATATTTAATCATGTTGGTGGCTTTCCAGAGTTACCAATTATGGAAGATTTTGAACTCATGCGAAGTTTAAAAAGCCTGGGAAAAATTACACTTGTTCCTGTACCAGTTATTACCTCAGCACGTCGCTGGCTTAAAAAAGGAATTTGGCAAACAACATTAATGAATCAAATAGTAATCATCACATATTTTCTCGGAATCTCCCCCCAACGAATTCGCAGTTGGTATCGTCGAGAAAAACGTCGGTTTTAACCGAGTTTTGTTATTAGCCTCAGAATTTGATTCTGAGGCGGGCTGGATGAAAATGAAATAGCCCTGCTATTGATTAAGAATAGTTAACATCTAATTCTTGCCACACAAATGAATTTAAATCTGAAAAATCAATATTTGTCTAATCTAATCAAAGTTGTATCTATTATTGTGGTTACAAGTGCGATCGCTTTAGAATTGGGAAATATTTACGCATTACTGCATAACTTTCAGTTACCAAGCAGCCTGAATCCGATTTTTTGGATGGGACGTTTCGTTATAACTGCTCACTTCATTGAAGCTGCGATCGCAGTTTTTTATGCATCTGCAAAGAATAATATACCAATCAAATATGGAATTTATACTTTTTTTGTAGGCACAGTTAGTTTACTAGAACTATTTGACAAAGAGGATTGATACACAAAACTGAGTAAATATTGCCACAACAGATTATAGTAAATCCTCTAAAAACTAAAATACTACATGTCAAAATTTCGTCGTCGAGCTGGACAAAATGTTCGTAACCTTGCTACGAGCTTAGATCCCCGAATTCTTAAAGAAGTCGGGGATCTTGTCTAGAGCGAATGATTTAGGAATGCTATAAAACAAATCTAGGAGTCAGAGAAGATACAGCAGAGTGGATACAAGTGCATATCAGAAAAATCCAAGATATTCTCAATAATTCAAATTATTTCTAGAAATGAATATTTTTTATTCTTAATTCTTCAGACCTTCCCTAAGTATGACTATTAATCTTTCCTTCTGACAGATGAGCTGGTTAAGTCAAAGCACTAATATCTTTGGTGAATCAGGGAAATTCTTGCTTGGGTAGTTGGGAGAGTACTAATTTATGCGCTGGGAATTTGGTCGTAGAAGTACCAATGTTGAAGATAGACGTGGAAGTGGGGTTTCTGCGCCTGTTGTGGGGGGTGGTATTGGGGCTGTGGTTTTGGCGGTGATTGTTGCTTTATTAGGAGGCGACCCCAGTATCATATTTGATCAAACACAAACACCGAGCGATCGCTCTTCTCAAACGCAACGTTCTGCAACGGAAGATCAGGCGGCTGATTTTGTTTCGGTTGTTCTAGCTGATACAGAAGATACCTGGAGTAATTTGTTTCAGCAAAGTGGAAAGACCTATGTCGAACCTAAGTTAGTGCTTTTTTCAGATGCAGTCCAATCTGCTTGTGGTTTCGCACGATCAGCAGTTGGCCCCTTTTATTGTCCCGCCGATCAAAAGCTCTATATTGATCTCAGCTTTTATCAGGATTTAAAAAATAAATATCAAGCACCAGGTGACTTTGCTCAAGCCTATGTGATTGCTCACGAAGTCGGACATCACGTCCAAAATCTCATGGGAATTTCCAGCCGCGTCAGTAGATTGCAACGTCAAACTAATGAAGTAGAAGCCAATCAACTTTCAGTGCGACAGGAATTACAAGCCGACTGTTTTGCTGGCGTTTGGGCATATCATGCTAATCAATCGCGACAAATTCTCGAAACAGGCGACGTCGAAGAAGCACTAAACGCTGCTAGCGCCATAGGAGATGATCGCTTGCAAAGTCAGTCAAAAGGATATGTCGTCCCAGAGTCTTTTACTCATGGTAGTTCAGCCCAGCGAGTACGATGGTTCAAGCGAGGGATTCAGACAGGTAATCCAGCCCAATGTGATACTTTCGCAGTTTCAAATCTCTAGAATTTGAACAAGTTAGATCTTAGACCTCTTGGCTAGGAAAGTCTTTGAGTCAGTTTCAACGGACTTATACTATTAGCCTGAGAATAAATTCTCAGGCGGGATATGGAGTAGGTGCAAAATGTAATTTGTTTGAAGTGAGAAATTTCTCGTTTGAAGTGGGAAATTTCTTGCTCCAAACTCCGATATTGAACCCTCAAAGCTTGAAAAATGAACTTCTGAGGTTGGATGATGGTGTTGCAGAGGCGATCGCTTGGTTGAGTGAACTTTCTGGGAGCGATCGCACAAAATAATTCTTCAAACTAAATGGGTAAACTGGATGGATTTTCTTTAAGACTAGTAGATTTACCATCTCATTAACTGTTTAATAAACAACAGAATCATCCAGGATACTACCGTAAGGTTCGATATCTAATACTAAAGGGCTTTCCAGCTTGGTGTCTTAGTGTCTTGGTGGTTCAAAAGTCATTTTTTTAACCACTAAGACACTAAAACACTAAGACACCAAGAAAAATACATTACACCTTGAAAGGCTAGTGGTATGGCAAGGCATCTTTTATAGGCTACAAGTATAGGCTACAAGATCCCCGACTTCTTGAAGAAGTCGGGGATCTGACCCCTCATAACTTCTCATAACTTTTGCGAAAGACCACTAGTCTTAGAAACTTTTAGCGATCGCACTCCAAAAGTTCTTGTCATCAGGCAGTTGTAGAGTTACTTTTTTTTGATAGTCATAATTTAAACATTCGCCTAATCACAAGAATCAATGGTCAGCTCTACCCTGATTGCTACAATCTATGTCAACCCAATAATGGGGAATGATGCCAATGCTGGGTCACGCTTAGTTCCATATAAAACCCTTACCCGTGCTTTAAAAGCAGCCAAAACTGCAACGATTATTCAGCTTGCACCGGGTAACTACACCAGTGCTAATGGTGAGATTTTTCCACTGATTATTCCAGCTGGGGTGATGGTGGTGGGTAATGAAGCAACAAAAGGTCAAGGTATCGTTATTTCTGGAAGTGGAGAATATCAAAGCGAAAGTTTTGGATTGCAAAACATCACACTGCTATTACTGGATAATGCCAGTCTTATGGGTGTGACTGTAACTAATTCGATCGCCAAAGGTACTGGTATCTGGATTGAATCTACAGCACCAACTTTAGCTAACAGTAGTTTGATTAAGTGTGGACGAGAAGGCGTATTTGTTAGTGGTACAGCCAAACCAGCG
The DNA here is from genome assembly GCF_000317245.1 of Fischerella muscicola SAG 1427-1 = PCC 73103. Taxonomy (GTDB): domain Bacteria; phylum Cyanobacteriota; class Cyanobacteriia; order Cyanobacteriales; family Nostocaceae; genus Pelatocladus; species Pelatocladus muscicola_A. The sequence goes on from NZ_AJLJ01000063.1 coordinate 117,536, forward strand.
ATTCTCGATAATATATTTGCCGAAAATGGTGCTTCGGGGTTGGTAATGGCACGTAATAGTAAAGGAGAAGTGCTGCGGAATGTTGTGCAAAAAAATGCCATTGGCATTGCCATCAGTGATTTTGCCGCTCCCTTGATTGCAAATAACAAACTATCAGAAAATCAGACTGCGATCGCTCTATCTCGTGATGCACGACCAGTACTACGCCAGAATGTCATCGAAAAAAATTCCCAAGGTGGTTTGTTAGTAAACGGTAACGCGATCCCCGATTTGGGTAGCACTCAAGATCCTGCTGGTAATATATTTCGCGGCAATTCTGGTTTTGATGTGCAAAATGCCACATCAACAAAATTAGTTTCGGCTGGCAACCTGTTAAATCCTGTGGGGATCAAGGGGTTGGTAGAGTTGAGCGCAGCTGTTGAAGACACAGCCAAATCAACATCTGTGAATACGAATTTTTCTGACATGTCAGGGCATTGGGCAGTTGCTTTTGTAGAAACTTTATTAAATAAAGGCTTAATTAGTGGCTTTGGCGATGGTACGTTTAAGCCAGAAGCCCCAATCACTCGCGCTCAGTATGCGGCTGTGATTGCTAAAACTTTTGAACTACTTCTAAAAAATAAATACAGTAAATTCACTGATATAAAACCAGATTTCTGGGCAGCCGCAGCTATAGAAAAGACTGCTAGTATGGGCTTTATAAGCGGATTCCCAGATAATACATTTCGACCAGGACAAAATTTAACAAAAATTCAAGCCATCGTATCGCTAGTAAATGGGTTACAACTGAGTGGTGGTAATCCAAATGTGTTAACCGTGTATCGTGATCGCGCTCAAATACCCAGTTATGCTACTGAAGCTGTGGCCATTGCTACTCAGAAACTACTAGTGGTAAACTATCCGCAAACGGAAATACTCGAACCTTTGCGGGATATCACTCGTGCTGAGGTAGTAGCGTTAATTTATCAAGCATTGGTGACTAGCGGTAAGCAAAAACCAATAATTTCTCCTTACATTGTCAATCCAGATGCCGATATTCCCTCATTCACCGATATTAAGGGACACTGGGCAGAAGGATTTATACGGGCATTAGTGAGTATGAATTTAACCCGTGGTTTTGCTGATGGTAGCTACCAACCAAATCAACCAATGACTCGCGCTCAGTATGCTGCTTTAATAGCAGCAGCTTTTAACCCGACTGCTAAACGTTCAGCACCAGAGTTTACTGATGTACCTAAGAATTTTTGGGCATACAAAGCTATTCAACAAGCAGCACAGGGTGGGTTTGTGGGTGGTTTTAATGACCGCACCTTCCGTCCCCAGCAAAATGTGCAAAGGCTCCAGGTGATTGTTTCCTTGGTCAATGGACTTAATTTACCAGCAGCTAATGCTGATGTATTATCTGGGTTTAGCGATCGCAATAGTATTCCCGATTATGCTCGTACCGCAGTCGCAACTGCAACATTGCAAAAAATCATCGTCAATTACCCAGATACTAAACAAATTGCACCAACAAAAGAAGCAACACGGGCAGAAGTAGCAGCAATGGTATACCAAGCATTAGTTGCGATCGGGCGATCTCCAAATATTAATTCACCATATATTGTTTCTCCTTTTGCAGTGGGGAAAGAGTAAAATGAAAGACACTCTTTTATTCTTGAACGATCCCCCTTATCCCCACAGGGGTCATTATCATCCCTGATCCCCGATCCCCTAACAGTCTTCACAACAAATAAGCTTATTTAAAACAATCTAAAAAACAGTAGCAAAAAGCTAGCCATATGCAAGAGGAGCAGGATTTAGCCCTATTGCCTCAAACCGAAATTCCACCTTTTACACCAAGTCTGGGAACATCTGCCGACTTGGCAATAGCCTTATTGATTCACTATAGTTTTGATCTCAGTGGTTATCAGGCCAGTGAACTCGTTCATCGTTGGCAACAACAATACTCTGATAGTTGGTTACATATGGCAGTGATTGAAGCACTGTATCAGGGGCGTTATAAAGCGATATCAGTACAGCAAATATTAACACTTTGGCAACGACGAGGGCAGGCTGTCTTTCATTTCAATATGGAATTTGAGCGCCTAATTTGCAGCAAGTTCCCGGAAAGCTTAACTTCAGTGCCAACATGGTCTCAATTTTCTGCTTACCACAACCCTCGTCCCGATGAAGTGAAGCAGGAAAACATGGGGACGCGGAGACAAGGTGGACAAGGTGGCCATGGGGAACACGGGGACAGGGGGACACAAGGACATGAGGACACAGAGAGATATCTTGATAATTTCTCCGTGTCTTCCACTCACCCCCTCACCGCGTCTTCTTCCCTCCCTGTCACTCCTACTCCCAAACCACAACGAAAGCTGCTTTCAGTTGCTGTCAATAATTCTCCGATTGAGCAATTTACTCCCCAAACAAGCGATCGCTCTCAGTCATTTACCTCAAAATTGAAAGCGATGTCTAATGACAAGCTACTAAGCATCTATACTCAAGAAACAGTCAATAACCCCACCCTGTAGAGGGATGGGGCTTGCAAGATAGTAAGGCTTGCGTGTTTGACTAGCACATTAAGCCACAGAATAATGAAATACCCCAACTCGCCAACCGTCTAGCAAGCAGGCAGAATCCCGATTTTTGAAAATATAGAGGTGTTTCTTTCAACTTTTGCAAGCTATAAAGCTGCTAGTGGAAGATTCATATGTTGCGCCAAGAAAATTTTATGTAGTTTAATTACTTCAGTATTAAACTACAATCTTTAATTTAGCGATAAAAAATAATAAAAATCAGGTAGCCTTTCACACATATTTATTATTTTACCTGGGTTTGTACTGTAAGGTGCAATATCTGAGTAAATCATTTTTTTAGGAATGTGGCAGATAAATAATGAAGTTTTAAATATCTATCAATAACAATACACAGAGGATGACTCTGTATGAGTATACATACTAGTCCCATTATTCTGAGTGATGCGCCAGTCGATTCTGAAGGAGATTTAATCTGGCAAAATACAGACATCGACTTAGATGCTGCTATGGTTTCTGACACTATTTTAAATTCTGAAGACCCCTTGGTATTTGCCATTCATGGACCGTGGGGATCGGGTAAGACTAGCTTCTTGAAGATAGTCGAAAGCAGACTTAAAAAGCAGGAGAATCAAACCATTTATGTTTCTTGGTATATTGCTTCAAATTATCAATCAGTTGGTGATGCATCTACCACATTAACCCTCCGAATTTTAAGAACTTTGCGTGGGACAAAAGATTTAGATTCTGCTGAGAAGCTGTACGATGACTTAGTAAAGCCAACTTCTTCTAACGTCAAAAATGAGACTATGGGGACGTATGGCTCTTTAGAAGAATTAGCTAGTCAAGTGGCACT
>NZ_AJLJ01000064.1 GCF_000317245.1 Fischerella muscicola SAG 1427-1 = PCC 73103
TTGTGTCAATTAGCCTAAATTCTTCTTCAAAGGTTTTAGACAGACTTTCTTTGATTTGTTCAATATCTTTCAAATCTTGAACTTGAAATTCAATTTTTAAGTACTTCTTCATACTGTTTCCAAAGTGTCTGGTTAAATAAAATTAAAATTTAAATAATAATCAATGCGATCGCATTATTTGATTTTGAATTTTAGATTTTTCATATAACAGGGGCGACAGAAAAACACCCTGGTTGAAGTCGCCCTTCAAACAAAGGTAGTTATAGATCGACCATTAAACCGTGAATGCGCTGAAACTCACGTATCATGATGGCGTTTTTTAACTCTATTTGAGAAAGAACAGAGTCAGGAAACTCTCCCAATGCATAACGAGGCTGATACCAACTTTGGCTTTCAAAGTAACTCTGTAGCTTTTGCTCTTTAAAACGACGACCGTGTCGGGCATAGATTTCATTACGCATGAGCGTTAATTCCTTCCCATTACGACCTTTTAGATCTGCCGAGGTAAGCAATCGCTGTTGGAATAAAGGCTTTGATGTTGCAGCCAAGACTTGAGATTTAGGTAGTGGCGGTTCAATTTGATTTTGATTCGCCTGAGTCTTAGCTAGTTGGGAAGTAGCCTCTGATTTAATCAGCTTAGGAAGAGATTTAGACAGTGGAGATTCTGTTTGATTCAAGCTAGACTTTTTAGCTGGTTGCGAAGTCACCTGCGATACGTTCTCCTCAGATGGCTCAAGCGCTGTAAAGCTTGACTCTGGGAGTTCGATTTCAGGTTTACTGATGTTTATTTTTTCTAAGGCATTGGTGCTGTATGCAGAAATATTACTGGCATATTTCTGTACTGGTTTTTGCTGCTTAGTATTAGCTGAGGCAAATTGATCTGATATAACAGACCAGCAGGAAACTCCTCCAACAGCAAATCCTCCAGCAAACATCATTGAGGCTAGTCCTACCTTAGAACTTAAGCCTACAGTTGATGACCGACTGGGCATTTTTGTTTGTAGCTTGGAGTGTGGTAAAGATGTCCGGGATTCTCGAGTGTAGTGGTCAATCTCATCCAGATTTTCATCATCTAGAAATATATAAGAAATCGTATCCAGCAATTTCTCCTGCTTCACAGGTTTATAGACTGAGTTGTCTTGGGTAGATTCTGTTGCTAACTCAGTAGGTTCGTAAAGAGGATAGCGTTGGATTGGATATATTGGTAGATCAGTAGATTTACCACAGGAGTTTTGCTTGATAAAGTCTGCTCTTGGAACAACAACTCTTTGAATCAGGGTAGTTTGCTGGAAAATTTCTTGTTGTTTGTCTGACTCAGGTTTATTTGGATCTGTTTGAGTTTCAACATACTGGAGATCAATGAGATCGGGATCATTCTCTCCTAATGGGAGTGATAGTAGATTAGGGATGCCGAACAATTCCTCCTGTTGTGTATTATCAGGTTCGTTGCAGTTCGTTTCGTTGAAAGTGTTCCTTTTGCAAGTATCCATGTTGCTGTTGAGAGTCTAGGTGGTTGTCTATGCTGCAAGTGCAAGAGGTGTTTGTGGAAGGATTTCCACACTAGTGTTTCTCACTAAAATTACTAGGAAAAAGATGTTACTGTTATGGTTTTTACGATGAAGTCTTTCTATCTTCTCAATCTACTGTGGAATTATGCAACTGTTTGACAATCAATTTTGACACAATTTTCTATACTCGCTTGAAAATAACAACCGTGAGGAGATGTTAAAAAGGACGTATGAGCAAGGATGGAGAAGTAATTGTTAAATTATTGTTAAAGAAACAACTGTCTTAAAAATAGGGATCGGGGACACGGAAAACAAGGTGGACACAAGGACATGGGGACAAGGAGGACACGGGGACACGGGGACACAAGGACACGGGGAATATTTGTGATAAATTCTGCCTTGTCTCCCTTGTCTCTTTCCAATGCCCAATGCCCCTATTTTTGACGACGCCCTAGTATCCAATTGGCTCCATCACAGTTCTCAAACCATTATTGTTAAGAATAGCTAACATTTGCTCGGCGTTATACCGATTGGTAAACACTCCTGCTTGCATAACTGCTTTCCCATCCCAGAAAGTGGGAAAAGCACCAGGGGCTAGAAATCTCACTAACTCTTGATCTCTTTGAGTTTGTACTTCTGCTATCACTCGGTAGCGCGTACCTAGTGAACCGCCAGCATAGGCTGTAGTTGGAGGATTTTTGGGTACTGCTAGTTGATTATTAATAGGAGCATTATTGCTAGGAATAGCTGGAGGTTGCAGCACTGGCAATGATGGGATTTGATTTGTTACCGTTTTAATGGATGTGGGTGTGACTGGATTAGGTGGAGATTGGGATTGAGGTGCAACAAATTCGACTGTGTTTGGTACTACCTGTACATAATTGATTTGTGGTGTACTTGCTTGTTGCCAGCCCGTAGCTGTTTGTTTAACTGCCAAGCTGCTAGGAATAGGAAATCCCGCAGAGTTTCTTGAGGTTGGTGATTTTGGTTGGCTAGAAGTTGTAACTACTCCAGAAGTAGTTGGTTGTATGGACTGCTTTGGCTTAGTAACAGTGCCAACAACCTTAGAAGTAGAATTGGCTGGTTGTAGTGGTATTAGTTGCCTGTTTAATGGTCTGGAAGTCTTCTTAACAGAAGAAGATACAACAGCCGGGGGAGGAGGAGATAATGACGGCTGAGAAGATTGGAGAACGGGAAGAGGGGGTAATTTCCGTGTGGAGGTAGCTGTAGTGCTTATGGTGTTCGTAGAGACACTGGGAGCAGAAAAGGTGATATCCTGATTTACTGGTGTTTGCTGGGTGGTATTTTTGGTAGGAGGAGGGGATGGTAAATTTTGAGCGATCGCACCTGTTGTACCACTTGTGTTAACATCACCAGCAATGCGATCGCTAGCCAGAATGTTCCCATAGGCAGTAATCATCTGCTTAGTAGCACTAGCATTGATATCATAGCGACCATTGTTGCGAAACTGATTACCACCGCCTTCAGAACTGTTACCTAAATCTGGTTGTGCTTGGGCTAATATAACCAATCCATCCTCTTGATTACCCTCAATCACGTTATTCCGCAAAATAGGTCGAGAAGAAGCTTGGACAATGATTCCACTTCTATTGTTAAGAATTTGATTACCTACCACCAAAGGATGAGCTTTTTGGGCAATGTTGATGCCAAAGCCTGTTTTTTGAAACACATTTTCTCGTATTTCTGCACCAGAGGTATCAGTAACTGTTATCCCGTTAGCACTATTGCGATCAAAGAAATTGTTGCGGATGATCGGTGCAGTGTTGCCAGTCACAGTAATTCCATCTTGACTATTACCAACAAATGTATTGTCTGCAACGGTAAAATCGTTAGACTCAATCCATAAACCGTAACCACGTGGGTTGGAGTTTGTCACCGTTGTTCCTGTTAGTTTTGCTCCTTTGGCACTAACAATAGCGACATTTTTACTACCAAAACTCCGACTAAGGTAATCACCACCTCCACTGATCACAATACCACGACCTTGGCTACTACCATCTCCTTGAATGGTAATACCAGGCTTGAGTATTAATGGAAACATTTCTCCTGTATCAGCGCTGTAAGTTCCCTTAGCAAGGATAATCACAGTATTGGGGGTAGCCACTTGCAAAGCTTTGGTAATAGTTTTCAAAGGAGTACTTTCACTCCCGGTTCCTTGCTTGTCATTTCCGACACTTGGGTTGACAAACAACGCATTTACCTGAGAGATTGTTCTCTCAGTATGGTGTATCTGCTTTTGTGCTGGAGATGTCTGAGCAATAGCGGTATCAAAGTAACAGCTAATAAGTATCAGACTTGTAACTCCTATACCAGCAGCGTTCAAAAACAAACGCACCGAGTGATAAATAAAAAGCATTGTCACTTCTAAGTACGGATGTGAATTCTGCTTTAAACTTATCTTATGTGCTGTTAGAACGTCAGCCTGACAAGACTTAGAAACAATGGAAGGGTAAATCACCTTTTCTGCACTCCTTACAACCAATTAGCAATTTTTATACTCTCTAAATCGTAAAAATGTCGATGATATCACTCACATATTGAACGGGTAATAGGGATCGGGAAATGGGGACAAGGAGGACAAAAAAGACAAGGGCGCACTGGCTCCCCAATGCCCAATTCCCGATTCCCACTCCCCTTGACTCTAGGGGTAGAGGTTACAGTAAAAATATTTTATAATTCCTATTTTCTAATTCTTTATCTAGAACCTCAAATTTTTAATTAAAGAAACAAAATATATGAAAAAATTATTGCAACTATGAAAGGGACTGACTGTTACGATCAAAACACTAATGGGATTGTTGTAATGGTCGAGCCATACAGCCAAAGAGAGCAAGTAAGTCAAGTTATTTGTCGCATCTTAGATGCAAATTTAGATCGTGCGCGTGAAGGTTTGCGAATTATTGAGGAATGGTGTCGCTTTGGCTTGAATAATACCCAGTTAACTGGGGAATGCAAGCGGATGCGACAAGAATTAGCAAGCTGGCATACTGCTGATTTAAGGGCGGCTCGAGATACACCAGGTGATCCTGGTACTGAATTGACTCATCCCCAGGAAGAACAGCGCGTTAGTATCAAATCTTTGCTGCAAGCTAACTTCTGTCGAGTAGAAGAAGCGATGCGGGTGCTAGAAGAATATGGCAAGCTTTATCACCCAAATATGGGGAAAGCTTTGAAGCAGATGCGTTACCGGGTTTACACCCTAGAAAGTAATTTGATGGGTTATCAACGACATCAGTTACTGCTGCGATCGCATTTGTATCTTGTTACTTCCCCCAGTGACAAAATCCTAGATACAGTCGAAGCCGCTCTCAAGGGAGGATTAACTTTAGTACAGTATCGCGATAAGAAAGTTGATGATACTGTCCGTCTCCAACAAGCTCAAAAATTACGGCATTTATGCCATAATTACAACGCCATTTTTATTATCAATGACCGAGTTGATATAGCTTTGGCTGTTGATGCAGACGGTGTACACCTGGGACAGCAAGATATGCCCATTGCTGTAGCCCGACAATTGCTCGGCCCTCACCGCTTGATTGGCCGGTCTACCACAAATTCTGAGGAAATGCAACGGGCTGTCAAAGAAGGAGCAGATTATATCGGTGTTGGGCCTGTTTATGAAACTCCTACAAAAGAAGGTAAGCCTGCTGCTGGTTTAGAATATGTTCGTTACGTTGCTAAAAATTGTTCTATCCCTTGGTTTGCTATTGGCGGTATCGATCCCAACAACATCAATGATGTGATTGACGCTGGGGCGAAGCGTGTAGCAGTGGTGCGTGGCATCATGCAAGCCGAACAACCTACTTTAGTGACACAATATTTTCTATCGCAGCTCAATCGTATTCAACCAGATCCTGATAATTCCTATGTTGAATCAAATTACTATCCAGATCAATGGTGAACCTCGTAGCTGCTTGCCTCAAACTCTTCTACCTGAATTACTTCAGCAACTAGGGTTTAATCCTCAGTTGGTGGCAGTAGAATACAACGGTGAAATTTTACACCGTCAGTACTGGCAGGAAACAAAAGTACAGCAAGGCGATCGCTTAGAAATTGTCACTATTGTTGGTGGAGGTTAATGGGGGACAAGGGGAGCCACTGCGCCCTTGCGGGTTAAGAGCGTTGTAGCACGTGGCGTGGACAAGGAGAACAAGGGAGACAAGGAAAGAGGGATTTATGTTTTGGAATTTCCTAAGTCAGCAAACAAGAATAGCGAGATTCAGGGATATAAAGCCATCGGTGCAAGCTTCTTTTGTTCGCTAGTATTCTTCCCCTGCGGCCTAATTGTTCACGTAGTTGCTGGTTTTCGCAAAGTTGGCGAAATGCTTGAAACATTTCTAAACCAGAATAAGGGTTGACAATTAAACCATTTTCTCCATGGCGGACTGTATCTGTAATCCAACCAAAGTTTGAGGCAATTATCGGTTTACCAAAGTAAGCTGCTTCTAAGTAGACCATGCCAAAACCTAAATGGTTGCTAACGTTGCGATCAAATAAAGTCAGTAAAGCAAATATATCGCAAGCTGCATAGTAACCAGCCAATTCCCGTTCAGCAACATGTCCAGCAAAGTGTACCCATCTGTCCAAGCGTAGGCGTCGTACCTGAGATTGTAATTTTGCCTCACAGGGGCCTTGTCCACATAATATGTAATGAACCTCCAGCCCGAAAGTCAGCAGCAATGGTAAATTATCTATTACTAAGTCAAAACCTTTATACTGTTGTAGACAACCGACCGAGAGAACTACTACTGCATTTTCTGGAATGTCGTGGCTGTTGCGTACTCTTAGACGTAATTCCTCAATGGCGGTAGGACTGGCTACACCAAATTTTTTTCTTCTAACTACAGGATGAATAACGTGAGTGGGGGTGTTGATCTGAAAATGAGTGGTGAGTAAATCTCGTGTCCAGCCGCTATTGCAGACAATACCTTCTGCTCTTCGCAAAGTCAATGCAAACAGCGATCGCATTATTGGATTGCGTAAAGTATATAAAATATCATTTCCATGTAGATAGATAAAAAAGCGAATAGGTAAAAGATAGCTCAAAAACAACAGTGAAATAAAACCGTAGCCATGACCCCATTCGATATAGCGGTAATGATAACGAAAATAAAGTTTTATTGCGAAAACCGCTGACCAAACCATATTTAGAATTGGTTGGAGGATATTTTTGCTCAAACTATCACGCCAAGACTGGGGAATATGCCAACGATACACAGGAAATACCTGTGATTTGTCAAAAGCTTTATCTCCTGCACAACTAGCAGTAAGAAGAATAACCCTATCTGTATCTTGTAGACAGCGATTATAAATGTACTCTTCGATACCGCCTTTCCGGGGTAAAAAAGTCCGACATACGACTAGAATATCTGGAGATGTAGTTTGTTCTCCAACGGCAGCTATCCTTGATGAAATCTGTTCCATCAGAAATTTAATAAATAAAATTTAAAAACTTATTTTCGCTGTTGGTTGATAGTAAAGCCTTACATTTGTACGCCTCTACTGAATTAATAATTACATCAATCTCAAGTGTTGTCACACAACTAATTCAGTAGTGCGCTACACATTCTTAACACACTTCCCAGATTTAATATTCACTTTATTAATCAACTCTTAACTATTCTTTTAAGAACTTGTAGGTCTTGGGTTTTATAGTTGCGATCGCTACATCCCTAGCTGCATAATCGCAAAGAATTGTGTAACCGTGTACTCAGTATAGATGTAATCAGTAGAATAACTAAATACCATCAAAATGTTCTGCCAAAATGCCGAATAGAAGTGGTTGGTCATTAGTCATTAGTCATTAGTCATTGGTCAATGGTCATTGGTGTTTATTTCTCCCTTGTCCCTGACCCTCGACCCTAATCTCTTATCTCCAAGAAGTACGGTTATTGCGACCGGATTAGGCTGGAAGATAGCTGCAAACACAGGATAAGAAACGATAAATTTAAGATGTAGCTAGTGATGAGAGCTACTTTCACTTTTATTCCCTGCATGGTACAGGCTAGCGTCACTCACCAAACGTAAAAAAATTCCACCTTTGGAAAAATATAATCAATATCGTTTTTCAAGTAACTGTGTTATGCATAAAAAACTGCAACAAGCCTTCAAACCACTTTTAAAACCCCTATTCGTCCTCTTTTTGGTGTTCACGTTGGCGGTGAGTCATGCTGACGGCGCATTAGCAGCTAGTGGAGGTCGAATTGGTGGTGGTTCCTTCCGAATGCCTAGTAGTGGTCGTGGCTACTCCTCACCCCGCACTTATGCACCTCCCGGTGGAGGGTATGGCGGTGGATACGGTGGTGGATATTATCCAGGGTATCCAGGTGGTGGATTCGGATTTCCTTTTATAGTGCCAGTATTTGGTTTTGGTGGCGGACTATTTGGCCTGTTGATTTTTTTGGCGATCGCTGGCTTTTTAGTACAATCATTCCGTCGTGCTGTTAGTGGTGGTGGTGACGATATCGGTTACAGCAGCAACCCTACAGTTTCCATCAGTCAGTTACAGGTGGGTTTATTAGCTAACGCTCGTAGTTTACAACCAGAACTCAACTACATTGCCGAAACTGCTGATACCAATTCTTCAGAGGGTAGAACCGAAGTCTTACAAGAAGCTAGCCTCGCTTTACTCCGTCATCCAGAATATTGGGTCTATGCAGGTGGTGGTACTCAACAAGCACGTCTGAATGCAGCAGAATCAACATTCAACCGTTTAGCATTGGCTGAACGTAGCAAGTTCAACGAAGAAACTTTGTCAAACGTCAACAATCAGCTCAAAGCAGCAACTCGCAAAGAGGCTTTACCCTCTGCTGATCAACTCGAAAACCCAACTCGCCTCATCACAGAAGGCCCAGGAGAATACATCATTGTGACTCTCTTGGCTGCGACTCTCGGTAAATTTGAAATACCACAAATCAACAACGCCGATGACTTGCGTCAAGCCTTACGTCAAATCGGCAGTATCCCTGGCGAACAACTGTTAGCCTTTGAAGTATTGTGGACTCCGCAAGCAGAAGGCGATGTCCTTACCAGTGAAGATGTATTGGCACAATATCCAGAACTGAAACTGGTTTAATTATTTATTTGTGTCGGGATAACCGAAAAAGTTTGCTGGCAATAGATTAATCTATTGCCAGCAGTTTTTTGTTTGTATTGAGCTTAATCGAGCAAAATCCACGTCCGATAAATCTCAATCTTTGGCATCAGCCTTGATATTAATCCTCTAGTTCCTCTATTGTCTCTACCCCTTCTTCAAAATCATAAGTATCTTGCTCCACGATCTCAGCTATTTCTTCTTCCTCTTCGTCGTAAGAATAAGATTCCTCAGTCCCTCGTGGTATTAATCGACCGCTATCTCTCAACCACTCCAAAAATGAGTTCTCTTGCTGCAAAGGAATAACATAAGCACGCTGATTACGGGGTTCTTCATGGACAGCAGAGTTCAACTGTTCTACCATATTTACTTTCCCCACTAAAACTCTGTAACCACAATCCTATCTTTCTGATGCCAGTTACTTGGGACTGTCAAGTGTGGTATTCGTTTCTATGACTTTGGTAGTAGATTATTCTACTCTTGGAAGCTTGATTGGTGTTTCTCCATCGACATCAAGAAACTTCAATTAGCAGCAGTCCATCATCCTAAATTCCCGAATATTAAAAGTGTGAATTTCCAGAATAGCTTTTCGCTTATCTATTCAAATAAATTAATTTACAGTTATATTGTGCAAACTCTAACGTATTGAAGATGAGAGTCACTGCGAAACTCACACATAAAAAGAAGTGTCAACACGTAAGGATTCTCATTAAATCTGCAACAATAATTTTAGAGAAAACTGTCACGATTACGTAATTAACTAGACTGAAAAATTAAGGTTGTGGTTATGCGATTTTCCCAACTACCCAGGTCTATTCGACAACTCGGAACCCATGTATTAGCCGTAATTTTAGGAGTTGTACTAACTGTTGGCACTCTCCAAGTGTCACCTTCTCAAGCTGACCCAGCACCTAAGCCAGTTACAAATGACACACCACAACTTATTGCTCAAAAGCAATCACCCTCAACAGCAGCTATTGGTAACAGCAGCTTTGTGACTGCGGCGGTGAATCGTGTGGGTGCAGCTGTAGTGCGAATTGATACTGAGCGTACAGTTACCCGTCGTCTCCCAGAGTTTTATGACGACCCATTCTTCCGCAGGTTTTTTGGTGAAAGTTTCCCCCCAACAATTACCCCCGGAACAATTACGCGGTTTGGGTTCTGGTTTCATTATTGACAAAAGTGGCTTTGTTATGACCAATGCCCATGTAGTCGATAATGCTGATAAAGTCACAGTCCGCCTTAAAGATGGACGTACTTTTGAGGGCAAAGTCCAAGGTGTGGATGAAGTCACCGATTTGGCTATAGTTAAGATTAACGCTGGTGGTAATTTGCCTGTAGCGCCTTTGGGTTCTTCTTCTAATGTCCAAGTAGGAGACTGGGCGATCGCAGTTGGTAATCCTTTAGGATTTGACAATACCGTTACTTTGGGAATTGTCAGCACCCTCAGACGTTCTAGCGCTCAAGTTGGTATCCCTGACAAGCGCTTGGATTTTATTCAAACAGATGCTGCAATTAACCCTGGAAACTCTGGGGGCCCGTTATTAAATGACCGCGGCGAAGTCATCGGTATTAACACAGCAATTCGTGCTGATGCCATGGGGATTGGTTTTGCTATTCCCATCGACAAAGCCAAACAAATCACGGCTCAACTGCAAAGTGGTGGTAAAGTAGCTCATCCTTACTTGGGTGTGCAAATGGTTACTCTCACATCCCAGTTAGCTAAAGAAAGCAACAATGACCCCAATTCTCAGTTCCTGATTCCAGAAGTGAACGGGGTTTTGGTCATGCGGGTTTTACCTAATTCTCCAGCTGCTACAGCAGGTATCCGACGCGGAGATGTGATCACCCAAATCGATGGACAAGCAATTACTAGTGCTGAACAGCTGCAAAATCTTGTAGAAGACACTCGCATTGGCCAGGTGTTACAGGTGAAAGTTCAACGCGGAAGTCAGACACTGCAATTATCAGTACGCACAGCGGAATTAAAGGGCGCTTCGTAATTAGTGATTTGGTAACTTATTGTAGAGACGTGCCAATAGCGCTGTAGCGCATGGCTTCGCTAAGGCACGTTTCTACATTGATTTTCCAGACAACGAACTACAAACAACTGGCAACTAATTTATTTTTTTGCCAAAAACTGACGCAAACTTAGTAAATTCAAACTTTGTCCTAAAGCAAGTGGCAAAATTGAGATTCCTTCTAGGCGAGATTGTACCCAACCTTCTCCCCAGTACCATTCGTGAAAACCATCAATTCCCTGACTCAGAATTAAGCGCAGACGATTGGAATCTGCGACATCGACTTGATGATGAATTGCGACTGGCCCGAATCGAGTTGTAAACTGAAGTCCTGGATGTAATTGTTCTGGCATTCCGGTGGGAAGATGACCAGATAGTAGCCATTTTTCTAGTTGTACAGGACGCAGCAGACTATCACTAATAGCAGTTGCTGGTGCTTCTATTTCTATCCTGAGTTGAGTTTTTTGAAAATTACCTAGCATTTGTTGACGCGATCGCTTTTTCTTTTAGTATGACAAAGACTTGAGATGAGCAGTATTAAATGCATCTGACACCGATAGCGATCGCAAACTAAGAAACTTCCAAAGCAAAAATATCGGCGTTGCAAGGGAGAGGGGAAAGCCGCTTGTAGTTGTTACGGTTATTGTCATCCTTGTTTCCTAATATTTAGTCACTTTTGAGCAAGCTATGAATTTAAAATAAAGAAAGTAAAATTGTAAAGAAATGTAAGGATTTTCATGGCGGATCAATTAATTCGCGCTACAGCAGCCGATGGTGGAATTCGTGCAGTCGGTGCAATCACTACTCGTCTGACAGAAGAAGCACGCCAGCGCCATCAGATGTCTTATGTAGCAACAGCTGCCTTGGGTCGGACTATGACAGCTGGCTTGTTGATGGCATCCAGCATGAAACGAACTGGCTCTAGAGTCAATATCCGAGTCAAAGGTGATGGCCCTTTGGGTGGTATACTCATAGATGCAGGTCTAGATGGCACAGTACGTGGTTATGTAGGCAACCCGGTGGTGGAACTACCCCCCAATGCTCAAGGCAAGTTAGATGTCGGTGGTGCAGTTGGTGATGGCTTCCTTTATGTAGTACGCGATATTGGTTACGGCTACCCCTACTCTAGTACAGTTGAATTGATTTCTGGTGAAATCGGAGATGACGTGGCTCATTACCTGGTGACATCAGAACAGACGCCTTCGGCGCTAGTATTAGGTGTATTTGTAGAACCAAATGGAGTAACGGCAGCAGGTGGTCTACTAGTGCAAGTTTTGCCGAAAGCAGCTAGGGATGAAGCTTTAATAGAAACATTAGAATCACGAGTTGCAGCTTTAAGCGGGTTTACGCCTCTTTTGCAAGCTGGTAAATCTTTAACAGAAATTTTTCAAGATTTGCTGGGAGATATGGGAGTATCATTATTTCCCGAAACTCAAATCCTACGCTTCCACTGTGGTTGCTCTTTTGATCGGGTTTTAGGAGCGCTAAAAATGTTGGGAGAAGCAGAACTACAAGACATGATTATAAAAGATGATGGCGCAGAGGCAACTTGTGATTTTTGTGGCACAGTTTACCAGGCAAGTAGCGACCATTTAGCTCAATTAATCGTTGATTTGCAAGCAGAATCATCTGCTAGAAGATAAGAGTATAAAATCATGCTGGATTTGGAGGGTAGTAATGATATCCATGGAGATAGAACGATGCAAGAGGTAGATTTTTCTTGGTGAGAAAGTTACCATGGCAACAGCATAGTTGCGATTCAGAGCAAATCGCTATTAAAATACTTTGGTGTGAGAGATGACAGAACGGGATATTCCAGAAAGTTGGTCACTAGGCAAAGCCAGAGAGCCAGATATCACAACAAGATTATCCCGCTCAGGGCAATTAAATGAGACTAAAATGTCTGGTGTACCACCTGCCGACTCTAGCTCCAAGTCTGTGAAGCAGTCAAAACCAAACACTTATGAACAACTACCTCCCAGTGGTCGTGGTTCTGGAAAAGTGCCACGCTGGTTAAAAAGCTGGGTTTTGTGGGCGCTATTGTTAACATTAGTACCCGGAAGTATAGCATTTCTGGCAACATCAATGCTGTTAAAGTTGCCATCTGCCCCGAATTGTCCGTCTATTTTTTGGCCTTTGGCTAGTGCGTCAGTACGCTTACATTGCGCTCAACTAGCTGCTTCTAAGCAAACTGTCAAAGATTTATTGCAAGCGATCGCTCTGGTGAAGCAATTACCACAAGGCCATCCTTTACGATCAGAAATAGACCGTTTCCTAGAACAATGGTCACGGGATATTTTAAAGTTAGCTGACGAAAATTTCCAACAAGGCAAATTAGAAGAAGCGATCGCCACTGCAAGACAAATCCCTGAAGACATGGCTGCTCATCAATTGGTCAAAGACCAAATTGCCAAGTGGGAGGAAACTTGGTCAGAAGCAGAAGGAATTTACCAACAAGCAGAAAATGAAATGCGCGAACAACACTGGCACGACGCATTTATGGCAGCTGCTAAATTATTACGAGTAGATAATAAATATTGGTCAAGTATTAAATATGACCAATTAAATAGATTGATCACGACCGCACGGGAAGATGGCGATAAACTGGCAAAAGCGGAAAATCTTGCCCAAAGCGGTAACATAGATAATTTACTCAAAGCGATTAAAATTGCAGAGTCAATACAAAAGGAAAGTTACGTTTACCAAAAGGCTCAAGAAGCAATCCCCAAATTTGGGCGCACAATGCTAGATTTGGCACAGAAAAGACTAGATAATCGTGAAGCCGATGAAGCCATCTCTATTGCTCAACAAATTCCTCTAAGTACAGGGCTACAGTCAGAGACAGAAGACTTTGTTGCGATCGCAGAAGCCCAAAGAAATGCTTGGATTGGTAATGTTGCAGGTTTAGAGACAGCAATTAGCCAAGCTCAACAAATTGATCCATCGAGAGCAGTCTATGACAAAGCACAACAGTTAATTGCACGTTGGCAACTAGAAATTGAAGATGTCTCTAAACTCGAAAAAGCAAGGGAAATCGCAAGTCAAGGAACAATCAACGATTTAACAGCAGCTATTGCAGAAGCACAACAAGTTCCCGAAAACAACCCGCGTGGGGAAGAAGCAAGAGCAGAAATCAATGGTTGGGTTGCTCAAATACAGACAATCGAAGATAGACCTTATTTAGAACGCGCTGAAGAGATCGCTTTGTTAGAAGATATTAACTCTTTGGGTGCGGCGATCGCTGAAGCTAACCAAATTCGTCGAGGACGGGCATTATATAGAGAAGCACGCAGGAAAATAGTCATTTGGACGGCGAAGATAGAGCGTATAGAAGACCAACCTTATTTAGATCAAGCGCGAGAACTAGCAAGGAGTGGGAATCTTCCCGCCGCTATTAACGTTGCTCAACAAATACCTTCAGGTAGGGCGCTATCTGGTGAAGCGCAAGCCGCTATAGATGATTGGCGATCGCAAATTCGCGCCCGAGAAAACTGGAATAAAGCGCGAGAAGTGGCATTAACTGGTACTCCCCAAGCTCTGGCAGAGGCAATTAGATTAGCTAATCGAGTGCCTCGTAGTAATATTTTAAGTAGTGATGCAAGCATTGGGATCGATCAATGGAGTCAGCAATTATTGGATATAGCACGCTCTCAAGGTGAGTCTGATATTCCTAGAGCGATCGAAACAGCCAAGCTAATTCCCCGCAATTCGGCTGTTTACAATGCTGCACAAGAACAAATTCGTAGTTGGCGCGAATTTCTCAATCCTACACCTGCACCAGAGCAACAATTTGACCCATTATTGCCAAATAGGTTTCAACCACAACAATAATCGAAATTCTCTATGGGTGTAGGACTGGAATGAAAAATTATTTCGCTGACACCCTCACATCCCCATACCCCTATACCCTTTTTCAGTGAAATCAGAAATCTAACATAATTCGGTTGAATTCATACATACATGTTATAAAAATGATTTAATTGCTATTTAGACAATTTAAAAACTTCCCTGCCAACTTTGAATTAGGCACGGATTATTTAATTATGAGCTATGATTTTTCACTGGAAAGTAATAATATGACCAAGGATTTATTCTCGTCCCACCTGGTCGGGGAAACTTATGCGGCAACAAATTAAAATTGCTTGCAGAATTACCTATTATACTTTGGTTGTGAAATATAGCCTGCCACTAGCTGCAATATCAATAAATTTCTTGAATTTTTATATAGAGGCAATAATGACTAACATTACTAACTTTAATAAAAAAAACAATCAAAATCAAGCATTGCGGCATCAATCCTCATATCATGAACAAAATCTTACCCAGGGAGATAATCAAGATACAGACATTGAAATACCAGACTTTTCGGAAGAAAGTGCTATTTGTAACATTTCAAATCGCGGTCGTATAGTTGTTTTGATTGATGGTTCTAACCTTTTTTATGCAGCTTTGCAATTAGGGATTGAAATTGATTACTCCAAACTACTGTCTCATCTCGCAAAAGGCGGTAAATTGCTGCGTGCTTTCTTTTATAGTGGAGTTGACCGCACCAACGACAAACAACAGGGTTTTTTGCTATGGATGCGTCGCAATGGATATCGTGTTGTAACCAAAGATGTAGTTCAGTTTCCTGACGGCTCTAAAAAAGCCAATTTAGAGGTAGAAATTGCTGTAGACATGCTAACTTTGGCTTCCTATTGCGACACTGTGGTTTTAGTGAGTGGAGATGGAGATTTAGCTTACGCTGTCAATGCAGTTTCCTATAAAGGCGTGAGAGTAGAAATTGTCAGTCTGCACTCAATGACTAGCGAAAGTCTAATTAACTACGCCGACTGTTTTATTGATCTCGATAGCATCAAAGAAGAAATTCAAAAAGTTTCTAATACTAGTTATATGTAGTAATTAGTAGAGACGCGATTCATCGCGTCTGTACAATAGTCATTAGTTTTTCTCCCTTATCTCCTATTTCGTCTGAAAAATATTCTGTACCATTTTTTTATCTGTATTTGCAGCAGCTTTGTCCAGTTCTGCAATCTCATTAGAGTTGAGTAACCAATCTAAAGCACCAATATTATCTTGCGCCTGTTCTGCACTCTTGGCTCCTGGGATGGGAATGGCTCCTTTGCACATGCACCAGTTAAGAGCTACTTGAGACATGGTTTTATTTCGAGATTGAGCGATCGCTCGCAAACACTCTAAGAGCGATCGCACTCCTGGTAATAACTGTCGAAACAATAGTCCTCGAATACCTTTGGGAAACGGGCCTTGCTCAGAATATTTACCTGTTAATATTCCTAACGCCAAAGGACTGTAAGCAATTAATTTAATCCCTAGTTCGTCACAAACCTCTTTAATCCCCAATTGAGTTACAGGATAAGTAGATAGTAATGAGTATTGAACTTGCAGAGTCGCAATTGGTATTCCTCGCTCTGCAAATTTTTTATGTACCTGTTTGAGTCGTTTCGAGCCGAAATTAGATAAACCTACTCCTTTCACCAAACCTTGTTCGTAGAGATCTCCTAAACCATTCAACAGCGCTTTTTCTTGCCAAGGAGCATAGTTAGCTGTAGACCAGTGCATTTGTACCAAATCTACATTTCTTCCCAAGCGTTGAGCAGATGCTTGACAAGCTCGCACCATCGACTGGCGTGTCAATCTCCAAGGATAAGCAGCAAGTTTAGTCGCAATGCAAATATTTTCTTTATTTATATCTTGATATTCTTGAGTAAATTTTCCCAAAAGTAACTCACTACGACCATTTAATTTCCCCGTTCCGTAAGAGTCACCCGTATCAAACAAAGTCACACCATTACTCACGCAAAGGTCAAAGACTGCTTGCAAGTGGTGATCCATACTTTCATCGTATCCCCACAGTAGCCGATTGCCCCATGCCCAAGTTCCACAACCCATTGTTGGCAGAAAAAGTTTTTGGCTATGCATGTTACAGTTATCAGTTCCAAAATTCATTATTAAACAATTCAATACATTGGATAAACTTATCCCTGGATTAAGTATTTACCCTTTATGCGAAAGTGATACTAGGCACTAATGTGTTAATTGCTGCGTCAATTCTTTCACTGTGCTAAGTCTGCTTCAGTTTCAAAATACAGGCAGTAACTCAATTCGCACGGAATGAACAACTACTGATTAACCAGTTCGTAGACACGATGGCTAGTAAATTTCATCAACCAAGCAGACGATCGCACATGTGGGTAGATCAAAAATCACATAAACATCATAATTGGTGGCCGCTTGGTAGGCGATCGCTGAAATTTTTTCTCCCACTACTTTTTTTAATATCGTTCTTGACGGTATCTTTAGGCAACAACCTTAACTTTGCAACAGCACAGGTTCCTCGTCAGGAAATTCGTGGTGTGTGGATGACCAACAATGACTTTAACACCCTTAGAGATCGTGTCAAAGTCGAAAATGCCGTTAGTCAATTACGGGAGTTGAACTTTAACACAATCTATCCTGTGGTGTGGAATTCTGGTTATGTCATGTATCCCAGCGCCGTAGCTAGACGCGAAGGTATTCAACCCTTTGTATTGCGAGGCTCAGACGGACATGATATCTTAGCAGACTTAATTAACCAAGCCCATCGCAAAGGACTACTTGCTATTCCCTGGTTTGAGTTTGGTTTTATGGCTCCCCAGATGTCGGAACTAGCCATGAATCATCCAAATTGGTTTACCCAAAAGCGGGATGGTAGCCAAACTTCTATTAGTGCTGCGGGTGAGGTAATGTGGCTCAATCCCTTTCATCCAAAAGTCCAAGAGTTTATCACTAATCTTGTGGTGGAAATCGTCACTCAATACGATGTCGATGGTATTCAGTTTGACGACCACATGAGTTTACCCCGCGAATTTGGCTACGATAAATACACAACTGCCTTGTATACCCAGGAAACTAAAAAAACTCCACCCAGTAATCCTGAAGATCCAGCATGGACGCGCTGGCGGGCAGATAAAATCACAGCCTTTATGGTACAACTCAATCAAGCTGTGAAAACCAGAAAACCTGGTGCAATTTTCTCTGTTTCTCCCAATTACTACGACTTTGCTTATAAATTTCAGCTGCAAGATTGGCTAGCTTGGCTAGATCAAAATATTGTCGATGAGCTAATCATGCAAGTATATCGTTCCAATTTACAAAGTTTCGTCGCCAAGATTTCCCGTCCGGAAATTCAACTCTCACAACAAAAGATACCAACTGGCATTGGTATTATGACAGGGTTGCGAAATAATCCAGTACCAATACAACAAATTAATTCTCAGGTGCGATCTGCCCAAGAACGCGGTTTGGGTGTAGCTTTCTTTTATTACGAAAGCCTGTGGGAATACGCACCCGAACCACCAGACAAGCGACAAGCTGCATTTAGAACTTTGTTTGTAAATCCTGCACTCCGCGCCAGAGTTGAACAACCATTAGAAGCTACAATCAACACTCAACAGTAAACAGTTATCAGTGATCAGTTATCAGTCAAAATTTTATACCTGTTAACTGATAACTGATAACTGATAACTGGTTACTCGCGATCGCCCTACTCTTCCCCTCTCCCAGCTAGAAAAACTTGTTGAGCAGTTAGATTTAATTCTGGAAATGTTGGTGATACTATGCGATCGCTGTTCTTAAACTGAGTGACAGTGTACTCACCTTCAACCAAGGAATAGACCGATATAGTTGGTTGTCTAGGATTGCCAATAAATCGCTTACCGCCTAAAGCTAAATAATCTACAATCCAGTATTCTGATATTCCAATTTCTTCATATTTACCTAATTTTGTAAAATAATCATCACGCCAGTTAGTACTAACTACTTCAATCACTAAAGGGATTGATGATCCGTAAATTACAGTTGATTCCCTTTCCCAAAGCGGTTCATTTTGTAGTTGCGCTTGGTTAACAATTAGTATATCTGGTGAGTAAGCAGACTCGCTTTGTTGAGATTTAACTAATGCTGTTTTTGGTAT
This sequence comes from Fischerella muscicola SAG 1427-1 = PCC 73103, assembly GCF_000317245.1. GTDB lineage: Bacteria > Cyanobacteriota > Cyanobacteriia > Cyanobacteriales > Nostocaceae > Pelatocladus > Pelatocladus muscicola_A. The sequence continues at coordinate 18,616 of NZ_AJLJ01000064.1, forward strand.
GAGATAGGGGAGCTTTGATTGATAGCATTGAACACCCAGCTGTATTGATAAAAATCCTATAACCTCTTCATGACCTCCTAGCGGCTGTGGCATTTTAATAATTACTCCATCATGCAATTCATAGCGTCCCTCATTAGGCTTCCACTCTACAAATTCTTCAAACGTCAAGAGTTTTGGTAAAGCTTGTGTCATTTTTACCTCCTGATTACGCGTTCATGCAGTGTGCCGTAATTCAAGCATATGTATTTTTCAATTTAATCAAGCTTTGGCTGACAATTTTTAAACACACAACCAACCACACTAAACCTGCGGCGTAGCCAACCAACACATCAGTCGGCCAGTGTACACCGAGATAAAGCCTAGTCAAACCGATCGCACTAATTAAGCCAGCAGTCGAAGCAAAAATCAGCTGCTTATGTTGAGGAAATTGCTTGGCTAAGATGTAACCAATAAAACCATAAATTACCATTGATACCATAGCGTGTCCGCTAGGAAAACTGTAGTGACCCACATTTACCAGATGATCCCACAGTGCAGGACGCGCTCTACAAAATAGTTCTTTGAGGAAAATATTCAAGCCGATCGCACCAACTGCGGCCATACCCAAGCTGGTTGCTTCTCCAGGACGCTGATTGTACGCCGATCTGGTTCCCAATCCCAGACAAAGCAACAGCAGAAAAAGCGGATCACCCAAAAAAGTGATACTAAGCATGATCCGGTCTAAAAGTGGCGTATGCAATTTTTGAATTGTTAGTAAAATTACTTCATCTAGCCCACATCTATGTAGCAATACTGTGCTTAAAACCAGGATGGAAATAGCCCCCGACACTAAAGCAAGTTCACTACTTGCTTTGGCTAATTGTTTCTGCACAGGTTTAGCCAGGATAGGTAAATTCTTGTTTTGAGTTAGTTTTTTGTTCTGTTTGCTGTAATCTACGACAATTTCTTGGAGAAGCCAAGCGATCGCATTTGGATTAATCTCTGGATAAAAAAATACTAAAACATTTCCTGTCACAGGATTAGCGCGAACTTGTGTGACAACTTTCTCCTCTGACAATCTAGACTCAAGGTATGTTTTGAAACCTGGTGAATAATACAATCCACTTACCTTATATCTAGCCCTACCTTTGACAGCAGTATGTATCGCTCGGATCAAAGAATTACCAGTGTGGAAGTAATTAACAGAATTGCCCATTTTTAGAGATTGGGGAAGACAGAGTAAACGCGGAGAAGGAGAGACAGGTGACGCGGTGAATCTACCAATAATAATTTCCTTTCCTTTAATATTTTAAGTACCTAAACAGAGTTAATTACACATATTATTTCCCCGTTCCCTGTTTTCCGTTCCCCGATTGCTTTTCCTAAGTTTTGAGATACTTCACATTCAATTGACATTAGGTAGGGATACACGATACACCAAAGCTTATGGTTGTGTAAGTTTGTTTCAATGCAAAGTTTTTTAAATATCGAGTTTCATCAGCATAAGGAGGGATGGACATGGATGCCAATTTGATCGTATCCAACATCCTGAATCCACCAGTTTTGTTTTTTTTCCTGGGGATGACTGCTGTTTTTGTCAAGTCTGATTTAGAAATTCCTGCACCCATACCCAAACTTTTTTCGCTTTATCTGCTGTTTGCGATTGGGTTTAAGGGAGGGGTAGAACTCATGAAAAGCGGCGTCACCCAGGAAGTAGTGCTGACGCTTTTCGCAGCAATGCTGATGGCTTGTGCTGTACCGATTTATACGTTTTTTATTCTAAAGCTGAAACTGGATACTTACGATGCAGCTGCGATCGCTGCCACTTATGGCTCTATCAGTGCTGTCACCTTTATCACAGCCAGCGCCTTTTTGAATGAACTGGGTATTACTTTTGATGGCTACATGGTAGCGGCTTTGGCTCTGATGGAATCGCCAGCGATTATTGTTGGTTTGATTTTAGTGAATTTATTCACGACTGATGGTAAGCGAGACTTTTCTTGGCCGGAAGTTTTAAGAGATGCATTTCTCAACAGTTCTGTCTTTCTTTTAGTTGGTAGTCTGTTGATTGGATTCTTAACAGGAGAACACGGTTGGCAGGTTTTAGAACCCTTTACTCAGGGAATGTTTTATGGCGTTCTCACTTTCTTTTTATTAGATATGGGGTTGGTTGCAGCGAGAAGAATTAAAGACTTGCAAAAAACCGGAATTTTTCTGATCTCATTTGCCATACTAATTCCCATCGTCAATGCAGTGATTGGGTTAGCGATCGCCAAAGCAATTGGTATGGCTCAAGGAGATGCACTTTTATTTGCTGTGCTGTGTGCAAGTGCTTCTTACATAGCTGTCCCAGCAGCGATGCGATTAACCGTTCCAGAAGCAAATCCCAGTCTGTACGTTTCTACTGCTTTAGCAGTCACGTTCCCGTTCAACATTATTGTGGGAATTCCGCTATATCTCTACGGAATTAACCTATTTTGGAGGTAATGTTATGCACTTAGTCAAAAAAATAGAAATTATTGCCAACTCTTTTGAACTAGCTAAAATTTTGGAGAGTTTGGATAAATCAGGTGTACATGGTCACATTGTGATTCGTAATGTCGCTGGTAAGGGATTACGAGGAACGGCTGAAGATTTGGATATGACGATGCTTGATAATGTTTACATTATCGCTTTCTGTATGCCAGAACAAATCAAGTCAGCTGTGGAACATATCAGACCAGTACTCAATAAATTTGGGGGAACCTGTTACATCTCAGATGTGATGGAAATCCGCTCATTAAAATGTGTTGCGTCGCTGTAAAAAATCGTACATGCAAGGAAGCGTTTCATGGAACGTCGTGACTTTTTAAAATGGGGAGCGATTGGGGGATTTGGTTTGGTTGTGACTGCTGGTGATTTACTCTGGCAGATTGAACAAGTTCAAGCCGCCGAATTACCCCCAACTGCTACTGTTGCTCTTGATCCAGATGTTGCACTGCAAAAGCTGATGGAGGGAAATCAGCGCTTTGTGAAGCATAAACCCCAATATCCCGATCAAACTCAGGCTCGGTTGCAGGAAGTTGCCCAAGCTCAACACCCATTTGCAACTATTTTAAGTTGTGCAGATTCGCGAGTCCCGGCGGAGATTATTTTTGATCAGGGTATCGGGGATATTTTTGATGTTCGCATTGCCGGAAATATTGCCACACCAGAAGCAACTGGCAGTATTGAGTATGCGATTGCTTTGTTAAATACTCCTTTGCTGATGGTGTTAGGTCATGAGCGATGTGGAGCAGTTACCGCTGCCGTCCAAAACGAAGTGTTACCTGGCGACATTAGCACCTTTGTCAAAGCAATTAAGCCAGTAGTAGACAAGATTAAAGATCAATCAGGCGATATGGTTGACAAGGTTGTTGTTGCCAATGTCAATTATCAAATTGAACGGTTAAAGCGATCGCCTCTTTTATCTGAACGCTTGCAGTCCGGCAAATTGAAAATTGTAGGTGGTCGTTATGATTTAGATACTGGAAGCGTGGGGATTATTACTTAGAATAAAGTTCGGTAATTGGTAATTGGTAATAATTAAACTACCTACACTGTACCTGGACTCAGGTCAGTGTAGGCTTTTACCTATCGCTTGCAAGTCTTCTAGCGATAGCAATTCAAGCTGTTCTCTTGATAGCATGTTAGATGTTCATCCTTCAAATGGTGGACTTGGTGGTTGTTAGCTTTGGCGAGTCAGCAACCACTAATTAATCATTCTTACGTGGTGTCACGTGAGAAGAACATTTTATTCACATTTATATACAATGTCTAAACCGCGTAAAGGTAATCCACAAAATTTAAAACCATTTACCAGCGATAGAGAAGAACCATTAACTGAAAGAATTAATTTACGTATTCCAAAAAGTATGAAAGATGAATTATCAGAAAAAGATAATCCACCGGAATATTGTAGAGAAGCTATTAGGGAAAAGCTGGATAGAGAAAAAAATCAAACAAATGAATAAATTACCAAACAAAACAAGTAAGAGCGATCGCTTTTGCACTCAAAAAATTATAGTGTGCGATCGCCTTCTTTTATATCAAGTCCGGCTAATCACTTATGATTGAAATTTCTCCGCGTTTGGGTGTTTTTGCGTCTTCGCATCAGCCTTTTTGTTCCATATAACTCAATAACCAATTAGCGGCTGTTGCCCTGCGAGTTTGTCGAGGGCCAAATTCCCCAATTTTATAACCCTTAAAACCCAGTTTTTCTTTGACAATTTGTTTGTACTGGGTTGGGATAGAACGAGTTAATTTGACTGTTGGGGGACGATTCTCAATAAAATCAGGCGGTTCTGGATATTCATCTCGCCATTCGGGAGATACTTGCTGATTATCCCACTTTGCCGTCACTGGGTCATAACGATAACCCAAGCAGTGCCATACTAATTGATTAACTGCGGCGTCATCAATTTCTTCGTTGAGAATTGCCCAAATAGTATCTGTATTGAGTGGTAGCAAATTAGACATAAGCAATTCAAAATCCAAGCAGGACAAAGTTTCGGACAGGTAATAAGTCCATTCTGTAAAGCATTATGTCTAACTTGTCAATGCATAAATCCCAATTTCCTCTTTGTGTCTTTGCGCCTTGGTGGTGAAAAAAGAATATTGGAAACACCCTACTCTAAGAGAAGCCGCTTTGCGTCTACGGGTACTCCACGAGAAGCCGCTTACGCGTCTACGCCAGTCCCCCTACCCGTAAGGGTAGGCGCGTAAGCGACTTCTGCAAGTAGCCGCTCCGCGTCTACGTGACGGAAAGCGGAGCCACTGCGTTGCGGGGGTTTCCCCCCAACCCCAGAGGGGACCCCAAAGCCCCCCGTTGTAGCACGTGGCGTCCAAGACGGGGGCTGGTCTCACCAAGGCACTAAGACATTAAGAAATTTGCATTATCCTAATTTCTCAGTGCGTTGATAAACCTTTGCAAACCTCTGAATACACTTGGCTTTTTACCTGGTACTGCTGCGACAGAATCTCCTTGTGTTGTTGCTGTCGAGGCTTGTCCTTTCGCAAGAATTAGATCTAAGTCGTCGCCGGAGGGTTTTTGTGGTAATTCAGCAATTTTTTGGTATTCCCCGTTATTTTCTACCAAAATTTCCCATGAGCCTGGATAGCAACGGAACAAGGCTACATCTTCATATACAGGACGTAAGTAGTAACAAGATTCGATGGTGCTGAGAAAACGAATCCGGGTTTGCCTAGCAGCATAACCAATTCCGATTTTGCCAGCATCTTCCAAAAAAGGATTTAACATTACGAAGGGGCGATCGCCTATAGCCGCGCAAATTTTTTCCAATTGCGGGACTTCTGGTGAACCAGGGGCGATAAACAGGAAAATTTCATCCTCTGGTTGAACTTTTGACTCAATAGAGGCAGCTCTACCAGTGCCAATATCAGTTATTTGGAATGATACATCTGTCCAGTCGCGACGGGCAAGACCAACACTACCCGCATCAGCAAAGAAAACTTTCAGTTTGTCGTTATATTGTGCAAAAGCGGGTAGAAATTGCTGGGCTACTTCCATCAACTTCAATTCGGGAAACAATAACTCAACCTGTAGCCGAGTACAGCCCTCAGCTATTGCTGCTTGAGTAGCTGTACGCGCCTGGGCGATCACATCTTCTAAAGAGTTTGGTAGTTCAGCCATTTTAAAAAGTTTTAGATTTTGGATTTTAGATTTTGGATTTAGCCATTAATTATTTCATTACCAATGACAAATGACTATTGTACAGACGCAATTAATCGCGTCTCTGATAATCGCTGCAAAACCTGCTTAAATACCATCGCCACCCAATCTACATCTGCTTGTGTGGTGTCTCGTCCTAGCGTCATCCGTAGACTGGCAAAAGCTGCTTTTTCTGAATAACCCATTGCTAACAAAATTGGGCTAGGGCTGAGTTTACCACTATTACAAGCAGCCCCAGCACTGACTCCAATTCCGGCGCGGTTTAATTCTCGAACTAAACTTCTACCACTAACTTTTTCACCATCGGCGTGTTCTAAACAAAAGCTGACGTGGTGGGGGAGGCGATGAACTAAATCACCCGTGGGTATTAAACCGGGGACATCTGTTAACAGGGAAAACAGGCGATCGCGTAACTGCATCAATCTGGGTGTTTCTGTTGCCATTTCTTGGGCTGCTAATTCAGCGGCGACACCAAATCCAGCAATTATGGGTACTGCTTGTGTACCGGAACGCGATCGCTGTTCTTGTCCTCCACCACCCAATAGGGGAACCAATTTTACACCGGGGCGCACATACAAGGCCCCTGCGCCTTGTGGCCCATAAATTTTATGACTTGAAAGACTCAGTAAATCCACAGGCAAATTTTTCACATCAAGAGGTAAGCGCCCTACTAGTTGGACTGCATCTGTATGGAATAAAACACCAGCACTACGGACAATATTTCCTAATTCCGTGATTGGTTGGACTGTACCAACTTCACTTTGTCCGTAAATTATTGACACTAATACAGTGTTGTCTTGCAATGCTGCTTTTAAATCTAAGGGGTTAACTCTACCTTCATGATTTACTCCCAGGCGAGTTACTTCCCAACCCCACTGTTCTAATAACCGCGCAGGTTCAGAAATAGCAGAATGTTCTACACTGGAAATAATAATATGCTGGGGTTGATGATACAAACGGGCAACACCCATAATTGCTAGATTATCTGCTTCTGTACCACCAGAAGTAAAAATAATTGATTCCGCAGGTGCATTGATGAGTCCAGCTACCTGCATTCTAGCCTGTTCTAATACAGTTGCTGCCCGTTGTCCCCACTCATGCAAGCTAGAGGGATTACCCCACTGTTGAGTGAGGACTGTTTGCATTGCTGCGATCGCTTCTGGGCGAGTAGGTGTAGTAGCACTGTAATCTAAATAAATTTGCATAGACTCTCCAGTCAATACACTGGGAAACGGGCTATTTATATTTTCAGCCAATAATCCAAGTTGCGGGTTATTAAATACAAACTTGCTCTTGAATGCGATCGCTCATGACAAAATTTGTGTTTGCGCGTAGCGTAATACAAGTACTCACACCGCAATCATATCGGTAAACGCACCCGAAACCTCGTATTACCTGGTTTTGATTCAACATGAATATCTCCCTTATGCCGATTGACAACAATTCGGTAGCTAATCTCTAAACCCAAACCAGTACCTTTACCGACACCTTTTGTAGTAAAAAAAGGCTCAAATATCCTCGATTGAATCGCCTCTGGAATTCCAGAACCAGTATCAGTAATTTCAACTACAAGGCAGTTGTTTTCTTTATAAGTATCAATAGTCAATTCTCCTTGACTATCCATCGCATCCAGAGCATTATCAATTAAATTTGTCCATACTTGATTAAGTTCGCCAGCATAGGCATTGATGCGTGGTAAAGTGCGATCATACTTGCGGTGAACAATCACACCCTTTTTAATCCGACAATGAAAGATCAGTAAAGTATTTTCGATACCCTCATGCACATCTATTTCCTGCAAAGGGGCTTGATCCATATAGGTGTAGCCTTTGATTGCTTTCACCAACTCAGAAATGCGTCCTGTACTGTGTTCAATTTCGTTGATCAGTCCTGTCGCCGAAAGAGAAGCTTCTAACCAAGTCAATACATTACTCAAATATTCAGCAGGAATGCGATCGCCAATTATATCCAGTTTTCTCGAATCTATCCCCGCAGAAACTAGTGTCGGAGCCAGTTTCCAAGCATAATTGACATCATGATCTTCCAGCCATTCTAAAATTTCGTCTTCTTTATCCGCTTGGGTGATTGGATTAAGTTTCGGTGCTGTGACGGCATATGCTGTGGCTTGATTTTGCATATCCACAAGCAAATTTAGTTGTTCGGGTGTGAGGCTATTTAACTGTAAAGTCAGAGATTGCAAGTTTTGCAAATTCTCACGTAATAAAGACGCAGCCCGTTGCGCCGCCGCCCCTGGATTATTTAATTCGTGTGCTAGACCTGCTGATAGTTTACCCAACGCTGCCATCTTTTCTTGTTGGCGCAGTTGGGCTTCTACATCTTTAGTTCTCCCAGCCATAGCTGTGAGAATCACATCAGCTAGGGGTGAACACTCAACCAGAATGTGCCTAAAAGTCTCAACCTGAATTTGTAGGACATGAGTGGGTGCGATCGCTTTTCCACTAGCAATAGAAGCCCCACCAGTCAGCATCGACAATTCACCCACAAACTCACCCCGGCGATGAATTGCCAAAAGTCTGGTTTCACCACCCACTTGCTTAGTAACTTCTAACTCACCCTCTAAAATGGCATGAAAGTGATAGTTAGCATCACCTTCATGAAACAGCATATCTCCCGTATTCAACCAGATTTCAGTTCCAAACTGTTTCATTTCCTCTAAAGCTTCATCATTTAACTTCGGAAACAGCGTCAGCTGATTAGGATCGTGTAGCATGGGGACTCCTTTTATTTGTGGAGATGGGGACACAGGAAGGGGAAAATTATCAAGGTTTTACGGTTTGCCAAAGGGCGTCTACTTCTTGTGGCTGATAGATATCTTCACTTGCCAGTTCCATCAGATCAAGTAAACGCCTGTGTAAAAATGTTTTAGCTACTTTCACTAAGTTGTTTTCTGGGTAATTCGGATGTACCCATATATCTACCTGAATTAGTTCGATTCCATTTGATTGCAGAATAAATCTGACTTTGTGAAACGGTTCATCAAAACCAGGTCTTTGCTGATTTCTATATATTTCAATATCTTTGATTTCACCCCCAAAATACATAGTTTCCTCCTCCTCAATTAAAAGTAATAGCTTCACCCCTTTGTTGCTCCTCTCCCCATAGCCAGCATAATAGAAAGAATTCAACCGTTGGTTAATAGAACGCTATCATTACAAATAAAAAAGCGGTTGTGGAATTGGGAAATCGTTTGAGCAAAAATCCATTTTTTAATAAGTAAAAATACTTATGAAAGTATATGAACTCCAAAGTAATGCAGGTATTGACGCATTGAAATTAGTGGAACGACCAGAACCAAAACCTCAAGCAGGTCAAATTCTCGTCCGCGTCCACGCCACATCTCTCAATTACCGTGACTTGATAGTAGCCACAGGAACTTATAACCCTACGCAGAAATATCCACTCATTCCGATGTCCGATGGCGCAGGTGAAGTGGTTGCTGTCGGTGAAGGTGTAACACGAGTCAAAGTAGGCGATCGCGTTGCTGGTATTTTCTTTCAAGACTGGATTTACGGTCAACTCACCCGTCAGAAGATGAAATCTGATTTGGGGAGTGGCATTGATGGTATGTTAGCAGAGTATGTTGTTTTACACCAAGACGGGGTAGTAATATTACCTGATCATCTTTCCTATGAAGAAGGTGCAACCTTACCCTGTGCAGCTGTGACAGCATGGCACGCATTGGTAACTAAAGGCAACATCAGTGCCAATGACACTGTATTATTACTTGGTACAGGTGGAGTATCTATATTTGCTCTTCAATTTGCCAAAATCCACGGTGCGAGAGTGATTATTACCTCTAGCAGTGAAGAGAAACTAGCACGCGCCAGAGAATTAGGTGCTGACGAGACAGTTAACTACAAGATGACACCGGATTGGGAAAAACAGGTTTATGAATTAAGCGATCGCACTGGTGTAGACCATGTGGTAGAAGTAGGTGGTACTGGCACTTTACCAAAATCTCTACAAGCTGTCCGAATTGGTGGACGTGTAAGTTTGATAGGGGTTCTTTCAGGTAGGGGAGAGGAAGTAGATCCTTTACCAATACTGTTTAAAAGTCTGACAGTTCAAGGTATTTATGTCGGTAGTAGAGAAATTTTTGAAGCAATGAATCAAACCATTGCTCAACATCAAATTAAACCCATCGTAGATAAAGTATTTGGATTTAATGAAGCACAAGAGGCTTATCGTTACTTGCAAAGCGGTTCTCACTTTGGAAAAGTGGTGATTAAAGTGACACAGTGAAGCGGTGAAGTGGGGATGTGCAGAGATTTGAATGATTAGTAATCAACAGGTTTACAGCCTAATTCTTCTAGCTTGATTTTCATATCTTCGTAGTTTTTACAGTAGAAGTACTGCCGATTTTTTAAATCAACAACGTAGTAGCCATTTTGTCCTCCATAAAGCTCCAAAAGTACACTGAAGACTTCTTTTCTGGTTAATCCAAAGTGTTCTTCGACGGAATTATGTATCGATTTAGCCGCCTCAATTTCTGATTGTTTCAGTGCTTTTCCTAAAGTGAGGGTAGTTTTTTCAACTAAAAAATCATTATCTTTTCTCCAGTATGTCACTATGTGAAATGGTCTAGTATAGGATTTTCTAGTAGGTATTTTTTTTAATTCTTCAAATGAATTAATAAGTTGATACCGTTGAGCAAATTCTTCTTCCATAATTGCCTCTCAAGCAGCCTCAGAGTATTATCCCCACAACAGTAAAATCGGGTGTGAGGATAAATATTGAATTAGTTAGGCTTTTTTGGAACTAGATCCATTGCCTTTTTCATCTTTATCTTCTTTCACGATTTGTTCTCTCTCAACCGGATGGCCTGAGCTTTCTTCCATGTATTCTCCTCCTCCCAAAGGAGTAAATATCTCACCAATATTCCTTTCATGAGCTTTTCCGTTTCTTTCACTTTCTTTTCTACTGTTCATATATAATTCCGCGCATTGCAATTGAAGAGCAAGAAAGTGGTAGCAAGTAAGTTACTACCACGAACGTTTTTGCACAAAAACATGTACTGAGTCTTAGCCAAACTCAGCAGATTTAGGTTAAGGCAAGCTTGTCAAGTCCTTTACCTTTGCCAATATGATCCCGACCGACTTCCAGAAGCTGTATATTCAATATTCACCCGCTTTTAAGTCCAGTGCTTCTGGAGTAACTGATACTGTCGTTAATTGAAATAATATTATAGTCCAGCTACTGTAAAATTACTGATAAAAAAATTCCTAAAAAATTCTTAAAAAATTTCCTATTTATTATAAAATTGGGGACACTGCTTTACAAAAATCGCTCCATTTACGAGTCGCAAGCGATCGCTTCTTATTTTTGTTTTGGTAATTGGTAATTAGTGATTCACTTCATCTCCCTTGTTCCTGATACCTGATCCCTTTTCCCCGTTCCCTATTTTTAATTTCTCAGATTCAACAAAGCCACCTTTACCACTCTAGTATTAAAATGCTGTGGGATAGTTGCTACAGAAACGGACGGAGGGAATATAAGCAGTGGAGATTTTAGATATATTTCGTAAAGTTGGGCCAGTAATTTGGCCATTGCTTTTGTTTTCAGTATTGGCGTTAAGTGTGATTTTAGAACGTCTATGGTTCTGGCTACGAATTTTAAGTCAAGAAAAGGAAATTGTTAATCGCATTCTAGAAGCTGCGCGTAACGATTGGGAAATCGCCAGGGATATGGCTAAACAAGCAACTGATCAGCCAATTGGTAGGTTTTTGTATGCTCCTTTAAGCCAACCGATAAGCAATGCTGAACTGTTTCGACTAGCACTAGAGTCAACAGCAGAAACCGAATTAGCTCAGATGCGACGAGGTGAAAAAGTTTTAGAACTGGTCATTGCTGTTTCTCCTTTGTTGGGATTGTTTGGTACAGTCTGGGGGTTAATTAGATCTTTGGAATCAATTCGGATTGGCGATTTGGGAACAGAAGCAACAGCAGGGGTGACAACAGGTATTGGTGAAGCTCTATACAGTACAGCCATAGGAATGGGAGTCGCTATTGTCAGCTTGATCTTCTATCGATTTTTTCAAGCTTTATTAGTCAATCAAGTCAAAATATTCCGTCAAGCGGGGAATGATTTGGAAATGCTTTATTTGCAATCATCCCCTGATTTGAGCAAGGGTAAATCTAACTTCGACAGACCTGAAGCTATTGTTCGGGATTCTACTGGTGGGAAATTCATTACTCCGCGCAAGCGAACTCAAAAGAAGTTTTCTGAACCTCCAGAAATTTCAGATCCAGAGCCATCTGATTCTGATAAGTAAGTTATGTATGTTGTTGGTTGTTTGTTGTTTGTTTTTGGAACACTCAACCATCAACTATCAACCATGAATTAATCAACAATTACTAATTACCGTTTTAACGCCAAACAATATGAAAGTTAATTTACATACTCCCATTGAAGATGCTCAAGTTCAGATCATTCCCTTAATTGATGTCATTTTTTGTATTTTGACATTTTTCATCTTGGCATCTTTACAATTTACTCGCCAGCAAGCAATTAATGTTGACTTACCTAAAGCCAGTTCCGCATCAGCAGGTAATATCAATGCATCGCAAAGCCAAAACATTTTACCTGTAACTATTGATGCTGTTGGTCAAACCTATGTAGAAAAACAACCGATTCAACGCGAACAGCTAGCAGGGATTTTAAGAAATTATTTGCAAAAAAATCCTAATGGTACTTTAGTACTGAATGCTTCTCGTTCAGCAACTTATAACGATGTCATAGAATTACTAGATTTGCTGCGACAAGTAGGAGGCGATCGCGTATCTTTGGGTATCATACCAGGCTCTTCAGACAAGCCAGCCAGTTCTTCTCCTCTTAATCCTCCCTCTTTTCCGGTCAACCCTGGCGCAGCACCAGTCACTCCTTTCAATCCTCAAGGTGAGCTTAACCTCAACTCTCCTGCGATTCCTAATTCAGTTCCCTTCCCTGCTGCACCTGGTCAGTCTAACACTGGTAGTTCTCCTCAACAACCCACAGCACCAGGTAACAGTAATTCTGCTCCCTAAATAAGAAGTTAATAGATGTGCGAATAGCGCTGTCGCGCATGGCTTCGCTAACGCATGTCTATTAAATTTCTAAACCTAAAGATATCTAAAAAATTTTTTCGCTAGTTAAAGTTTTTCTGCTAACTTACAAGTTAAAGCTTCATATCTCGGTTTGTTTCTCTACATAAACCGGGAAAATTTTCTTGCCTTATTTTGACCAATCGCCATTCAAGTGTTAAGGGTTGTGGCAATGAATATTGTTTCGCTTTTTATAGCTTGGTTAGTAGTAGCTGCGAGCTTTTATATTATTAGTAAAGTGCCTTTTATAGGAGTAGAAATTGATACTCCTCAAAAAACTTTGGTTTCTGCTGCTGTATTTGGAATTGTGACAGCATTAGTTAGACCAATACTAGAGTTTACATTCAAGCTACCAAATATCTTGACATTTGGATGGCTTGATGGATTTTTCTCATTTTTAATTACAGTAATCTGCTTTGGGATAGCAGCATATTTAGTACAAGGATTTCGCTTACGTTTTGGAATTTGGAGCGCAATTTTAGGAGCGCTAACACTCTCGATAGTGATGAAGATAATTTATACTATTTTGCCATTGAACAGTTAGTAGTTATCAGTATAAATTGATAACTAACAAATAACAAATGTAGAGACGTGCCATGGCACGTCTCTACAACACAACAACCAACAATCATTATTTATTCGCTAGCAGTTGGAGGGGTAACTGTAGTACTAGATTGTTGACTACGTTGCTCACGTTTTTTGCGATCAGCTGAGAGCATATCTGCCATTACTACCAATGCTTGAGTCATTTTATCTAGGTTGGAACGATAAAGTTCCAAATCTTTATTGAGTTTGTCATCAGATAAATGTAAGCCGACTGAAATGGATTTGAGTGCTTCAGTGCGTTGTTTTTCGTCTTTGACTAGTTCTGGATCTGACAGTTCTAACAAAGAGAATAAACCGATCGCGAACAAACGGCTATATTTAAATTTAGGATTACTGGCGATCGCTTGCAGATGGGATTGTAAGTCAGCATCTTGATTTAACTGAGTTTGTTGGCTTAAAGCAGCAATTAAATCTTGTGGTGGCAGACTTTTTGCTATCTCTTGCAGACGTTGAGCATCCTGTTGATAGATTTGCGGATCTGCTTCTATTGATCGCAGTAGGGCGTTAAATATCGATTCCTTGTCCGATTCAGGTTCATAACCTTGCATAAATCGGTCGAAGCAAGTAACGACGCCCAAAGCAAAAATTGGGTTATAGCTGAAATCAATATTTACTGCGAGCAGGTGCATTTCTACCATCAATTCCTCTACCACTCTCCGATAAATGGTGTTAATCGGTCGGGTGTGGAGAGTGTGGAAAGTGCGCTTTGTATCTGATACAGTACGAACGTTATTCACAAAAAAAATTTCAATATTTTAGGGCGACGTATGTTTATTTTCTCGCTTCCAGGTCACTTTGCCAAGTTTAGGTTTTGAGGGGATCGAGAATCGGGGATCAGGGATAGGGGATTGGTTACTGAATTAGGTTAAGCTAAAATCCAAAATCCAAAATCCAAAATCCTATGACCTCTTCACCAGAGTTAATAGCCCTAGCTCAATATCTAGCGGGTGAATTTGACAATAGAGAACAAGCTTTGGCAGAACCTGCTTGGTATGTCCACCTACGTTTGTGGCAAATACCTATACCTATCTTTTCAGAAGATAGTATTACTCTATTTGCCGAACAAGCCAATATTGTTAAATTAGACCAACCTTACCGCCAAAGAATAATGCGGCTCACCTGTGGGCATAATCATGATACTCCTCTTAAAGTACAATACTACATGCCTAAAGACCCAGCAGCTTTACGTGGTGCTGGTCACAACCCTTCGTTACTTCAAACCCTGACACCTGATAAATTAGATTTGTTACCGGATTGCGTTCTCAATATCAGTCAAGAAATAGTAGCTCCCAACCAATATAAATTTACTGCGATCGCACCTGCAAACACTCGTTGCTGCTTTAGTTATGCAGGTAACACCATACAAGTTTCCCTGGGATTTGAAGTTTCTCAACAAGAGTTGAAAACTTACGACAAAGGAATTGATCCTAACACTGGTAGTGCAACTTGGGGAGCAATTATGGGACCTTATCGCTACACCAAGCGAGAACAGTATTAAATAATTAATTTAATAATGAAGTGTCTCTAGGACTCTTCATTTTTCACATTTGATCGATAATTCACAGCAGCCTACAAGCCACTAAATTCCAGAAGTAGAACCAATCCCAAATCCAAAATCTAAAATCCCAAAAAATTAAATTACTTTGACTTAGCTGGCTATGCTACGAGGTACACCTTCTAAAGCTTCCTGCTCAGTTTCAAAGATTTCAAACACCGTATCCATCATTGTCACTTCAAAAACCAGTTTGGCTTCTGGGTGAACATTGCAAATACGGAAACTACCCTTAACTTTGTCAGCATCGCGCATTCCTGCCACCAAAGAAGTTAAGCCTGAACTGTCAATAAAATTGACTTGACCAAGATTTACAACTACATGACGACTACATTTAGAAATACATTCCTGCAATTTCAAACGAAATTGCCATGCTGTGGTGATATCCAAGCGGCCTGTAGGTGTTAAGACAATAACAGTATTGCCATCTTGGGTAGTATAAGTTTTTTGATCAATGTCTATCACATTGCCTCCCCTTGGCTTTCTCAAAATCTACTAGTCAGTAGTTAGTAGGAGCGTAGATGCGCCGCGTGGCTTCTTATAGAGTACGGCAGTATTCCGCAACAAGCCGCGCAGAGCGTGTCTACGCTATACAGTATTTATTGGTTAATTATTTTACAACGTACTAACCACTATCGACTATCTACTATCCACTAACTACTCATCTCTAGTAGTTTAACTCACACTTTTTACGTGTGACTTGGTGTCCAGTTTATCCAATCTTGGGGTTTGAGGAAGGTTTCGTATAACTCTGCTTCGGGTGTATTTGGTTCGGGTTTGTAGCCATATTCCCAGCGTACCAGTGGTGGTAGAGACATCAAAATTGATTCTGTGCGTCCATTGGTTTGTAGTCCAAAGATTGTGCCTCGGTCATAAACCAAGTTAAATTCAACATACCGTCCTCGACGGTATAGTTGAAAATTGCGTTCGCGATCGCCATATTCTATTGTGTGTCGGCGTTGAGCGATCGGCACATATGCAGGTAAAAAAGCTCCACCACAACTTTGCACAAAAGCAAATAAATCTTCCCAATTGCGGGTTTTAATAGTCCCTACTTGATTGCTGTACTTAGCCGCCTCACCATCGGTATGGGGGCCACGATACAAAGCACCTTGGCCATCTTGATAATCAAAAAATAGACCACCAACACCTCGTGTTTCGCCCCGGTGCTTCAAATAAAAATATTCATCACACCAGCGTTTAAATACTGGGTAATACTCTGAGTGATGAGCATCACAAGCTTGCTTGAAAGTTTTATGGAAATGACTAGCATCTTCCGCAAATGGATAATAGGGTGTGAGGTCAGCACCACCACCAAACCACCATACCGGGCCAGCTTCAAAATAACGATAATTAAGATGAACAGTGGGTACATAAGGATTACGGGGATGCAACACCATAGAAGTACCAGTTGCATAAAAACCGTGTCCTGCCGCTTCTGGACGTTGGGCTAAGATTGAGGGTGGCAAATGGGAACCCCAAACTTCAGAAAAATTTACACCACCTTGTTCAAAGATCGCGCCTTCGCTCATGACGCGCGATCGCCCGCCACCTCCTTCTGGTCTTTCCCAAGAATCTTCCTGAAACTTCCCTACACCATCCAATTTTTCCAAAGCTTGTGTAATTTCGTCTTGTAACTGTTTCATGAACTGACTGACCCTTGTTTTAGCATCAGTCGGGGGTAAACAAGTAGATGATTCTATTGGCAAAGTTGGGCTTTGGGAGTTTGTCATCATAAGTTCAACGACCTAAATTACAGTTTGCAAAGAACAACTATTTTTTTACTAAAAATGCACGGCAATTAAAAAATCCGGCTAAAAATGCCCACCCTGCTTTTTTCCTGAGAATCAAGCATTTTGGCAATGTGTCGGTTTGACTAGAGTTATTGTCCCTCAAATGCGTATAGGCTTGTATATTGATTGATTTTTTTTCAAATTCTTTTCTATGTGGAAATTTTTTGGTATATATACTTAGCCAGAGCAAATTAATACACCTATGTTGAAACTGGAGGCAACAATAAAAACTAAAATGTAAAGAAAAAACACATTTTTTTGCTTATATTGTAAGCAAAAGCTCATGCACATTATTACAAAAATTCACGAGACACTTTGATCAAAAAGTTTAAAGGAATACAGGTAAACAAAAAATACCATTCTTTTAACGTTAAATGCAGTCTTATAAAGCCTGGACTCCAGTCACTGCAATGGTGATGCACTTATAAAAGCTTATTGCCTAACATTTTACTTAGTTCTGTAAGTAACTGAGTTTTTATAACTATAAATCAGTATATAAAACAGAAAAACTGTATAATTGCACACTATTTTACCTGTACATTTCCGCAGTAAGTAGGAAGACATTAGACACTGATTAATATATTTATAAAAAATAGAAAAAGATGCTTGATCTTGCAGATTTTACCTAAGACATCAGAAGTTTCTAAGAAACTAAGAGTGTAAGGCGAGAAAGACAAGGGGGACAAGGAGGATAAGGGGGACATATCAATTAACAATTAAAAATTAAAAATTAAGAACTTTTTGACTTTTGACTTTTGACTTTTGACTTGTTTAGCCCAATGCCCAATCCCCAATGCCCAATCCCCAATATGCCAGAGTTACCAAAAAGCGTGTAGCGAGGAGATAAAAAATGCGAGCTTGGTTGTCTAAATTCATCCACCGCAAACGTCGTTGGTTTTGCGCGACTCTGGTGCGAACATATCGGGAGATAAGTTCTGCTTCTGTTGATGAACTTTGGCAAAAGCTAGTTAACTTGGCAGATGTCTCCTGGCATCCACTGCTAAAGAGTACTAATGTTCCCTACGGATTAGTACCCAAACCTGGACTCATTTACCAAGCGGTGACACGCTTATCACCCATTCCGATACGTATTTTTGTGGAGCGTGTCAACCCTAGAGAATTATTGAGCATCAGAATACTAGCAATTCCTGGTGTTGAAGAACGGGTCAGTTACAAAATAGAGTCTACAGTTTGTGGTACTTATTTGTCGTATTCTGTAACATTACGTGGTTGGTTATCACCATTGATTTGGCTATTTTCTCGTCCTTATACTGATCGCGTTGCCAAAGCCTTAATAGAGGCAGTAGAAAAAGGCACACTGCCAGCAGTTGCAAGAAAGAGAAAATCTCTGGACGATAGTTGTTTTGATTTTTAGGAATGGAGGAGAGTGGGGATTGGGGAAAAGGGACAAGGGAAGGGAGACAAGGGGGACAAGGGGGACAAGGAGGACAAGGGAGACAAGGGAGCAGGGAGCAGGGAGGAATAACCAATGCCCGATGCCCAATGCCCCATACCCGTTCCCCGTTCCCCATTCCCTCTTGAAAGTTAAGATGCAAGTAGACAATCATTGCTGTTTATTAAAAATTATTGCGGCAGTAAGGGTGAAATAGATTATGAAGG
Organism: Fischerella muscicola SAG 1427-1 = PCC 73103; assembly: GCF_000317245.1. Taxonomy (GTDB): domain Bacteria; phylum Cyanobacteriota; class Cyanobacteriia; order Cyanobacteriales; family Nostocaceae; genus Pelatocladus; species Pelatocladus muscicola_A. Next base: position 36,977 of record NZ_AJLJ01000064.1, read on the forward strand.
ATGTTCTCGATTCTCAGTCAGTCTTAGAAGTGTTGCGACCAGTTCAAGATCCAGAACTTCGTAAAAGTCTGGTGGAAATGAATATGATTCGTAACGTCAAAATAGACGCAGGCAAGGTAAGTTTTACCCTGGTATTGACAACGCCAGCCTGTCCTTTACGCGAATTCATTGTCGAAGATTGTCAAAAAGCGGTAAAAAAACTGCCAGGAGTTACGGATGTATTTGTAGAAGTCACAGCAGAAACTCCTCAGCAAAAAAGTTTACCCGATCGCACGGGTGTGATTGGAGTCAAGAACATTATCGCCATATCCAGTGGCAAAGGTGGCGTTGGTAAAAGTACGGTGGCTGTAAATATAGCCGTTGCTTTAGCACAAGCAGGAGCAAAGGTAGGTTTACTGGATGCTGATATTTATGGTCCCAATGATCCAACTATGCTTGGTCTGGCTGACGCTCAGATTGTAGTACGTTCTTCTGAAAAAGGGGAAATACTGGAACCAGCTTTCAATCATGGCGTCAAACTAGTATCGATGGGCTTTTTGATTGACCGCGACCAACCTGTGATTTGGCGTGGGCCGATGCTGAATGGTGTGATTCGTCAGTTTCTCTATCAAGTGCAATGGGGAGAACTGGACTATTTACTCGTAGATATGCCACCGGGAACAGGAGATGCTCAGTTAACATTGACACAAGCAGTACCAATGGCAGGGGCAGTAATTGTGACGACACCGCAAACTGTAGCTTTATTAGATTCTCGCAAGGGTTTGCGGATGTTCCAACAGATGAATGTGTCTGTCTTGGGTATTGTAGAAAACATGAGTTATTTCATTCCCCCAGATATGCCAGAAAAGCAATATGACATATTTGGTTCTGGTGGTGGCTCTAAAACGGCGGCAGAATTGGAAGTACCCTTGTTGGGATGTATACCTCTAGAGATTTCTACTAGAATTGGTGGTGACAGTGGTGTACCCATAGTTATAGCCGACCCGGATTCAGCGAGTGCCAAAGCATTCAAAGCGATCGCTCAAGCAATTGCTGCTAAAGTATCAGTTGCTGCTCTGACATAAATAAAGTGTAATTTTTGTCTAGGTAGAAAACTACGGGTCGGAATACAGATTTTTAGTACTGAGTAAATTTAAAATCTAAAAACTAAAATCTATAGTCGCCCAATGTTGTTAAAAAGATCACGTTCTTCATTTTTACAAATTCGTTGGAAATATTGGTTTAAGCCTTGGCAACAAATGGACTGGTTGTTGTTGTTTTTACCAGTCGGTTTGACAATATTCGGCGGCATTATGATCCGTAGTGCTGAATTGAATCAAGGGCTCACTGATTGGTGGTGGCACTGGCTAATAGGTGGTATTGGTTGTGTCATTGCTCTGTTTTTGGCGCGTTTACGTTATGAAAATTTGCTGCAATGGCACTGGATTACTTATACAATCACCAATATCAGCCTCACTGCTGTGATGGTAGTCGGTCACAGTGCCAAAGGCGCCCAGCGATGGGTGAATATTTTCGGTTTCAATGTCCAGCCGTCAGAATTTGCCAAAATCGGGGTTATTATTACCCTCGCGGCGTTATTACATAAACGCACTGCTTCCAACTTGGATAATGTTTTCCGCGCTTTGGCAATTACTGCTATCCCTTGGGGATTGGTATTTATACAGCCGGATTTAGCAACATCACTTGTGTTTGGTGCGATTGTTTTGGGGATGTTGTACTGGGCAAACGCAAACCCAGGCTGGCTGATATTGATGATTTCTCCAATTATTGCCGCAATTTTGTTTAGCATACCTTGGCCCTTTGCGATCGCTTTGTCGCCAGATATCAAGTTAGGACCATTAGGATTAATTTGGTCTGTAGTCATGGGTATTGTCGGCTGGCGCACCCTTCCTTGGCGGCGATATTATCTGAGTGCGATCGGTGCATGGGGTTTGAATATGTTTGGTGGTGAATTAGGACTATTTGCCTGGAACCACTTGCTAAGGGAATATCAAAAAGACCGACTCACTTCATTTATGAATCCCAAAGCGGACCCCCTTGGTGCCGCCTATCACCAAATCCAATCCCGCATTGCCATTGGTGCCGGAGAATGGTGGGGATGGGGTCTTTTTAAAGGGCCTATGACCCAACTGAATTTTGTTCCTGAACAACATACAGACTTTATTTTCTCCGCCGTGGGTGAAGAATTTGGTTTCATTGGCTGTTTGGTAGTATTGGCAGTTTTTTGCTTAATTTGCCTGCGCTTATTGCATGTCGCTCAAACCGCTAAAGACAACTTTGGCTCTTTATTGGCTATTGGTGTATTGTCTATGATTGTATTTCAGATGATAGTCAACGTTGGCATGAACGTTGGTCTAGCACCAGTAGCAGGAATACCCCTACCTTGGATGAGTTACGGGCGTTCGGCTATGTTGAAAAATTTCATCGCCCTGGGAATAGTCGAGTCAGTGGCTAATTTTCGTCAAAGGCAAAGGTATTAATTCTTTGTCATTTGTCATTTGTCATTTGTCCTTCGTTAGTGGATAGGAAACAGGGAAAAGGGAACACAGAAAGGGGACAAGGGAGACACGGGAGACACGGGAGACAAGGGAGCAGGGAGACAAAGGAGAATAACCAATGCCCAATGCCCAATCACAAGTATTAAGCTATTAACAGGAAACAACCGAGGATAAAAACCATGATCCTGCCTGGAACAACTGTTCGCGTCAAGAATCCAACAGATACTTATTATCGATATGAAGGACTTGTGCAAAGAGTCAGTGATGGTAAGGTAGCCGTACTGTTTGAAGGTGGTAACTGGGATAAATTAGTTACCTTTCGTCTTTCTGAACTAGAAACTGTAGAAACGACCGCCGGACGTAAAAAAGCAAAATAAGTTAGTCCTTTGTCATTAGTCATTTGTCCTTTGGAAACAACCAATGACAAATGACTAATGATCAATGACCATTGTACAGACGCAAGGAACATCGCGTCTTTGAATGACCACTATGCGCCTTCCCCTACCACAATTTAATCGAGATGATCGCCATCCTAATCATTTTGCAGAGGTGATCGAAACCAGTACATGCGAGTTTTTAGCCCAGTGTTTGGAACCAGAAGACTTAAGTTTTCCGCCCATGCCTCCTTTTGGCAGTTGGGTTTGTTCTGTCGATGAAGAATCGGGCAATCAAGTTTATGCTGTGGTATATTATGCGACAACCATGCCTGTTGATTCCGTACATAGACCAGTGGCTCTGGGAATGTCGTTACAGGAATTGCGAGAGGAACAACCACAGATATTTGCAATGCTCAAGACAGAATTCCGTGCTGCGATCGTGGGTTTTGCAGTGGCACCAGAGAGGCGGAATTATTTAAATAACTTGTATCAATACTTACCTCCACGTCCACCACAAATTCACCAACCAGTTTATAGATGTGAACCGGAAGCAATTATTGAATTTACGGAACAACTGGATTTCTTGCGGACTCTACTTTCTATAAATGGAGCGCCAGTGGATTCTTTAACCGCAGCAGCTATTCGGGAAGTGTTTTGGTTACGTAAAGCTGACCGACAATGGTTAGTGCAAGCGGGACGTACTTTGAGTGTACTGCTTAAGGACGACTACGATCGCCTGCGGTTTATTTTGAGTCAAATCCACCCATAGGTAGTTTTCCAATCATCAGTTTAGTAAACGTTAGTAAAATTTTCATATTTATCGTCTGAGTAAATATCAGTTATCAGTTATGAGTTATCAGTAAATCAAATAAATAACTCTACGGTAATAAGCAGAACGCGAATTACGAAAGGTAAATCATAGAAACCTTTACCAATGGCCAGTAACAAATGACCAATGGCAGTTGACAACTGATAACTGATGACTTTTCACTGTCTCATCATTACCCCTGCTATTCCTACCTATGGAACTAATGTTACAAGTTCTTGCTGTTGAACCTACTGCCCAAGTTCTCGCCAAAGAACCCATTATTCCCTTTGCCATTTTGCTGGTAGTTATCTTAGTTGTACCAATTATATTTGAGCGACTACGATTACCTGGTTTGGTAGGTTTGGTATTATCAGGGATAGTACTTGGTCGTCATGGCTGGAATTTATTTCCTACACAAACACCAACCATGAGTTTACTTACAGACATCGGGTTGGTTTACTTGATGTTTGTTGCGGGTTTAGAATTTGACCTCGAACAGTTTCGCCGCCAAAAAATTCAGGCTTTTAGCTTTGGCAGCTTGACCTTCAGTATACCTGTAATATTGGGAGTGTTGTTAGGTCGGAGTTTTGGCTATGGCTGGAATGTTTCTGTATTCATTGGCTCGATAGTAGCATCCCACACCCTTTTAGCCTATCCTCTGATTAATGGCTTGAGAGTCACAAACAACGCAGCAGTCAGGACAACAATTGGGGCTACAGTCATTACCAATTTGGGCGCATTATTGATATTTACTTTATCTTTAGCTGCAAACACCAATTATTTGAGCTTTTGGCAAGTTATTCCTTTTTTTAACTCACTCATTCTCTACACAATATTTGTTTTAATTAGCTGCAATTGGGTGGGTAAAGAATTCTTTCGTCGTTCAGGAGAAGACGAAGGAAATCAGCTTTTATTTGTATTATTATCTGTTTTCTTAGTTGCTTTCGGCGGCCAATTGATCGGTATAGAAAAAATTGTTGCAGCTTTTTTAGCTGGTTTAGTAGTAAATGAAGTTGTTGGTGAAGGCCCAGTCAAAGAAAAGATTGTTTTTGTTGGCAGTATTCTATTTATTCCTATTTTCTTTGTTCATCTGGGTTTTCTCATCGATATTCCGACTTTTATTGGTAGTGTGAACACACTTCAATTCACACTTCTAATGGTAGTGGGTTTATTTGCCAGCAAACTTCTGGCTGCTTTGGGAGCAAAACTACTTTATCATTACAACTGGCAAGAAACCTTAACTATGTGGTCACTGTCATTACCCCAAGTGGGTGTGGCATCAGCCATAGCTGTAGTAGGGTATGAAAATAAATTACTTTCACCTACATTATTAAACAGCGTCATTGTTTTGATGCTGGTGACTTCAACTATAGGCTCATTAATGACTAGTCGGTTTGCTGTTGGTTTAACTGCTTCAGCTGTCAAAGAACAAGCATTCACTACTTCGCCTCAGATCGATTCTAGAAAAAGAAATAGCAGCCCTTTTACTATAGTTGTTCCGGTTCATAATCCTCAAACACAACAATATTTAATTGAAATGGCAACTTTATTGGCACGTCAGGCTAATGGCAAAATCATACCATTAGCGATCGCTACGGCTGCGGCTCATATGGATGCTCCTCAATTAGATACTTCTTTGGAACGCAGCGAACGGTTATTGTTAAAAGCTACAAGCCTGAGTCGTGCTTTGGGTGTGGAAGCAGAACCACTGCTGCGAATTGATGATGCTTTTGCTCAAGGAATTAGCAGGGCCGCACGTGAACAAAAAGCTGATTTAATTTTGATGGGTTGGGGTAAGCGCACTGGGTTGAGAGCGCGTTTGTTTGGGAATGTGATTGATAATGTTTTGTGGGCATCCCATTGTCCAGTAGCTGTGACTCGTTTGGTAGAATCACCAAGAAATATTCAGAGGATCTTGGTACCTGTAGAAAATTTTTTGACACCAACGTTGCAATCTATACAGTTTGCTCAAATGCTAGCAGAGGCAAATCAAACACAAGTAACCGTACTGAGTGTTTGTGAACGCCGTACTAGTTCTAGCAAAATTGCCACCAGGCGATCGCAACTTTCTCAGATGGTATCAAATATATCTTCATCTAATCCCCCAGAAATTCAAATTATCGCCCACGAAAATGTTGCCCAAGCAATTTTACAGGCAGCACGATTATATGATTTGGTTATCCTACCTTTTGTACGTAATCGTACTAGTCCCGGTGGCTTGGCGATTAGCGATGTTACAACTCTTTTGGTGAAACAACTGACTTGTTCTATTGTCATGCTCGGAGAACCACCACAACGTACTCAATCTGTAACTTTACCAGTCGGTGTTCCTAGTCCTATTCCTGTAACTTAATGGGGGCATATGGGGCATTGGGCATTGGGCATCGGGCATTAGTTATTCTCCTTTGTCTCCCTGCTCCCTTCTTCCTGCTCCCTGCTCCCTTGTCTCCCGTGTCTCCTGTGTCTTCCCACTCTCCCTACACTCCCCTGATTCCCGCTCCCTTACCTAGCAACTACTAACCAAAAATGTCACAAGCTCTTGTGGTGCAAAACCTAGTTTATGCTTATTCCAGTCGCGAGCCAGTTTTACGAGAAATTTCTTTTACTTTAAATGCAGGCGATCGCGTTGCACTGATGGGGCCAACTGGTTCGGGTAAAAGTACTCTGCTTGAGAATTTAATCGGTTTAAAAGAACCTCAAGCTGGAAAGATTTGGATTAATAATATTGCCCTAGAACCCAAAACATTACCCCAAGTACGCCGTCAAATTGGTTTTGGTTTTCAAGATGCTAACGACCAGCTGTTTATGCCTACCATACTTGAAGATATTACCTTTGGGCCGCGTAACTACGGTGTTTCACCTGCGATCGCTATTGATAAAGCTAGAAATTTATTAGCTGATTTTGGTTTAGAAGCTTATGCTAATCGTTCTGCTCACGAACTGTCTGGAGGCCAAAGACGTCTTGCTGCTCTGGCTGCAATTTTAGCATTAGAACCAGATATATTGATTTTGGACGAACCAACCACTGGTCTTGATCCTGCATGGCGGCGTCACTTTGCTCAAATGTTATTAAAGTGGCAAGGTAAAGTGATGTTAATCGCCTCCCACGATTTGCATTGGTTAGGGAAAGTCACTCAACGTGCTTTAGTGCTTTCTGGAGGACGTATTCATATAGATAGTGATATTCACTCATTATTAAATGAAACTGATACTTTGGAAAAATTAGGTTTACCTGTAGATTGGTGAGATTTGGCGTCGCTTTTTTGTGATTGATGTGGGAGCGATCGCTTGCATATTTGCACACATTGTTTCTTTGTTCTTCGTTTCCTCTTGTGTAACCGATGATTATGTGTGAATCCTGGAAATTCGGATAGGCTAAGAATGTCAAACTAACTCATCTAGCAATAATGTATAATCTCAAACAGTTGAACTACTCTCATGAGACTCAGTATGGATAGATCGCTCATAGATCAGCTGATAGAGACTGTTCATCAAGAGTTAATTCCCAAATTACAGATTGAAAGCATAGATCCCCATGATCCAGTAAAAATCAGCTATCTTCCCTATCCTTGGCAAAAACTGGGAGCAGGAAATTACGCCGCAGTAGTCTACCATCCAGACTACCCAAACTGGGTGGTAAAGATTTATGCACCCGGACGTCCAGGTTTTGAGGAAGAGGTAGAAGTCTACCGTCGTCTGGGTTCTCACCCCGCTTTCTCCGAATGTCTATATGCTACAGAAGGCTTTTTAATCCTGAAGCGCTTACATGGAGTTACGCTCTATGATTGTATTCAACGTGGTCTGCGTATCCCCAAGAAAGTTATAAAAGATATCGACCAAGCCCTAGACTATGCACGTAGGCAGGGACTATATCCCCATGATGTACATGGGCGTAATGTCATGATGTATCAAGGTCGGGGATTAGTCGTAGATATTTCAGACTTTCTCGATGAAGAAAAATGTTCCAAATGGAACAATCTCAAAAGAGCATATTATTGGTTATATCGCCCCATCTTCTCGCCATTGCGGCTCAGGCTTCCCTACTTTTTCCTAGATATTGTTCGCAAGAGTTATCGCCTCTTATCTAAGTTAAAAAAATTTTGCGATCGCATCCTCTACAAAATTTACAGAAATTAAAAACATACTAACCATCATCAATAGCAGACTGTTCTTCGCTCTTTGTGATTTTTTTAACTGCTAAATCATCTGTTTCTGGTGTAGTCTCATCGTTTAATTGATCAGAAACAATGATAAATTCAGTTTCTCGTTTAGGTTTACTATTCCATTGATCCAACACATCTTTGACAAAAACTTCTTCCAGCCAAATTTTAGCCACAACAGTTAAAGGTAGAGCTAAAAATAAGCCTAAAAAGCCAAACAAATATGCAAAAAATAGTTGAGCAATTAAAGTAATAGCTGGGAGTAAAGAAACCTGATGCGCCATTACAATTGGCGTGATGAAATTACTTTCGGTTTGTTGAATGAAAAAGTAGAGTCCCAACACAGCCAAAGATTTCCAGGGAGCATCTAAAAGGGCGATCGCCATTGCTGGAATAACACTGAGTGTTGGGCCAAGATTGGGAATCAAATTTAAAAATCCTGCTAAAACCCCTAAAGCAAGGGCGGCAGGAACACGCAAAATTGATAAGCCGATCACACTCATCAATCCCACCACAGACATAGCGATAAAAGCGCCTGTAACCCATCCCTCCAAGGAAACTTCGCATCTATCCAAAATTCCATCTACCCGTCGCCGATAAAAGGAAGGAAATAAGCGAATGAATAGCTTGCGGTAAGCTTGGGGATCGGCTAAGAACATCCCTGTTAAAACAAGCACTAATAATATTTTGAGAACTACTTCCAAAGAACCAGAAACGACGGCGAAGGAAGTACCAACTGCCCGATTAATAAATGGCTGTGCTTGCTGGCTCAAACTGTTGATATCAGGAATGAATGGAGTTAACTGGGTGGGAAGGGCTGATCTAATCTGGGAAAACCAAATATTAAAGCGTTCTATACCTCTGGGAACCTGATAGGTAACTTGTTGAAACTGAACGGCAAAAGGCGGGACAATTAGCCAGAAAAAACCGACTATAGCAATTAGAAAAATTCCTACTGACAAGGCTACGGCGAACCCGCGTCTCATCCCGGAGCGTTGAAATCTCCGAGCGAGCCGATTCAAGGTAGTTGCTAATACTATTGCAGCAAACATTAGTAGAAGTACTTCTTTGAGTTGCCACAATATATACACAGACATGAGTATGGCAATTAAGCCGATCCATTGACCTAGATTCACCGAGCCTCCTGGCAGTCGATAAACTGCTATTTTCAATCAGCCATTAATTACCAATTATCAGTGAACAATCAACCTTAATAACTGTAAACTGGTAACTGTAGAAAGCAGCTAGATTAGCCGATTTTAGCTTAATCGGGTATTTGTTTTTGGGTTTGGAATCGCCACAGCAGAGCGATCGCCATCATCACAGTTGGTAACAAAACTATAATTAAGGCATTGATTGACGTTGCAGGGATGAATAGAAAAGGGCCTGCATACTTAATCAATAACGAAATCACAGCAGAGAGTAAAAATACCTTTAAAACAAATCCAAGTTGATTTTTCATAGAAAGTACGGCTATTCACATTGTTCTGGGGGGTAGGCACGATAACGAATTGTAACACCCAATTTTTACAATAAATATCAAGCAGAGCAAAAGCAAACTCTCTGCTTGCACACCTCATTATGATCTATTTGCCAGTTTCACTAATACTATTTCTGCTGCTATTACTACTAGTTCCTTTTCTTTGGTTTGTGCTGGCAGTAGATGTGGTACAACTCGCAGTAGCCAAGTTGGGGTTTTCTCCTAATATGGCTTTTCTATTGTTGACGCTGGTCATTTTAGGTAGCACTATCAATATTCCTTTATACCGCGCTCAATCTCAAATTGTTGTCGCCAATGACTTTATTGATTTGTGGTTAAAGGAGTTTTGGGGAATTCCTTTGAGGAAAGTGCAACGTTCCACTGTCATAGCCCTCAACGTTGGTGGTGGTTTAATTCCTGTACTAATAGCGCTGTATCAATTTATGCAAGGAAATATATTAGCTATTTTGTCTGTTACTGCAATTGTTACCGCAGTCAGCTACTATGCAGCGCGGGTAGTACCAGGAATTGGTATCCAAATGAACCCCTTACTAGCGCCCTTAGCAGCTGCTGTGTCAGCTATGTTAATTGTCCCTTCCCATGCTGCTCCCGTTGCTTTTGCAGGTGGCATTTTGGGAACTTTAATTGGTGCTGATTTATTGCACCTCAAAGATATTATCGCTAAAAGTTCAGGAGTATTGAGTATCGGAGGTGCGGGTGTATTTGATGGTATCGCATTGTGTGGCTTATTCGCACTTTTATTGAGTTAGTCATTCAGTACAGACGCGATTAATCGCGTCTGTACAATAGTCATTTGTCATTGGGCATGGGGATTGGGCATTGTTGTTAGTTTATCTGCTTGTTCCTGTTCCCTGTTAAGAGTTCCCTATCTACTAACAAATGACAAATGACAAAAAACTTTCAATTGGAGAATAAAGTAAAAATGCCTGTAGAAACTAATAATAACAAACAAATTAAACCCCCAAAAATACGCCAATTCGGTGGTAGTTTGCTGATCCTTTTGACTCTGTTATTTATTCTTAACTTGATTATTCCTAGCTTCCTTGGCCCCAGAATAGCGCAAGTCCCCTATAGTGATTTTGTCGCTCAGGTAGAAGCAGGTAAAGTAGATCGAGCGGTTGTGGGTAGCGATCGCATTGAATATTCGATCAAAACTCAAACCCCTGATGGTAAACCAGCCGAACAAGTTTACCAAACCACACCCATAGCAGTTGATCTAGATTTACCCAAAATTCTTCGCGCTCATAATGTGGAATTTGCTGCACCACCACCAAATCAAACTGGCTGGATTTCCACGATTCTTAGTTGGGTGATACCACCATTAATTTTCTTTGGAATTTGGGGCTTTTTACTTAATCGCAGTGGTGGTGGTGGTCCTGCGGCGCTGACAGTTGGTAAAAGTAAAGCTCGTATCTATTCCGAAGGAACAACAGGCGTCAAATTTATCGATGTTGCTGGTGTAGATGAAGCCAAAGCCGAACTGGAAGAAATCGTAGATTTCCTGAAAAACGCCGCTAAATACACCCGCTTGGGTGCGAAAATCCCCAAAGGTGCGTTATTGGTGGGGCCTCCAGGAACAGGTAAAACACTTTTAGCCAAAGCCATTGCTGGAGAAGCTAGTGTACCTTTCTTCAGTATTTCTGGTTCAGAATTTATCGAGTTGTTTGTGGGTGTAGGTGCGGCTCGTGTCCGTGACTTATTTGAACAAGCCAAACAACAAGCACCCTGTATCGTGTTTATTGATGAATTAGACGCTTTGGGTAAATCTCGTGGTGGTGCAGGCCCGATAATGGGTGGTAACGATGAGCGGGAACAAACCCTCAACCAGTTACTCACCGAAATGGACGGCTTTGATGCTAACACTGGCGTAATCATCATCGCCGCTACCAACCGTCCAGAAGTCCTTGATCCAGCTTTGCGCCGTCCCGGACGTTTTGACCGTCAAGTAGTTGTGGATCGTCCTGATAAAATTGGTCGGGAAGCAATTCTCAAAGTTCATGCCCGCAACGTCTTGTTGTCTGATGATGTAGATTTGGGTAATATCGCCGCCAAAACCCCTGGTTTTGCGGGAGCAGACTTAGCTAACTTGGTGAACGAAGCTGCACTGCTGGCTGCACGCCAAAATCGTCAAGCAGTAGTCATGGCTGATTTCAACGAAGCGATCGAGCGTCTTGTGGCTGGTTTAGAAAAACGCTCTCGTGTTCTCAATGAAACTGAGAAGAAAACGGTGGCTTATCACGAAGTTGGTCACGCTATTGTTGGTGCTTTGATGCCCGGAGCTGGTAAAGTTGAAAAAATTTCTGTGGTTCCTAGAGGCGTAGGTGCTTTAGGTTACACGATTCAAATGCCAGAAGAAGACCGCTTTTTGATGATTGAAGATGAGATTCGCGGTCGGATTTCTATCCTACTGGGTGGACGTTCCGCAGAAGAAACAGTGTTTGGTAAAGTCTCCACTGGTGCTAGTGACGACATTCAAAAAGCTACTGATTTGGCAGAACGTTATATTACTCTCTACGGAATGAGCGATAAACTTGGTCCTGTTGCATTTGATAAGATTCAACAACAATTTATTGAAGGTTACGGTAATCCTCGTCGTTCCATCAGTCCGAAAGTAGCTGAAGAAATTGATCGCGAGGTGAAGCAAATAGTAGATAATGCTCACCACATTGCCTTGACAATTTTGCACGAAAACCGTGATTTATTAGAGCAAACCGCTCAGGAATTGTTGCAAAAAGAAATTCTTGAAGGTGCAGAACTGCGAGAGAAACTCAAGCAAGCCAAAGCACCAGCAGAGTTAGAAGAATGGTTGCGGACAGGTAAAGTATCAGAAGATAAACCTTTGATGCAAACGTTGCTGGTGTGAGAATTTTAGATTAAATCTAATCTTGAACAGCGATCGCCCCACAAAAGAGCGATCGCTGTTTATTTTCTGAGCAAAATAGCATCAAAATTAGAGATTAATTAATTAACAAAATACCCATATTTAATTTTATTTCTAAGTGTTCACAAAATTCACAAATGTAATTACAACTTAAGAAAGATGCTTTTACATCTAAAATTTAGTTAGCTGTTCATAACTTGATGGAATAAACTTTTCTAGCCCATTCTGTCAAATAATAATAATGTAATTTTGGCTACTTTTTAGATTTAAAATAATAGTCATTTTGTCACAAGTTTATTTTACCGCGCCCTTGAATTTGATTAAATGAACGCTTTGTTGAACACTACTACACAATTTGAAAAAATTGCCACAATAGTTACAGAACGTGTAGCACAGTTATTGTGTGCCGAAGTTTTTGTTATAGACCAGAATGCTTATGTGATCGCTAGTAGCAACTCCAAGTTAATTAATAATTCTTTCAACTACATCTATAAAGAAAAAACTTCTAACTACTTGCGAGTGCCATTATTGTTTAATACACAAGTTGCTGAAGTTATTGTTTGCAAACCACGCAACGGCGAAGTAATTTCTTCTCGTTTAGTCCGAGAACTTGTAGAGCTAGTAATTAGTCAAACTACAGTCAGCGATCGCAACCAAGTATATTGTTTAGATGGATTAGGAATTACTGCTTTTGTCGGTATTGGAGATGAGCGTACAAAAATTGAACTAGCTGCTTATTTGCTCAGTCCTCTCAACCACGAACCGGAATTGTTGGCTACCCTTGATACTTTCTTCGCAGAAGACTGCTGTCCTTCTTCCACAGCTCATCGGCTTTCTATTCACAGAAATACTTTGAGTTATCGATTAGATAAGGTGAAGTTGTTAACCGGGCTTAATCCCCGCCACTTCGATGATGCAGTACAAATCCGTTTGGCTTTGCTGCTGCGGAAACTGAATATTTCTGATGTGAGAAAGCGAGTGTGAGGGGTGTGAGAAGATGTCGGGGAATAATTACCTATCAACCACTAGCGTGCTTTATAATCAGTTTCTACCTAGCTAGTAATTGTTGACACTGTTCAAGCATGAGTTTTACACTCCACAAATCTAGAATGACCCATGACAAATGACAAAAAAAGAATGGAATGTAGCTTGTGATTGCTATCATTCCATCTTGGGAAAGAGTAGATAGTAAGCCGGGTTCTGTTCTCTTAAATCAAGAGGGCGGTTATCTATCTGGGACGACTGTTACCAGACGCCTCTAGCGGCTCTTATTGTAGAACTGGTAAAAGACCAACCATAGTTCCATTCGCCTTGCTTCCAACCGGGGTTTACCGAGCCAACACCTCTCGATGTTGCTGGTGCGCTCTTACCGCACCTTTGCACCCTTACTAATTTTGTCCTTTGTTATTTGTCACTAGTCCTTTGTTTTTTACAAATGACTAATGACTATTGACAAATGACTAATTAGCGGTATTTTTCTGTGGCACTATCCTCGCGATCGCTCACACTGGGCGTTACCCAGCAAGTCTGGTCTTTCGGAAGCCCGGACTTTCCTCAAACTAGCCACGCATTGACTAATCTGCAACCGCCTACGCCTACTCTTTCCCAATATTTAGTTTAGTATTGAATGACTTTGTTCTGTTAGCTCTAGCCTTGAATCTCCAACTTCTTAAGGAATTAACGCCTTTTATTCCAAGGCATTGCATAATACCAAGGTAGTTTTTTGATTGTAAAAGGACAATCGACAATACACATGGTTGGTTTATTTTCACCTGGAACCAGACCAACCCGCAACTCGGAGATTCTCAATACTAGTTGCAAGGAAAATTTTAATTCTTGTTTTCTATCTATAAAAGCTTGAAATAATTTTCTTTGGGCTTTCACAGGACTTTTTTCTAGCGCACTGATATTAATCAAAGGTGTATTAACTTGATATGTTTTTGTTAACTCATCCAATTTAAAAACATCTTCAGCAGCCACTGCTGCGGAAAGAGTTTTGGTAGGAGCAATTAAGCTCGGACTTTGCGGTACAGCAAGGTCACGTGTTAAATCTGGTGATTTGCGAATTACTCGCCGCGATTGTTTGCTATATTCAACTACTAAAGAGCAGTTATCCCAGTCTACATACAAAGCTAGATTTTGTGATTTATTCTCAATACTTACAGATAATTCCTTCAATTCATCAATAAAATATGAGGGATTGAGTCTAAAGGATATACCGATATCATCTTGAAGATTTTTTTCTTGGAGTTGATCATCAACAACTTTTTTCTCATAAATAAACTTAATTTTGTCGTCGATGGACTCAATCATCTTCGTAAATGTATAAGTTACGCCAATAATATATAGCGTTAAAAAAATTAAATTCCCCTCATTTCTCGCTACCATGTATATAAGCTCCTGTAAAAATTTTCATGGGAAATTATTTGCTAAACATTTATCAATTATCAGTTATTGGTTCTATAGGAATTTACTGATAACTGTTAACTGATATCTGTACAGACGCGTAGACGCTCGTAAGAGCGGCTTCAAGGTAAGAGTATAATCGCGTTTCTAGCTAACTGATTTAACGGTCTAACCTCGAACTATTTTCTAGCCAACCCCTTCGCCAGAAAATGTATAGTAAGACAATGGCTATTATTGCCATGACTGCCAAACAAGCTGGATATCCCCAATACCAGTTCAACTCAGGCATATTATATGGTGATTTTTCTGTATTAAAGTTCATTCCATAAACGCCAGCAATAAAAGTTAGAGGAATAAAAATTGCTGAAATCACGGTTAGCAGTTTCATGATTTCATTCATTCTATTACTGACTGCCGAAAGATAAACGTCCATTAAGCCTGATGCTAGTTCTCGATAGGTTTCTACCATATCTATTACTTGTACCGCATGATCATAACAGTCTCGCAGATACATACGGACTTCATTAGTGATCATTTCATTGTCATCTTGAATTAATCTATGAAGTGCATTGCGTTGGGGCCAAATCGCACGACGCAGTTGTAATAATTCTCGTTTAACTTTATAGATTTTCTTTAATGTTTTTGGTGTAGGTTGAGCGATGACTTCATCCTCTAAATCTTCAATACGTTCACCATACTTTTCCAACACAGGAAAAAAGCCATCAATAATTGCATCTAAGAGAGCATAGGCTAAATAATCTGGCCCATTTTTGCAGATAATGCCTTTATTCTTAAAAATGCGTGATCGCACTGGTTCAAAGCAATCGCGTTTTGGTTCTTCTTGAACTGTCAGCAAGTAATGTTTTCCCAATACAAAACTCACCTGTTCACTATGGAAACCATGAGATTTTTTTTTAGGCATAACCATACGTGCAATGATTACTAATTGGTCTTCGTAATCTTCTACTTTTGGGCGTTCTGGCACATTCACAATATCTTCTAAAACCAAGGGATGTAACTCAAAAACCTGACCCAATCTTTGTAAAATATCTTCACTACCTAAACCACGCACATCTACCCAAGTGACCGAATTAGTATCTAGATAAGCAGCACACTCTTCTGGTGTTTCTACTTCTTTACTAATTGCTTCAGTGGAATTATAGTCGATTAATACAATCTTTGGTGGTGGCGCGTCTGCATCAACAATAATTGTTCCTGGTAAAGTTCCAGGATAGTGATAAAAATCTTCGTGATCTGGTTCAGTTACTATTGAATTTGAGTGATGCTTTTTTTTAGCCATGCTCTTTTATCCAAATAGTTAGTATATTTAATGTTCAAGGAGCAAGGGTCAATAGTTATTGCTCATTACCACTAACAACTGTACGGGTGTACAGCTATGCATCCCTAATAACCACTAATTACTAAGATTACTAAATTAAAATCAAAAAACAGTTTGCCTTGGTAAGACAAACTGCTTCAAAATATTTAGATATAGACAGTATGAGATTACATCATACCCATACCCATACCGCCCATACCCATACCGCCCATACCACCCATACCGCCCATACCGCCCATATCGGGAGCGCCACCAGCGGGTTTCTTCTCAGGTTTTTCAGCAACAACGGCTTCGGTGGTTAAGACCATAGAAGCAATAGAAGCTGCGTTTTGTAGGGCATAACGCACAACTTTAGCAGGGTCGAGAATACCTGCGGCAATCATGTCTTGAAATTCACCAGTAGCAGCATTGTAGCCGACGTTGAATTCTGTAGTACGAACTTTTTCAACGATGACAGCACCTTCGACACCAGCGTTGTCTGCTATTTGGCGCAGGGGTGCATCTAGCGATCGCTCAACAATATCAGCGCCAATTTTTTCTTCGTCGTTGAGGCTGTTTTTAATTTCGGCGACTTTTGTAGCTAGGTGAATCAACATCGTACCACCACCAGGGACTATACCCTCTTCTACAGCAGCTTTGGTGGCATTGAGAGCATCTTCAATCCGCAATTTACGGTCTTTGAGTTCAGTTTCTGTGGCTGCACCAACTTTAATTACAGCCACACCACCAGCTAGCTTGGCGATGCGTTCTTGCAGTTTTTCCTTGTCATAATCCGAATCAGTTTCTTCCAACTGCTTACGAATTTGAGCAATCCGCTTCTGCACATCGGCTGAGTGTTCGCTACCAGCAACGATGGTTGTGTTGTCTTTGTCAATGGCAATTTTCTGGGCAGTTCCCAGCATTTCCAGAGAAACAATATCTAAGCTTAAACCGATTTCTTCAGAAACTAATTGTCCACCGGTAAGAATCGCAATATCTTGCAACATTGCTTTGCGGCGATCGCCAAATCCAGGTGCTTTAATAGCAGCCGCTGACAGCACACCCCGCGCCTTGTTGACTACCAAAGTAGCCAAAGCTTCGCCTTCTACATCTTCAGCAATAATCAACAGAGGTTGACCCAAACGGGCAACTTTTTCTAAAACAGGTACTAAGTCTTGAATATTGCTGATTTTTTTATCGGTGATCAGAATCCGAGCATTTTCAAATTCCACCGTCATCCGCTCATTGTCGGTGATAAAGTAGGGGGAAATGTAACCCCGGTCAATCTGCATACCCTCAACTACTTCTAATTCAGTAGTTAGGGATTTAGATTCTTCCACGGTGATGACACCATCTTTAGTGACTTTGTCCATGGCTTCGGCAATCATGGCACCGATTTCTTCGTCATTACCTGCGGAAACAGTTGCGACTTGGGCGATCGCACTTCCTTCTACTGGCTTGGCAACTGTGGCAATTTCCTTTACCAACTTTTCAACGGTTTTTTCAATACCGTGTCTTGTTGCGACTGGATTTGCTCCAGCTGCTACGTTTTTCAAGCCTTCCCGGATCATCGTTTGTGCCAGCACTGTTGCTGTAGTCGTACCATCGCCAGCTACTTCTTTAGTTTTAGAAGCAACTTCTTGGATGAGTTTTGCACCTGTGTTTTCGAGAGGATCTTCTAGTTCAATTTCTTTTGCAACAGTGATCCCATCATTCACAATTTGGGGTGTACCAAACTTTTTTTCTAAAAGAACGTTGCGACCCTTTGGCCCCAGGGTGATTTTCACTGCATCAGCAAGAGTATTGATGCCCCTTTCTAAGGCACGTCGGGAATCTTCATCAAATGCAATAACTTTGGCCATATTTTTTAGTTTGGTTTAATTTGTGAGTTCTTCCATTAGACAATTTAGCACTCACAAGGCAAGAGTGCTAAGTCAACAAGCCATAAGCTGTTGAGTTTATTAATCTTTAACTAGGCTATAGGAGGATATAGGTTGATGGATGTAGGGGAATCCACCCATAAAAATCCAAATTTCCTCCTATTCCTTCAATAAATGCTACTGAAAGCAAAAGAAGACACGTCCATATATCCTCATATTTGTAGTGAGAAAAAAAAATGATTGTTATACACTTGATGCTGATGTTGGATACTGGCATGAATGGTGGAAGCGATAAATGAATATATACAGCTTCCTGAAAGCGCTTGGTATTGCTGAACCTAGCGGTTCCGGCTGGTTAGCAGTAGTGTTTACATTTCTCTTAGCGTGGGTTGTGACGTGGCGTTTGATTCCGGCGGTACGTAAATTTGCCTTGCGAGTTGGTTGGGCTGATCAACCAAATGCACGGCGTTTGAACCGAGAACCTTTGCCCAATGCAGGGGGTCTGGCTATTTACGCAGGAGTACTAGCGGCTTTGATCTTGGCAAGCTTGTTAAGACCAATTGAACTTCAAGGCGTACTAGCTCAAGTTTTAACCATTCTTTTGGGAGGTTCAATATTAGTCCTAATAGGCTTTATCGACGACCAATTCGGTTTACCTCCCTCAGTTCGCCTGTTAGTACAAATTTTAACGGCGCTACTGTTAGTTGGGAATCGTATTAGCATTACAGTTACTTTTGGTACTCCCATTGACTCGCTACTCTCAACATTGCTAACGGTGTTTTGGGTAGTAGCAATTACTAATGCCATCAACTTGATGGATGGAATGGATGGTTTAGCAGGAGGAGTTAGCTTTATTACTGCTATGAGTTTGCTGGCAGTTTCGGCGCAGTTTCCCAACTGGGCAGCAGCGACACTAGTTTTGGCAGCCTTAGCAGGAGCAGCACTAGGTTTTTTACGCCATAACTTTCATCCGTCGCACATCATTATGGGTGATGCTGGAGCATATTTTTTTGGCTATGTACTGGCCGCAACTGCTATTGTCGGCGACCTACAAGCCACTACAATCTTTTCTCTAGTACCGCCTGTTTTGTTTTTGCTTTTGCCTGTGCTAGATACTACTCAAGTATTTGTACGGCGACTCTTGGCAGGTAAAAACCCTCTTAGTACTCCCGGAAAAGACCATTTGCATCATCGCTTGCTAGCTTGGGGTTTATCTCAACGCCATGCAGCTCTGACTCTCTGGTCAATTGCTTTAGTTTGTAATTGGCTGGCGATGACGATACGAGGCATGAGTTTAGTAGTTATACTTGCCACTACTGTAAGTATTATTTCCCTGTTGGGGTTCACTGTTTGGCAGAGAATAAAGGCAAAATAAAAGTCAAAAGTCAAAAGTCAAAAGAAATAATCTTTTAACTTTTAACTTTTTACGTTTGCCTTCTCTAAGCCATCACCATTCCACCATCTACGTTCAATACTTGTCCTGTGATGTAGCCTGCTGCGGGATCACAAGCAAGGAAACGCACCATCCCAGCAACTTCTTCTGGCTGACCATAGCGACCCAGAGGAATATATTTGAGAATATCTTCAGCATCAAGATCGCTCGTCATGTCCGTGGCGATAAAGCCAGGGGCAACGGCGTTAACTGTGATACCACGAGATGCCAATTCTTTAGCAACAGTTTTGGTAAAACCAATCACACCTGCTTTGGCAGCACTGTAGTTAGCTTGTCCGGGGTTGCCCATGAGTCCGGCAACAGAGGTAATGTTAATGATCCGTCCTGAGCGCTGTTTTAGCATAATTTTACTGACAGCGCGAGTACATAAAAATACACCAGTTAAATTGATATCAATTACTGCTTGCCAATCTTCTGGCTTCATTCGGAGTAAAAGTGTGTCACGTGTGATACCTGCGTTGTTAACTAAGATATCAATACGGTTGAACTTTTCGATCGCAGTTTTTATTAAAGCATCAACTTGATCTTCCTTACTCACATCAGCGGCAAGTGCGATCGCACTTCCGCCCGCTTGAATAATTTCTGACACTAATTCATCAGCTGCTTGACTAGAACTGGCATAGTTGACAACAACGCTAGCACCTACTTTCGCCAATTCCCGTGCGATCGCTCTTCCAATTCCCCGTGAAGCACCCGTAACAATCGCTACTTTTCCTTGTAAAGTTTGTAAATTTTCTGGCAACAATTCCATAACTACTCTTCTTGATTGTTTCACCGCGCTAATCATCATAGGTTGATTCGGGAGCGCAACTAATAATAATTCTGATGAGGCGGGGACGCGGGGACAAGGAGAATAATTAATGACAAATGACTATTGTCACAGACGCGATGTTCCTCGCGTCTCTACTAATGACAAATGACGATACTTAATAAATTGTTATCAAAAATAACAACGCTTCAATCACTTTGAGAGAACTATTTTAGAGAATTTTGTATCATGCAATACGTTTTTGCGGAAAGTTTATTGCTATCTATAAACCTTGGGTATAAAAAGCCTGTCCTCAAAAATAACTATTAGCAATAGCAATTGGGTAAAAATATATAGCTTCTAGGGTTCCGGTTTAATTCTGGTGAAGTTAAACGACTGGTCCAAGAGAAGCACCCAGTTTAACAAAAACTGGCTACACGGCGGGAAAAAAGCCCGGGAGGTACATAGCAGAAATTGAACTGTTATGACTTACCCGGGCTATAGTTTTTTCCTTACAATTGTTTAGATGTCATATTTTGCAACATGACTGATCAATCTTTCAGTGACGCCAATTCTCATTTCCAACGACCTGAAACACAAGCGAATCGGGCCCTGGAAAAAGAAGCGAATTTGCCCCTGACAGGGTGGCAGCAGGAGGTTTCTCGAGGATTAGAATTTGGTTTAGAAGCGGCAGAAAGTATAAGCGATCGCTCCATTCCTACCTTTTCTCGCGGTGAACTTCCCCACTTTGCCGGAATTAATACTTTTTTGAAAGCACCCTATTTAGAAGATGTGCGGAAAGTCAGTGAATACGACGTTGCGATCGTGGGTGTACCGCACGATTCTGGAACTACCTATCGACCCGGAACTCGGTTTGGCCCCCAAGGAATCCGCCGCATTTCCGCATTATACACCCCTTATAACTTTGAACTAGGTGTTGATTTGCGCGAGCAAATAACCTTGTGTGATGTAGGTGATATTTTTACCATTCCCGCCAATAACGAAAAGTCTTTTGACCAGATTTCTAAAGGTATTGCTCACATCTTTAGTTCTGGTGCATTTCCCATCATTATGGGAGGTGATCACTCGATTGGATTTCCGACAGTGCGAGGTGTTTGTCGTCACTTGGGTGACAAGAAAGTCGGAATTATTCACTTTGATCGCCATGTTGATACCCAGGAAACAGACCTTGATGAAAGGATGCATACCTGTCCCTGGTTCCATGCAACAAATATCAAAAATGCTCCCGCAAAAAACCTTGTGCAATTAGGAATTGGTGGTTGGCAAGTGCCACGTCAGGGTGTAAAAGTTTGTCGAGAAAGAGCCACCAACATCCTCACAGTTACGGACATCACAGAGATGGGTTTGGATGCAGCAGTCAACTTTGCTTTAGAACGAGCTTTAGATGGTACTGACTGCGTTTACATCAGCTTTGATATCGACTGCATTGATGCTGGTTTTGTCCCTGGGACAGGCTGGCCTGAACCTGGTGGATTATTACCACGTGAAGCGCTTTCCATGTTAGGTAAAATTGTCCAAAAAGCACCCATTTGTGGACTGGAAGTTGTAGAAGTTTCGCCTCCTTACGATATCAGTGACATTACATCATTAATGGCGACACGGGTGATTTGCGACACAATGGCACATTTAGTCATATCTGGTCAATTACCACGCAAAGAAAAACCTGCTTATATTCACTCCGAAGCCCAATCAGAGGTAGTGGAAAATTGGAGGTAAATTTATCATTGGCATTTGTGTGTGGTGTGGGGATTGCATAAATAAAGTGGTGCTTTTAAACGCAGAGGAACGCAAAGGTGAGCGCAAAAGGGCGCAGAGTCTGAGTAGAAAGATTTCGCTATGAATTTATGCAATTTTGTATATGGTTGGTATTGCCCTGGGCTTGAGTCTGGGGCGAAGGAGGCGAAATTTGCACGAAACTGATATGACAAAAGCGCTCATTTTAACTGTAAAAGATTGGTGGGAATCTCAGCTTGAGCGCCCTCAGATTTTTCAAATTCACCTGATTGTTGGTCAGTTTACTTGTGTTGAACCAGCAAGTTTAGAATTTGCTTTTGAGGTGCAAACGCACAATACCTTTTTAGAAGGGGTAAAACTGGTCATTCAAGAAACACCATTAATTGCGTTTTGTCATCGTTGCCAACAAGAATATTCACCGCAAATTGGCTGGCAATACGCTTGTCCTGAGTGTAATTCTCCAATGGAGGATATTCGCTCAGGTAGAGAGTTAAAAATTGACAAAATTGAGTACGCTTATGCATCAAACATTTGACGCGGCATTAGGAATTAACTTGCTTCATGCTAATCAGCAAGGAGCTGATCACAATCGATCGCATTTTGACGAATGGGGAATTATTTGTTTCAACATTATGAGTAGTCCGGGTGCTGGTAAAACAGCAGTACTAGAGCGCACGCTTGCTACTTTGAGCAATGAGTTAAAAATTGCTGTGATTGAAGGAGATATGACCACCGATTTAGATGCAGAACGTCTGCGAAAATACGGTGTGCCTGTGATTGCAATTAATACAGGTCGTTCTTGTCATTTAGATTCCAAAATGGTAGCAGGTGGAATTCATCGACTAGAACATGAATACAATCCTGATGATTTTGATTTAGTGCTGGTAGAAAATGTTGGTAATTTAGTCTGTCCTGCTGAATTTGAAGTCGGAGAACACGCCAAAGTTGCCTTATTGAGCGTGACTGAGGGTGAAGATAAACCTCTGAAATATCCGATTATGTTTCAAGAAGCAGATTGTCTGCTGATTACCAAAATAGATTTGGCTCCTTATTTGGATATTGATATTTGTTGCATTGCAGCTAATGTCCGTCAGATGAATCCTGATGTCACAATTATTCCTGTTTCTGCTAAAACAGGTGAGGGCTTGGACGTTTGGTTTGATTGGGTGCGTCAGTTCAAATCGCTAAACTACCCTTTAAGCTAACAGTGAAAGTAGGTACAAGAGCCACTACTTTGGTATTATACGAATATTTACGCAAGGTCATTTGATCAAAAGACCTAACAGGAACTTTACGATGTCTTGAAGGTCATTCATTGACTAACCCTGACATTGGCAGGTTGTAGAAATGTGCAATTTTATGCATCTATAGTACAAGCTTTATTTCGCACTATTTGTAAGGTTTGCACTTAAAAAAACTAACAAAGAATGACTAAGGACAAAGAGTTATTTGTCACAAAAATTAAAGCCTTACTTTAGTTAAACCAGGGATTAATTGCACGCGTAAATCTACTGCAAAGACCAAATAAATTGTCTAATTCGATACTAGAATCGACGGGTCTTATGAGTAAGCGTAATATTCCCATTTTTATTTTTTTGGCTCTTGGACTAGGGGTTTCTTGTTTGACTTTTGGTACGATTTGGTTAACAGACCAATTATCGTCTCTAACCTTTCCAAGTGTAAAAAATACATCCGCAACTAAATTGACGGATAAACAACTAACACTTTTGGGAGACACTTTTAGTGGTTACAGCACTTTTCGCAATCAGACTTTTTTGGAAGCACTAAAAAAAGCTGGTTTAAACCTGCGTTATGAAGATGAATTTGATCAAGCTCAACGCACTGAACGTTTTAACCAGGGACAATCTGACTTGTTGGTAACGACACTGGATCAGTTTCTCAAACAACAGCTTCAAGGAAAAATTGTGGGGCTAATTGACTATACGGTGGGAGCAGACGCGATTGTCCTCAATACTAAAAAGTATCCCAATCTCAAATCAATGCTAGCTCTGAGTCAGTTAGTACAGGAAGCACGCAACAAGGGAGAGCAGTTCACAATTGTCTTTGCTGGCGATACCCCTAGCGAGTATTTGGCACAGGTAGTAACTACCAAATTTGAGGAGTTTAAGCTGTCAGATTTTCAAATCAAAAAAGTGGCAGATGCTGCCGATGCTTGGAAGCTATTGCAAGACTCCAATCAAAATGTGGCAGTTGCTGTGCTTTGGGAACCTTACGTTAGCCAAGCTAGACAGAAGGGTTACACGGTAGTGCTATCGAGTAAGGATTTACCGGGGACAATCGTAGATGTGATTGTTGCTTCTGACCGCCTGATTGAGTCGCAACCAGAAAAGATTTCACAATTACTCACAGTTTATTACCGCTTCATTGATACTAATGTCCGCAATGCTGAACAGTTGCAAGCACAAATTGCTGTTGATGGCAAGTTATCTAGGACTGATGCTGGTGCAGTTTTACAAGGCATTGACTTTTTTACTTCCGTTGAAGCTGATAACTGGATGAAAGATGGCACTTTAGAGAAACGCATCAACTCTACTGCTGCGGTGCTAGTGCTAGTAGGCAAAATGAATCAGGTTCTCCAGAACCCCAAGGAACTGTTTACCTCCCAGTTCATTGTGGAGGCGGCACAAAACACTCAAAATTTGATTCAACAGGTGCGTATCGATAACCCGGAACTAGCAGACAGATTTGCTGGCAAAGGAAAAGCGATCGCTCCCATTACGAATTTCAATCCTAACCAGATTGCCACCGCTCCTAATATTGGCAATTTGCAACTGCAAGAGGAGGTCAAATTTACAACCGACTCTGCCCAGCTTACTGATAAAGGTAAGGAAACGCTAGATAAGCTGAGTCGGGAGATTTCAGAATTCAACGAACAAACAATTGCCGTACGAGTGATTGGTCATACTTCTAAGTTTGGCGAGGCTGACTTTAACCAAACTCTGAGTCAAAAACGGGCGCAGACAGTAGCTAATTATCTGCGCGATCGCGGCCTCAAGCACAAAATTGTAGCTGTGGGTAAAGGTTCTAGCCAGCCACTAGCTGGAGTTCATCCTGAAGATAAACGTAATCAACGCACGGAAATTCGTCTAGTTCGTGTTAATTAGTGTTAGTTGTGAGAGGAGTTTCATGAAGTTACGCATTTTGCCATCTTTATTAGCTTTATTTTTAATCAGTTTAATTGTTGCAGTCAGTTGTACTCCTTCTCCACAAACTTCTACATCGGGAAATTCTGCTGCAACTCCTACAAATACCAAACCAATTCAATTTGGTTTTAGTGCTTGGCCTGGTTGGTTTCCTTGGCAAATTGCTCAAGAACAAAAGTTATTTGAGGCAAATAAAGTTAATGTCGATTTGAAGTGGTTTGATGGCTATTTAGATTCCATTAATGCTTTGAGAGCAGGTCAATTAGATGCCAATACTCAAACTTTAAATGACACGATTAGTTCAGTAGCAGCCGGTTCAGACCAAGTGATTGTTTTAGTCAATGACAATTCAACTGGCAACGATAAAATTATCGTCAGGGAAGGAATTAATACTATTGCTGACCTCAAAGGCAAAAAAATTGCGGCGGAAGAAGGAACTGTTGACCATTTTTTATTGTTACTAGGTTTGAAAAAAGCAGGTTTAACACAAGCTGATATTCAGTTCCAACCACTGGAAACAGGTGCAGCCGCCGCAGCTTTTGTTGCTGGTCAAGTGGATGCAGTAGGAGTTTTTGCACCCTTCACTACAAAGGCTTTATCACGTCCTGGCAGTAAAGAATTATTCAGTTCTAAAGACTTTCTGGGGGCAATTCCTGACCATTTAGTTGTCAGTCGTCAACTTATTAATCAGCGTCCACAGGATATTCAAGCATTAGTAAATACTTGGTTTGCAACCTTAGATTTTATGAGAGCAAATCAAGCAAAAGCTTACAAAATTATGGCAAAACGTGCAGGGGTGTCTGTTGCTGAATATCAGGCATACGATGCAGGGACTAAAATCTTTACTCTTGAAGAAAATGTGCAAGCATTTAATCCCGGTAACAACATGACATCTATTAGATATGCTGCTGAAGAAATTAGTAAATTTCTGGTTGAGAGCGGTTTGATTAAACAAGCACCTAATCTTAACCAAATCTTTGATGACCGCTTTATCAAAGCCTACGCTGCCAAGCAAAAATCATGAGCCAACACGCTGAAGATTTGCAAGAAATAAATTGCGGACGTTCGCCGAAAATGTTACCACAAAACAGCTTTTGGCGCATTGCTGAGGATATTCCTCATAACTTGGCTTGGACTTTAATGTTCTTGTCAATTACCGTACCTATAATTCTCTGGTGGATTATTGCTAATACAGGGTTAATTCCACCTTTGTTTCTTCCTTCTCCCGGTCAAGTTTGGAGTGCATTGCAAAGGCTTTTGGCAAGTGGAGATTTGCAAAAAGATATTGCTTTTAGCTTATTTCGAGTCCTGGGTGGATTTTCGCTAGCAGCAATTGTTTCCATTCCATTAGGCACGTTAATGGGTTCTTTTGCGAGTATTCGGGCATTGCTAGAACCACTGATTGGCATCGTGCGCTATATGCCAGCCCCAGCATTTATTCCCTTACTAATTTTATATTTTGGCTTGGGAGAAACGCCAAAAATCATGCTGATATTTATCGGCACACTGTTTTTTAATACCTTAATGGTGATGGATGCAGTGAAGTTTGTTCCCCAGGAATTATTAGAAACTACCTATACTTTAGGCGGGCAAAGAAAACAAGTTTTACTACAAGTCATTTTCCCATTTATTCTGCCTAATATTATCGATGCTTGTCGTGTCAACATGGCAGCATCTTGGAATTTAGTGATTGTTTCGGAATTGGTAGCAGCAACAGAAGGTTTAGGACGCCGAATTAGTGTTGCTCAAAGATATCTGAAAACAGATGAAATTTTTGCTGGGTTAATTGTAATTGGTTTAATTGGTTTAGGAATTGACCTTTTGTTTCGATTGTTATTGCGGGCTTCTTGTAAGTGGGCAATGACAAATGACAAATAACAAATGACAAATTATGCATTTAGAAATTAACCAACTCCACAAACAATTCAAAACTAAGCGCGGTTTGCTCACTGCGCTTCAAGATATTAGTTTGCACATTGAAGAGGGAGAATTTGTCTGTGCAGTAGGTGCTAGTGGTTCTGGTAAGTCAACTCTGCTACGTCTCATTGCGGGGTTGGATACTCCGACAGCGGGGGAGATACTGGTTGATGGGGTGCGGGTTACAGGGCCAGGATCTGACCGTGGTATGGTTTTTCAAAGCTACACTCTCTATCCGTGGATGAGTGTTGCCGAAAATGTAGAATTTGGTTTGAAACTGCAAGGTTTACCGAAAGCCCAGCGAAGACGACAGGCGGCTTATTATCTAGAAGTAGTAGGTTTATCTACGTTTGCTAAAGCGCTACCTAAAGAACTTTCTGGTGGGATGAAACAACGAGTAGCGATCGCCCGTGCTTTAGCATCAAAACCAAAAATTCTACTCATGGATGAACCCTTTGGCGCTTTGGATGCACAGACAAAAGAAGCTATGCAGCAATTTTTACTGGAAATTTGGCGTAGCACTAGCACGACAATTTTTATGATCACTCATGATGTAGAGGAAGCAATTTTTTTATCTCAACGTATCTACGTATTAAGTGCGCGACCAGGTACGATTAAACAGGAATTACAAATCCAACTACCCAGCAAATCGAATCCTCAAATCAAGCGCCATAGCGTATTTCAGAAATACAAAGATGATGTGATTAAACTCCTGTATGAGGATGGGATTCAAACAAATAGGAATCCAAGCAATTACCTATAGTAATTTAAGCTACAATTAATTTATATAATATCTTTTTAGATGGTCTGTGAAACTTTTTTCCAATACAGCACCGCAAACATGCTTTACAATCATCTAGGCTGCTAGGAACTACTATTAAAATCAAACAATAAAAAACAGGTGCGTATCACATGTCTACAAAAAAGCAATTCAATAGCTTTGAAGAGATGCTATCTGGTTCTGATGTACCCGTATTAGTAGACTTTTATGCTGACTGGTGTGGGCCTTGCCAGATGATGGTTCCGATTTTAGAGCAAGTTAATGCCCAACTCCAAGGCCAAATCAGAATCGTCAAAATTGACACTGAGAAATACCAACAATTGGCTACTCAGTATAGAATTGAAGCTCTACCAACTTTAGTACTGTTTAAGCAAGGTCAGCCAATAGACCGAATTGAGGGTGTTTTACAAGCACCGCAATTGGTACAGCGTCTGAGAAGTTTGATGTAAAGTAGTTAGTAGTTAAGGATTAAGTAGGGATGTACTCTGCGATAGACCACGCAGAGTGCATTTTTTCTGCATTTTTTAGTTTATTACTGAATTAGAATACCAGGAATTTTTCACCACTTCAGTACTCTTGATCAATCCATCTGGAGATGTGTAATTGTTTGTGGTTGTAGTACTACCAGAGTTTTGATTACCTTCATCTGAATCTTCACGAATACCCAATATTCCAAGAACTACAACAGGCTTAATGGCAAAAACATTATATCCACCCGATACTTTTTCGCTCTGCTCGTGGCTGAGTTCTTCAAAACACAAACCAATATTCTCCAACCTAGAAATGTTTAAGTCAAATGGATGACGCATAACAGACTCCTAATTTAAAGTCAAAAGTCAAAAGTCAAAACTTGCTCTTTGACTTTGAGTAAACTATTCACTTTCCCCTCTACTTTAAGTAGTTGTTTCTCAAAAACTAGGGGTGTAGGAGAACCCCATGCTACATCGTACTAGGGAAAAATCAAATTTTTAATTTCTACTCCTAATTAAAATTTAATGTCAGTTTCGTATTTATTTCCAGGTAAATTACGTAATTTAAATTACCTAGATATGAAGATAAAATTTCATTTTTAAGCAAAGTGTAATGGGTAGGTGCTTGGTAGAGAGATGCTGCTGGGTTAACTTAGGAAAACTTCATGTGTAGAGAGATTTTTGGGAATTGGTATTACATGCGCCAAAGCAGAATTTTTTTGTCGTAACCACCAGTAGCAAGCAATTTTCCGTCGGGGCTAAAGGCGATCGCACTTACCCAGTCTGTGTGTCCCTCAAGCGTATTTATTAACTTTCCTGTGGTTAAATCCCATAGCTGTATTACACCCTGTTTGCCACCACTAGCTAAAATATCTTCGTTGGGGTTAATAGCAATGGCATTAATCCAATTATTGTGATTGATAGAGTTGTTGTTTTCCAGGGTACTTGTAAAATTCCCTGTTTTGGCATCCCAGAGTTTAATCTTACCATCATGGCTAGCAGTAACTAGAGTTTGTCCATCTGGGGTAAAAGCTAGACCACTAACTACTTGAGTGTGGGCGATAAACTGACGAATTAATTGACCAGAATTTAAGTCCCATAGTTTCACTACACCCTGAGTGTCACCACTAGCGAGGATCTGACCATCTGGGCTAATCGTAATTTTAGAAATATTGTTGTAGTGTACTAAAGTTGCTAGGGGACGCTTGTTTACTAAGTCCCACAGGCGAATACCATCTAAACCACCACTAGCCAATATTTTTCCATCTGGAGTTATAGTCAAAGATAGGACATTGCTAGTGTGTCCAATGAAGGAACGAGTAAATTTGTTTGTCTTGAGATTCCAAAGATTGATAGTGTAATCATTACTACAACTAGCCAGAGTTTGACCATCTGGGGAAATCAGCACAGATTCCACGGCTGTTTTTTGAGCTTTGCGGATATTTCCTATGAGATCGCCATTCTTTATACTCCATAAGCGAATCACGCCATTGTTATCTGAACCGCCACTCACTAAAGTTTTGCTATCAGGACTGAAGGTTAGGGATTTAATGCTTCCTAAATTGTCTTTGAGAGTATGAATTCGCTGGGGATTAACTAACTTCTTGGTAGTCTCAGGATTGAGTTTGACTTCAACAGTAGCAGGATTTACAGCTGGTATTTGTACTAACGAAGCGATCGCCACAGCACCTGCTATACCTACCAATGTCATTAAAGGAATTTTTAATTTGATACTTATAACTTTGTCAAAAAGTTTACTATAACTATTATTCATATATTTCTAGATTAGAAAAACGGGCGATCGCCTGACACATACTTTCTTTTGTAAGTCAGGAAAAACTACTCCACAAGAGTGAAAACCATAAATTTGGCGATGCTCCGTGAATTTTCTAATCTTAACTATAAAAATTAAAACCCCACCCTTAATGGGGTGGTTTTTTCTTAGCAATAGTCAGCATTGGTAAAGTCGAACTCGAAGAGCGCGAAGGTAAGTAATGTTGCACTACAGGCTCTTCAGCAGGTAGAGGACGACGCTGTTGACGTAGCCACAATTTTAATAAAAGCGTTACTCCTGCTGTTCCTAAACCAAAAGCGAATAAAGACCACTTATCGTCAAATCCACCGATCAGCGCGTCTACCACTCCCATCGTAATCAATACGCTGATTAGCGGTTCTTTTCGGTAGGCTGACTTTAAAAAACGAGGCAATACGGCATTTACAGCATTCATCACAGCTTGGTTGATTTTAGTTCACCTTTTGCGTAAATTTACTGAAAGTTCTTCACCTACATTTAGCGCCCTAAACTGGAGCTTACATTTACATCATAATATTATATTTATTCAAATAAACCAGAGTACTTTCATAGACTACTTTTGGGCGGTTTTCCGAACAGCTATAGTACTGATAAATACAAATAAATCCCCGACTTTTATGAAAAATCGGGGATCTTGTTTACAAGTTGTACACTCGTACTTTTTTGTAATTTACTTGAGACCAAGCCAAGATAGCACACCCTTATCGGTGAAGTATTCAATCAACACCATCAGAATAAAGCCGATCATTGCAGCTCGACCATTCAAGCGTTCGGCATATTCACTAAATCCAAATTTTGGCTCTTCCAGTTTGGGAGTTACGCTTGGTTGTGGTTGTGTCATCATTTGAAAAAACCTCTTTGTTGGGAAATGTTAAGTCAATACACTTTTGTGGTATTGCACATTGAGCTATATCACTCAACCAATGTTTTACATTTTTTTACTATTCTTAATATATTTTAGGAATACTCAGAAAATCGTCAAGCCCGTTTAGGGAGGACAAAGGAAACAGGGGAGACAAGAAGGACAAGGAAGAATTTTTCCCCGTTCCCTGTTTCCTGTTCCCCATTCCCAAATTCAGTCAATGTTAAATTGGTGATATCAGGGCAAACTCAGGTGAATTCGTATTATTGGATTCAACATACTAAAAACAAGACTGACAAACTAAAGCTACACAAAAATTAATTAGGGGCAGTGAATGGATATAGGTGTTCCCAGAGAAACTAAAGACCAGGAGTTTCGAGTTGGGTTGAGTCCCTCTAGTGTCAGGGTACTAAAAGAAACTGGTCATAATATATTTGTAGAAACTCAAGCTGGCGCAGGTGCGGGATTTACGGATGATGACTACAGAAATTCAGGCGCAGAAATAGTCCCAACACCAGAAGCTGCTTGGAATCGCGAGTTAGTGGTCAAAGTCAAAGAGCCACTACCATTAGAGTATAAATTGTTGCAAAAAGAACAGGTTTTATTTACTTATCTGCACTTAGCAGCAGGTCGGAATTTAACCGAGAATTTAATTAACAGTGGCGTTTGTGCGATCGCCTACGAAACAGTAGAGCAATCAGGCGCCAACAAATTACCCTTGCTAACACCAATGAGCGTCATCGCCGGTCGTTTATCGGTGCAGTTCGGAGCCAGATTTCTCGAACGTCTGCAAGGCGGTAGAGGTGTTCTGTTAGGTGGAGTCCCTGGAGTCAAACCCGGTCGGGTAGTGATTCTTGGTGGTGGTGTAGTCGGTACAGAAGCAGCCAGAATAGCAGTCGGCATGGGAGCTAGCGTTCAAATTCTGGATGTGAATGTTGAACGACTCAGCTACCTAGAAACCCTATTTGGCTCACGAGTAGAGCTACTTTACAGTAACTCAGCCTACATTGAAGCAGCAGTCCGCGAAGCCGACCTATTAGTTGGCGCAGTCTTGATACCTGGACGGAGACCACCAATCCTTGTATCTCGCGAACTAGTCAAACAAATGCAACCAGGTTCAGTGATTGTAGACGTAGCAGTTGACCAAGGTGGCTGTGTGGAAACTATGCGTGCAACATCCCACACCAATCCCGTTTATATCGAGGAAGGTGTATTGCACTATGGTGTTCCTAACATGCCAGGGGCAGTTCCTTGGACGGCAACTCAGGCACTTAATAACAGTACTTTACCATACGTGGTGCAATTAGCAAATCAAGGAATCGAGGCACTAAAAAATAATTCTGCATTAGCTAAAGGTGTAAATGTGCAGAATCATCGCTTGGTACATCCGGCTGTGCAAGAGGTTTTTCCTGACTTGGTGTAGCTATATAGAAGGGGAAAAGGAAAGGGAGTTTGGGGAGTGTGGGAAGACAAGGGGGACAAGGGGAGCCAGTGCGTTGCGGAGGTTTCCGTAGACGCGCTTTGCGCGGCTTCCCGCAGGGTACCAGCGCGTTGCGGAGGTTCCCTCCGTTGTAGCGACTGGCGTTCCGTTGTAGCACCTGGCGTGGACACGGGAGACAAGGGAGAATTTATCCCAATGCCCAATGCCCGATCCCCGATCCCTATTTCACCTTAATTGGTGTGAGGGCTACACCTTTGTAGTAATACCCTAAGATTTGCAAGTGGTTGGCTCCCTGCAAAGCCAAATTGTAAGCGCCCCATTGACTCATGCCAATAGCATGACCAAAACCTAGTCCTTGGAGCGTGAAACCACCGTTACCGTTGGAGACGCTAAAGCGGGTACTTTTGAGTTTTAAAGCTGTACGCACTTCTTCACCTCTTAGCACCTTTTCACCTTTGTCACCTACTATTTTCAGTGTTTTCACACTGTTAAAAGGCGATCGCTGTTCAATAATCATTTGCTTGGCGTTACCTATTTGTGGAAATTTGCTGCTAATTTCCGTAGGGCTAAAAGTTCTCATCCAGTAGCATTCGCGGATATTTTGATCAAAGTCGGGAACCGCACGTAAGTATGGTTCTTTGCTTAACCAAACATCTTCGACGTTTTCTGTGTGTCCACCCGAACAAGCATGAAAAACCGAGAGGATAATTTGATTTTTGTAAGTGAGTACTTGTCCAGCAGTACCATCAACAGCCGCATAAGTAGGGCGAGATTCGCTAATCACACCTTTATAAATCTGCCAACGATCTGGGCTTGCACCCAAGTCGTAAATGGGATTATTGCGCTGTCTTGATCGCTCATAAAGAGCATAGGTACGAGCTGCGATCGCTTGGGCTTTGAGGGCTTCTAAAGGCCAACCGCTATTCATTTCACCACCCAAAACACTGTAGAGATACTCTTCTAAATCTACCCAGTTGACAGCAGTCACACCTTTGTCTGTGGGGACAACTAAAGTTCTGCCTCGATACCAGCGATCGCCTATATAAACAAATCCCCCCTTACCCGATGGTTCAATCCAAAATAAACCAGAACGCCATTTATCTAAGGCGACTCCACCAGGAACCGCTTGGGCGTAATACGCATTCATTGCTGGTAGTTGTCCCAGAGTACGCCCGCTACTATCCTTGACAACCGCAGTTGTAGAACTGCCAACTTTAACCTGTTTAGCATCCCGTTCAATTGCTACTCGTAGGATCACAGACGCTTGAGCTGGTAGACAGAATGCTATCCATAAAAGCATACCCAGCCACCAATGGCGTCCTTTGATTTGGGAAAACAAAGAGGCTAACAACAGTTGGAATTTCATGCCGTTGATCATTTAGTTACAGTTTATATTTATCAGACGCTCACTTTTACAGTAGTTTCCCGGAGATAATATTTGCTCTCCAGATGCAATAAATTGCTTGCATTGCATCAGCTTAAGTGGCGTTCGCGTAGCGGCTCCTTTGGAGCATCGCTTCTTTTGGCGTCACCAATTTATTACTTTTGGATTACGCATCACTGATCAGCTTTTGCTTTCCTTGGGCTTGATTTTGTCATAACCAATGATAATCAAATCAATGTTTGAGTGAGTCTATTTTCTTTTAACCTATTCTGTCCAAGCTTTCTGATTTAAACAAGATTTTACAGACTCGATAACCAATCTTTTGTAGCTTGTGGCTAGTCGCATTTTAATCTAGCTCGTATTTCAATAAATCACCAGGAGTGCAATTTAGAGCTTTGCACAGCAAATTTAGAGTGTCCCTGTCTAATCTTTTAGGCATTTCCCTGTATGCCTTTAGCTTTGAAATTGTGCTTGGGTGAAGTCCTGTCATTTCCGCCAGTTCCCCAGTTTTGATATCATGTTCAAGCATTAGATAAGCCAGGTTCCACTTAATTGTCATTTGTAAAAATGCCATATACTGCATCTTTAAGTTACCTCTTAACGAGTGAAATCTAGTCTTATAATCGCTTTTATCCTCATTAAGTCAATATTATTGCTTTAAGGCTTGTAATCTAGTCGAAACGACTATATTCTAGTTGTAGAGAAAGCGCTACCGACTGGACATCTGAAAGCGCCTCTCTATTCCAAATATTCATGGAGATTTTTATTATGACAAATTTTTGTAAATTACCCAGCAAAGGCTGGGTTAATTTGACATACGTTCGCACAATTCGATTTTTCTACAAAATCCATTTTGTGAGGCTGCCACTATTTTCTTGTCAGGTGATTTGGAGTAATGGTGATAGAGAAAAATTTGTGGGTGCAGATGCTAAAGCTCTAGCCCAGGTACTTATTAAAGTAGATTCCCATCCACACCCATTTCCAAGATAGCTACTAAAAAAGTGGCCCTGAAACTTGGGCCACTTTTATCTTCCCAGCTTATAACTTGATGAAGATTTAATGGGATTTTTCAGTAATCGGAACCCATTCAGTGTGGAAAGAACCTGGCTTGTCTATGCGCTCGTAAGTATGTGCGCCGAAGTAGTCGCGTTGAGCTTGAGTGAGGTTTTGGGGCAAGCGATCGCGACGATAGCTATCAAAGTAATCTAAAGATGCACTAAATGCTGGTACGGGAATTCCCAATTTAGCAGCAGTTGCTAATACTTCCCGCCAAGCAGCCTGTCTATCGAGAATTGTTTGCTTAAATTCTGGCGCTAATAACAGGTTAGGTAATGCTGGATCTTCGTTAAAAGCCTTCTTAATCTTGTTTAGGAATCCAGCACGAATAATACAGCCGCCTTTCCAAATTCGCGCTAATTCACTCAGCTTCAAATTCCAGTTGTATGTTTGTGAAGCTTTGGATAGCAACGCCATCCCTTGAGCATAAGAACAGATTTTTGAGCAATACAGGGCATCACGCACCATGTTGATAAAATCTTTGGTGGCGCCGTTATATTTGCCAGTAGGACCTGTAAGTACTTTAGATGCTGCTACACGTTCTTGCTTGTAGGAAGAAATAATCCGAGCGTTTACTGCTGCGGTGATTGTTGGTATGGAAACTCCCAACTCCAACGCTGTCTGCACAGTCCAGCGTCCAGTACCCTTTTGTCCGGCCGAGTCCACAATCAATTCGACCAAAGGCAAATTTGTATCTGGATCGATGTAGGGGAAAATATTAGCAGTAATCTCAATTAAAAACGAATTGAGTTCATCGGTGGTGTTCCACTCTGCAAATACTTCGTGCAGTTGATTGTGATCCAATCCACCAGCATTTTTCAGCAAATCGTAGGCTTCAGCAATTAGCTGCATATCGCCATACTCAATGCCGTTGTGTACCATTTTCACGTAGTGACCAGAACCACCAGGACCAATGTAGGTAACACAAGGACCATCATCAACTTGAGCAGCAATTTTATTGAAGATCGGCGATAGATACTGATAAGAGCTTTCAGTACCTCCTGGCATTAAAGAAGGACCATTGAGCGCCCCTTCTTCACCACCACTTACACCCATACCAATGTACCGGAATCCAGCAGGTTCCAGTTCTTGAGTGCGTCTGTCTGTATCTTCAAACCAAGAGTTACCGCCATCGATAATGATGTCGCCTTCATCAAGTAAAGGTTTGAGCTGGGCAATCACTGCATCCACAGGTTTGCCAGCCTGTACCATGATTAGGATTCTTCTGGGACGTTCTAGAGAAGCGACAAACTCTTCCAGGGTAAAAGCAGCTTTAGCGTTTCTGCCCTGGGCGCGTTCTGCCATGAATTTATCAGTTTTTTCGCGTGAGCGATTGTAAACAGCAATTGGGAAGCCATTACGCTCAACGTTGAGAGCAATATTTTCCCCCATGACGGCCAAGCCAATCACACCAAAGCTTTGTAGGGTCATAGATTTTTTGGCTAACTCTTCGTGATCTTTTATCTTTAAGGGTAGTCCGAGATTTTCGCTTCTTTCCTAAAGAAGACATTAAAAGTTCAGCGACAGAGTATAAATGCACAAAATACACAGATAAGTAATTTCAATTTGTATCGAAATCAACAGTTATCTTGCAAAATTAGTTAATGGTCAGACAATTTTAGATTTTGGATTTTGGATTTTGGATTGACCCCACGGATCAATCCGGGGGCTTTTACCATCTAAAGAAGTATCGGTCAATGGCAAAAGATTAATAACCGATCCCTGATCCCCGATCCCCGATCATGACGTAATTAAGGAGAAACACGAAATGCTGGCAAATGTCCTAGCACTGACAGTCGGTCTTGGTAGTATAGCCATTTACTTAGCGGCTTTCTTTTTCCCAGAAATTCACCGCAAAAATGATTTTATTTGGAGTGGTGTAGGACTGTTTTACGCGTTAATGTTATGGGTGTTTGCGCCACGTATTACCGGAGGTCTTTTACTAGGTCATATTGCTAGTGTGGCGCTTTTAGTTTGGTTTGGTTGGCAAACACTTTCATTACGTCGTCAGTTAGCACCTTCTACACAACAAACTCCTGTACCTAGTACAGAAGCGGTACAAAATACTATTCAGGAACAGGTTACTAAATTGTCGCTTCCCCAACGCTTAGGACAGATACAGAGTAGTATCGGTGGAATTTTCTCTGGTGCAAAGAACCGTGTGCAACAAACTGTGAGCAAAAAGACACCAGAAACTCCTCAACCAACAGAAAAACCAGCTTTTGAGATTGTTGATAATCGTACTACCACAGATGAAGCAACACCAGAAACAGGCACAACTGTAGAACAAACTACAGATACATCTGTCACTACTGTTACTGAAGCCACAACGGAGACTGTAGCAGAAGCAATTCCACCCCATCCCCCATCACCTGAATTGGTAGAAGCTGCGAAAGAAGCTGCTGCAAAAGCAGAAGAAGTAGCAGAAAAATTAGAAAATATTCCTGTGGAAGAAATTGCTCCTGATGCCGAACTTGCGCCACCAGCAGAAGCACCACCTGAGCAAATACCACCCAACAATCAGGCTAGTTAAGTATCATACAAAAAGGCAGAAAGCTAGAGACAGAAGATAAGACGTTCATAAAATCAAAGTTTTCAGCTTTCTGTCTTAGTAAATATCATGCTTGAATCGATTGGGATAGTGTATTAAAGTTTCATATAAAGCAAATGATACTCAAAATTCAAGCTGCTTACGTAGCAATTCAAAAGAAGCCTCCGATTTGATGTGAATAAAAATAGGCGTCCTCTGTAACTCTCCATGACAACCCATCCCGAATCAACACCCTTACACACTTTCAACCCCCTGAGTCGTTTCTGTGACAGAGTTGAGGATTATGTTAAGTATCGGCCAAGCTATCCAGCCGTAGCAATTGATAAAATCCTAGAAAATTTAAGTTCACCCTCTCAACTTGTAGCCGCAGATATTGGTGCAGGAACAGGAATTTCCTCACGGTTATTAGGCGATCGCGGTGTAAATGTCATTGCTATTGAACCAAATACGGCGATGAGAGAAGCAGCAGAACCTCATCCTTTGGTCGAATTTCGGGATGGAACAGCAGAAATTACTAACCTCGGTGATGCATCTGTTGATTTAGTTACCTGTTTTCAAGCATTTCACTGGTTCAACCCAGAGCCGAGTTTATCGGAGTTCCGCCGTATTCTCAAGCCATCAGGACGGTTGGCTCTGGTGTGGAATAACCGTGATCAGGAAGATGCTTTGACTATGGAATACAATCGCTTGGTACGTGAAGCATCAAATCATCATCCAGCCGAGTCACGGATGCAGACGCTGGAACCATTATTGATCACAAAAAATTTTATTAATGTCCGCGAATCTAATTTTGTTTATCAACACGAGTTAGATTTAACAGGACTTATTGGTCGTGCAACTAGTGCTTCCTATGTTCCGCGTCAAGGACAAGCCTACGAACAGTTGATTGCTGGTTTACGGGAAGTATATCAAAAATTTTGTGATCAACGTGGTTTTGTTCACATGGTTTATCGTACTAGCGTCCACCTGGCTGAACCTGTTTGAGTAGAGTGGGCATTAATTACCCACCCTACAATTAACTAGCGGTCTACTGAACCCATAATTACGTCGATACTGCCCAGAATTACCACAATATCTGCTACCTTCACACCCCGTAGTAAATGAGGGAGAATTTGTAGGTTGTTATAATCTGCTGGGCGAATTTTCCACCGCCAAGGGAAGACGTTATCGTCGCCGATCAAATAAATTCCCAACTCACCTTTACCACTCTCGACACGGCTGTAAATTTCGCCTTTGGGAATCTTAAAAGTAGGAGCAACTTTCTTAGCAATGTATTGATAATCAAAATCATCCCACTCGGATTTTTTACCCGCTTGCATCCGCTTGGCTTCTAGGTTTTCGTATGGGCCGCCTGGAAGTCCCTTCAGGGCTTGACGAATAATTTTCACGGATTCACGCATCTCCCGCATCCGTACCAGGTAACGGGCTAAACAATCTCCAGCAGTTTCCCACTGTACTTCCCAGTCGAAGTCGTCGTAGCATTCGTAGTGGTCTACTTTTCGCAAATCCCACTTGACGCCAGATGCACGTAACATTGGGCCAGAAAGTCCCCAGTTAATTGCTTCTTCACGGGTAATAGTACCAACGCCTTCTACACGCCGACGGAAAATAGGGTTATTAGTAACTAAGCGCTCGTACTCATCTATTTTGGGTAGCAAGTAATCACAAAAGTCTTCGCACTTGTCTACCCAACCATAAGGCAAATCAACCGCTACTCCCCCAATGCGGAAGTAGTTGTTGTTAACCATGCGATAACCTGTAGCAGCTTCCCACAGGTCATAAATCATTTCCCGTTCGCGGAACTGGTAGAAAAAGGGAGTTTGAGCGCCCACGTCAGCAAGGAAGGGACCAAACCACAGTAAGTGGTTGGCGATGCGGTTTAACTCCAGCATGATGACGCGGATGTAGCTGGCGCGTTTGGGGACGGTAATCCCTGCTAATTTTTCGGGAGCGTTGACTGTGACGGCTTCATTAAACATACCCGCCGCATAGTCCCAACGACTTACGTAGGGGACATACTGGAGATTAGTGCGGTTTTCCGCAATTTTTTCCATCCCCCGGTGTAGATAGCCAATTACCGGCTCACAATCAACAACGTCTTCGCCATCTAGAGTGACAATTAACCGCAGAACTCCATGCATTGAGGGGTGATGAGGCCCCATATTCAGCACCATTGGTTCAGTGCGGGTTTCTATTCTTGCCATAGATTCAGTGTTCTCCGGTTTGTGAACGATGAAGCCAGTAACCCCTACTTGGATATTTATTTGACGTTTTTGATTTCGGGTGGCTTTTTGAAGATATATTTGCTACTAATACACATAAATTCCACAAGTTAAGATTGGAGAATTCATGCGTTTGGCTTGGATTCAACTAATCTAATTATATTGAGATGGGTGTAGACAAACCGATTCACACTCAAAGAACTATCTATAGACATTCGAGAAGATTACCATAGGCTATATCGGTGTTTTACACGCAAATTGAATTTACCTTCTCACAGACGGACACTAGTACAGCACGGCGTAAATAAACAGACCGTTTAAAACAGCCCAAAAGCTTGAAATAAAAGACTTTTGACTTTTGACTTTTGACTTCCGCGTAGCGGTACTAGTGGCGCTGACCTGTAACAATATATGCTACTCGTTGACCGATATTAGTTGCATGGTCTGCCATACGTTCTAGATGGCGTATTACGAGTACCAACAACAGAATTGGCTCAACTACGCCTGGGACATCTCTTTGATAGGCTAAAGTCTGATAGAGATGTTCGTAGGCGCTATCTACAGCGTCATCTAGTTGTTTAATACTACGTCCACCGACTTCATCTAAATCAGCCAAAGCCACCAAGCTAGTTGCTAACATTGCTTGAGCATGGTGCGACATCATGGCAATTTCTGGTAAAGAAGTATGGGGCGGATAAGAAAAGATTTTGACGGCAATTTCAGCTAAATCTTTAGCATAATCTCCAATCCGTTCTAGATCACGCACCAGTTGCATAAAAGCACTCAAACAACGCAAATCTTGAGCAACCGGAGCTTGCAGCGTCATTATTTCCGCACAGTCTGATTCTATTTGTTTGTAAAAGCGATCAATCTGCTTATCTATATGGGGAAGTTCCTCCGCTGCTTTTAAATCACGGGCGAATAAGGCTTGGTGACTCAGACGAAACGATTGTTCCACCAAAGCTCCCATGCGTAAGATATCGCGCTCTAAGCGTCTGATTTCTCGTGTGATCTGGGTCGTTCCAGAGTTAGGATCATATATAATTGCTTTCACGCTTGCATTCCCAAACATGAAGATATTTTTAAATATAGTCTTGGTTTTGAGAATTTGCCATGACTTCAGGTAATACAAACTGTATCCACGCACCACCTGTACTGGGATGGTTCATGGCTTTGATTGAACCACCGTGAGCCAGAATTATTTGACGAACGATCGCCAAACCTAAACCACTACCCACTATTGTTGTAGAACTACTTTCAACTGTTTGATCACGAGTTCGCGCTTGATCTCCCCGGTAAAATCGTTCAAAAACATGGGGTAAATCCGCCTCGGCAAAACCTACTCCAGAGTCAATAATATTAACTTCTAGATTAGCTGGTGCGTTTGGTTTACCACTACGATTATTTTCTACAGATGAGATTTTTGTTTCAACGGTAATACTACCCCCAATAGGACTGTACTTGATGCTATTATCCAGCAAGTTGAGGAAAACTTGGTAAAGACGGAGAGCATCTGCTTGAAGCCAAATATTTTCTGATCCTTGATAGACAAGTTGGACTTGATAGCGTACTGCGAGGGGTTCAAGAGTTTCCCAGACTTTGCTAATTAGCGATCGCACTTCTGTAGATTGACGATTGAGTTTCAGGGTGGGATCGGTTTCTAGTTGGGTAAGTTCTAACCAGCTTTGCACCAAACAGATCAGCCGATCAACTTCCTGCATTAGGCGATTAACCCAGCGATCTAAAGGTGCTTCAATGCGCCCTTGCAAAGTTTCCACTACCAAACGAATAGAAGTTAATGGTGTTCTCAATTCGTGGGCAAGATCTGAGAAAGCACGGTCACGCGCTTGGTTAATTTCCAGCAATATTTGGCGATTTTCCAAGAATACGCCAACTTCTCCCTTGGATAAAGGCAAGCTACTAGCTCGCAACATCACAGCTTTCTGTTCTAGCATTGCTGCCGCACTTTCA
This sequence comes from Fischerella muscicola SAG 1427-1 = PCC 73103, assembly GCF_000317245.1. GTDB lineage: Bacteria > Cyanobacteriota > Cyanobacteriia > Cyanobacteriales > Nostocaceae > Pelatocladus > Pelatocladus muscicola_A. The sequence continues at coordinate 78,394 of NZ_AJLJ01000064.1, forward strand.
CAAGAGGGGTGAAATACCCATTCTTTCACCTGAGATTGCTGGCGATCGCGAGTTTGTTCAATTAACTGGTCTAGTTCATAAGATCGTACTAACTCTAGTAACAACCTTACCTGTCCCGGTTGCCACCTTTGTAAATACAACATTTCTCGCGCTTGCTGGTTACACCACAGCAGTTGATTTTCTTCATCTACTTGCAAATATCCTACAGGTGCTGACTCTAACAGTTCTTGATAATTGTATATAATTTGTTGCAAATATAATTGCTGCTGTTTCAACTCAGCAATATCGTGTCGCAAGCGAGGAATTAGCGGTAGAGCAATATCACTAGGTTGCGACTTTAATGAGGGTGGTATTTTTCCTATAGTGCGGCGCAGTTGCACCAGTTGGCAAATCCAAACCCCTAGTCCGATGGTCAATCCAAAAAGAAAACTAAATACTAACATTACAAGTTGTTAGTTGCTTTCGCACAGATTATACTAACAACTTATCCAAATCTATAACCAAAACCACGTACAGTCACAATATACTCAGGACGGCTGGGATCTTGCTCTAATTTTTCCCGCAACCAGCGGATGTGAACATCTACAGTTTTACTATCGCCGACAAAATCTGGCCCCCAAACTTGATCTAGTAACTGTTCTCGTGACCATACTCTGCGAGCATAACTCATGAACAATTCTAACAACCGGAATTCTTTTGGTGACAGACTTACCTCTTGACCACGAACTAAGACACGGCACTCTTGCGGATACAAAGTAATCTCTTTATAATTAAGTGCCGGTAGTTGTGGTAGGCTACTCAAACGCTGACGACGAAGCAAAGCGCGGCACCGAGCTACTAATTCCCGCATACTGAAAGGTTTTGTCAGGTAGTCATCTGCTCCCACTTCTAGACCTAAAACACGGTCTGTTTCGCTACCTTTGGCACTGAGCATGAGAATTGGTACTGGGTTGCCTTGATAGCGTAGTAAGCGGCAGACGTCTAAACCATTAATTTGAGGCAGCATCAAATCTAATATGACTAGATCAAAAGTCGATTCACCTAAATTGGCTTCAAAATTTTTTAATTGTTCTACTGCGGAACGTCCATCCGCAGCTGTTACGACTCCATAACCTTCCTCTTCCAAAGCAAGGACGATCATTTCTCGAATTAGTTCTTCATCTTCGACAAGTAAAATACGACTTCTTTGACCGATGTCCGTCGTTGGAGAATACTTAGTTGATTCACTAGTATACATTGATGCTTACGAAGTCCCGTAATCGTGGCTGTATTAATACATTTATCAGACAACCGTGCTTTTACGCTTGTATGATGATGAACTATTTGTTTTTGTGATTAATATAACAATTATCTAATTTTATTATAAACCATATAGACAACAAATATATAGAATGGTTTGATAAAAGCTTATTACTAGTTATTGATTGATATTAATTTTTTGTACGAAAATCGAAACATAATATTTCCAAGATAACTGGCGAACTTTGTCAAGTTTGCCTTTAATTAATGCAAATTGCGATCGCATTTTTCAATCAAAATATTAAAAACCCACCCCAATTAGAGGCGGGAATATTATGAGATAGTTAGGTTCTGTGTCAAAAGTTTATCAAGGGTAATCACCGACACGAAACCTGATGGCATGACTTATTAAAGTAGATTATTAGGAGCTTGATCAGGAACAACCCATAAATAAAGAGTTGCGCCTTGTACCTGCACCGTCTTTTGTGGTTTCCACTCACCCATATCAAAAGCATGGGAAACAATACGAGTGCCTGGTTTGAGTTCTTGTAAGAGTTTGGGTCGGAGTTTCAAATTGACATCAGGTAACAGGTATAATGTTACTACCGTTGCGCCATCAAAATTAGTTTGGAATAAATCTTGTTGTTGGAATGTGACGCGATCGCTAACTCCTGCTTTTTGGGCATTGGCTTTGCTTTCCTGCACAAGTTCCGGATTGATTTCCACACCTACGGCACGCCGAACACCGTATTTCTGGGCGGCGGTGATCGGAATACGTCCGTCTCCACTACCAAGATCGTAAACTACATCATTTTTTGTGACTTGTGCTAATTTCAACATGGCATTTACTACTTCTGGTGAAGTTGGCACATAAGGTACATCAGCTTTTGGAGTTTCTTGAAACTGAGTTGGTATAGCTGGTGTTTGTGCATCTGCTTCCAAGTCACGTTGCTGATTCGTACATCCAGCCACACTCAAACTTACAGCACTAATTCCAGTCACAAGTAAAATTAACATTCGTCGTAATTGCATGATTTTTCTCCTTTGACTTATAGGTGTTAGTAGTTATTCCCTATCCCCTATCCCTTATCCCCTATCCCCTATTCCTCAAAATGTAGTGATCCAAGTAAAATAACGGGATTGCACAAATCACTGCTACAACACCAACTATTGCTCCTACTCCCGTATAAGCCAAACTAGAGTAGAGTAAATAGCCACAGACAAGACAAAATAGCAAAGGCAACCAAGGATAAAGTGGGACTTGAAACGGGCGATTAAGATGAGGTTCTTGTCTCCGCAATATAAACAGCGATATGCCTGAAAGTAGGAAGAAAAACCAGAATACAGGGGCTGTGTAGTCTACCATTGTTTCAAAACCGTTGCGGGTGATACTACCTAGCCCTACCAAAGCTAAGGAAATCGCCCCCTGCAACAAAAAAGCCATGTTGGGAGTACTTTTTTGATACTGCCAACTTCTCATGAAGCGAAACAGTGAAAAGTCTTGTGCTAAGGCGTAATTGGTACGTGCGCCTGTTAAAATAGTGGCGTTGATTGCCCCTAAAGCAGAAACCGCAACCAGCAGACTGAGAAATAATGCTCCCCCTTCACCTAAAGCCTGACGCATCAAAGCAGCTGCGACTGCTTGCGACTGTGCCATTGCCACCAATCCCAATCCCCGCAGATAAGCTAGATTGATCAACAGGTAAATAGCGGTGATAATGCCAATACTCCAAAGCAAAGAACGAACTATATTACGTTGTTTATCTTTGATTTCTGCCGAGATGTAAGCCGCCTCATTCCATCCACCATAGGATAGTAAGACAAACACCATTGCTAGTCCCCAAGTACCTCCAGAGTTGGAAGTAGTGGGAGGAGTGGGGGGAGTAGAGGGAGTTGCTAAGGACAGTCCAATAATCACCACTAACAGCAAGCCAAGGACTTTGGCTAGTGTTAATAAGTTTTGTGTCCATTTTCCCTGCTGCAAACCAAAAATATTTAATGCTGTTAATACAGCGATCGCACCTGCTGCATAGATAGAAGTAGAAAAGGCTCCAAGTGGCAAAATTTGGGAGATATAATCGCCAAAAACAAATGCTAACAGTGCAATAGAACCTGTTTGAATGACTATCATCCGCGCCCAAGCAAATAAGAAGGCGACTTTTTTCCCAAAGGCGCGTTTGAGGTAATGGTAATTACCTCCCACATGGGGATAAGTTGTCGCTAACTCGGCATAACACAAAGCCCCAATGAAAGATACTGCACCTCCCGTTAACCACAACAGCAGTACCGCAACATTACTACCTGCATTAGCCGCAACCAAAGCAGGGCTTTCAAAAATGCCAGCCCCAATCACAATCCCGACAATGAGGGCTACAGCATCAACAAATGCTAATGAAGGCTTAGGTGCTGTGACTTCAGTTGTCCCTGTCTGCTTTGATAAGGCATAGTTTTCACGTTTCATATTGATAGAGAAAGGGAAAGCTAGAAGGAAAAGTATTCAGTATTCAGAACTTGTCTTGCTTATCCTCTAACTTTGTCCCATATGTGATAGTACGGTGAACTTTATGGTAAAGAGGGAGTACTGACTTATTTCCCTATCTCTAGAGTTAAAGATAAATATGACTTAAAAATGACAGCGAAAAGTTGACAACAACGGATGAGCTTGAGTATAATTATTAGTACAAAAATACTAGTATCTCACCTCAAAGACTCAACTCTCGTTAATTGACTTCAATCAAAAACAGAAAGTTGGTCGATATAGTAATAGCAACCTCAACAGCAAAGTTGCTTTCATTTCAGTATTTCCACTGCTCTGAAAATATTATTTTCAAGGCTACTCTCGACAAAGTATGGGGTAAGTCACAGTCTTGCTTGCTACCAAAAAATATTGCACATTAACTGGAGTTTAAGTATGAGCATAGTTGCTGCTAAAGATAGTAAACAACAACTCTTACAGGCATTTCAGGAAATATTGGCAGAGAATAAAAAGCTAGAATCAAAAATAGCTACTAAGCAAGAGTCAGCAGAAAAGGCAAAAAATAAACAAATTTTAGAAGTAGCTTCGACATACACTGTTGATAGTATTGTCAAAGGTTTAGCAGACTTACAATTAGAATTTGGTGGGATAGTCAATACACTATCTGAGAAATTAGCACAAGAAAACTCTAAATTAGATGAACTAAATCGCGCTATTGAAATTGAAACTCAAAATCTTAAAGAACTTCAACAAATTAGAGTTGTTGCAGACACATTAGATATCCTGACTCAAGAACATCAAGAAAAGCTGAAGACTCTAGAACAGGATACAAATAGTAAGCGAGAAGCCCTAGAAAAAGAGACCGGAGAAACACGAAAATCTTGGCAGCAAGAAGAGCAATTACATGCAGAGTCTGTCATAAATTTTAATAATTTATTAGCAAAAGACCGAGCCTTAGAAGCAGAAGAGTATCAATATAAGTCAGAGAATACGAGAAAAATTAATACAGATGCTTACGAAGCGAAAAAACGCCAACAAGAAAGACAAATAGAAGAAAGCAATCAAGAAAAAGAAAAAAATTGGTCAGAAAGAGAAAAAATACTTTCTGGAAATAAATCTTTGTTTACAGAATATCAACAAAAAATAGCAGCATTTCCTGTCGAACTTGAAGAAGCGATCAAAAAAGCCAGAGAAGAAGCAATTAAAGAAACGAGCCAAAAGGCAAAAGTGGAAGCAGATTTATTTGAAAAAGAATGGGATGCAACTAAACAAAGCTACGAACTCAAAATTAAATCTTTAGAAGAAACTATTCAAAGACAAGTTGAGCAAATAGAAGAAATAACATCTCAACTACAAACTGCATTAAAGCAAGCTCAAGATTTGGCTTTGAGAGCTTTTAGTAATTCTGATAAATAATCAAATCAATACTCTGGTTAAGCCCAAAATCACACCATAAAAAAATTTTCGGCTTATGGCTAAAGTAGAAATGTGAGATTTTGCATCTCTACATTTCAAAACATCAGTATTGATATTAAAGTTATCGCAATTTCAATGAAAAATAGCAAAATGTGAGGTTTATTGTGCCATCTAAAAAACCTAGTGAAAGAAATACTAAATCAGAAATACTTGAAGCTTACAACGAACTAATCAAAGAGAAATCAGCTTTAATATCTCAACTTGATCAGTTAGCAAAAGAACGTGATGCTGTTCAAAAAAATCCGAGCAAATCAACTCCAGAAAATAAACCAGTAATGAATCAGCAATCAACTATTCAACAAAAAATGAACTTTACTATTGAAAGTCTTGCGAAAATCCAAGTTGGCTTTGGTAGTGCTGCGAATGAATTATCAGAACAGCTGACAACAAAAGCGTCAAAACTAGCAGAAATCAGACAACTAGTTGAGGCTGAAATACAGCAAATCAAAGAACTACATAATTTAGAAATTTCTGAAGATAATTTAGATATTCTAATTCAAACTTATGAAGAAAATGCTAAAGCTTACCAAGAAGAATATAGTCAACTTTCAGAGGTTTTAATCCAAGAACTTCAACAGCAAAGGCAAGTTTGGGAAAAAGAAAAAGAAGAATATAAAATATTAATTAAAGAAAGAGATGAAAATCTCAAAAAGACTCGACAAAGAGATGCAACAGAATATAAATATAATTTAGAACTCCAGCGCCAACTGGAGATGGATGAGTACGAACAACAGCAAAAGCTTTTATATAAAGAACTAGAAGAATTCCGCCAAGAAATAGAGAAACAATGGCTAGAAAAAGAGAAAGCGATCGCAGAACAAGAAAAACAATTTGAAGAGTATAAAACTAAAGTAGAATCTTTTCCTAAAGAAAAAGAAGCAGCTATCAAAAAAGCCACAGAAGAAGGTAAAGGCATCGCTCATTATCAGGCTAAAATCAAAGCAGATTTATTTGCTAAAGAAGTCGAAGGACAAAAGCGTTTTTATGAACAAAGGTTGCAATCTTTAGAACAAACAATTAATAATCAGGAGACACGTATTCAAAACCTGTCTAAACAATTAGAATCAGCCTTAAAACAAGTTCAAGATTTAGCAGTGAAAGCCATTGAAGGATCTGCAAGTATGAATTCTTATCAGGCAATCAAAGAAATAGCTTTAGAACAGGCTAAAAGTCAAGTGAAGAATAAGTAAATTTGGTTATTTGAAATAGTGTAACGCACCTATATAAATGGTGCGCTACATTTTATTATAAAATACACTTGCAATTTAGTATTTACTTTATAAATAGTCTATTAACCTTTGCTTTCTTTGTTAGTATTTGTTTTAGGAACGACGCTACGCTCTGTTCTTTTTGGTCTGTCTTTAACGGGTGGTTGAGGTCGCTTTGGTTTTTTGGTAGCCATAATATTTCCCCTGAAGTTTAGTTCCTAAAATTAACCACACAACTGTTAATTTCACTTCCGGAAAATATTTCACATCAAATCCCAATTAAATAACTTATTTGAATGACAAAATTCTCTAAATAAGAAAATAGAGACGCTTACTGTGCGTCTCTACAAGAGAGGAAACCCATTATGAAAATTGAAAAACTCAAAATTAAAAATAAAAATGTGTAATGAAAAAGCAAATTAGTTATCAAAAAATTACTAAGCAATCTGCTTCACATGAGATTTAATTTATTTAGATATAGTCAAGCTGCTTTTGGTTTGGAGTTATTCTTTTGAGCTTTAGGCTTATTGCTACCAGATTCAGTTCTAGGTTTATTTGTGATCGGAGGTTTTGGGCGACTCATAATAATTAGGTAACTTTTTAACTGTCTACAACATGAACTACACAGTGTAAAATTTGGAATCCGGAAAATAAAAAAATAACCGACCTGATAGTCAGTTAAAAAATATTAAGTTGAAAATAAGTACTAAGCAAATGCCGAAAAACCCAGATCGGGGGGTATATCCTGAATACGTCCAGAACCAACTGCTCGAACAGCTTCCGAGACAGAGATATCGCCAGTGTACAAAGCACGACCAACTATTACACCTGTCACACCCTGGGGTTCTAACGCTAACAAACTCAGCAAATCTGTAATGGAACTAACTCCACCAGAAGCAATTACAGGAATCTTGATTGCAGCAGCTAGTTCGCGTAAAGCGTCTAAATTTGGGCCTGTGAGAGTACCATCACGATGAATATCTGTGTAAATTACCGCAGCGGCTCCTAATTCTTGCATTTGTACAGCAAGTTGCGTGGCAAGTACTTCTGAAGTTTCTAACCAACCACGAGTTGCTACCTTGCCATTACGAGCATCTATGCCGATAATTATTTTTTCGGGAAATTCCTGACAAAGTTGTTGCACAAGCTGCGGTTGTTCTACAGCCACAGTTCCCAAGATTGCCCATTGTACGCCCAAATTAAATAACTGCTGTACGCTTTCTCGTGTCCGCAAGCCTCCACCAACTTCAATAGGTACAGACACAGCTTGAGCGATCGCTTCTATTGCATCTAAATTTACTAACTTACCGACTTTAGCGCCATCCAAATCAACTAAATGTAACCTAGTTGCACCCTGTTCTACCCATTGTTTAGCAACATCAACAGGATTTTCGCTGAAAACTTGTGAGCGATCGTAATCTCCCTGATAAAGTCTCACACAACGACCTTCTAGTAAATCTATCGCTGGAATAACTTCCATGATTACCCTCAAATTTGTTTGTTGATGGTTAGTTGTTGGGCATGGGGCATTGATTATTCTCCATCTCTTCCTTCCCCCTTCTCCTTGCTCCTTGCTTCCTTGTCCTCCTTAGACCTCTTGCAAAAATAATAGGAACCCTCCCCAATCTTCTCCGTTTCAGGAGGAGTGAGGGGGTTAATTCGACTTATGCAAGAGGTCTCTTGTCCTCCTTGTCCTCCTTGTCCCCCTTCTCCTAGCTATTTCATCCCTTTGATTACTGCTTGGCGAAAACCCAAAACAATCAAAATATTAGCAAGTGTTAAAAAAGATTCTGCACTTCCATGCAACCAATCAACATTTGCCAAAGATTGATTGTAGTGCAATTGAGCATAAATCCCTGCTGGGATAGTCACACCGACAAACACGAGGGTGCAGTAAAAACCATATAATGCCAAGCGTGGCATCTGCTTAACTCTACTGATAAACCACAAGAAACCCAAGTAGGGAAACAGTGACAGGATAAAGAGGGCTTCTTTTGAAATCATTGCTTTGATTTAATACCTTCTGTAGAAGTTACTTCAGCAACTACTTCGGTAGATTTAGCATTGCGCCAAATCCATACAGCAGCCGCCCAAAGCGTAATATTACCAACTAAAGTCATGGTAGCTTGTAGTGTGACCAACCATTGTAGTGATTCTGCATTTTCAAAATAGTGCCAAGTACAAGCACACATTGCACTCACTAAAGCTGGTAACATACCCAAAGATAATGTCCACCAAGCACGGTTGCCAGTTACTTCACCGTATTGCCAGATTAGCCAAATGGCAACAATCCACTCGATAACGCTAGAAACGTGAATGATCCAGGTGGGAATAGAAAGAACGTGCATGTTAGTCAATAGTCAATGGTCAATGGTCAATAGTCAATGGTAGAGACGCGATTATACTCTTACCTTGAAGACGCTCGTAAGAGCGTCTACGCGTCTGTACAATGGTCAATAGTCAGTTTTTAGAGTATGCCTCTTGAAGTCATCATAATACTTGCTATGAAGACTAGTGGTCTATCGCATTAATTCTGCTGCCGAAACATGGCAGTTGGTTAAACATGGTTGAATGTGAGTTATCTGTACTTGTGCGCCAATGTCTTCAAAGAATAATTCCTGATACCAAAACTTTAGAAAAAGAGGTTTCAAGTTGGGAATGTGAACGTAATACAAATAAAGTTTGTGTGGATTGGCGCTTTCGTACAGAAGACGCGCTTAGTTAAGCTTTCAAAGATTTACCCAACCAAGCATTGTTGATGTGACAGAGTACTAGTAGGGTTTATGAGGAAGGATTAGCTCGAATCTCAGGTTTTTCTGGTTGATATCTGATTTTGTGTGTTAATTTGTTCTCCAATCAAAGTTTGATGACAGTGGGCTAGTACTAGCATTGGAATTAAATTCAAGCTCTTCTTATCGCTTGAATTATTGGATTTTCTACTTCTCGCGGGATTAATCCTACCCGATCCACGTTCTAGCATTGGCGATCGCTAACCTTTCTAAGTAAAAATAATTGTTGAATCTGCACACTGAAATACAGAGAATTTCTAGCAATACCCTGTGAAGAGAGGGATTTAGAGACCAGAGGTTAGAGAATTTAGTAGTTTACACTTTTGCTCTTCACTACCTTACATATTTGCGACTGATTAGTTATTCTAGATACCAACTACTCACAACTAACCATCAGCAGTAATCGCTTTTAATCCTCATCAAGAGCGGGAAAAAATTCCTCAAATTGCCATAAATCATCTCTGTTCTCAAAAAACCAAATTCGAGTTGCTGGGGTTAATTTACTCCAAATAATTTCAGGGGAGACATGAGGAGATGCATATCGATATTCCTGACCGAGAGCTTTGAGGTTTTCTGTGACATCGTCAGGAATACCAAATTCTTTCCAATCAACTTTTCTATATATTCCAGACACACCCGTAGCAGGATCAAAAATTAATTGTGCAGCTCTAATTAAGTCCGCAAAGTGTACTGGCTTGAGTTTGTTGACTTCCTGAATTTGAAGTGATTTGTTATTTTCGCGAGACATCGTTTTTGGAGTGGTCAATAGTAATTATTTGTGAGATTTACTTTGATGAGACTCCTACCCCGATGCCTCTAGTTTAGCGCATAGCAGTAAATGAGCGATCGCTGATCTTTAAGAACGCAGCTGTGCAAGCATTAGCGCCGGATTCCAATAAGCACGTGTTGTTTGAATTTTGCCAAAATTGTTAATTTCAAACACTGTTATTCCTGCAAATGTCACTGATTTGTCATTTTTAGTTATTCCCTGCATAGTCCACTTAACTGCTGCTTCATTACCTGCAATAAAAACATGCTCAGTTGTTGCTTCTAATTTATTAAATACTGTTTTTAACTGGTTGATAAATGCAGCAAAATTTTCATTAATTTTTGTAGGTGGTTCTCCAACTGGATCATAACTTATAGCATCTTCTGCGAAATATTCAATCCAGCCTTCAGCATTCATGGCGGAAATATTGGCAAAATATTTAGCAATTAAAGTTGCGATCACTTCTTGTGAAATCATATTTATCCTGGTTTATCAAGTTAAAATATTCACTCAATTATGATGATAATTATTCACAAATAAACCTTTATCTAGCAGCAACAAATTTTTTTAATGTAAAATGAATTTTGTTGTGAGCGCTTTAGTTACTCATTCTTCATTCTCAACTAGGACTGTAACCGCAGCGACAGCTATCAACATTTCGTCATTTTTATCATCGAGTTCAGGGATCGCCTTTCCTTGGACAACCATTCCTCCAGGCTCAACACTCAAGGATTTACGACCAAAAGGTAGTACAGCTAGTACCTCTTGTTGGCGGACTTGTTCGGGGTAGGGTACCGCAACTTGCACTTCTACAATCATCTCATTGGGATGACTCAAGCCCGCTACTTCCCAAACACCAGGTAAAGCATTGTTGGCGATCGCATTTCTCACAGCCCTGGCTGCTGCTACTGTTGGATCTTGCCCATGCTGATCTATCCCCATTCCCATCTCGATAATGAACCGTTTACGCGCCATAGCCATACGATTTTAGATTTTGGATTTTGGTAAGGGTTATTCTTACTTGGATTGTGAAAGATTGACATCATCCATCTCTACATATCTCCATTCATAAGTAAAAATTATGAATAATATTCACTATTAATTTGTCAAGTCATGTTGACTATTTGTAACAAAATACTTTACATTTATATACATAAATTAATTTTTATTAATTCTCTTATCTCCTCTCGACATTTGGATTCCTCATGGTTACCTCGGTGTTTCGCATCGGGGTTTTTTGTTTTAGTGTCATTGATCAATTGTTATTTGGTAATGTATTTTTCTTAGTGTCTTAGTGTCTTAGTGGTTAAAATAATAGATTTTTCAACCACCAAGGCACTAAGACACTAAGTCAGAAATGAAAATTAATAACACCTATCTCTTCAAAAATCGTTGACGCAGACGAAAAACAAAAATATTGACTTCAGGTAATTTCATCCAAGCGGTGATGACACCAAAAACACCCAAACCAACTAAACCACATACAGCTAATTGCAGCAATTGAATTAGTAAACCATTTACACCTAACAATTGTTGACAAACTACCAGAGAACCGTAGCTGGCAAAACCTCCTACCACGCTAGCAACCGTCAAACCCAAAATAGGCACACTCCATTCTCGCCAGGATAAACCATTCAATCTGCGATCAAGTAACCATAACAGCATCAAAGTTGAACTTAAATTAACTCCCACTGTTGCTAAAACCAAACCAGGAGCACCAAAAGATTTGATAAAAATCCAATCTAAGAAAACATTCAGAAAGATGTTAAACAGGCTGATGCGAAAAGGTGTATCTCCATCGCCCAAGGCATAAAATACTCGTACTAAAACATCACGTCCTAAGTAAACAAACATCCCTACACCGTAAGCAACCAGCAGGGAAGATACCATATCCGAGGCAGCTTGATTGAAAGCTCCGCGCTCGTAGACTACACGTACAATTGGGTTAGATAGAGCAATCATCAAAGCACCCAAAGGCAGCATGGTGAAGGCAGAAAGAATAAGTCCTTGGCGAATGCGTAATTTTAACTCATGCCAATCACTAGGATCGGCAAGTCGAGCAAATATCGGTAGTAAGGGAACTAAAACAACATTAGAAATTATTCCCAAGGGAGTTTGTACTAGTAAATTAGCGTAATTCAAGCCAGAAGCAGCAGCAGGAATAAAAGAAGCGAAAATAGAATTGATTTGCCAGTTGATGTAGAGCATTCCAGAAGAAAAGGTGGCTGGAAGCATAATTTTCATTACTTCTCTAACTCCTGGTTGATTAAAATCAAATCGCAGACGCAATGAACCCATACCAACCCGTGCTTGGGCTATCAATTGTACAAGCCATTGTAGCAACGCACCTGCTAGGGTTCCAATCGCTAATACCGCGCCACCATACATAAGATATTCCGGGGCATAGATTTTATGGCCTAGTTGTAACCCCAGAAAAGCCATCGCAATTACAACCGTAATGCTTGATAATAGAGGACTAATGGAGGGCAACCAGTACTGGTTCGCAACGTTGAGTGTGCCAAACCCGATACCAATCAACCCAGCTAAGATAGCCATTGGTGACATAATCTGGAGTTGTAGAGTTGCGATTGTCTTAACCAACTCTCCATCTGGTCGTTTATCCAAGCCTGGTGTAGTCAAGTCAATAATATGTCCGGCAAAGATTGCTAGAACAATGGTGACAACTAGCAGGACAACACCCACAAGGGTGGTCATAGTTTCGACCAAGGGAGCAGCTTCTTCTTTCTTGCGCTTGGCTAAAACACTGACTATCGCACTGTAAAAAGGGCCATTAATTCCCCCAAGTAGAATCAGCAGAAACCCAGGAATAATGTAAGCAAAACTATAAGCATCAGCAACAGCACCAGTACCGAAAGCTGCACCAATAGCTACCTGCCTTAGCAAACCTACAACTTTACTAATAATTGTGGCAACAGCAACAATACCAGCAATACCAACTAGAGAACGAGAAACCTGTTGTTCTTCTGTCACACCCAGTACCTGACAATTTTACAGATAGCCTTATCCTTGAACATTTAACCGGAAATCTGAGATTTTGTCATTTGTCATTTGTTCTTAGCTCGACTTTATCCAAAATTAAGAACTCAGCTTTCTTTATTCGGCAAAAACCCTAGCTTTTTGGCAAATACTTTTTCCATGTCACTAATTCTCGATAAATTCCAAAAACTAAAACTACCGTCCCACAATGGTTTCATGGTCAGGTTTTGGGTTTCGTAAAAATGGATAAAGTCGAGCTTAGTCATTTGTGGGAAAAGCAGTATATTTTTTGTGTTGTATGTGGTAGCCTGCGGCAAGCCGAGTAAAGCAAAGCGCGTCTACGTTCTCAAAAAAAATAGTGGTTATTTGCTAGATCAAGTCACAAATAACCACTAACTCACGACTATGAATTTTATTTAACGAGCGATCGCTGGTTTAGCATCTAGCATGATCCATAAAAAAGCAAGAGCCAAAATCAACATCAACTCTAAAAAGCGCAGGAGGATATTTTTCATAAAATCGTTCTTTATCTCCTGTCACTAGTCATCTGTTTTTTACTAATGACCAATGACCAATGACCAATGACCAATGACTACTTCCAATCTTTCCCAACTCTAATAGTGAGGTCAGATTCTAAGTCACCTGTTGCTGACACTTCAATTGTTCCCAAACCCAAGATTTTTTGCAGTTGTTCTGCGGCTTGGCGATTACCTTTTTGAACAATAATTTTAGTTTCACTATGCCCGTCAGCCCAATCTGAGATAGCATAAACTTTTTTAAAGCCTTTGCTTTTGAGAGAATTGATCACCTTGCCAGTTAATTGAGGTTGATTGGAGGCATTTTGAATAGCAATTCTGAAGCTAGGTAGCGATCGCTTATCTGGTTTGAGACCACCTATACTGACTCCAGTATAATTATTGAGCAAGTCAACTTTTCCAGTTAGATTCAACCAATAACTATCAGGATCTGCACTTAAACGACTGAAAATACCTGGTAGCAAGGTCATCTGAAAATTATCCCGCTCCATGTTCAAAGAGAAGTTGACTAGTGCCATCATCTCTTCAACTTTCAGGTTGGTGTCAAAGTACTTACGCATAATGTGAACTAACTGTGGCAATCTGGGTAAAACCGTCGGACTAAACAAGCGTTCGCGTAAACCCATCAGCAATACTTGTTGTCGCTGGATTCTGTTGAGATCCCCCAGATTACTATCGCGGTAACGTACAAACTGTTCAGCTTGCTCACCGTTGAGAGTTTGCCACCCACTGACTAAATTAATAGAAAACTTAGCAGTAGAGTCTTTGTATTCCATCGGTTTGGGAACAAACACCTCTACTCCACCCAACTGATCCACTAACTGCCGTAATCCACTAGTAGACATACGAATGTAGCGATCAATTGGTGCATTACTGAGAGTACGACTCACAACCCGCGCCGCCAACACTGGGCCCCCTTGGGCGTTGGCTTGGGATACTTTAGTCAATCCCTTTGATTCTGGGATCGCAATCATAGTATCTCTAGGAATCGAAAGCACCCGTATGGTATTATTTTCTGGGTTTAGTCTTACCAGCAACATCGTATCGCTGCTCCCAGCGTAGCTTTCTGGTGAACCATCAACGCTACCTCGGACTGGTTCGATGCCCATGATCAAAATATTCATTGGGCGTGTGAGCTTGTATTGAGAAATGTTGCTCCAAATTTCCCCTGGTAATGGTGTTTTTTCTACGTCTGGCCCGCCCATCCCTAACTCTTCATCTGTTCGATCTATATCGCTCCAGAGCGGAGTCCAAAGCGCTAAAGTCGATACTAATAACCCTGAAAGTGTGATCCCTACAACTATTGTCAAAAACCAAAATAGCCACCGAGGCATTGCCAAACCCAACCTCTGATAAAGTTGGCTGGGTATGGAACCCACAGATTCTACAAACTCAGATGAGACATTCGTTTTTTGTTGTGGGTTTGCCTCATCTGTTGATTTTTGTCCTTGTTGAGATTTACCCTGATTTTTGATCTGTGCTACTTGTTTAACCACAAACTATCTCCCCACTCATCCACTCCCTAAACCTAATGTTAATCGAAGCAACAAATCTTGCCAGTGACGAACACCACAGTACACTTAGTAGTGTTCTTAAGTAAGTTTCTATGACAACATGACTCAAGCATTGTTCCCTGTAATTCTTGCTGGTGGTAAAGGTGAGCGTTTTTGGCCCCTCAGTCGCCAAAATCGACCCAAACAATTTTTAAACCTAGATGGTAGCCCTAGAAGTCTCCTACAAGCAACGGCTGATCGACTGCTACCACTAGCAGGCGCTTGGGATCGCTTATTGGTAATTACTTCTAGTCAAATAGCTCAAGGAGTTAAAGAACAACTGCCCGAACTGCCACCGCATAACTTGCTAGTCGAATCTCAGGGAAGGGACACAGCCGCCGCAGTCGCTTGGACAAGCTTGGAAATCAAAAAGCGTTACGGGGATGACGCTATTATCGGCTTTTTCCCTGCTGATCACTGGATTGCTAACCAAGAATCTTTTGCAAGCACAATAAATGCAGCAATTGAACTAGCAGCAAACACAGCAGCAATTGTCACACTGGGGATCAAGCCCACCTTTCCATCAACTGGCTACGGTTACATAGAACAAGGCGAACAGATTGGTTGCTTTAATGACTTGCCAGCTTATCATGTCAACCGCTTTACTGAAAAGCCTGACCGTCAAACGGCAGAAAATTTTCTAGCGACGGGACGTTTTAGCTGGAATAGCGGGATGTTTATCTTTCGGGTAGGTGTTGTTCTCAAGGAACTACAAATCCATGCTCCAGAAATTATTGAACCGTTGATACAGCACGGTTCTGATATATATCCCCAGTTACCTAAGAAGAGTATAGACTATGCTCTGATGGAAAAAACGAATTTGACACATGTCTTACCAGTCGATTTTGGCTGGGATGATTTGGGTGATTGGAATGCGATCGAACGTTTATTAAAAAAAGAAGATAACCCAAATGTGGAACTATGTACTCACGTGGGGTTAGATACACAGGGTGCTATTGTTTATGCTAGCAATGCTGATGATGTTATAGTCACGATAGGTCTAGAAGATGTAGTAATTGTACGCGATCGCAATGTGACTCTTGTTGTCAAAAAAGACCGTACTCAAGAAATCAAGCAAATCCTCAAAACTTTGCAAAGCGATCCCCGATTTACAGAATTGTTGTAATGAGGAAAGGGGAAAGGGGATTGGTGTTTATTCTCTCACTTATCCCCCTTGTCTCCCTTGTCCTCCTTGTCTCCCTTGTCTCCCAATCCCCAATCCCCAATCCCCTTTCCCCTACTTCGCCTTCGCTTCTAAATTTTCCAGACGACTTCTGAGTTCTTGGTTTTGTTGTTTGAGTTGATCGAGTTCCTCGCGTAGTTGTTTAACTGCGCTGTCTGTACCAATACTTTTTTGCACTTTGGCAATTTCTTCTTCAGCATAGCGACGCACCCGTCCGTCTGCTGTTTGATCACCAAGGGATTGCAAGATAGTGATGGCTTTGGGAGTTTCCATATTTCCCAAGGCTGTCAGAACTGCTACTTGAGTTAAAAAGAATCTTTCTTTAGCAAGTTCTGCCAAATGGTCTAAGATTCGTTCTACATTAGCAGGAGTTTGACCAACAGAGACTGTACCTAATGCCCGAATTGCCGTCAAACGCAAAGGTTGAGGAACACCCGCTCTAGTGTATTCCAAAATTAGATTTAAGGCTGCTTCGGAAGTTTTAAGCTTGGCTAAACCAGCGATCGCTCCACTACGTACCACTTCATTCCAACCAGCTTTTTCTTCTAAAACTGTTTTTAGCAGTTTTAAAACTTTTTCTTCTTTGGGTTTTTCTTCCAAACTAGCAGCAGCAATTGTTCCAACGGCACGGGCTGCGGCTGCTTCTACATAGTAGCTAGCATCTCCATTCTCCACTACTTCTTTAACAGCCTTATAACTGGCGTGGGTTTTAATTGTTGCTAGTGCTTCAATTACAGCTCTACGCACGTATGAATTTTCATCTTTTAACCCTAGTACTAAAGCATCAAAAGCTTGATCTAACTTGATTTCTGCTAAATGAGCAGCTACTTCTACGCGCACACCCCAAAAAGGATCTTTTTGCAGTGCTGTTTCTAGTGCTTTGAGGACTTCTAATCCTCCTTTTTTCGCCAAGGCTTCAGCTGCGTAAATACGTGAAGTCGGATGGGGATCAAATTCTAACTGTGCTTTTAATTCTGGTACTGGGTACTCCAAGGAAACTGTCTTCAAGAAATTATTGCCAACATCAAAGCTGACAAACAAGGGTTTCTCTTGCAGTGGAAAATAGAAAGTTTGTTCGCGTTCGTGAACCCGTACCTTGAAAATTTTTAACTCAGCAGGCGCACCATTTTCGGCATACCCAAAACCAATGGGAACTTTCAAGTCAAATAAATTACTATTACTACCATTATGCTCAGATGCTGCTTGAGTTTGAGTCACTGTGATTTTAGCTAAGTTAGCATCACTATCCCAGGAGTAAGCTACTTTAAAATCAGGATGTCCACCTCGATAAACATACTGGTCAAACAAGAATAAAAGATTACGTCCGCTTGCCTTTTCGATCGCCCGCAATAAATCTATTGTCTCTACAGTTTTATGGGCATTATCCTGGACAAATGTCTGCATCGCTTGCCAAAACATTTCGTCGCCCAATTCCGTACGAATCATGTGATAAACACAAGACCCTTTTTCATAAATGTGGCGATCATAAAGTTCAATCGCTTCTCGGTAAACGTGTGTCACCATCGGGCGGCGATACCGCCCACTATCTTCTGCTAGATAGCTGCGGGCTTCTCCTAAGCGATAATAGGCTGCTTCATCTGCACCATACTCATGTTCTGTCCACATTACCTCAGAGTAAGAAGCCATACCCTCTTTTACCCAAGCATGAGACCAGTGCTTGATGACAACCAAGTCACCAAACCATTGATGCGCCAGTTCGTGGACTACTAAACTTTCTGTGTTGCGGTTATCTAATGCCGCTTTAGCATCCAGCAAACATCTATCTGTCAACAGTGTGGTAGAGGTATTTTCCATACCACCAAAGATGAAATCATCAACGCAGACTTGAGCATACTTGGGATAGGCGTAAGCATAGCCATATTTTTCACTCAAAAACTCCATCATGCGCGGAGTTTTGCCCATACTACGTTTGGCGTCTGCTTCTCGTCCTTTTTCCACGTAGTAGGTGACAGGTTTGCCATTCCACTCATCGCGAATTTCTGCAAAATCACCTACAGCTAATGTCATCAAGTAGGTGGGATGAATTTGTTGTTGCGACCAGTGGTATACTTTATCATCGCCATTTTCTTCTGTAGCAATGAGTTCACCGTTGGAAATGGCAATTAGGGGTTTGGGAACCCGGACACGAATTTCGGAAGTAGACAATTGTCCTGGATAGTCAAAGCAAGGAAACCAGAAGCGTGAATCTTCATCTTCACCCTGTGTCCAAACTTGAGTAGGTTTGTGGGGATAATGTTTTTCTGGTTGGATGAAGTAGATCCCTCGTTGGGGCTTTTGGACAGAGTAGGCGATCGCGATCGCAATTCGTTTATTGGCAATAGTTGATGAATGCAGTTGAACCGATAATTTTTGACCGTCGTAATCAAACTTTTGGCTAACTTCATCCACCAAGACAGATTCAATGTTCAAGTTAACAGCATCTAATATCAAACGGTCAATACCATTACGGATAGGCAACAAAGTAATATTGCACTGACCTTGAACGCTTTGGTTAGGAATATCTAAATTCAGATCTAGAAAAATATGTTCAACCTGTCCAGGACGATCAGGGTTATAGTGTGGTTTGGCCCCTGGTAACTCAAAAGATTTGTAACGCTGATTTTCTGTATCAAAAAAATAATAAGACATTGATGCCTACTGACCTTTTAATCCTGATAACTATTAACGGATTTAGTTAACAAAAAAGAAAAATGAAGTAAAAAATGAAAAATTGCTACATAGTACACTTTTTCCAAATCGACTCTTGATGCTCCCTGATATCATTTAGTCAAGAGTGTCCTACGCTCTATTTGGTTTTCATTGAGTAAAAATACTCCAAAGCGTTATATAGCTTTAGGATAGCTTGTTGCTATTGTTAATATTAATTTTTTTTCGATGAAGAACAGAAAAATTCTCATAATTTATCTTCATACTTGTGTGTGAGTTTAGGATTTATTGACAATTTAGGTTAAATAATTTACTAATTAAAGCAGTAAATCCAACTACAAGAGTCGGGAAAACAATCAAACCAAGCACCCTAAATAAAATCTTCTACATGTCTTGATGACAAATTCACGAAAAAACAATAATAGAATAAAAGTGCTTGAAACAAAAACTTAATGTTTAGAATTCGTGATAAAGTGGCAGCCACAGTTGTAGCAAAAAATCAAAAAACCAAGATAAAAGAAGAAGGGGTAACGGAAAGGTTAAAGCATGAACCGCTAACCCTTTTGACTATAGGGCAGAGATGAAAATTAATTTAGAATAATTTAATTATTTGAAAAGCTAATAATTGCTATAAGAGAATCGAAATTACATTGCAACATCAAAGATCTAAAAACCAAAATATTTCACCTCGCCAACTAGCTTTTATTGCGTTGCGGGAAGTTCACAAGGGAGCTTATGCTGATATAGCACTAGACCGAGTATTGCCTAAAACAGACATAACACATGGCGAAATTGGTGTAAGGAGACTCAGCGATCGCCGTCTAGTGACAGAATTGGTCTATGGCTGCACCAGAAGACAGCGTACTCTTGATGCCATCATCAATCAACTAGCCACAAAGAAGTCTCATCAGCAACCCAAAGATCTCCGCACAATTCTGCATCTAGGTTTATATCAGTTGCTGTATCAAGAACGAATTCCTCCTAGTGCTGCTGTTAATACTACTGTGCAATTAGCAAAGGAAAACGGTTTTGCTGGGCTGGCTGGTTTCGTAAATGGTTTATTGCGCCAATTTATTCGCCTGGTAGAGGAAGCGGGGGGAGGAGATGGGAGACAAGGGGGACATAGGAGACACGAGGACGCGGGGAATAATGATGAAATACTCTCCGTGTCTCCCACTCATTTCTTCACCGCGTCTTCACAAGCGTCTCCCACTCACACCTTCACCGCGTCTTTTTTACAGCTACCAGAAAACCCTGTGGAACGTTTGGGTATTTTACATAGTTTTCCGGACTGGATTATTCAAGTTTGGGTAGATCAATTTGGTGTTACTGAAACAGAGAAACTGTGTATATGGATGAACCAAACCCCAACAATTGATTTGCGGGTGAATCCACTCCGGGCTGATTTAGAAACAGTAGAAACAGCATTGCAAGCAGTTGGTGTTTCTTGTCAACTTCTTCCCCACCTACCACAAGCTTTAAGATTACTTAGTCATCCAGGCCAAATTCAAAATCTTCCTGGTTTCAGTGAAGGTTGCTGGAGTGTCCAAGATAGTAGCGCTCAATTGGTTGGTCATTTCCTTGATCCCCAACCAAAAGAAGTAGTGATTGATGCTTGTGCTGCGCCTGGTGGTAAAACTACTCATATTGCCGAGTTAATGCAGGATACAGGAAAAATTTGGGCGTGCGATCGCACTCCTTCTCGGATGCGGAAACTCAAACAAAACATTCAACGACTTCATCTTAAGTCTATAGAGATTTGCGTTGGTGACAGCCGCAATTTACCTCAATTTCGCAACTCTGCTAATAGTGTTTTATTAGATGCACCTTGTTCTGGTTTGGGGACTCTACATCGTCACGCTGATGCACGTTGGCGACAAACACCAGAGTCTGTACAAGAACTTTCACTACTACAAAAAGAACTTATTTCACATACAAGTAATTTTGTCAAGTCAGGGGGAGTGTTAGTTTATGCTACCTGTACATTGCATCCAGCCGAAAATGAAGCTGTTATTGAGTCATTCTTAGCAGAAAACCCAGATTGGAAAATAGAGAATTCGAGCCAAGATATATGTTTTTATAGGTATTCCACGTCACAAGGCTGGCTGAAAGTATTACCCCACCAACATGATATGGATGGCTTTTTCATGGTTCGTTTAAGAAAAACCAATGATTCAGGGTGAATACTGTTAGCGGTTGTAAGATTTCAAGAAGGGCAGTGTGAAATATAGGAGGCTGTGATGTCAGTGAACTCCAGTAATGTCAAAAACTTAGTTAAAATTCTGATTGGGGCAGCTTGGATCGATGGCAGAATCCAGCCGGAAGAAAGACAATATCTGCATCAAATAGCCCAAGAGAAGGGAGTAGCTAGCGATCCGGATATTAAGCCTTTATTATACGAGTTAGTTCCTGTAAAACCAATCGAATGCTACAACTGGGTAAAAGAATACCTGGGTGAACATCCAAGTATGGAAGATTGCCAAAACCTGATTCAAGCTATCAGTGGTTTAATTTACACTGATGATGAAGTGGCAATAGAAGAAGCAAAACTACTGACGAAATTACAGCAATTATCTAACCAAGAGCAATCAACCCAAGCCGGATTGAATGCCCTTCTCAAACAAATTCAAAAGCTTTACCGTCGTTGGGTTGAAATTCAAAATTAACCTGTCATTTGTTATTTGTCTATTGTCATTTGTAATTAACCAATGACTAATGACTAATAACCAATGACTATTTAACTGCTTGCTTACACACCAGGGGTTTCATCTTTGTCAACCTTGGGAACAAAGTCAGGACGATTTTTATCTTCCCAACCCACGGGACGCTTGGAGTTATACCAAGCAATCGAACCAATAGTAACAGCAGCAATAAAGCCTACAACATAAACCGCAGTGAAAGCAAAGGGGAAATGAGGTTCGTTAGCTGCTTGTGCTGCTGTTTGCATCAATAAGTTCATGAGTATAATCTCCTAGAATAAGTAACACTACTTAAAAACTTATAAAAAGAGCATACCATCCACATCCATCACAAGTCAGAGGCAAGGGAGGATATTAGTAATGGTCAATTGTCAATAGTCAATTGTCCTCCTTTTCCCCCTCGTCCTCTTAGTCCCC
Source organism: Fischerella muscicola SAG 1427-1 = PCC 73103 (assembly GCF_000317245.1). Lineage (GTDB taxonomy): Bacteria > Cyanobacteriota > Cyanobacteriia > Cyanobacteriales > Nostocaceae > Pelatocladus > Pelatocladus muscicola_A. The sequence continues at coordinate 100,403 of NZ_AJLJ01000064.1, forward strand.
CAATCTCCGAATCCCCATCTCATTGTGAGGAACTTGGCTTGAGTCTCTCTCGCCAAGAAGATGTGGGTGTAGAACTAGAAGAATTGTTACCAGATGACGTAGATCGTAAGCGAGGAGTTACAGACGCAGAAGAATTGGAATATTGTCTATATCGTCGCCGTGGTTGGGATGACGAAGATTCACTATTTGCAACTGATTCAGAATTGTTATACCGACGCCGATAAGTTTTTTGGGAATTAGAGTCGTCAGTTGCTTGCTGTTCTCGGTAGCGGCGTCTGAGTCGTCTTGGGGTTTGTTCTTGCTGCTGTTCGTAGTTTCTTCTGTATCTTCTTCTGCGAGATGAGCGGCGATCGCTATCATCAGAATCTGTTTGTTGATTTTCCCGATCCGAATTTCTATTGTTAGAAGGTGCAGGAGGATTAATAATTCGTTTCGCTTTAATAGGTTGGGCTTTGATAATGCCTTTGCGACCTTCTAGTTTAGGCCGTTCGGGAAATTTTTCAACTGGTATTTCTGCTGTTGCTTTTTCCATAAATTCATGCCAGGTATAGGCAGCGGTACTGCTACCACCTCCAGTTGGTTTATTATCGTCATTTCCCAACCATACACCTGTTACCAACTGAGGTATAAAGCCAATAAACCACAAATCCCTAGCCTCATCAGTAGTACCAGTTTTACCTGCAACAGGTCTATCATTGAGTTGGGCAGCACCACCAGTACCTTGATTGACCACATTACGTAACATCCAGGTCATAATCGCGGCGCTTTCTGTATCTAATGCCCGTTTAGGCTGATAATTATCTCTCCAGATCACCTTACCTTGGCGGTTGAGAATCCGAGTAATGCCGTGGGGTTCTACGTGTAATCCTTGAGTAGCAAAGGAACCGTAGGCACTGGTTAATTCTAATAAGTTAACTTCGTTCGAGCCGAGAGCTAAAGAATACACAGGCTTCAGTTCCGATTGAATTCCCATGTCATGGGCAAGTTTAATTGTCGGCTCAAATCCAATATTCATCAACACCTTCACCGCAATAATATTTACTGACTTGGTGAGGGCATCTCTCATATTCATCCAACCATGAAAACTCTCACTGAAGTTTTTCGGCTCATAGCCATCCACAATTAAGGGTGCATCTTCATAACCATCATATGGATTCTTACCAGTAGCTATAGCTGTTGCATACACAAATCCCTTAAAAGTCGAGCCTGGCTGCCTTTTTGCCTGGGTAACTCGATTAAACTGGTTTTTACCAAAGTCTTTTCCCCCCACCATGGCTTTAATAACGCCAGTCCGGGGGTCGATCGCCACTAAAGCAGCTTGTTTAAAGTTTTCCCAGCTACCTTGGTTACGTAAAGTTTTATCAACAGCTTCTTCTGCTGACTTTTGCCAAGACAGGTTGAGGGATGTTTCCACCGTCAAACCACCTGCATTCAAAACCTCTGGCGAAACATATTTCGGTAATTCTTTCTGGATATAGCTAATAAAATAGGGTGCTTCCACTTGCCAGCGTTTGGGTGGACTGGGTCTAACAGCCAATTTTTCGGCGATCGCTATGTCTCTTTCAATTGTTGTAATATACCCGTCTTCATACATTCTTTCTAAAACTAGATTCCGGCGCTGTTGGGCAGATGCTAGATTTACTTGGGGTGAAAAACGATTTGGGGCGGGAGGTAAAGCAGCGATAGTTGCCATTTCCCCCAAGGTGAGTTCATGCACTGGTTTACTAAAGTACACTGACGCCGCATCCGCAATACCATAGGCTCCTGAACCCAAATATACTAGATTCAGATAACGCTCTAAAATTTGGTCTTTTGATAATTGGTCTTCGATTTTCTGTGCTAAACGAGCTTCTTTGAGCTTACGCCAGATTGTCCGTTCTTGTTTGAGAAAGAGAATTCGTGCTAGCTGTTGCGTGATACTGCTACCACCTTCTACGACATTTTGCGATCGCAAATTATTTAAAACTGCTCTGACAATTCCTTGGGTATCAACACCACTGTGCTTGTAAAATCTTCTATCTTCTGAAGCGATAAAAGCTTTTTTGAGTTTATCTGGTATTTCCTCTAATTTGAGCTGTTCTCTAGTTGCTTCTCCCTGCTGTTGCAAAATTGTCCCATCGGCAGCTTTGATGGTTAGTGTTTGCTCTCTGACAACAGCACTTAATTCGTTTTTATTTGGTAATGTTTGGTCAATAGACCACACTCCATAACAAATAGCAGCAACTCCGCCGCTTACACCCAAGCCAGCCCAAAACCAATAACGACGGTATAGGGGTTTATGACTACCAGGAAGCTTGGCAACTACTTGAGTTAATACCTGTTTGGCTTGCTCTAGCTTTGTTAGTGGTCGGTTCTCGTCATGGTTTTGTTCATTTGTGTATTCCTCATTTTCTTGGGGAACACCAGCTGTTGAGCCAGATTTTTCTGTTTGAGGTTCACTCGATTTTGTTGTTCTTTCTTTAAACCAGGAGGTAAACTTCGCCACGTCAGCTCCTCACTTCCAGTAGTTCTAACCTAACCACCATCAAATTTTCAGATTGGTACACAACGTTTGTGTTTGTACAGTATCCTAATAAATTATTAGCTTAATTCACTATATAACAAATTAATTTTTTTGAAATTAATATAAATAAATTTGCAGAATTTTATACCTGATATTCAGTAATATTTGGAGTTGTAAAATTGTCGAAAATGTTTACACACAAAAAACCCCAGGTAAAGACAATAAACAATGCCCAATACAGATGACAAGAAGCGTGTTGCAGTTGCTCTAGGTAGTAATCTTGGAGATTCCTACACAATTTTAGAAACGGCTATAGAAAATTTGGTGCAAATACCAGGTATTATTTTAGAAGCGAGATCCAGTTGGTACCAAACTAAAGCTATAGGACCACCACAACCAGATTATTTAAATGGTTGTGTAATTCTCCAAGTTGAAATTGCACCATATTTATTATTGGCAAGCTTGCTAGAAATAGAAACAAAATTTGGACGTGTCCGGAAAGAGCGTTGGGGTCCCCGCATATTGGATTTGGATTTATTGTTATATGATGACTTAATTTTAAATACGCCAAAACTCCAAATTCCCCATTCTAGAATGCGGGAACGTGCTTTTGTCTTAGTACCGTTAGCAGAAATTGCGCCAAATTGGGTAGACCCGGTTTCCGGACGCTCAATTCTGGATTTGAGTAAAGATATAGACTGTTCTGAAGTACATTTACTCACCAATGTATGATATTACACTAAGACAATAGTGGTGTGGAGAAGTCAACGACTCAGGTTTAAAGACCTGGGACTTCCACACAATACCAGCGAGTGTTTGATGACGATATTGAGTGTGTAAGAATTAAGATTAATTTACGATTTCCCTTACACCTTGAAAATCCATAAATCCTTTTTCTAGTGATTTTTAGTCTTAAAAACTTCTATTATGCCATTAGGTAGAGAATTACCCCAGCTACTAAAACAATGTCTCTTCTACAGAGGACGTAAGTTTAATTTTGAGGTCAATCGTCTACGTTTGCCTAACAAATCAGAGGGAGATTGGGAATGCATTCGTCACCCTGGAGGTGCTTTGGCTGTACCTGTAACACCAGAAGGTAAACTTGTTCTCGTACGTCAGTATCGTTTTGCAGTTGGGGGAAGGTTGTTAGAGTTTCCGGCAGGAACTGTGGAAGTAAATGAAGATCCTTTAGATACAGTGAAGCGAGAAATCGAAGAAGAAACAGGTTATCGCGCTCATAAGTGGCAAACATTGGGAGAATTTTTTCTTGCTCCAGGGTATTCTGATGAAATTATTTACGCCTATTTGGCTCAAGATTTAGAAAAACTCGAAACGCCACCAGCACAAGAAGAAGACGAGGATATCGAAACAGTTTTACTAACTCCAAAAGAGTTGGAGAAAGCAATTATACAAGGCGAACCTATAGATGCGAAATCTATTTCCAGCTTTTTCCTAGTTCGCGATTTCCTTTTGGGCGAGAAAAAAGACATTTGAACAATGCATTTTGTAGGATACAGAGTAAAGGTATTTTCTTTCATTTTCATCTTTTCCCTACAAAATGCATCCCGACTTCTACAAGAAGTGCATTAACTACACAACCTTTTCATTTTCAAAATTTCATTATATACTACAAATGTAGTGCAGGGTGAAATATATGTTGTTGGAGTTAGCGATTGGTGATGCTTATGGCGCAGGCTTTGAGTACGCAGATGAAATGATCGCTTGCAATGATTTGAGTAGATATCTCAAGCATCCGCGCCATAACATTCAGCCAGGCTGCTACACTGACGACACACAAATGAGCATAGCGATCGCAGAGACTCTCGTTGCTCGGAAAAAGTCAAATCAAAAGGATGGATGAGTGTAAGGGCAGCAATTACCGCACTCGTACGGAATGATTCGATGAGTGGGCTGCTTAAAGATTGTATTTCCTTCACAGGCGATGTAGATACTGTAGCGGCGATCGCTCTCGCTGCTGGTTCTTGTAGTCAGGAAATTAAGCAAGATTTGCCACATCATTTGATTTTAGAATTAGAAAATGGTTCCTATGGTAGGGATTATCTAATTAAGTTAGACAAGCAATTGTTGCAACTAATTTAGTGATTTATTCTCATCACTCCTGGAATCAGCAAGCTAGTCCAGTGGAAATTTTATCTACATTAATCGCAGCAATGATTAAAACCTTGTGCTATATTGTGTATATAGTTGTAAACAACTCAGAGCTACATGCTCTGCCTTTTTGAGACTACGACCGCTCAGGCAACAAGGAGGTGATGCCCATGACAGATAGTAGTAAACGCATGGGTCATCAGGTTGCAGGAAGCCGGCTGTGTGCCGGGGCTGTTCTCTAAAAGTCGGCTTTAGTCTTAATTGAGAGACTAGTTTACCTCAAGCAGCAAAGCTGATTTGGAGTTCCATCCGGCAGTTAGGTTGCAACCTGAAGACCCAACTAGACCGCTCTTACCTAGATCACCCGATCTAAAGTAAGAGCGGATAGTTTTTATATACAACTATCATTTACGCAGTTTGATCTTGAATAAATATTTTCCTTGTTTACAGTAAGTATATTTAAGTATAAATTTTATCTAAATATAAGATTAAAAAAATTATAAAAAACTATAAAAATGTTTCTCAAGTCACGGGAACCGTACGCAATCAATTGCGTCTTAAGTATAGAGCGAAATAAAGCTAAATACTTTATACGAAGAAAGTAAACAGCATCTTACTTTTAGCAGAGGTAACAAAAAAGTCAATAGTTAACTTGCCTAGAATCTACTATTTTTCATATAGCTAAGTCATACTAAAATTTAAAGTTTATGACTTGGTAAAAGCGAAAACTTAGAGCAGTAGTTACTATTATCAGCCTCATCAAATGCAAAATATCACTAACTAATTAAATTGGGAGGATGATATGGCACAATTACTTACAGAGGCAAAAATTCAAGATTTGGCAAGCAACCTCTCAGGTTGGACAGTCGAGGGATCAAAATTACAGTCTCAGCGTCAGTTTAAAGATTTTTTACAGGCAATGGAGTTTGTAAATAAACTTGTTGAACCCGCTGAGTCAGCAGGGCATCATCCAGATATAGAGATTTCTTATAACAAAGTTAGAATCACACTGACGACTCATGATGCAGGTGGTTTAACACAGAAAGATTTTGAATTAGCCAAGGAAATTTCTCAAATCAATTAAGTAATAACTCTTAGTAGGTTAAACAAAAAATAACAACAAATCCTGTGTGAGTTTTAACAATTAGATTCTGAGTATGGTTTCGTAGGAGGCGATCGCTCTGATGGTAGAAATGACAAATCATGCTTGAAATTTCAAGAAAAAGCGAGGCAAATGTGACAGTTGTATATGCGAACTCTCACGTATTGTCTTCTGACTCAGATGTTTTATAATGACAAGCTATAAAGATATGTTTTTGCATAGGTTAATCATACAAAGTTATCTATAGAGAATTTAATTTACTGTTTAGCTTGGCAAAAACTAAAATTGTCTTTGGGGCAGTATGCCTCATCCACAGGTTTCAACGAGAAGTTGCATATTTGGCAATAGTTGCAGCAAATTAAATGTTTAGAACGAGGTGTGAGGAGAACAGGAAGATGTCTAATATCTTGTGGAAATCATTAGTGGTAAGTCCAGCAGTTTTAGGAGCCGCACTGTTGGTTTCAACAACTGCGATTGCAGCCCCTAACAGCGCTACTTCTGAAGTAGTCAAAGCAGATTTATCTACAAATCAACAACAAAATAATTCTGCTTCTGTTGTACCAACCCAAACAACCGAGCAGTCAGATATCTTGGCTCAGGTACAACAACAAACACAGATACCACAGCTAGCTCAAGTACAGCAAACAGAAGTTAACGTCCTAGACCAAGTTAACCAATACGGTAGCGAAGGGAAAGTTGCCAATTCCCAATCGCAGGTAACATCGGTTTCTCAATTCTCCGACGTACAACCCACTGACTGGGCATTCCAAGCACTTCAGTCTTTGGTTGAGCGCTATGGTTGTATTGCAGGTTATCCCAACGGCACTTATCGCGGAAACCGTCCCATGACCCGCTATGAGTTTGCCGCAGGTTTGAACGCTTGTTTGGATCGGGTCAATGAATTAATCGCTACAGCTACAGCCGATTTGGTCACTAAAGAAGATTTAGCAACCTTACAGCGCTTACAAGAAGAATTTTCCGCAGAACTAGCAACCTTACGCGGTCGTGTAGATGCATTAGAAGCACGTACAGCGGAGTTGGAAGCTAACCAGTTCTCAACCACAACCAAGTTAGTTGGTGAAGCAATCTTTGCTCTGACTGATTCTTTTGGCGACAACGATAACAACAACACTGTCTTCCAAAACAGGGTTCGTTTAGATTTGCAAACTAGTTTCACTGGTAGAGACGTGTTACACACCCGTCTTGCTGCTGGTAATGCTCAAAGATTAGACATCGGTGCTGACGGTAGTGCTGAAGGTCTGCAAACCTTTAATATCGGTAATACTGGTAACAACGACGTCTTAATAGACTGGTTGGCATACTACTTCCCAGTTGGTGATAATGCCAGAGTATATGTTGCTGCGACTGGTGGTATTTGGAGTGACGTTGCTGCTACTGTTAACCCTTACTTTGAAGACTATGACGGTGGTAATGGCGCATTGTCTACCTTTGCTTCGGAAAACCCCGTTTTCCGTGTTGGTGGCGGCGCTGGTGCAGCAGTGAACTTCGGCTTTGGTAACAAGCGCACTTTCCTTCTACCAACTTCAGTTACAGTGGGTTACTTAGGATCGGAACCTAGCAGCCCCACTGATGGTTCAGGTATATTCGACGGTAACTATGCTGCTCTTGGACAGCTGAACTTTAACTTAGGCGATCGCTTGGCATTAGCTGCAACTTACGTTCACGGCTATCATGGTGCAGGTAGTTCTCTGTTTGATGCGGGTTCTGTAAATAGCTCTGTAGTAGGTACTAGTCAAGCCAATACCTTGAGTACTACAGACGGATCTTCCAGTAATTCCTACGGCTTATCAGCAGCCTTTAGACCCAGCGATAGATTCTCGGTAAGTGGCTTCGTATCTTACCATGATGTCACTGGCTTCGGTTCCAATGATGACTTTGAAGCTTGGAGTTATGGTTTAGGAGTTGCTTTCCCAGATCTTGGTAAGAAAGGTAACGTGTTGGGTATTTTTGCTGGTGCTGAACCCTATTCTCGTAACAGATTTGCAGGCGTAGATGATGGTGATGTACCATACCACTTTGAAGGTTTCTACAAATATCAAGTCAGCGACAACATCTCTGTCACTCCTGGCGTGATCTGGGTGACTTCTCCTGGTCAAAATAGCAACAACGATGATGCTATTATCGGTACACTCAGAACAACCTTCACATTCTAATTTAGTTGTTGGTTAATATTTGAGTTGCTAGTTGATTAGTGGTTTTTTCCACTAATCAATAAGCAATAAACAACAGCAAAAATGTTTTCCCCGCCTAGAGGTGGGGTTTTTTATGTTTTTAATTATAAAAATAACAAACCCCAGTGGAGAACCGGAGTATACTAAAAAAGTAAAGGGATCATTTCTTTCGCATTCTTAGCTGTGGAACTATCGTGTAAATCAGAATACGCAATTCTTGCTTTGTTAGAATTAGCAATTCGTTATCAAAGTGGAGAACCGCTGCAAATCCGTCAAATTGCAGCACAACAAAATATACCTGACCGCTATCTAGAACAACTGCTAGCAATCTTGAGGCGTGGGGGTCTAATCAAGAGCCAACGAGGATCAAAAGGTGGTTATTTGTTGGCGCGAGAACCTTGGAAAATCACGCTTTTTGAAGTTTTGGGATGTGTAGAAGGCATAGATAAGGTGCAGACCCATGAAGAAGATAAGCCCAAAACTGTAGATGGTGCTGTTGTAGAAGAAATTTGGCAAGAAGCACGTCAGGCAGCAAACTCAGTTTTACATAAATACACACTTGCCGATCTCTGTGAAAAACGCGATTCACGACGGCAGTTGAATATCATGTATTACATTTAGTCATTTGTCTTACTCTACGAGAAGCCCTACGGGTAGTTCCCTCCGGGACGCTGCGCGTAGACGCGTAAGCGGCTTCTGGTAAGAGTACGCCAGGTGACGCCACGTGCTACAACGGGGGGTAACGCGTAGACGGACGAAGTCCGGCTTGTCATAGAGTAGCGGCTTCTGTTCCCACCAAAGGGTTCCCAAAGGGTAAGTACCCGTCACCGCACTAGCTCACCGCTTGCGCGTCTATGTCATTAGTTACTTGTTTTGTGCTAATCACTATTGACAATTGATCATTGACCGATAATTCCGATCAGGGTACAGAGCAAGCAGATTTGTTTGTAGAGCCAATTCAAAATCCATAGACGCACGAAGTGCGGCTTCTCGACAGAGTAATCTTAAATCCAAAATTGTGTGACCGAAATTAGTTGATGGTACAAACCCCCAGAAAAATCTGTGGAGTCAATCCAAAATCCAAAATCCAAAATCCAAAATTGTTTGACGGAGGACAAATAAACTAATGCGAATTGCTCGTAACATCACAGAACTTATCGGGCGTACACCTTTAGTACAGCTCAACCGTATTCCTCAAGCAGAAGGCTGTGTAGCCGAGATTGTTGTGAAGTTGGAAAGTATGAATCCAGCCGCATCGGTGAAAGACCGAATTGGGATCAGCATGATTAACGCTGCTGAAGAGGAAGGATTGATTACTCCTGGTAAGACTGTATTAGTAGAACCCACTTCTGGCAATACAGGGATAGCCTTAGCAATGGTAGCAGCAGCTAAAGGTTATCGATTGATTTTAACAATGCCAGAGACAATGAGTGCTGAACGACGGGCGATGTTGCGGGCTTACGGTGCAGAACTTGAACTCACACCAGGAATTGAAGGTATGAGTGGCGCGATTCGGCAAGCACAGGAGATTGTTGATAAATTGCCCAATGCGTACATGTTGCAGCAATTTCGTAACCCTGCAAATCCGCAAATTCACCGTGTCACAACGGCAGAGGAAATCTGGGAAGATACTGAAGGTAAAGTAGACATAATTGTAGCCGGCATCGGTACTGGTGGTACGATTACGGGTGTAGCAGAGGTGATTAAAGCACGCAAACCCAGCCTGAAAGCGATCGCAGTTGAACCAACCAACAGTCCAGTTTTATCGGGAGGAAAACCCGGAGCGCACAAAATCCAGGGAATTGGTGCAGGATTTGTGCCTCAAGTACTAAAGGTAAATTTAATTGACGAAATTATTACTGTCAGTGATGAGGAAGCGATCGCCTATGGACGGCGTTTAGCTAGAGAAGAAGGGTTACTATCTGGCATTTCTAGTGGTGCGGCTTTGTGTGCAGCAATTCGTGTCGCCCAGCGTCCAGAAAACGAGGGACGCTTAATTGTGATGATTCAACCCAGTTTTGGGGAAAGGTATCTAAGCACACCATTGTTTCAAGACTTGGTAGAAGCCAGAGTCAGCAACAGTTAAATGAGTACTTGGTCAAACTGTTAAAATCTTGAAGGCAGGTAAGCTCAAGTTTTCACCTACCTTTCATCCCCGCGCTATGTAGTGACGGGGCTTTCAGGATGTTCTCTACGATGATGGTAAATAATAACCACTACGAAACTCTTAAAGTAAGTCCTAACGCTAGCCAAGCAGAGATTAAGCAAGCTTACCGCCGCTTGGTTAAACAATATCATCCTGACAGTAATCAACAAACGGCGGATAGCGAGCAAATCATCCGTATTAATGCAGCATATGAAGTCTTGGGTGATGCCGAAAATCGCCAAAGTTATGATCGACGAATTCATCACAAACTGAAGCAGCAACCCAGTAGCAGACAACAGCGTAGCACTGCTGCTGGACAACAATATCAAACAAAACGACAAACAGGAAGAGACATTGATGATCAAATTGAAGAATGGCTACGTCAGGTTTATCAACCAACTAGTCGCCTAGCGTATGTCATTCTTTATTCTTTGAAAACACAAATTGAAAAACTAGCAGCTGACCCTTTTGATGATGAGCTTTTAGAAGATTTTCAGGAATACTTAGAAAATTGCCGAGAAGATCTAAAACAGGCACAAATTTCTTTCCGTTCCCTACCTAATCCCCCTAGTTTAGCAAGAGTAGCAGCTCATCTTTATTACTGCCTCAATCAAATTAGTGATGGACTAGATGAATTGGAATATTTTCCCTTGAATTACGACGAGAGTTATTTGCACACAGGTCAAGAAATGTTCCGTATTGCCAAGGGATTGTATCGCGAGGCACAAGATTCGGTAGCAGTTTATAAGTAATACCAATTTGAAAAAAGAATGTGACAGACCAAATTGTAGAGACGCGATGAATCGCGTCTTGAACCAAGGATGTGTTGCAATCATTAATTGAATTGGTATAAGTTGGTCGGGACGAGGAAGACGCGGAGAGTTTGTTTTTATTAATTCCCCGCGTCAGAGTATCCCCAGGTCGCTGTATCAGGGGAGAATCCCGATTTTTTCAAAATACCGTAAAGCAAAGGGTTTAAACCCTTTGCTAATAGCGCAAGTCGTCTGAAGACGACTTCATAAAATCAAACAGTCTGCTTCAGCAGACTTGAACTATGAGACTGCGATTTCAATCGCAGGCGTTTTTTGAACATTTGGGATGCTCCCTGTATTAGTCTCACCCAGCAAAGTTGACTTGATAGACCACAAGTTCCCAGCACTAATTATTAATTGCGAGCGATACCATCCTGGCGTGCAGCACGTTGCACCGCAGCCGCAACAGTAGTGGCGACGCGCTCATCAAATACAGAAGGAATGATATGTTCCCTGTCTAAATCTGATGGTTTAACTAAAGAAGCGATCGCAAATGCTGCTTCTAAATACATAGAAGTCGTAATCGTCTCGGCTCGACAATCTAATGCACCGCGAAATACTCCCGGAAAAGCCAAAACATTATTGATTTGATTGGGGTAGTCACTACGCCCAGTAGCCATAACAGCCACTTCATTACTCACTAATTCTGGCTGAATTTCAGGAATGGGATTTGCCATCGCAAACACAATCGGATCTTTCGCCATTGATCGCACCATTTCTGGTGTGACTACTCCCGGTGCGCTCACACCAATAAATACATCTGCTGCTTGCATTGCACCTGCAAGAGTACCCTGTGCTTTGACAGCAAATTCCTGCTTTTCTTCTGTTAAATCGGTGCGGCTGGTGGAAAGAATTCCTTTAGAGTCACACATCCAAATTTTATCAGCCCCGGCTTTTTGCAATAAACGAGCGATCGCAATTCCGGCTGCACCAGCACCGTTAATCACAATACGAATTTGATCGATTGACTTATGCACTAACTTGAGAGAATTAAACAGTGCTGCCAAGGTCACGATTGCTGTACCATGTTGATCGTCGTGAAAAACGGGAATATCCAACTCTCGCCGCAGTCTCTGTTCAATTTCAAAACAACGGGGTGCAGCAATATCTTCTAAATTGACACCACCGAATACAGGCGCAATATTTTTTACAGTACGAACAATTTCATCTGTATCTTGGGTAGCTAAACAGATGGGGAAAGCATCGATACCAGCAAATTCTTTGAATAGCATTGCTTTGCCTTCCATTACTGGTAAAGCAGCCCCTGCTCCAAGATTTCCCAGACCCAAAACAGCGCTACCATCAGTAACAATTGCTACAGTATTTTGTTTAATAGTTAATTTGTAAACTTCTTCTGGATTTTGAGCGATCGCTGTACAAATACGTCCAACTCCCGGCGTGTACGCCATTGCTAAGTCAGACACACTTTTGAGACTAATTCTACTGGTAATACTAATTTTGCCGCCCCGATGCAAATTAAAGGTGCGGTCATAAACATTCAGTAATTTAATATCTGGTAAAACCTTGACTGCTTGCACAATTGCTTCGGCGTGTTCAGTGCTAGCAGCATCGACGGTGAGATCGCGAGTAGAAACAGCTCTAGTTTGTTCGATTAAATCAATTTGACCAAGATTACCACCAGTAGTGGCGATCGCCTGAGTAACGCTAGCTAACATTCCAATCCGGTTGGGAATCTCCAGACGGAGTGTCAAACTAAAACTAGAATTAGGAGTAAGCTCTGTCATTGTCGGTTTGGGTGGGAGAGTCTAGATTTTAAGTTGAATCCAGGACTAGAAATTTAAAATCAGAGAATTTAGTACTGTGAAAACAATCACAATTTAGCAATTGTACTCTGATGCTGAGTGTAGTTTCTGTCTGTTTTCTGAGATCAACTTTAATCTATACATCCATCTAATGTGAGTTTAACAGAACTCTCCTTCTAAATCTTTCCGCATCTCCGTGTCCCACATCTTTGAAATAATAAGTTTTTGAACGCTGATATCAGGGCGTAGTTGGAGTTACTGTTGGAGTGGCTGTTGGAACTCCTATTGGTGAAGTCTCAGCTGGTGATGGACTAACAGGCGATGGCGTAGTTGTTGTTGGGCTTTGTGCAGCAGGTTCACAGGCGCTCATAACTATGCTTAGTCCAACAGTTGAAACGAGAAAAAATAATTTTCTGTTCATAACTCCTCCTGAGAAAATTGAGGGGATGAGTAAACAAACTGTTTAGAGATTTGTTTTATCCTCAATTATTTGCTCGTGCTTTACATCCACCAATAGTCGTAGGACAGAGTTCTCCTAATTAACGCCGTAAAAACAACTGAGTGATGTAGTAAGTGTTGTTAACTCGCCAAACTCCCACCCCTGTTTCTGTAAAAAACGGACGTAGGATATTTTCACGGTGTCCTGGACTGTCTAACCAACCATCTACTGCTACTTTGACAGGTTGATTTATATTCGTTCCTTTAAAGAGATTTTCTCCTACCACCCAGTAAATAATTCCCGCAGCTTCAACCCGTTCGGCTGAGGTAGTTCCCTCACTTCCCGTATGGCTGAAAAAATTTTTTTCTGCCATCTGGCGGCTATAATTGCGGGCAACTTGTGCCAGTCTTTCATTTTGCTGTAGTAGCTGGAGTCCTTTGTGTTGACGCACTTGGTTAATACTTTGACGGATACCTACTTCAATTTTTGCAGTGCTAGCAGACTGAGAAGCAAGTGCAGGTGTTCGGGATGCATTTAAGGGTATTTCTAGTCTAGGTAGAGGTGGTAAATACTCTATTACCCGTTCGCAGCTATTTGTGAGGAAAGCGATCGCTATTCCTATCAACCAAAATTTTTTTAAAGTAGTCATTAGTCATGAGTCAAGATAAATCACTATTCTCATGTTGAACTAGCTTGTTATTTGCATAAGCATTGATGGAAAATTCAAAAACACCGCAGACATACACAGAAACAGTTATTGGGAGAGTAGGGGGATAATTTTTAGCTAAACAAAACATCAGCTAGTACTGCTGAATCATTACATTGTCCCCCTGTTTGCCTCACCCTCGTCTCAATTCAATTTTTAATTTTTAATTTTTAATTGAGATATCCCCTATTCTTAATGATGGTGATGATGATGATGATGATGGTGAACTGCTGCTAACTCTGGGTTAATCACCATTGCTTCTTCTGACAACAACTCAGCAATATGAGGATTCGCCCATTGAGCTACCATTGCTAAGAAGTCTGAATGGTCGTTTACACAAGCCATTTGCACATAGTTAACCTGAGAATACTTTTTCTCTAGAGCATGGATAATGTGGTGTACATCTAAGAGAGTTTCGTGGTTTTCAGTAGCAAAGCCAATGGGCATAAACATAACAGCTTTTGCACCCAGTTGAATCAGGTTTTTCGCAGCTTGTTCAACATTTGGCTGTGTCCATTCAATCATTGGTGTATCGTGATTTAACCAACCGATGGAAATCAAAGGATAGCGGTTGATTAATTTATCCCGGATCAAGTCGTAGAGTGCTTGACTTTCAGTGATCCCAGAGGTGAAGCCTTTGGCTTTGTGGGGACAACCATGATTCATCAAGATAATACCGATTTCGGCTGGTAAATAGGCAGCAGCTAATTCGCTAGCTATCTTTTCTTCTACAAGACGCACCATCATGTCGATGTAAGCGGGTTCGTTGTAAAAAGAAGGAATGTAGCGCAGTCCTTTTATCCAGTGTTCGCTACCATCAGCCAATTGGGATAAAGCTTTATTTACTTGCTCGATCGCAATCCCACTGGTAAAGATAGAATCAACTACCAACAGTGGGTAAATTAAAAGTTTATCAAAACCTTGATTTTTAATTTCCGCTAGAACTTGATGAGGAAGGAATGGAGCGCAAAAGTTAAAAGCTTTGAAAACTTGGACGCGATCGCCCCATTGCTCCTGTAAACTTTTCTCAATACCAGCACGCTGCTGTTCAAAAATGGCGTTGTGGGGAGAAATAAAATCATTGTGTTGATGACCCCACTCATGACGATCAAATAAAGCCAAAATTTTAGCTAAAGGAGGATAAATCCAATCTGGTACTGGTGCGAATTTTGCTGTGAGTAAATGTAATGCTTGTTCGTTATAGTTAGCAAAATCTTCGTAGCTTTCAACTTCGCCATAGCCCATCAGCAATACAGCTACTCGCTGTTGACCTGATGATTGTTCGTGGTTATGTTCTAGTTTTTCCGGTGTAGCAACCACAATTTTATTCCTCAATAAATTTTAGGTTGTTGTTTTTCTTACTAGTTAATCTATTATCCCATCCCCCTGGATAGGATATATACAAAACGAAATACATCGATTCAAAATTTCATCCTTAAGAATGATTTGCAATGTTAAGGGATCGATAATTGGAACGAGGACTCAGGGTTAAAGTGAGAATGTTCTGGTTTTGAGTCGTAACTTTGAGGTTTGAAATGAGAACTTTGAGGTTTGAAGTGAGAATATTTTGGTTTTGAGTCGGAACTTAGAGGTTTGAAGTGAGAACGTTCTGATTTGAAACGAGAACTTTGGAGTTTTGAACCCCAAGTTTCGAGTTTGGTGAAACGGATGTGTGATTATTCCTCTGGGAGGCTCCGCCAACGCTCGATACTTCATAAAATAGGGAGAGCAATTGCTTACCCCATAAACTCTACTAACTAATTTCAAGCTACGTTAAGAAATTCAAATGTAGGGTGTGTTGTCGCCCAGCGCAACGCACCCTACTGGCTTTAGGACAGTATGTCAAAGAATACTATTCTGCTCCTTCAATCGGGGCAAAACCTTGGCGTTGAATGTTCTCTGTTACCGTGCGCGGTTCTAGGAATTGCAGCAAGTAATCAGGGCCACCTGCTTTAGAACCAACTCCAGAAAGTTTGAAACCACCAAAAGGCTGTCTTGCAACTATTGCACCAGTGATAGTGCGGTTAATGTACAAATTCCCGACTTCAAAATCTTCTTGCGCTTTTTGAATATGTGATGGTGTGCGAGAATAAAGTCCTCCAGTCAGAGCATAGTTAGTACCGTTGGCGATTTCCAAAGCCTCCTGAAAACTGTTCGCCCGAATTACTGCTACAACTGGGCCAAATATTTCTTGTTGGGCAATGATTGCATCTGGAGATACATCTGCAAAGATAACTGGGCCAATAAAATACCCAGTATCCGGTGCTGGCATTTCCAAAGCAACCTTGGCTTCGGCTTTGCCTTTTGCGATATACTCACGAATGCGATCGCGTGCATTGGCATCAATTACAGGCCCGACTTGAGTACTTGGTAACTCTGTTTCTCCAATGTTTAGCGATTTTGTGGCTTCTACGAAACGTTGTACAAAACTATCATAAATAGCTGTGTGGACAATTACGCGTGAACAAGCAGAACATTTTTGACCGCTATAACCAAATGCTGATTGTACAACACCCTTCACAGCTTGGTCTAAATCAGCACTTTCATCTACAATAATTCCATTTTTGCCCCCCATCTCGGCAATTACCCGCTTCATATGCTTTTGACCGGGTTTCAGGGTTGCTGCTTCTGCATAAATGCGACAGCCAACTTCTTGGGAACCAGTAAAGGCAATTACATGAGTGTCTGCGTGATTTACTAAGTAAGCTCCAACTTGAGAACCCTTGCCTGGTACGTATTGAAATACACCTTTGGGGATACCAGCATCAACTAAGACTTCTGTGATTTTCGCGGCAATTACTGATGATGTTTCCGCAGGTTTGAGCAAGGTACAATTACCAGCAACCAAGGCTGCAACTGTCATTCCTGTGGCGATCGCTAAGGGAAAATTCCAAGGAGAAATCACGACTGTAATTCCTCGTGGCTGGTAAATATAACGATTTGTCTCGCCCGCAACGTCGTAATTGTAACCTTGATCCAGTCGTTCCATTTCTACAGCATAGTAGCGACAGAAATCAATTGCTTCACTGACTTCTACGTCTGCTTCCCGCACTGGTTTACCAACTTCCAACACGATCCAAGCTGCAAGTTCTGCACGGCGCTGTTCCATTAAGTCAGCAGCTTTGTACAAGATACCAGCACGTTGTTTGACAGGTGTTCTGCGCCAACTAGCAAACGCAGCTTTCGCAGCTTGCATAGCCTGTTCTGCTTGTTCAACGCTGATCAGACCAATTTTACCAACTACTTCACTGTAATTTGAAGGGTTAACGGAATTAATAATTTCTTGGGTGTTAACATATTCACCATTAATTAATGGCAAATAAGTTTTACCAAGTTGTTGACGGACTGTTTGGAAAGCTTGTTGAGATTCCCATCTGGATTCAGATTCAGCATAATCTGTATCTGCTGCACCTTGAAAAGAGGACGCGGAGACATTAGGACGCGGGGACACGGGGAAATTTTGATTCTCTGTGTCTTCTGTTATTAAGTCTACGCCTTGATCTCTAAACTCTCTTCTTCCATCTCCCCTTGCGACTTTGTCTTCTGTGTGTGCTACAAGTTCTCTTCTTCCGTCTCCTCTGGCAACTCTCTCTTTGTCTACTTGTCTTAAGGTTGGGGGTGCTAGTAGTTCTTCAATAGGACGATTTTCCAAATTTTGCCTTAAGAAGGAACTATTGGCAGTATTTTCTAGCAAACGACGAATGAGATAGGCCATTCCGGGGAGAAGTTCGCCGTAGGGACAGTAAACACGGACGCGATAACCTTGATCGACTAAAGCTTTGGCGAGTTTGTCACCCATACCATAGAGGACTTGCATTTCAAAGCAACGGCTAGGGATTTGCAAACTTTGAGCGATCGCCATGGCAAAACTTTGCGATCGCACATTATGGCTACCAATGGCAGCATACACATATTGGTGATTTTCTAGCAACAACTGGGTAATATTTTCAAAGTTCGCATCTGTTGCGGCTTTGTCGTTGTAAACTGGCTGTGGCCAATGTTTCTGTTCTGCTTTGATGGTTTCCTGATCCCAGTACGCACCTTTTACCAGGCGAATTGTGATGGGATAACCACGCTGTTTTGCCCAATCAATTAATGTTTTGGTATCTTGTTCGCTGTCGCGCAGATATGCTTGGATCGTCATACCAATATCTGTGCGGGTGCGAAATTCTGCTTCGAGCAAAAGTTTTTTCAAAATGCTAAAAATCAAGTCTTTATACTCGTACTGTTCCATATCAAAGTGAACAGCAACACCCAATTCCTTAGCACGACGTAAAAGAATACGGATGCGATCGCTTACCCTATCTTCACTACCTTGAGGATCTAATGAATCAAACTGGGAGTAAAACGCCGTTAACTTCACAGAAACCTGAACTTTAGGTATTGCTTTGCCATCTGCTTGATCAATCAATGGCACAGTTGCCCAATTCTTCGCGGCTTCTGCTAATTGTTGCATTAAATCAAGATAGCGTTCCAGATAAGATTGTGCTTCTGCTTCTGTAATTACCGCCTCACCCAATAAATCTACGGTGAAAGCCATCTTGTCTTTACGTAGTCGCTCAATTGTTTTGAGTACCTGTTTGAGATTTTCTCCAGCAATATATTTATGAGCTAATGTTTCTACTGCTGTAGCTACAGTTGTAGCAGCAACTTGCCCTGGCATAGAATCAGGATTGGCAAAATTTAACATCCCTTTCAGGGCTGCTGGTAATTCTACTGATTCATCGCCTAAATATTCTTGTAAATGAGCGGCAATTTCTGCTTTGCTATGTAAAGCAGGTAAAGTATCTATAAAACGAAACAACTGCACCCGTAATCCGGGATTACTCATCGCCCAAGCCAGCATCTTATCATCCCAGCGCATCTGATCACGTAACGCTGAAAAA
Organism: Fischerella muscicola SAG 1427-1 = PCC 73103; assembly: GCF_000317245.1. Lineage (GTDB taxonomy): Bacteria > Cyanobacteriota > Cyanobacteriia > Cyanobacteriales > Nostocaceae > Pelatocladus > Pelatocladus muscicola_A. The sequence goes on from NZ_AJLJ01000064.1 coordinate 119,061, forward strand.
AAATTCCGATTTTCTTGTGTCTCTCCTAGCAAGACTTTGGCTATTTCTTGGGTTTTTGCTTCGTAGGCGCTAGTTTTTACTTGTAAAACCACAGATAATAAACTCCTTATATGACAGTTATCAGTGATCAGTTTTCTATTATCAGTAAACTTAAAAACCCCACCCCAACCTTCCCTTAGTAAGGAGAGAGAGGTAATTTATTCTTTTTCCATCCTTAGTAAGGGTAATTAAGCGGGGTTTTCAGTTATTTGTGCAAGAGCTTGACTAAAATAACTGATCACTGCAACACCTATGTATTCTATTTTCGCTCTTTGATTTGGTAGCTACCACATCCAAATTTGGAAGATATTAGACAATTCTGAACAAGCAAGCTGTTTTCTGGGAGTATTTACGGTATTTATATAACCTGAGTTCGGTATGACTTAGTATGCGACTAGTTAAGCTCAATTCTCAACAACTCAGTCACAGCGATCACATATTTCAAGTATCGCACTTCGAGTTCATTCCACATAAATATCCATCTTTCACAAGTATTGTGATATTTAATTGATACTTTCCAAACATAGAATTATCTATACATAAAATGACCAAAGCTATACATATCACTGCTTCTAAATAGTAGATACTTTATACAACGAAGCAGGTATTTAGTCTGATGAATGTGAGATGAAAGCAGAAAACCCAGGAGAAATTTTGGATTAGGGCATGAAGATCAATTAGTAGGTTATATTTAACACAGCAAAATCGTTTATGACCGTAATTTTATTTAATTTATAAAAAGAAAGGTAATCACTCATGTCTGACAATTATCATCCTAATTCTACTTTCAACGCTGCTGCGACAACCAAAATTCACCACGCCAATTTAAAGGATTTACCTTTAAGTACAGTTCATAGATTATACAAGGGTGGAATTCGACCTGGTGAACCTTCAAGAACCAGGGTGCAAGCCCAAGAAATGTTAGAGAAGATTCCCCCATCTCAACGCGCAGGTATTGACGGCAAATCTCCAGCTAGTAATGTGGAAAAGTATCTGGATGGTAAACACGCCAGTCATATCGAACCCCACAGCAAAGGAGGGTCTAATAACCCCAACAATATCAAATGGGAAAATGCCAAAGACAACATAACTCGTGGTGATAAAACCATGACGTGGCAGGAGCAAATGAGACTGAATGCCAAATGGCAGTTTGACAACCTGGCTGGTGCTGTCAAAGCAGGTTTTCAAGCTGCACCCTTGGGGGCTGCTGTGGGTGCAGTCACAGCCGCACCTTTTTCGCTTCTAACTAATGCACTGCGTGTAGTCCGAGGTGAAATCTCTGCACAGGAAGCGACTACAGCAACATTAAAAGATACCGTCATGGGTGGTGCAGTCGGTGGTGCAACGGCATTTACAACGACAACATTAGCAGCAGCTTGTCCACCAATAGCGATCGCTTTAACCGCAGCAGCACCAGTTTTAGCTGTTGTTGGAACTGCGGGTATGGTTTACGAGTTTTTCAAAATCCTCGATGACCATAAACAAACGGTAAGAATCTATTATGAATCTTTAACTAAGCAAGAATTAGAAAGATTACAGGCAATTGAAAATGAACTGATTTATGAACATCAGAAAAATCTAGAATTTTTGGCCGAAGCAGAAGCAATTAATCAAGAAATTACAAATCGTCCAATTGCACCAGGAGTAGAAGAGGCTATGCAACGGTTACGTGAATCAGTCGCTATTGCTCAATCTTTAGGACTCACATCAGCAGATAGTAAGTTGTTGCCTGATTCTCAACTTCCTTACCTTCCTCCTCATTGCTAGATAATTAGTCAAAAATTCTATGATTTTTATAATTCCTCTTGTGTTCGGTGCTTTAGGAGCGGCGGTTGGTGCTGTTGCAGGTGCTTTTACTGCTCATGCTGCTGGAGAAAAGGACAGACAAGCAGCCAAACATCACAAACAAGTTGCAAATGAATTAATAGATAAATACGCAAATTTAGAGAAGAAATATTATGAATTAGCTGATGAAAGCAAAAGGCAGATTCATGATTTAACTCGCCAACACGCATTAGATGAAGTTGAAAAAGACTGTTTGCGTTTGGCAGTGCGATTGCAGCAAAATCTTATTTCCTTAATGTGGGAGATTGATAGAGAACCTACAGCAGATACTTTAAACAGATTTAAAGCAGCGGTGGAACAAACTAACCAAGTTCTCGAACAATTAAAAGAGGAGTTAATTATTGTTCCCAATGACTACTATACAAGTCTTTTAACAGCAATAGCAGCGACTAAATCAATCAAAACTCTAAAACCAAACGATGTTGGAAGTAAAAAAATTCTCAGTGTTGACTTAGGTAGAACTTCCACAAAATCTTGTGTCAGCCGCGAACCAGGAAATGTAATCTTTGTCTCTGCCAACGTTAAAGAAATGTCAATGGAACAAGTGCGGGGAGGTGTCTTTGAAGCCCGTGCAACAGATCCCTTGATGGATTTGTGGTTGGAGTATCAAGGTAGTGGATATGCTATAGGTCAACTAGCTGCGGACTTCGGTGCTAATTTGGGTGTAGGCCAATCTAAGGTAGAAGATGCAGTTGTCAAAACCTTGGCTTGTGCTGGTTACTTCAAGCTGAAAGATGATATTTCTGTTGTGTTAGGTTTGCCTTACCTTTCTCAAGAACAGTTTGAAAAGGAAAAAGCCCAGCTGGTTAGCCAATTGAGTGGTCCTCACACGATGAAGTTTCGCGGCGAAGATGTGTCGCTAAATATTGGTAAAGTTTGGGTAATGCCAGAAGGCTATGGCAGTTTACTATGGTGTGAAGCCCAACCGAAAAAAACCGCAGCAATGCCTGATTTTACTAAGGTTTCAGTCGGGATCGTTGATATTGGTCATGAAAACTTTCATATGCTCATGGTGAGTAATTTCCAGTTTGTTAGAGATGCTTCTAAGAGTGAATACTTTGGTATGAGCAAATTGTATGAACTGATAGCTGCCGATATTGAAGGCGCAGATAGTCAGTCTTTAGCGTTAATTTCTGCAACTAACAAACCTAAAAGAGAGCGTTTCTATCTTCCTAAAGGTGCTAGTAAACCCACCAACCTAGATGATTTTCTTCCTTTACTTACAGAAATGTTTTCCCGTGAAATCTGCTCTCGTATTCTCGTTTGGCTACCAGAGCGCGTCACTGATGTGATTCTCACTGGTGGGGGCGGAGAGTTCTTGTGGGAAGATATCCAACGTCTGCTCAAAGAAGCTAAAATTAATGCCCATTTAGTTGCACCCTCCCGACAGGCTAACGCTTTAGGGCAGTATATTTACGGCTTTTCAAAGATTAATAAACAAATCCAATATGCAAGTGAAAACATATTAGCCGAATCACCTTAGATTTTTTAAAAAATATGCCACACATTTAATCTGTGTGGCATTAGGCTAAAAATATTGATTTAATTAATATTTACAAATATAAATTTTTTTACCATCAATTTCTTGAGAGTTAATCTGACCTGTAATTGCAGGACACCACTGTGCTACAATTCCATGTTCTTCAGGGATTCGACTAGGCTGAAGATATTTAGTAACAGGTATTGGAGCGGAAATTTGCCATTGGTATAAACAGTACAGGTTTGGTGTTGGATAAATTTTAAACTCAAGTTCCTCCAGAATTTCTTTATCAAGCCATTTCCATTCCCTTAGTTTATCTAAGACGCTTTTATCTAAGTAAATATTTCCATCTATTTTAGGATCAGAGTAGTTTATCACTTGTACTTGACCACTAAAAAAATCAATTTTCATATATTCGTGTATATAATCTTACCTCTATGATTATAGATATTGTCTAAGTATCTTGTGTGGTGTTAGCCGCAGCTTTTTACCGAAAAAACCGTAATAGGTAAGTCAAGATTGGAAAATTTTTCTGAAAAAAGAAGTTCTAGTTTATGCAATTTTAGATTATTTAGAACATTATAAGAGACGAGAAATTCCACTTTTTAAAAATACGTTTTTCCTCTAAAAATATAAAGACATCAAATCACAATTTAGATGAGTGCTGAAAAGTAGAACTCAGGAATAACAAATATGTCTTATTCTCATCTAAATTTCTAGAATCATTTTTCCTTTCCCCTATCTTCAGCATTGACTCAGCTTTATGGTACTTTAAACTTAAATACACATTTTGCAACAAATCACTTTGACCCTGATGACTGGAGAATAGAACCTTGGGAGTAGAACTACGCAGTTTCGTATTTCTCGATAGCTTGCAACCTCAACATGCAGCATATATAGGAACGGTAGCTCAAGGTTTTTTGCCATTACCTGGGGATACATCGCTGTGGATTGAAATTTCTCCTGGAATTGAAATTAATCGCATTACAGATGTAGCACTGAAATCTGCTTCTGTGCGTCCGGGAGTTCAGGTAGTAGAACGATTGTACGGTTTATTAGAAGTTCATTCTGGCTCTCAGGGTGAAACACGAGCTGCTGGTCAAGCAATTTTGGCGACACTCGGAGTCAGAAGAGAGGAATGTCTCAAACCGCGTGTTGTTTCTAGCCAAATTATCCGCAACATTGATGCTTACCAAACACAACTAATTAATCGCACACGCCGAGGACAATTATTACTGGCGGGACAGACATTATATATCTTGGAAGTTGAGCCTGCTGCTTACGCCGCCCTCGCAGCCAATGAAGCAGAAAAAGCAGCAGCGATTAATATCCTAGAAGTTCAAGCTGTAGGTAGTTTTGGACGGCTTTACTTGGGTGGACAAGAACGAGATATTCTTGCAGGTGCAGCTGGAGCGTTAGCAGCAATTGAAAATGTCGCAGGTCGGACAAATCCCCTCGCAGCGCGTCAGGAATAAAGGAGAGAAAATGGCAAATCAAGAGCATCTGGCTTTACTGAAAGCTGGTGCAGTCAAATGGATGGAGTGGAGAGATCAAAACCCTAATCTTGAACCAGACTTGAGTGGTGTTGATCTCTATGAAGCAAATCTGACTGAAGCTAATTTGAGCTTAGTTAACTTCAGTGTTGCAAACTTAAGTTATGCCAAACTTACACAAGCGAATTTGAGTCAAGCCAATCTGATTGGAGTTAACTTGAGTGAAGCCAATCTCAAAAATGCTGTGCTTGCTGATGCGAACTTGATTGGCGCTGACTTGAAAGGCGCAAATTTGAGAGGTGCTGATTTAGGTGGAGCCAAATTGCACCGCACTAACCTTTGTTTTGCCAACTTAATTGAAGCTAACTTGATAGAAGCAGATTTGAGCAAAGCGAACCTGCACGAGGCGGAACTAATAGAAGCTTACCTTTATAAAGCTGATCTTTACCAAGCAAATCTCAGCAAAGCTCACCTCAGTAGTGCATACTTGTTGCGGGCTAATTTGAGTGAGGCTGACTTGCGAGGTGCTGACTTGCGATGGAGTAACCTCAAAGGAGCAAATTTAGCCGGGGCTGACCTTACAGGTGCTATCCTCACAGGAGCGAAGTTAGCAGGTGCTAACTTTATAGGTACTATCTTTGAGTCTGTTTGAATTTTCTATTTGTCAAACACTTATGACAGCGATCGTCTTCGGTAGTATCAATATGGATTTGGTGGGGACTGCACCGCGATTACCACTCCCTGGTGAAACACTGCTGGGATACGATTTCTTTAAAGTTCCTGGAGGAAAAGGTGCAAATCAAGCAGTAGCGTTAGCACGATTGGGAGTTCCTACACAAATGGTGGGACGTGTAGGCGGACAAAGTTTTAGTGCTGAACTTGTTGATAGTTTGCAAGCTGCTGGTGTACAAACTGAAAATGTATTGGTAGACGAAACTGTTAGTTCTGGTGTTGCTATCATCATCATTGACAATGCAACTCAAAATCAAATTGTTGTGATTCCAGGTGCAAATGGATGCGTTAACCAAGAAGATGTAACTAGAATGTCGCGTTTGTTGCAGACAGCTACAGCACTTCTTTTACAACTAGAGATTCCGATCGCTACGGTGATTGCAGCAGCACAAGCAGCAACAGCAGCAGGAGTAACCGTTATTCTCGACCCTGCACCCGCCCAGTCAAATTTACCAAATGAACTTTACCATTTGGTAGATATTATCACTCCTAATGAAGTAGAAGCAAGTCAATTAGTAGGCTTTCCTGTGGATGGGCAAGAGTCTGCAAAGAAAGCAGCCGAAGCTTTGTTGAATAAGGGTGTGAAAAATGCGATCGTGAAATTAGGCGCTCAAGGTGTAGTTTGTGCTACTTCTTGTGAAACTTTTTTTGTACCTGCATTTCCAGTCAAAGCAGTGGATACGGTTGCAGCTGGAGATGCATTTAATGGTGGTTTAGCGGCTGCACTTTTCCAAGGACTTCCCTTACGTCAAGCAGTAGTTTGGGGTGCAGCAGCAGGTGCTATAGCAACGACTAAACTAGGCGCACAAACTTCGCTTCCAAATCGGTTAACCTTTGATACTTTTCTCCAAGAAAGGGGAATTTGACTCAGCAAACAATTGCATTTAAAAAAGTCTTTATAGGTTCGTAGTAAGCACTTTAATGGTTAAATATTTGAAAAATAAAGTTAATTTATTTGATATTCATATATACTATATGCCCTAATTAGACTACAGACTCAACTATTTGTGATTACAAATAGACTATGCATCAAAATACTTTTGATTTGATAGATAGAAAAGTTTTCTATTCAAAGCAATTAAGAAGCTATTCAAGCGATCGCTGTGCAGACAATGTAAACGAAGATATAGAACCCCGATTTCTTTAAAAAGTCGGGGTTCTTACTGTTTATGTGATTGAGGATTGCTATATTTTTTATGATTAGCTCATCGGAATAAATTTTTCTTATTCCTTTTGACATATATCTATTATCTACAAGCAAAACTCTTGACAGAGATATTCTTATATAAAGTTTGCTACATCTATAATATCGGTTTTATTAACTAATCAATATTGACAAGTCATACTCTGCTCAGAGAGTAGAAAATTTGACATTATAATTTGTCAATCGCAAGAGATTCATTAAACCATGCTGTAAATAAATTTCACTAACGGTGTCGATATGCATCTTCAGGAAGAATTCATACAAAATCTAGCAGCCGAAAATTTGTTGAACCAGACTATTCATAGTGAAGTAAAAGTAGAAGATAGAAAAGTTGATAATTCAAGCATTCCTAGTGCAAAAATTGTTCTTGCTGGAGGTTCTCTTGCTTTCATTATAATTTGGGTAGTATTTTTGGTATTTTTGTCCAAAATGAGGAGACTTTCACAAGAAAATAAGTTAGTTTTTGCAATTCATAACTCACGTAAAGTTCCCTGTAGAAAATGTCAATATTTCTCACAAAATCATCATTTGAATTGTGCAGTCCAACCTTCAATTGTGTTAACTGAAGAAGCAAGCAACTGCCCTGACTATTCACCCAAACAGGGAAAATCTAGCTAAGAAAAAATCCCACGGCTGCACGAATAAGTGTAATTATATTTACGTAGCCGTGAGAGTATTAATAATTTCTAACTGTCTTACACTTCAGCTACAACTTGCTCTTGTTCTCTTTCCACAAAGGCCTGGATGCGGGCGCGGTAATTCCTCAAGTTTTCATCGACCCAATCGCGATCATTACTATTTGCATATAAATGTACTAGTGGTTCACTCGCATCTGGTAACAATAGCACCCAACTATCATCATATTGCTGACAAATTTTTACTCCATCAATTAATTCCAGATTTTGGGCTGGATGGGTTTCAACCAAGTGGCGCATTAATGCGCCTTTTGCAGTCCAAGGACACCGGATAATATGGGATTTGTGAATAACTCGTGGCAATTCTGAACGTACTGAGGCTAGCGATCGCTCTTGAATCGTTAGCATCTCAATTAATTTGGCAATACAGAACATCGCATCAAAACCCGGATGCAGTTGGGGGAAAATAAAACCAGTGTCTGCACTACCTCCTAAAACTACATTGGCATTTTTATAACTTGCTTCCATCAAGGCTGTGGGGTTAGCTTTGGTACGAATCACCTTAGCATCATGGCGACGGGCTATTTGTTCTACCGCACTGGATGCATGTACCGGTACCACTACTGTACCTCTGGGACTAGAAGTTAATATCATGTCTACCATCAGTGCAGTTAACATTTCCCCACGAATCGGTATACCGGATTCATCAACTAGAATCAACTGTTCACCATTCGCTGATACTTGGATACCAAAATTGGCTTTTAAAGCTTCCACCACGTGACCAAGTTGTGTTAGCAGCGCTTCCCGATCAGTAGCAGACATCGCAGTTTTATTTAAACTGGCATTCAATACCACTGCATCTGCACCAAATGTATCTAACATTTGCGGTAAAACCGCTCCAGATACAGCATAGACGTAGTCTATTACTACTTTTGCTCGACTGTTACGCAGCGTATCTATGTGTAATAATTTTTCAAAGGCTGTGCAATATTCATCAACTACTTGACTGGGATAAGCAACATCACCAATCTCATGAATGAGCGATCGCCGCATATCTTCTTTAAAGTAAGCCCCTTCGATTTTCTTTTCTTGGGCTTTGGAAATATTAATACCTTTAGCATCCATAAATTCAATGAGGATGTAATCTGCGCGATCAGGATGTACCCGCACATGGATACCACCAACTACTCCCATTGTCGGTATAACTGTACGGGCAATGGGGATAGCAGTTGCGTCTAAGTTTTGAATATCAATACCAACAGACATCAAACCCGCAATTAGCGATCGTGTTACCATGCGGGAAATATTACGTTGATCACGGGAAACCGTTACCCGCGAACCAGGTTTTAAGGTGGAACCATAAGCTGCACCTAATTTCACCGCAAATTCTGGGGTAATGTCGATATTTGCCAATCCTTGTACACCCCGTTGCCCAAACAAGTTACGTTGAGCAGTATTTCCCCAAATTAAGTTAATATTTAGAATTGCCCCTGAATCAATCTTCTTACTCGGCCAAACTCGCACACCAGGACTAATTTGAGCTTCTTCTCCCACAGTTGACAAAGAACCAACTACAGCAGCTTCCAAAACGTGGGCGCGACGATCTACACGAGTACCACGGGAAATTACACAAGCTGAAAGTTGGGCTTCTTCACCGATAATGGCACCATTCCACACAATGGGGCGCTTGAGATTTGCATCCGCCCCTATAGTTACCTTGTCTCCAATGATAGTTCCTGGTTCTATGTGTACTCTGGCACCTATACGGCAATTGTCGCCGATCACCACAGGGGCTTCAATTTTAGCCGTTGGATCTATATAAGTATTTTGACCGATCCAAACACCAGAAAATTGTTCTTGGTATGGAAACTCAAGGTTAACTTTTTGCTCCAATGCATCATACTGAGCTTCCCGATAGGCATCTAAGTGACCAACATCACACCAATAACCTTGGGCGATGTAACCATACATTGGTTCACCTTTTGCCAACAACAGAGGAAACAAATCTTTAGAAAAGTCTGATTCAGTGTTAGCAGGCAGATATTCCAAAACTTCTGGTTCTAAAATATAAGCGCCGGTATTAACAGTATCGGAAAAAATTTCACTTGTAGAAGGTTTTTCTAAAAATCGGCAAATCCGATGATCTTCATCAGTAATTACTACCCCAAATTCAATAGGGTTCGGAACACGAGTCAAAATCAAAGTAGCTTTTGATTTTTTTTGTTTATGAAATTCAATCGCTGCTGTTAAATCAAAATCGGTGATACTATCACCACTAATTACTAAAAAAGTTTCATCCAAAAGTTCGGCAATATTTTTTACACATCCAGCAGTACCTAAAGGCTGGTCTTCTTCAACAGAGTAAGTAATTTGGACGCCAAAATCGCTGCCATCTTGAAAATAATCTCGCAAAGCATCTGGGAGATAATGCAGTGTGGCAATTATTTCTGTAATGTCATGTCGTTTGAGAAGATTAATAATATGTTCCGCAATTGGTCGATTTAAAATCGGCACCATCGGTTTAGGCAGATCACAAGTGAGTGGACGAAGCCGTGTTCCTGAACCCCCTGCCATTAATACTGCTCTCATAAATCCTCCTTAGGCTGTTTGCAACACTTGCTGCGTCAAAGCAAATCAGATTAGTTTTATCTGCTTTCTTTAGTGTCCTACGGATATTGAAATTTGAGGAACTTCCAATAGATGCATCTAGCTAGATATAAGTATATTTACTTGCTACATTAGCTTGAAAATAGGAATCAGGGATAGAAAAAATTCCCTGTTCCCCGTTTCCTGTTCCCTAACTGGATAGTAAGGGGAAAGCTAATTTAAACTGGAGTTATGAAAATTTATCTATCAAAGCGGGTGCTTAACTACAACGTTTAGTAATGTTTGATTAGTGTAATTGATCAGATTGCGCGATCGCGTGAAAATTCTGAACTCAAATTCTATTTTTTGATTGTGGAGCAAATTGCAATGAGTGGATTAATTGCTGTTTTATTAATAGTAGGTTATACAGGTTTCGCTTGGAAATTCTGGAGTGGATATAGAAAAACAAATTTTACTCGCAGTACAGCTAACCGCCTGATGTTGTCTTTATTATGGCCAGTTTTGTATATTACAAATAAGCCCTATCGGCAAAATTTTAATAAGGCACTCAAGGGCAGATAGGTACTATGTTGCTCGTATGATTGGATAGTCACACAAGCAGTTTGTTTGCTTATCTAATTGCAACAAAACTACTGGTGTGGGTAAAAATTTGAAATTTTATATATTTAGATGAATTTTTATCACAGGGTCAACTCACTTTGAGATTTTTGTAGTGAGCGCGTTAGCACTCACTACAAACCCTTTGTTACAACTTTGTGCCGCACTCTGGACAGAAATTGTTAGCGGGAAGGTTTTTCGCACCACAATTACTGCAATAGACAGCTTCGACATCAACTTTCGGTGCTTGCTTAGGCAAACCGATCATCTGAGCGTTGCTCTTTCCGGGCGCTACCATTGGGTAACAGTTTTCGTCTTTGGTAACATGGACATCAAGAATCACCGGGCCATCATAGGCTAACATTTGGGCGATCGCATCTGTCAATTCTTCTTGATTGTTAACTACTACGCCTTTAATGCCATAAGCTTTTGCCAATAATTCAATATCTGGCATCCCTACTTCCATGTTGGAACAGGAGTAACGCTCACCGTGGAAAGCTTGTTGCCACTGACGCACCATCCCCTGCCAACCGTTATTGAGAATGACTGTCTTGACATTTATTCCATACTGTGAAAGTGTGCCAAGTTCTTGTAAACACATCTGGAAACTGGCATCACCGCTAATACAGATGACTTCTTGATCAGGGAACGCAACTTTGGCACCCATCGCCGCTGGTACACCAAAACCCATTGTTCCTAAACCACCACTAGAAATCCAGCGTCGAGGCCCTGCTTGGAGAAATTGAGCTGACCACATTTGATGTTGACCGACATCTGTGGTGTAGATAGCATGAGGCGCTTGGCTAGCGATCTCTACAACTACTTCTTGTGGCGAAATGCTATCGGCATGGTGTGGTACAACCAAAGGATATTCTTCTTTCCAGCGATTGATTAATCTCAACCACTCTTGGGTTTGGTTGGGTGTACCTTTGATACCCAATTCTTCACATCGGCGTAAAATGTCTTGCAATACATTTTTGACATCACCAACTATAGGTACATCGGGGATGCGATTTTTACCGACTTCTGCGGGATCGATGTCGATATGAATTACCTTAGCGCGGGAAGCAAATTCATCCAACTTGCCCGTGACCCGGTCATCAAATCTTGCACCCACACAAATGAGTAAATCACAATCGGTAACTGCAAAGTTAGCATAAGCAGTACCATGCATTCCCAGCATTGCCAAAGATAGAGGATGATGCTCATCAAAAGCACCCAAACCCATTAAAGTTGTGGTGACAGGGATTTGGAATAACTCAGCCAATTCTTGAAGTTCTGCGTAAGCATCAGCAGCGATCGCACCTCCACCGACGTACAACAAAGGACGGCGACTGTCGCGAATCAGTTGAATTGCTGCATGGATCTGGCGGGGATTTCCCTTGACTGTAGGGCGATATCCCGGTAACTTCACCGAACCCGGTTGCACAGGTAAATAATCAAATTCTTCAAATGCTACATCTTTAGGAACATCAATCAAAACTGGCCCTGGTCGTCCCGTTGTAGCAATGTGGAAAGCTTCAGCTACGACCCGTGCCATATCTTTGGGGTCACGCACTACATAAGAGTGCTTCACAATTGGCAGTGTAATACCGTAAATATCGGTTTCCTGAAACGCATCTGTACCAATTGCATGACGGGGTACTTGTCCCGTGACTATGACCATGGGGATCGAGTCCATATAAGCAGTGGCAATACCTGTTACCAAGTTAGTCGCCCCTGGACCTGATGTGCCAAAGCATACCCCTACCTTTCCTGTAGCACGGGCATAACCATCAGCTGCATGGGCTGCACCTTGTTCATGTCTAACTAGGATGTGCTTGATGCCTTCACCACTAGCTTCCGCTTTATACAAATCATCATAAATTGGTAGAATCGCACCACCAGGATAACCAAAAATATATTCGACGCCATGGCGTTTTAGACTGTCAAGCAGTGCAAAACCACCAGATGCACGTCTGGGCGTCACGACTGGCGATGAAGATACACTAGACTGGGCTTGCTTCTCGGTTTGTGAACCAATGATTGGGGAACGCGATTCTCCGACGGAGACACTTCGTGAACGCACAGTCGAACCTCACCTATTAGCTAAGATAATGCAGAATTTCTGTAGTTAAATTCTCATTTTAATTTAAAACTTTGATCATTTCTTGGGATTATCACTTATCCCTGACATTTGAGTTGGGCATGGGGCATTGGGCATTGGTCAATAGTTATTCTCCCTTGTCCTCCTTGTCCTCCTTGTCCTCCTTGTCCCCTTTCCCCAATCCCCGATCCTCTATATCACGTCTTGCAAAACTCGACGGGTATTGTGCCAAGCCCAAACACCGATAATCGCGACGATCGCACTCATTCCTATTAACACGTTTCGCAAGCCTAAAGCATCAGTGATTGGGCCAGTAATTGCCAGTGGTAAAGAAAGAGCTATATTGATGGCGTGATTTTGAAACCCAAAAACTTTACCAAGCATCGAAGGTGGGGTTTGTTGTTGGATTAAAGTTTGCATTGGCACACCAACTAGGGCTGCACCTATTCCCAAAACAGCACAAAGTCCTAAAGCCAATGACAGTTGGTGGACAAAAGTGAAGACCCCTAAAACTGCTGCCATCATCAAAAACCCGATCAAGGGTAAGGGCTTGTGATGAAATTTCTCACCCCAATGACCCAAAATCCCTGCTCCAATCACCATTCCTATGCCTGCTGCTGCCAAGAAAAAGCCAAATTGTTTCTCTTTTAATCCAAATTCTGCTGCTAATTGAATTGCTAGCACTACTAGGGCTGCAAATACGCAATATAAAGTCACTAGTTGCAGCATGGCATTCAATACCAAGCGGTTCCTTTTGAGATAGCGCAAGCCTTGTTTAAAATCTGTCCAAGGATGTATACTTACTTCCTGTTCGCCAATGGTTCTGTTGTCTTTAAAGTTAATGGGCTGCATGATCCCAGCAGAAGACATATACAATATTGCTACTACCAGCTCTTGACCATAGTCGGGACCAAGATAATTTTTTGCCCAACTTAACATTGGTTCGCCGATCGCAAATCCTACAATTAAAGCACCCATCATTGTGCTGCTGAACAAGGCATTGGCTGCCATCAAATTCTCTCGCTTCACCAATAACGGAATTGCCGCTTGTTCTGCGGGTGCAAAAAACTGCGTCACAGTGGAAATCGCAAAAGTTAGTATTAATAAAATCAAAAATTCCCGTGGTAAAAGCGGTATTAACAGTGTCAACAAACCACGTACGACATCTGAACCAACCATAATCAGCTTTTTTGGAAAGCGGTCAACAAACACACCTCCAGCAGAACCAAACAAAATTGCTGGGATTGTAAACGCCACCATTAAAGCTGAGTACATCGAGTTTTCGGCTATACCCGCAGGAGGCGGATAGTTTTCTAATAGAGCAATCATTAAAACAAAGAAAACTTTATCCGCAAGCTGGGAAAATAACTGCCCAATCCACAGCAGCATAAAACCACGGTTTCTGAGCAGGACGCCAAATCCTTTATTTACAGCAGCAGGTTCAGTTGGAAACATCAGAAATTGGGGAATAGGGGATTGGGGATTGGGAGAGGTGGGAGATAAGGGGGACGCGGGGAGCATAGGAGATAAGGGACACCGCGTCCCCTCTCCTCGACGATCTTCAATTCTCACTCCTCCTTAGCACTTATACTTTCCGGACTAATTTTTTCATAACGCACCAAAAGTCTATGCAAAAATTCCGCCGCAGTTAAACTTTGCTGGGATGGCGATTCCCCAAAAGATGAGTCTACCCACCAGCCTTGGACGGTCTGGGGCGATCGCCACATTTCCAAATGATCAACTGCTGGATCTGCATAAAAATTATTTTCGCCGCCACCCAGTAGTTTAGAACTCCAGTGAGTGAAGTAATCATGGCTCATCCTATGGATAGGAAAGTTTCCCCATAATGGTACTCCCCATCCATCTATAGCAATAAAAGCTTTTATTTTACCTCCTAGTAGTTGCCATGAAGATGCGGCTGCGATCGCTCCAACTACACCAGCACTAAAACAAATAAATATAAGCGGCGATTCTAGCCTGTCTCCTAAGTGTTTGTGTAAAAACTCTAAAATATGAAATGCTGATAATGATGAAAAAACTTCGCCTGGGTATACTAGTATCTCTACTGAATCTGGAGACTGCAAACTGTGAACAACTGAGTCTTTCCAAGCCATAAGAAAGTTCTCTGTTAATTCTTGTATATGTATACCTGGGCAAATAATTATACTCATTAGTAGTTGGTGACAGCTTTTCTAATCATGTTATTTTTGAATTTAAATGTTGCAAATATAACATTAAATGCTCCGGTTGATAACTTAGTAAAGGCTATTGGACATAGTTAATAACCACCAAACACTAGATAATAGTGTATAAAAGGTAGCATTTAGCCGATAATCCCTCTGTTTGATAACAAAGATTAATCCTTGAGGGTGAATAGTGACTAATTAACTGTGTTTTATCCACCGTTACAATATGGGAGGATTTGCTAGAAATTATAAAAAAGTCCCAGGGGTAAAATTCAAGTGCGGATCGCCCACCCATCTCTTAAGTACAATGAAACATCGAGCGTTGGCGGAGCCTCCCGGAGGGATAATCGCACATCTCTCAAGTACCAAACTCAAACTTGAGGTTCAAAACCCGAACGTTCTCACTTCAAATTGTTTTCCTATTCCCCGATCTCCAATCCCGAATTATCGGAACTCTAACCCAAATCACTGAATCTGTGGTTACTGTTGGTTACGATTATTTGGATTTCATATATTAAATTTGGTCGGGTGTAAATGTCTTTAGGGTATCGTAAAAATAATATTATTGTTCCTATAACTGTAAGCCTGACTTTATTACTAGTCGGTTGCAACGACAGCAAAGCTTCCCAATGTCAGCGACTAATTCAGACTGTGAACGAAGGAAATTCTTTATTAGAAATCAATAAAGGTACTCAGGTTGCAACAAGCTTGAAACTAGCTAAGGATTTACAAGTAGCAACTAAAAAAATTGAGCAACTAAACTTAAAAGATCCCAAGCTAAAAGAATACCAGACTCGGTTTGTCAAAGTATTTACAACACTCAGTCAAAATATCAACAGAGCAGGTAAAGCGCTTAATACTGCAAAGCTAGCAAAAGCTTCAACATCTGGTACACAACAAATACAAACATCCAGAAATGAAATTGACAATGCTCTCAAAGCAGCCGAATTTGCTGGAAAACAATCAGATGTGCTAGCAGTACAAGTGAATAAATATTGTAGTCAGGCTGAATAAGGAAGTGTGGGGAGTGTGGGGAGTGGGGGAAGTGCGGGGAGTAAACAACCAACCTCCATAACATCTACTTGCAGACTGGGGACAGTATTTTGGTCGTGAGTATACATTTATAAGTGTTGGGCTGGATTTCAATTTGGGATGACTGTAATAAATTCTTCTAGGAGTTTCCTACTGCTAGTTTTACTACTAACTACAGCAGTAGCGTGCGAGCAAAATACTCGTGCTTCTGTCGATACTTCCACACCAGTAGCACAGAATTCTCCACAGTCTCAAAATGTTATTCCCACTAAACCACTCTCACCTCAACGCATTCGGATTAATTTGAAAAATTTACCAAAACCTTTTGCGACTAAAAGCGCCTCAAAATCACCTCAAGTTGTCTCAATTCCTGCTAACCCAACACTGCGGGTTCCACCTGGGTTTACAGTCAATGTTTTTGCAGAAGATTTAGATGCACCTCGTTGGTTAGCGTTAACTCCAAATGGTGATGTGTTGGTGACTGAAACCAGACAAAACCGCATTCGCTTGCTGCGTGACACTAACGGTGATGGTGTGGCTGATGTGAAAAAGACTTTTGCTACAGCTAAAAACGGGCTGAATCGTCCTTTGGGTATGACTTTTGCAGCAGATTCTTTCTTTTTAGGTAACACCGATGCAGTGCTACGCTTTCCCTATACCCAAGGTCAGCAAGAACTTAATGGTAATGGTCAAAAAATAGCTGATATTCCTGCTAATGGTTACAATCAGCACTGGACACGCAACGTCATAGCCTCACCCGATGGTAATAAACTATACGTTTCTATTGGTTCCGGTACAAACGTGGATGAGGAACCTTTACCACGGGCTTCTGTGCAGGTGATGAATTTGGATGGTTCCAATCAACAGACTTTTGCCTATGGTTTACGTAACCCAGTTGGTTTAGATTTTCACCCTGTAACTAAGCAACTTTACACAACCGTTAATGAAAGGGATGGTATCGGTGATGACTTAGTACCAGATTACTTGACACGCCTGCAACAAGGTCAATTCTACGGCTGGCCTTATGCATACCTAGCGCCCAACAATATTGATCCACGTCAAGCAAATAACGGTAAAAGTAAACGCCCGGATTTAGTAAAGACTACCACTACACCGGATGTTTTGTTTCAAGCGCATTCTGCAGCTTTGGGTTTGCAATTTTACAACGAACAAACTTTCCCGGAAAAATACCGCAATGGTGCTTTTGTAGCTTTTCGTGGTTCTTGGAATCGCGATCGCGGTACTGGTTATAAAGTTGTTTTTGTTCCTTTTGATGCTAAAGGGCGTCCGCAAGGATACTATGAAGACTTTCTCAGCGGATTTCTCCTAAACCCCACCGTTCCCACAACTTGGGGGCGCCCCGTCGGTTTATTAACTTTACCCGACGGTAGCCTAATTTTTACAGAAGAAGCCAACAACCGCATTTATCGAATTCAGTACAGTGGTTAGGGATTGGGGATTGGGGATCCCCGATCAAAACCACCCTTCTTGTTCTAGGGTTTCAATCAACTGTAATCCTCGTGGATCGCCTACTCCTAAAAGTGCGGCTTTGGTGTCTTCCCGGACTCCTAAATCTTTGTCTTCGGCAAAAGCTTGAATTAAGGCATCAATGGCAGTGGCATAGACAATATTAGAAGGTAGTTCGCGACATAACTGTCCGATCGCCCAGGCGCTATTACTCCGCACTGGTGCTACAGGATCTTGTACCAAAGCTTCGATTAATGGTGGTATGGCCCCAACCACAGTTTCATAACCAATTTGCGCCATTTGTGCTAAGGAACTTGCAGCCCACAATCGGACTGCGGAAATATCTGTTCTCAGAGCATCGGCTAGAGGTGCTAAACAACGGCGATCGCGGCAGTTACCCAAGGCCCAAACTACGCCTTTGCGTACGTACCCATTCCAATCTCGCCCCAATTGATTAATCAATGGTTCTACAGCGTCGGGGCTGGGGTTACGTCCGAGTCCATAAGCTGCACTTACCCGTACTAGAGGGCAAGTATCAGTCAGCAAACTAATCAAATGGGGAATTGCCCGTGCATCTTCGACGTCACAAAAGGCACGTGCCGCCAGCATTCTTTGCTGGGGTTGGGGATGCTCTAATAGCGGTAGCATTTCCTCTGGATCGGGTTTTGGCACTTCTGACTCTGCGGTCAGTGGTTCCATTTTATCTAGAGGACTTTCTAGCTCCACTTCTACATCAAGTAGGCTGAGGTCGTCTTCGTCATACATAAATAAAAAGTACCATTCCCTACTACCACTTACCAATTAATTCAAAATTTAAAATTAAAAGTGCAAAAAAATTAAAGTTATAAAAGTTTTTTGAGCCACAAGGACTGAGTTTCGTAACCCAAGTGATTGTAAAGATTTAATGCGGCTTGGTTAGATTGAAACACCTGCAACCCGATTTGATGATCGCCTCTTTTTTTTGCCCAGTCTTCTGCATACCGCATCAAAGCTGTTGCAATCCCTCGTCGTCGATGTTCTGGCACAACATAGAGTAAAAAAATATGAGTATGGCGATCGCCTGTAACTTGGTCAATCGCATTTCCCATCCACAGAGAAGCTACGGTGGATCTGGGGGAGTGAGAGAATGATAATGTCTCCCCCTCCTGGTGTCCCAGTGTCTCTGTGTCTTTTTCCATTCCTAAAAAGTCCACCCACCACAAAGGTGTTTGGCTAGAAAAGTATTGTTGTACTGTTTGTGCGAGATGGGAAAAATCCCCAGCAGAAGACATTTCTTGGTAAGTCAATTGCATGAACTTTACCAGCAATGCCCGATCTAAACTGGAGCCATGACGAATACAGTAACCTGGTAGCAGTTCCACAAATCAACCGATTTTGGATTTTGGATTTTATATTTTAGATTTTGGACTGCGGATTGATTCCCAGGATTTATCCGCTTTCTTGTACCCTGGGAGGAATGGTTGATCAAAATGCAAGTTTTTGCTCACTAGGATAATACGGGAGCTGAGGACGACATGGGGACTAAAAAGGACACGCTTAATGTCTGTGCGTCTCCTACTCTTGGTATCACCGCGTCGGCAAAATTTTCCGCGTTTCCCACTCTCCCTATCCCCCCATTTTCCTCAACAGGTGCGGGTGCTGCCATATCCCCAGGTAAGAATATACGAGCACTGACTGCTACTAGCGCAAATAAAAATATCAACATTACAAGTAAGGGAGCTATGTATTGACGAAGTATAGACATTTTTGAGATATGAAGCTTAACTGAAGATTTATGAAGTTCACATGATTTATTTTAGCGATGTTCAGGATGTTTAAGAACAAAGGCAATAGAAGGCAGTCCCAATGAAAACACTTCACTGCCAAATATGAAAACTTGGCTTTCTCTTACACCCCCACATCCCTTTATCTACGATCGCGTTCTAAGTCCGCGATCGCTCTTTCCCAGTACCAGCTTTCTGGCATTCCTGGAAAGTCTTGTCTTGCTTGTTCAACAAGGCGTTCTGCGGCGGCGGTGTCGCCAGCTACCATGGCAATTAGCTTATTTTTTAGACGGTTATCAGCTCCACGTGGGCTGGAAGGTCTGAGTGTTGGTTCAGTTGGTGAGTGTGTTACTGATTCAGTTAATGGCTGAGTTGCTGGCTGTGAGTTGCTAGCTTTGGCTCGGTTAGACTGCCTACGTAACTCCCAAAATAAAACATAATAAAGTGTGCCAAAAATCAAAATGAGACTGAATGTTCCCAAAAATGTTAGGAGGTTAAGTCCAAGAAATCCTAAAACTAACTGGGAAAGCACATAGCCAAGTAACAATCCTGTAAATAACAGGATTGTTGTGGCAACAATAATTATTAGTTTTTGCCCCATATATCTTCTTCCTCATCATCTAATCCTGGTCTTGGCATTGCTATAGGTTGAGGGTTCCAAGGAGCGAAAACAGGTAGCAGCAATAACCCTGGCACGGCAGCAATAATAGTAATTAAAAAAAATGTAGACCAACCTGTGCTTTTGGCGATCGCTCCGGCTGGAGCAGCCAAAATATCCCGGCTGACGGCCATTAAACTAGAAAGCAATGCATACTGGGTGGCGGAAAATCGCTGGTTACAAAGACTCATCAAAAAGGCAACAAAAGCAGCCGTTCCCAATCCACCACAAAAGTTTTCAATGTTAATAGTAATTACCAGTAATTGGTAATTTTGAGTAAATTGCGGTTGGGCAAGTATAAAGTAAGCAAGGTTACTTAAAGCTTGCAACCCTCCAAAAACCCACAGTGAACGATTGATACCGATTCTGCTTAAAACTACACCACCGACAAGAGCGCCAACAATAGTAGCAATTAATCCCATTCCTACTTGTATCGCCCCAATATCGGTTTTAGTGAAACCAATGGTGAGTAAAAAGGGTGTTGCCATATTACTCAATAAAGCATCACCTAGTTTATATAAGGTGATAAACACCAAAATCAATAAGGCTGGGATAACTCCTTGGCGTTGGAAAAATTCTCCAAATGGTAGGATAACTGCTTCAGCTAAAGAAGCGGGAGGGCTAATTTGTCTTGGTTCTGGTGCAAGTAAAACACCAAAGATTCCAATTACCATCATTCCTGCCATAAACAAATATACCGACGACCAAGGCATCCGATCAGCTAGTATTAATCCTAAAGAACCAGCAACTAATAGCGCAACTCGATAACCTAAAATAAAGATTGCTGCGCCAGCACCCATTTCTAATTCTGTTAAAACATCGGTGCGGTAAGCATCAGCAGCAATATCTTGAGTTGCACTCAAAAAAGCAATAATTATGGCATTGATGCCTAAAAGCTGTAACGCTTGTTTGGGTTGTTGAAAAGCCATAAAAGCGATCGCGACGACTAAAGCGATCTGCGTCACAATCAACCAACCCCGTCTTCGTCCCAAAAATGGCGGTGTAAACCGATCTAAAAACGGAGACCAAAGAAACTTTAACGAATAAGGTAATGCAGCAAGGCTTAACCACCCAATCGCCGCCAAATCCACCTGTTCTTGAGTCATCCAGGCTTTGAGGTTATTGCCAATTAATAATAGGGGCAAACCTGATGCAAAACCTAGCAATAATAAAGCCGCCATCTTGCGGCTTTCAAATACTTTAAGCAGAGATTGAATTTGTTGCACAGTATTTTATACGTTTATCAGGAATGAGAATTTAATTTAATGTACTTTTGAGAATGAGAATTTAAGGATGAAATTTTGTATTTCTTTATTGTTAGCTATGACTTGCGTATATCTGTGTTTTTCCTGATCAGGGATGGAAATATATTGCCATATTCTATGTGTAATTTAGTGCCAATTTGGCTCATACAATTTTGGATTTTGGATTACTCTACGAGAAGCCGCCCAAAGGGCGTCTATGGATTTTAGATTTTGGATTGTGCATGGATTCCACATATGAATCCGGGGGATTGTACCATATCTTACTCCCCAATCCCCGAACGCGAGTGCGTCTCATGACGGAGAATCCCAATCCCTTATCCCCAATTGATAAACCTGATGTCCTCTAATTTCTACCCCATGTTCAGCAAGACATTTTGTCCAACCTTCACGAGTACCGATATCACTTTTGTGTTTTAATAATCCTAGTTCAACTTCTTTTTGGGTGAGTTGAGAAAACTCTTCGTAGAGATAATAATCAGGAGTCACAAATGTTTCTTTGCGGTGGAGTATAGGTGGATTTGCTCTGCTAGCATAGTCTCGGTGAGTTATGTATAAAGTTTTTAAGTCAATCACAACACTTGCTTTTAAAGCTGGATGAGGGTCAGTATCAAATTCTGGGTAAAGCAGATAAGAAATTTGTGATTTTTCGGTATCAAATTTAATTAGTGTGGCATCATCAACACGTCCGATAGTGCGGCTAGCGCAGCCTTCGTAAATTCGTAATAAGGCATCAAGTTCACACAGAGCAGAAACGTGAACGTATAAAGCGCTACGTGTCCGTTTCCCAATTTTGCTTTTTTCGCAAGCAGTCTTTACTACCCCCAATTTTCCTAAGCTAAATAGCTTCGCATCAGCAACTTCACAAGCTTCTTCATAGGAACCAAAAAATGCTTTGATATCGTGGCGCATTTCAGGTGATAGTTTGTGCCATGAGGGGCGAGTTTCAAAATGGGTCAAAGCCAGATAAACTTGAATATCAAGAGAACGACGGTAGGCGATCGCATCCCATTCTGCTTCATCAGTAGCTTGCAAAACCACAGCAAAAGCCCGACGGAAATTACCAAATTCTTTTAATAATTCCTGTTCATTTGCCAATTCGCCTTTGACTGGTAGTCTCCCGCGTTGAGCATGAAAATCCATTAACGGCCGAAGCATTTCTTGGTAATCTTCAAACCGTTTAACTGGAATGCGGACTCTGGGGGTAGAATTTTTAGAGAAGAAGCGTAAGGCTTTGTAAGCTTCTTTTTCAGCTTCATCTCGAAACACAAAGTAGATACCCAGCGCTACAGGTACAGCATCCACATTCAGTGTTTCATCAATGTATTTTTTAAGTTCTTCTTGCTGGTAATATTTCTGAAACGTATTATGGCGGGTGACAACACCATCGCCATAGGGTATGAGATTGCGACTCGGAGCATTAACTAGGACTTGAGCAGCAACAATTAATACTTTACGAGCAAGTGACCAGGCTTTTACAAGGGCTTGACGGCGTTCCTCTGTATCTTCAATCACATTCAGGATGTAACCCAAATTGACGACATCAGCAGGAATGCGATCGCGATTAGGGAAATAATAAGGGTCCCAGCCAGAACTGGTATAACCTAAATTGGCGATGCGATCGACATCACCACCGTATCCACAACCATAGTCAAAAAACGTAGTCTCTTTGTTTAGAATAGACCACTCGATTGCCAACCTTACAGGGCGAGACAAATCAATGCGGAATATCGCAGCTCTATGGCGTTCAATTTCGATGTAGCTCTCGGACATAAGAGCAATTAAATTTATTAGTAGTTGGTAGTTAGTAGTTAGTAGTGTTTGTATTAATCACTAACCATAATTTCAATTCTTGGTCGCTAATTCAATCAAATCTTCAATTTTCTTGATATTTGGATCACCAGCTAAATATCCAATCCCACGATGCAAATGCAGGCGAAATTGGGTAATTAGAGTTTCTTTGTCTGTACCGTAACCGTCGTTATAACAGCGTTGTTTGAGAGCTAATAGCAGAATATCAGACATTTCGCCACCAAAAACGCGCCAAGTCATCTCGACATTACTATCTTGAGGAATTGGGACTGGGGAGGGTGCTGTGGGTTCTGCGAGGGAACAACAAAACGCCCAACGACACAAAATATTCCACTGGTCAATTTTGGTGTTGCGTTTAAGTTTTGTTAGTTGTTCTTTGGCTGTTTGAGATAATTTGATGCGCTCGATAGGAGTTTCCATATATTTTGATGATTTTTCTTAGTAACTTGGTGTCTTGGTGTCTTGGTGGTGAAAAAATCATTTTTTAAACACTAAGACACTAAGACACAAAGAGTTAATTGAGTAAGTTTTATGGTTCTGGAAAGAAGTCAGAGTTTGTAACTTGTTCTGGAGTGTAAGGACATTGTTCTGGAAAAATTTGTTCGCCTAATTGAGTTTCTCGAATCGCTAAAGCTAAACCGAGTTCATAAGCAACAAGAAAAATTTCATTGAGATAAGGCTTTAAACTTGGGCTATCTTCTAAAAGCAATTTGATTTGGACACGCTGTTCTCGAATTGTACCTAGCCAACTACTGCTACGTTTTTCAGATTGAAACTGCCATTTCAATAAATGTCCTAATAATACTCCTAAACGATTCCGTAACTCTTGGCGTTCTTTCCTACCCAAGCTCTCAATTTCCTCAATCAGATTACCTGTATCTACTTCATCCCATTTTTGAGCTTTAAGCAAACTTACTTGCTCTTGAGTCCAAGCATAGAAATCAGTTTCATAGAGAAGAGATGTATGCATTTTGAGTACGAATTTTTTCTACAGCTTTGATTGCTGATAAAGTTTAGTTCCTAAGTCCAATGCTAGTACATGTTAAGATTACCAAAAATAACCTGGTTGTATGGTTGTTTGGCGGGTGGATGAGTCATATTTGAGGAGATATTCGCGGGCGATCGCTTCATTGTTTCTCAGTGTTTCTACTTCTTGTTTACCGATTTCGGTATCGGTGGAAAGTAAGATTACTTGATGAGAAGCTGACGGAAAATAACGTTCGACTAAGTTAGTACGGTGGGATGAATCTAGTCTTCCGAGTGGCGTATCAATTGCTACTGGTAAGCGCAGCCCGGAGACTCGTGCTAGTCCCCAGAGGAAGGCGATCGCTAAAAGTTGTTTTTCCCCAGCGGAAAGGCGATGTTTGGGTACTGGTTGCGAGTGCAAATCAAATAGAGATAGGCTAAAAGTATTGGTATCAATGACGATGCGATGCACTAAGTCTGATTTGTGCAACAGATAGCGAAAGCATTCGGTGACTTCATTTTCTAATTTATTTAATTTTCTCAAAGTCAAGCGTTCACGAAACAGTTTGAGGGTTTCTTGAACTCTGGCTGAAGCCGTAATAATATGCTCTCTATTCTTCCGATCAATCGTTTGTTCGGTATATTCTTTTAAATCCTTTTTAGACTTTTCAATAGTTGTTTCTAATTCAACTAAGTAACGGCGTGCAGTTTCGCAGCTAGCTTTAACTTCAGCAACTTTTTGTTGTGCTTTTCGCACCACATCACGGAGTTGTTCATACTCTTCTGGAGATGCTGCTGTTTGCATTTGTCTCTCAATATTAATTATTTCTTCTTCTTTGTTTTTCAAATTTGATAATTGCTGTTTGGCAGAGTTTTTCGCATTTTGTAAATAATAAATTACATTACCTAGTTGACTTAAAGCTTCATCATCTGCTAGCAACCAAGGTTGTTCTTTTTGTAAATTAGCATTTCGCGTCTTTTCGTCTTCTTCCAAAAAGAATTTGATTTTTTCAAGTTTTTGATTTTCGATTTCTAATTGACTAATTAAATTAATCAAACGTTGATCTCTTTCAAGTATTATATCCTGTGCTATTTGTGCTTGTCGGGTGCGAAATTCTGTTTCTCCTTGTGCTTGGACTTGGGTAAGTAATGGTTGAATTAATGCTAAGGGTAAAACATCAGCCGCAGATTCACACATTATCTGACGAATTGCTTCTGCTGCGGTAGTTACTTCTTGTTTTTGTTGTTCCAAATGACTACGTTCTGCTGCTATTTTCCCGCCTTCCGAAAGGAATTTATCAACAGCCTCTTGTTCTTCTTTTTCTGATAATTTTAATTCTGCTTGTAGGGAAATTAAATTTTGCTGTTGATGCTGAAAATGTTCCTGTAATTGCTTGAGATTTTGTTCAATTTCTTCTAAGTTATCTAAGTCTTGTTTTTCGGCTATTTCCTTGCGTTTGCGATTGACTAAAATTTCTATATCTACTGCTAATTTTTCTGCCAATTCTAGTCCTAAAAGAGCGCGAATTGCATCCACGACCATTGGTGGCGGTACTTCCTGTTCTGCTAGTTCTTTTACCTGTTCGCCATCAAATAAAAATAAGTTAGAAATTCCTAAAGGTAGCAAATTTTCAATATAATCATCCCAAGTATTAACTAAAGCTTCAACTGGCCATGTATCATCATCGCCCAAAATTCCTAAATGGTCTTTACCATCTTTAGGATTTTTCTCCCAAGTTCTGACAATTCTATATTTGATGGGTTTGTCATTTTCAATATGTTCAAATACTAACTCAACACGGGTTTTTTCATTCGGTTCCGATTTACTATTAACACATTGAGTCAGAAAATCACTATAACTTAAATTTCCACGAGTAGAACATTGAGCGCGATGTCCATAAAGTGCAAGGCGAATTGCATCCATGAGTGTGGTTTTTCCTCCACCATTCATCCCGCCTAAAAGTAGAATTGGGCGAGTATAATCATGGCTTTTTGGATTTAGATTTATTACTTGACGTCCATTATAGGGACCAAAGTTTTGCAGAATAAGTTCGAGAAAAATCATAGTAATGTTTGATATTTAATTCTCATACAAATACGCACTAGATAGATCCCCGACTTCTCAAAGAAGTCGGGGATCTAGGTGTTATGTTATAAACACTTCATTTTACCCATAAATTTAATTGATAACTGATAACTGATAACTGATAACTGTTCACTATTCACTGTCCTTTTTTTGGTATTTCATATTCGCCCAAGTTTTCGATTTAGCTACTGATTTTGTAGTTGATGGGTTCTCTGTAGGATTTTCAATTAACTCATCTGTTACATTTGTAATTTCATGAGTTGTAGTAACATCTCCTAAAGTTAACTGCTTGACTTTTTCGACATCGCCTTGAGTAATTGCTGTTTTCAAATCTCTTTTCATGTGAGCAATATCAATTGCTTCTTCGCGAGAACGGGAACTAGTTTCAAAACATTTTTCTAGTGCATCATATATTCCCACGCGACGCGCTCTCTTACGAAATTGGCGTTCTGTATCTAATAACTTCGCCATTAGTTCAAGGTGCATAGCGTCATGTGCACAGATTTCTTCTAATACAGCCCATTCATCACTACCTAAAAGACTATAGTCAGCACCAGGGCGCGGATCTTGGAATTCTTCACCAGTCACTTCTTTGTATATGCGGGGTAAACTATCATCGAATTCGTGTCTTTCTTCTAACCAAATGCGGCGAATTTCGCTCATTTCTTCTGAGGTTATTAATGTGATGTCGCGCATGTTTTCTGGTGCTGTGCGCCGCAGTTGTTGTTGAATAGTTAGAAGTTTTCTGAGCCAATATTCTCGCGCTTCTTTAATGTATGGTCCAGGAATAGGCTCTACTGAAATTTCTTCATTGAGGTTACGTTCATAAAGTTGGACATCACCATTTCTACGCCGAAAATCTCGTCTTTCGCGGTTTATTGGTGCATCTAATTCTTGACGAAAATCAAGAAGCGGTTGTAACCATTCTTTTTCTTCGTCATTTTGAATCATTGCAGTGAGTGATTTATCTTCACTTACTAGCGTACAGACCCAGCAACCAAAACGAGAGCTACCACAACTAGGAGTAGATGTATCAACAACTAAAGGACATTCATTATCAGCCCTAGCACCTCTGTACATCGAGAATAAATCTTTGTTGCTATATCCCCAAGGATTTTCCCATTGCATGAGATAAAGCCAAACCTCATCATTTCGCCAATCTTCTACAGGACTGTAAACTAGAGAATTTGGCAAATTCATGTTAGGACTGAGGCGATCGCGTACCCGTTTACTTTCCCACTGTTTCATTCTATAAGCACGTTTTGTACTTTCGGCTTTGCGAGTACCTAAAACAAGAATAGCTTCTCCACAACTACGAATAACATTACGAATAAAGCGGTTAGATGGATTTATTTTCAGACGTTCTGTACACCACCTGAATTTTGGTTTTGGTGCTGGATAACCTTTACCTATTAAACCGACCCAGAATGTTTCTTTGGGTTCTGGTTGTAGTAAATGGGGTTCAAATGGTAGCTTTTGCTGTTGAGCAGCCAATTTCATTTGCTTGAGAGAGTTCCGTACCCAAACAGAGACATAGGGATTTTCTACTAATGTATCTGTTGTAATTACATGAATAGTCTTAGTTCGCTTTTCGGGTGGAAGTTGTGCGATCGCATTCCATACCAGTTGTAATACACATGAACTATCTTTTCCCCCGGAATAACCCACAACCCAAGGTATTTCGTCCAAACAATACAAATCTTGTATTTCTGTAGTCAAAAGTTGGATCTCTTCTACTAACTCTGCTACAGTACGCGGTTGCTGACTTTTATTTTCTGGCTGTTGTGCGATGACCATTTCTCCCTTCCTCTGGAATCACAGGTGATATATCGCTCGATTCCCCCAAGCATGGGGAAATAGTGCAATATTTTACTCACCTTTCCTATGTGTACTGTAAACTTAACCCTAATATTCTAAATATTTAACGTTTTTAAAAACTCTATCAGTAAAATCAATTTTTGTAGAACAATATTTTGAGCACAACTTTAAATTTTAAAAATTAACATGAATCCAAGCGCAAATAACCCAACTGCTGACATTGCAAGTGAGTATTTAGAACGGGACAACAAAGATAAACAGGTACTAGCTATTTTGCTAGAAAAGTTTATGAACCAAAAAAACCAGATTCTGGTTCAGAAAACTGAGATGGGTGGTACTGAAGCATATATCAGTTCTGTTACCTTGGAATGGTTTGCAGGTCGGGTTCGCTTTGCGTCTGCTTTACCTTTGCTTCAGCAAAAATATAATCCTCAGACGGAGAATATTGAGATTGATGCAGAAAGTATTGACGAGATTCAGCAACGTCCTTTGGATTGGTCACGTCAATTACCCCTCACACAATATTTAGCAGGTCGAAAAAACCATAAGTTTCCACCTGTACTAGTAGTAATTAACCAAGCATGGGTTGATGACCCGAAAGCTGCTGAGTGGGATAGTCAAGGACGGGCTATACAATCTACTACAAATTTTACGGCTTTAGACCAAGAAGGAAAAGTTGGTTTACTTAATGTTTCTGAAGAGGATGTAACTATTTACGCATTAGATGGTCAACACCGACTCATGGGAGTACAGGGGTTGATGGAGTTACTAAAAACTGGCAAACTCCAACGTTATAAAAAGGAAAAAACTCCAGATGACACTTTCATTACAGTCGATGATTTAATTGAACAATATCACGTTCAGCCAGCTTATCTGCAAACCTTACCCAAAGAAAAAATAGGGATTGAATTCATTTGTGCAGTTGAGAAAGGCGAAACTCGTGAACAAGCAAGACGACGGGTGCGATCAATATTTGTGCATGTAAATTTAATGGCTGCACCTTTAACAAAAGGTCAGTTAGCACAGTTAAATGAAGATGATGGTTTTTCGATTGTTGCAAGAAAAATCGCTGTGGTACATCCACTTTTGGAACAGCGTGAAGGTAGAAAACCTCGTGTTAATTGGAATAGTGCAACAGTTGCAGCCAAATCAACTGTTTTGACGACGCTACAAGCTCTTACAGATATGTCTGAGCGATATTTAGGACAAAAATTTCCTCATTGGAAACCTTTGGATAAAGGTCTAATTCCCAACCGTCCAGAGAATCACGAACTTGAAGAGGGGATACAAGAATTTCACAAGCTTTTTGATGCTTTGGCAAGTCTTTCGAGTTATAAGCTTTTAGAAGATGAGGAGACACCAGCTCTGCGAAAATTCAGTTTTGAAAAAGACGGAGGTGAAGGAAATATGCTTTTCCGTCCTGTTGCTCAAGTAGCTGTTGCACAAGCTTTGGGTATTTTGGTTTTCCGCAAAGGTTTCAAATTGGACGAGCTTGTTAAGAAATTGCGAAAATTTGACCAGCAGGGTGGTTTTAGTGGAATGGAGTTTCCCCAATCTTTATGGTATGGCGTTTTGTATGATCCAAATAAAAAGCGTGTCCAAGTTGCTGGAAGGGATCTAGCAGCGAAGTTACTAATTTATATTTTGGGTGGTATTCAAGATCAAATGGAACGTGCTGAACTTCGCAAAGCTTTGGCTGATGCTAGAACAATTGAGAATAAAACTATGGGTTTTGATGGCAAGTTTGTTGAACCAAAGCAGGTAGGACTTCCACCGATTCTTTAGTTAGCAAATGCAGTAGCTAATGTTGAAGAGATACTTAAATTTAAAATGATAGAGCTAAATTTACTTCTTTAGAAGATAAATTATCCGGCTGTATTTCTGAAGTAGAAACTCATAATAATTGTCAGCAAGAAATACAATGGGGAATAATTGAGTTTTCATTTAATAACACAAATTCTAATGAAGAATATTGTGCTTATGTAGTAGATGGACAACATCGACTTTATGGTTTGTCAGATTATGAAGCTGAAAATTTACCAGTGCTTGTTGTGAGTCTCTTCAATGCTTCTGTTGAAGAACAAGCATTTCAATTTATAGTAATAAATAATAAAGCAGTTAAGGTTACTACAAATAATGTTAAAGCTATAATTGCTAATTTAAATGAGGAAGAGTTGCAATCTAGGCTTTTAAGAGCAGGTGTTAAGTATGGAAATACATCTCCTACACTTAGAGATATTAATGATTTAGATACAAGTCCTTTTCAACATTTACTAGATTGGCCATACAATAAGCAAGGTATTAGGTTAGTTCCTGTTGCAACTATAGAACAGGCTTTAAAGTATCTAAAAACAATGTTTACATTTTTAGAAGAAGATGATGATTCCTTACTCGAAATATTTTGTGCTATCTGGAGAGCTATAAAACAAAATTACTCTGATATCTGGGCAGAAGACAATAAATTTATGAAAAAAGTAAATATTAATGCATTAAATGAATTTATTATTGATAGATTAAAGTTTGCTTGGGAACTAGGTATTGTAGATATTTTCGATTCTGAACGATTAGAAAAACAAGTTCTAGATATCACTAAATTACTACCTCAAGAGTTCTGGCAAGTTGAATGGTCTATTAAACTTCAAGATAGTACTAACGTAAGAAAGCAAATAAAAGATGATTTATCGACTTTAGCAGACAATTGTAGACTCAGAAGAAATTGGTATCAAGATTTGCAGCTACCAATAACAGGTGAAGAATAATCTACATATTCTACCTATAGGTTCGCTCAAGAAAGGAATTTACTTAAATCAAATTCCTCTGCTTCTTTATCTTTATTAGTTCTTATATGAGTGAGAATTAACAAAATTCGTTCTGTATAGTCTACTGCTCCTCGCAATTCACCTTGTAAAATTTCTAATCCACCATTAGCATACTCTTCAAAAATATGGTTGCGGTTAGCTTCATATTCTTCTTCGCCTAATGAGAGGATTTTGATATCTTGAGTTTCGGTAATTCCCAGTAGTTTGATCACCCAATCATTACCCACAGATGCAAAGTATTCTAGCCTGATTGGTGATGGTTCTCTTTTAGAGATTTCTCCTAAAGGGACTCGCTTTTTATGCTTTGCACCTAAAGCAGCAGCAAACACTATTACATCAGCAAAGGTTTGAAAAGGCCCAGTTCCACCATCAGCTGATGTTAAAGCCTTGACCAACTCAGCTTTATCTTTTGCAACTCTAATTCTACCTGTTTCTGCCATTGTTCTCAAGTATACATTGTTGCAATTTTAACCGAAGCTTAAACCTATGTCTAACAACAAACGGTAAAGTGTCTGCTGAGTTTGTTCTCTCTGCGTTCTTTGAGCTATAGATTGATGCGATCGCACATAGCTTCACCAATGACGACTCTCACCAATAATTTTAGTGTCCCAACCTACTTATCTAATTTCATATTTTCACTTTTTAATTTGCTCTTAATTTGTGGTTAACACCATCCTCGTAGAATCTTATTCAACAAAGTATCAAACTCTTTTTCTAAATATCGATTTTTCAATTAGGGTGTTAATTTCAGTAAGATTCATCAGTAATTATCTATCTATTTATTACTTCTCTTTAAACACCTTATTTGTAGCGTTACTCAACTTCATAACGCAATTTTTGACTGACAATATTTTATCAAAAAAGGTCGCACAAAGATGCAAATCAAAAAACTACTTAAACTATTAATTCCATTCTGTTTATTTATTGTATCTGCAATCTTTGTTGCTTCTACTATTGCACAAGCATCATTTGATCCTAGTGAACCAAGACGTTTTGAAATTGCTCTTATTGGTGATTTGCCCTATGATGCCGAGCAAGAAGCAAAGTATCAAGATTTAATTCAAGATATTAACAAATCTCAAAGCCGTTTTGTAATTCACGATGGGGATTTTAAAAGTGGCTCAAGTCTTTGTTCTGATGAACTTTTCCAACAAAGATTCCAACTATTCCAGCAATTTAGACACCCTCTGATATATATATTTGGTGATAATGAATGGACAGATTGTCATCGTCCTGCTGCTGGTGGATATGATCCAATTGAACGCTTGGCAAAATTACGCGAACTCTTTACACAAGGAAATCAAAGTCTGGGACAAAGAACAATTACCCTTACTCGTCAAAGCGATAATCCTAAGTATACCAAGTTTCGTGAAAATGTCCGTTGGACACTAGGTAATGTTTTATTTGCTGGTATCCATGTTGTTGGTAGTAATAATAACTTGGGGCGCAATGCAGAAAATGATGCAGAATACGCTGAACGTAATAGTGCTAATCTCGCTTGGTTAAAAGAAGCATTTGCACTAGCTAAAGCAAGTAATAACTTTGGTTTGGTGCTTGTGATCCATGCTAATCCAAACTTTGATTTACCACCAACAGATGCACAACGAACTGGCTTTAATGATTTTATCAATGCATTGCAAACAGAGTTGCAAGAGTATAGTAAACCAGTCATATTTGTTCATGGAGATAGCCATTATTTCCGAATTGACAAACCTCTCAATACCTCAAATGGGAAGTCGATTACAAACTTCACTCGCGTTGAAACATTTGGTTCTCCCAACGTGCATTGGTTAAGGGCCACAGTTGAACCACGCAATCCAAATTTATTTGAGATAACTCAAGAAATTCTGCCATAACATTAACTTTTTCTTGCCAACAACACCTCGTTTCTCTGTCACCTTGGCTTGCTTTACTCAAATTAAAGATAGCCAAGGTGATTTTTTGGTTAATTTCGTTATTTGACAATTACGATCGCACTTTCTTTTCTTCGTGTTCCTCTCAACAATTGCGATCGCTGATTTTGTAACTTTATTTTAAGATAAGATAAAAACCTATTTTGGCAGAATAATTGCGATACCAACTAAAATCGAAGAGTAATCAGAACTACGCCTATTCAGAGGCTGTATTATGGAAGACTTTGACCAACGCAAGCTCTTGTCAGCACTGAGTCATGGAGCAATATTTTTTAGCTCTTTGATTGTCTCTATCGGCATACCCATTGCAATCTTGTATATCAGCAATGATCCCATTGTTAAGGAAAATGCTAAAGAATCCCTCAATTTTCACATCAATCTTTATATTTATGCTGTGATTTTTGGATTGTTGTCGATTATTCTCATTGGTATTCCATTTTTGATTGGTTTATGGATTATTAGTTTGATAATGCCAATTGTTGCTATTATTCGAGTTCTCAGTGAACCCAATATACCCTACCGCTACCCATTTATCTTTCGTTTGGTTTAAATGCAAGTGATAATTTAAAAGTCAAAATAGCAAAAGTGTTCTTGCTTGCAGGTAGCCTGAAAAATAGTAAAGACTATTGTTTGAGAATCAAAATGGTTTACCAAGAGCAAATCACAATTTCTACTAAAGGTAATGGTGACATGCATGATCTTACTGATCAAGTAAATCAGATTGTGAAAAAATCTGGTGTTAGGGTTGGGATGGTCAATGTATTCAATGTTGGTAGTACAGCAGCAATTGGCACTATTGAATTTGAACCAGGACTGCAACAAGATTTACCAGATATTCTCAATAAATTAATTCCACCTAGCCGAGAATATGGACACGAGCAAACCTGGCATGATGGTAACGGACACTCCCACCTACAAGCTACATGGTTGGGGCCAGAAATCACAGTTCCAATTCGCGATCGCAGATTAGTTGCAGGTACTTGGCAACAAATTTTTCACTTAGAATGCGATATCAAGTCCCGCCACCGTCAAGTGATGGTAACTGTTTACGGGGAATAAGGGGACAAGGAATACAAGGGAGACAAGGAGTACAAGGGAGAGAAGGTACGCTGTATAAGTGCAACTTAGTCTTACTTATCATTCTCATCTCTCTGCATTCCTGCGTCTCCGTGTCTTTGTGTCCGACGCATCTCCACATTCCCGTATTCGGCGCGTTTCTACAATTTTTTGGCAAGGCTTGACTAGTGATGATTTTTATAGTATTTTTGTACTATACAAATTCAATCGTGCATAAAAATCTACCATAAATAGAAACTGTTTTGCCAATAGGAGAGCAAATTATAGATGAAGCTATCGAAACTTGATTTAAGCAATGTAGTAGCGATCGCTCACTCTCAAGGACATTTACAGTTATTACTCGATCTCGGTCATGAGCTAGAGTTTATAGAAATTCCTGCACCCGTTGAAGCCTTTGAAGGACTGCAACATTTAAACGAGATTGTTGCAGAAGCTAAAGATTTACCTTCATATGAAGAATCAATCCCAATGTTGCCAATTTATTCATCAATGGCAACAGCTGTCGGCTATAACGACGACAAAAATATTTTACAGGTTGAGTTTCACAACGGTGGAGTTTATCAATATTCAGATATAGATCAAAATACTTGGCAAGATTTACAGCAGGCTGATTCTATTGGCAAATTTTTCAATGAAAATGTCAGAGGTAAATATCAGTATGAGCGTGTAAATGATGATTTTTACTGCTAATTACCTCGCTTAAACGTTCCTGGTGCTTCTGGCTAATTGCTAATAGCAAATTGCTATTGGTAATTAGCCTTTACTTTATGAAGATGTTCTTAAATAAATCGTACAGACGGCTGCATTCACAATGTAAGCCGATATATTCGCAATACAGGTCGATACATTAACAATACAGGTCAATGCATTCGCAATGCAGGTCGATACATTAACAATACAGGTCAATGCATTCGCAATGCAGGTTGATACATTCGCAATGCAGGTCAATACATTAACAATACAGGTCAATGCATTAACAATACAGGTCAATGCATTCGCAATGCAGGTTGATACATTCGCAATGCAGGTCAATACATTAACAATACAGGTCAATGCATTCGCAGTGCAGGTCAATGCATTCGCAGTGCAGGTCGATAAGCGATCGCGCAATAAATTTTGTCTCGAAAAACCTATAAAATCCTTAACGGTGAGGGATCAGACTCACCATTCGCCAGCGGTATCCTTAGAGAAATCAGGTTTTTGATATTTATGTGTAGTATTAATTCCACCTCAAAAACTACACTTTCTTCACAAGTTTCTCAAATTCTTTCTCTAAATTTAAAATTGAAGCCTATCTACCTCCGATCTCTGGTATCGCGATATCGACAATAAATTTAATCAACCGGATAATTACAAGCTGAGGGTTAAGAAATCATGTCTAAAACTATTTTTAATTTAACATTGCCAGTTGTAGTGAGCTGCATAGAGGATGTTCTCGAAACTTATCCCCATCATCCCTATCAGCAAGCTTTCTCGATTCCTGATCTTCGCCAAGAACTAATTGCTCATGTGCTTAGTCAAGTATCAAATTGCTATGTAGTTGGGGAAGAAGGTCAACAATCATATGGAAACTTCCAATCTTTGATTTGTGCAATCAAAGATAAGTATTGCATAGAAGATTTAATCCGTCGTGGGATTGATAACATTATGTACAAACGGGAAAAACAGTTAAGTCTGCAAATTCCTGAAACAGCTGACGCTGGTTTAGCGCCTTCTCATTGGTTTGGTTAAGTTGAAACACCCAGATCAGAGGAATTTTTATCCAAAAAATTTACCCACTTTGACAAATGTAGTAGTAAACTACTAACCATTTACGACCAAAATTTTGGAAACCGAAAAACCTCTGACTATGGCTTGTTTTGCCACCTTAAATCAACTAATTGATGTTCTTGCTGTCAAAAGAACTAATTTATCAGATGCAGCCTTAGCAAAATTCAGTCACGGAATACAAACAGATAGCCGTATCCTCAAACCGGGTGAAGTTTTTTTGGCTTTACGCGGTGAAAAGTTTGATGGACACGAGTTTATACCAATGGCGATCGCTAAAGGTGCATTAGCAGCAATTGTTGATTTTGAATACACAAACTCAGAATTTCCTATATTACAGCTTAAAGATACTCTCCAGGCTTATCAAAAAATTGGCAGATGGTGGCGCGATCGCTTTGATATCCCGGTAATTGGGGTGACAGGTTCTGTAGGTAAAACCACTACTAAAGAATTAATCGCCGCCGTTTTGGCTACTCAAGGAAAGATTCACAAAACTCATGCTAATTTCAACAACGAAATTGGTGTACCGAAAACTCTGTTGGAATTAACTACAGAACATGATTTCGCCGTTGTAGAAATGGCGATGCGTGGTAAAGGACAAATTGCCGAACTAACACAAATCGCACGTCCCACAATTGGTGTGATTACCAACGTCGGGACAGCACATATAGAATTACTCGGTTCAGAAGCAGCGATCGCAGCAGCGAAGTGTGAGTTATTAGCAGAAATGCCCAAGGATAGTGTAGCAATTCTCAACTATGACAATCCCTTGTTAATGGAAGCAGCAGCAAAAGTTTGGCAAGGCAAAATCATCACTTTTGGCTTTACTGGCGGAGATATTCAAGGGGAGTTGATTGATCACGAAACTTTGGCAGTCGCAAATATGCAATTACCCCTACCAATGCCTGGTCGGCACATCGCCGCTAACTACATGGCAGCTTTGGCAGTGGCGCAAGTGCTGGGTATTAATTGGTCATGCCTGCAATCTGGAATCACAGTAAATATGCCAACTGGGCGATCGCAACGGTTTGCCTTACCTAACGATGTGGTAATCTTAGATGAGACCTACAATGCTGCACCAGAAGCTATGGTAGCAGCGTTAAATTTATTAGCACAAACACCAGGTAAACGACGCATCGCTGTACTGGGTGCAATGAAAGAATTGGGAGAGCGATCGCGCCAATTGCATCAACGAGTCGGCGAAACTGTACAAAAATTGAACTTAGATGCTTTGTTGGTTTTGGTAGATGGACAAGACGCCGAAACTATAGTTAAGAGTGCTGAGGGTGTCCCTTGTGAATGTTTTACAACTCATGCAGATTTAGCAGCCAGATTGAAGACGTTAATGAAAGAAGGCGATCGTATTCTTTTTAAGGCAGCACATTCCGTTGGACTGGATCGGGTTGTTAGTCAATTGCGCGCAGAATTTTCCAATTCTTAGACCGTTTCACAAAAATCTTGATACATTAGCATTCCTAAATCATTCGTGAATAACAAGATCCCCGACTTCTGTTGAGAAGTCGGGGATCTAAGCTCTGCGATTCTCACAAATCATATAGGATTGCTATATATCTGAAGTTAGATGGTATTTTTTGAAAAAAATTCTATTATTAATATTTGCATAATATTATGCTAGCAAATTTTCAATAATAATTATCGCTTAGATTTGAGCAATAATTAAGTTTATCAGTTTAAATGCGTGAAGATAATATATACAATTTAATCATAACAATTAAAGATTAAAAGTGAATGTAGCGTGAAAAAATATAAAATTTTAATTCTCTTTTTTCTAAAAAATAAAGCTGTAATATGACTGATAAAAAATGGTCTAATTGTCACAAAAGTTCTATTCTTAATACATCTAAACGTTCTCGGCAGAAAAACTCTAACTTATCTAAGAATGCAGCGCCACGCGAAAATATCTCTTATAAAATTGCTCATGTAATTCCTGGACGTATCCGTTTTCATATTCCTCGACTTGGTAAAGATTCTGAATATGCTGAGAAACTCAAGTCGGTGATCCAATCGACTCCCAACATTACTGATGTCCGTGTTAATCCAGCAGCCGCATCAATTGTGATCAAGTATCAACCAGGTACAATTTCAGATCAAGAAATGCGATCGCATCTGGTGAATCTAATTCAGACTGCCCCAAATATAGTCGTACCACAGCAAGGAACTGCACAAACATTTGTGGAGGCAATTTTCGATGCTTTTGTCAATTTAATTGACAGTATACGTAACATTAATAAGGCACGTAGTGCCGTTGTGCATCAGCCTCCCAAGACGAACACTGTAGAGCGAATGCTTTCGACAGCGAAAAAGATGATAAATTGGCTAAAATCAGCCATAATATTTACTTTACCTAAGCGATCGCCTGTTGCAAATTCTACCTTTTTCCCAGAAAATAGAGCGATCGCTAAGAGGGCAATGGGGTGATCAGGTAGTCCAATGAAAATAGGACTCTTCCTACACACCTATACCCTTACACCCACTTTCAAGAACGACTTTGGATAAATTTTTAAGTCAATTTTGTGTAGAATTTAACAACCAAATATAGTTAAGAGTTATGAATAGCAAGTAATATTCCTGAACTCCTAACTATTAACTCCTAATTTTATGAGCAGTATCTATCCACCTTTAGAAACCCAACGTTTCATCCTTCGAGACTTTGTAGAATCAGATTGGCAAGCAGTACATGCATACGCTTGTAACCCAGAAGTTGTTCGGTATTTGCCCTTCGGCCCCAATAGCGAAGAAGATACTAAAAACTATTTACATACAGAGATTAAAAGCCGACGGAAGAA
This sequence comes from Fischerella muscicola SAG 1427-1 = PCC 73103, assembly GCF_000317245.1. Taxonomy (GTDB): domain Bacteria; phylum Cyanobacteriota; class Cyanobacteriia; order Cyanobacteriales; family Nostocaceae; genus Pelatocladus; species Pelatocladus muscicola_A. The sequence goes on from NZ_AJLJ01000064.1 coordinate 157,212, forward strand.
AGTACGTGATCATTTTACATTTGCGATCGCATTAAAATCAGATAAACAAGTCATCGGCTCGTGTCGCATTTCCATAAGCGATCGCAATAAACAAGAAGCTTCGATTGGATACTGTTTGGCTAAGGAATTTTGGGGACAAGGTTATGGAACAGAAGTGGCACGGAAGTTATTAGAGTTTGGTTTTAAGCAACTAAGTTTACATCGGGTTTTTGCTTTGTGTCATCCCAAAAATAAAGCTTCGATGCGAGTGTTGATTAAAGTTGGGATGCGACAGGAGGGTTATCTGCGAGAGTACGAATGGAGTAGAGGAGAATGGCAAGACAGGTTACTATTTGCCATGTTGGATCGGGAGATGATGCAGATGCAATTGCTGAATATTGAACTGGAAAAAGTATAGAGCGCGCTAACTGTAATAAAAGCTCATCATGTTAATCTTGGTGAAATCTGCTCCTTAAGATGGCAAGGTGAGACATTTCAATTAAGGCATCTCACCCCTAAGTTTTTCAGCTTGCGAATAAGAACTGTTTGCTTCTTGTTGCTTACCTAGTCCTTTCAAAATTTCTCCTCGAATATCCCAAATATCTGGATCTTTTGGTTGCAAAGTTTTAGCTTTATCAATAGCAACTAACGCTTCTTGATAGCGTTTCATTTCTAACAATGCTAATGCTTTACCTATCCATGCCGGATGAAAATCTTCTTTGATTGCAATTGTTTGATCAAAGGCTTTAATAGCTTCTTCGTGATTTCTTAAGGTTTGTGTGAGTAAAATTCCTTGGTTAAACCAAACTAAATAATCTTGGGGACGTACTTTACTAGCTTGTTTAAAAGCAAAAAGAGCTTCACTAGGTTTTCCTAATACATTTAAGGCGTTGCCTTTACCAATTAACGCTTCATAATAATTATTATCTATGTTTAGTGCTTTTTCGTATGAATCCAGTGCATCCTGTGGACGATTTAATTTAAGTAATATTGAACCTCTATCAGTCCAATAGATTGGATTATTGTTTTTAGTTCTGAGAATATCATCATAAGTTGAAAGAGCTTCTTGAAAGTATTCTTTTGCAGCTTGTTTTCCTTGCGATTGTTCAATCGCAAAGCCAATCTCTTGCCAAATTATGGGATCATCAGGTCGAATTTGCTTTAGTTGTTCCAAATACTGCAACGCTTCTTGTTTTTTCCCAGTTGCTAATAGAGATAAACTTTTCCCACTCAAAGCTTCTGGATTATTCTCATCAAGTTTTAAAGCTTTTTCATAAATATCTAAAGTCTCTTGATAATTTTGTTGTTTATATAAAACTTTGCCTTTATTAATTAAAATTTTAACTAAAAGTTTTTGGTCTTTTGGTTGCAAAAAAATTGCTCTATTATAAGATTGTAAGGCGGCAAATTCTCGTCCTAAAAGAAACAAAGCATCGCCTCGGCCTTTCCAAACTTCGGGAGAGTTGGGTTGAAGTTGTTTGAGAGAGTTAAATTTATCTAGAGCAGCTTCTCCTTGGCGTTCATCAAGCAGCTTATTAGCTTCATGTAAATAAGAGATAGGTCTTATAAATGGACTAAATAATTCTATGACAAGTACTACTATTGTTAATAAAATTACAACAATAAAAAATTTTTTGTGTTTTAATTTTGCCGGATTTATATATTTTTCATTTACCCATATATCACTTACTATTTCTGATTGTAACTTGGTATAAATCTGTATATCTTCCTGATTCTCATGAGCAATCTTTTCCATTTCACGAGCATAAATTAGAAGTGGTTGGAAGTTAGCTAAAGGCTCTGCAAATGTTTCTGTTAATGATGACAGTCGCAGCAGTTCTGCTGTATGTTGCTGATCCAATTTCAAGAATGCCAATGTTAGTTCACGAACTGCTTCACTAGGTTGGGTATATGCTAAAGCTGTCCACCTTTGAGCCTGGGCAAAATCACGCACATCTGGATCATCACTGTGAACATACTGCCGTATATAGTCAAGTAAAAAATTCGACAGTTCATTAATCCGTTGTTTACTGAACTTTTGATTTTCTTTTAAGCGACTTAGCAATGTATTTCGTACTACCTGATCCATCTCATAGAGTTCATATCCAACTTCATTGCACAAACTGGAAAGCAACAAATCAGCTACGGCTATCCAAGGAATGTTTAATACTTCACTGTGAATATCGCGTTGGAAATAAGCCCACAGATGATATAACAAATCCGGTGTGAGTGCTAAAGGAAAAGCAGCGTGATACGCCAGATACAAGTGTGCTTTTCCAAAGCGTTTTTCAAAAGAGTCAATGCGTTGGTTTGCAACTTCAGGCTTAACTTTGCTCATTTTTTACGCCCCTCAAAGTTAGTAGGACGTCCGCGCAGCACACTAATAGCATCCTGCACACCCCGACGGTTAATTTCAAACATGGGTATCAAATGAGCAATATTACCTCCTGTTGTCCCAGCCCAACGCTCTCTTGGCATAGGATTAAGCCAAGCAACGTAACGCACCCGCATTTTCAGCTTGCCAAGAAATTCCTTAGTTAATTCGTACCGTTCTTTGTTATAGCCACCACGAGCAGCACCAGCATCACTAAAAATCAGTACAGCTGTGTGGTTAGAGCAAATATTAGTAACAATATCAGTGACTAACTCCGCTTCTTGATGATTGGGATCGTGATAAAGATATTCGGTAGGACAATTATGAAAGTAGTAAATCCCTGCTTTACCTAAACGGCCCCCACGTAAAGCTGTTTCTGCTAAACGGCTTGATAGTGCGTGAAACGGAACCATTGAGCCATCTTGGTCAATCAGTAAAAGCATTTCTGCCCGATTTACCCGTCGTGGAATCAAGACAGGTTCAAGCAGTAGTCCTTGGCGTCCGATCTGATTGATAGTTGCTTGCAAATCCAACTCTGTTGCAGAACCCTGACGTATTGGACGTCGCAAATAACGCCAAATCTGTTTCATTTGCCGCTCGGTTATAGGAAAATGCTCGGTTGTCAGGATAAAGTGACTGTTTAAAATGTCTTCATTTTTGCTAGTAGCTTGCAACACTGCTTTAGCGACTTGTACCTCATCTTCAATTGTCTGTGTCAACTCTGAAGGTAAATGAGAAACTTGTAAACTCGAAGTTGTTTCAAGAGAAATGGTACTTTGACTAATGCGTTGTTTAGTATTCCGGTGCGATATTGCTCGGAAAACAACATATCCACCACTCAAGCCGATAATAGGTAGTAAAGTCCGAAAAACCCAATTAGGTTGGTTGCTATTTTGGTTCAACTTTACCTCTTGTTCGACATTAGGTAATGGTGATAACTGTGGTGGACTTATGGTTTGGGTTTGATCTGATTCTTTTGAACTATTGGCAAAACCAAAAACAATCCCAACTCCTAAAATTCCCATCAATATATACCGAGTTAGTTGAGAAATTTGACGCTGTTTATATGGTTTAGCCCATGTTTTTGAAGTTGAAACTACAACCTCACTGGCCATTACTTCTTCAAATTGATACTCAAATAGCCGTCTCTCCTCAACAGATTTCACCCACAATGTCTGACACAATCGTTTCAAAGCAGCTTTGTCACTAATCCCAAAACCAGCTTGCAAAGACCGTAAAACTAATTGATACTCGTCAATCCCTAGTAGTAAACCAGCTTCGCGCAGCCTTGTAAAAAGTTCCAACAGGGGTAGTTCGTAGTCAGACGCGGAGAGTATTTTATTGACATTCCCCGCGTCTCGGTGTCTCTGTTTCCCCGTGTCCTTGCTCATATCATCCCCGTCCACGGCTCTTTTTCAAATAACGCACATGGTCTTCCCAACTTTTCAACAATACGCCAGCATAAGGCAATTTACCATCCAGTTTTGCCAACACCTCATCTTCTGGATACCGACGCAGAACGCGAAACCAATCAATTAATTCACTAGTACTAACTTTCTTTCCAGCCTCACCTTTATCTTTGCCCATGTCTTCCCGCAATACAAGAAAGCGAGCCACAGCTTTCTTTACCAATTCCTGCGGTGCATCTGGAAATTGAGCATTAATAATTTCTATTAGGCGTTGAGTACTAGGAAATTCAACGTAGTGAAACAAACATCGCCGCAAAAAAGCATCCGGTAAATCTTTCTCGTCGTTGCTAGTAATAAAAACTATCGGTGATGCTTTAGCTGGAATTTCCTGTTCTGTTTCTTCAACAACAAACCTCTGCTCATCCAGTTCCAAAAGTAAGTCATTCGGAAAATCAATATCAGCTTTATCAATTTCGTCTATTAATACTACTGTTCGCTGTTCGTTCTGAAAAGCGCGTCCCAATGGCCCCCACTGGACATAGGTAGCGCGATCGCTAATCCTGGGAATATCCTCATCTTTAATAATGCGACCTGTTGCGGCTAATTGGGCATCTCTTAACCGACTCACCGCATCATAAGTATAAAGTCCATCTTTTGCTCTCGTGGTAGACTTAATATACCAAGCTTCAAAGGGTAGACCAAGTTCGTAAGCCACAGCACGCGCCAACCGTGTTTTACCGCATCCTGGCTCACCTTTTAGTAATAGTGGTCGTTCTAAGTAAATAGCCAAGTTAACTGCTTCGACCAATTCTGCATAGGGTAAATAAGGATACAAAAGTTGTCCCTTGGCGTCTCGTTCTCCTAACTGGGGCTGCACTTGGCCAGTATATTCAAATTGGTTGTAACTTACAGTTTTAGCCATCTTTCTTTCTCTTCATACCAGTTGCAGCCGCACATCCCACAAATTTCTGACATAGCTAATTCTGGAATTCCATTATCACTGTTTTTGAGAATGACCTTTACCGGGTCGTCCTGCATTTGATTAATCGCTTGCAAAATTGGCAATGTATCAAATTCTATTTCTATTGTCTCAAGCCAGTCTGTTAAAACGCGATCGCAAAATGCATTAATTTTTGGCAGTTTGATCGGAATTTTGGGTTCCCAAGTCGGTTCTAGTTGTTCCACAAACAAGGTATCTTTTGTACCCACACAGCCTTCATAATCAACCAAAAACATCAGTAACTGGAATTTGGGTGTTTGAGATATTACATCCCGTACTTTACTTGCCAATGGTAGCCAAAAATCGCAAAGTAACTCCTGTACATAGCTTTCTGGCATACAATCCACATCATGAAAAACCAGAATTACGTTTTGTGTTTGCCACCATTGATACACTCTTTCTGCTATTTCTGAAGTTGAGTTCTGTCTTCCCAAACCTACCCAGCCAGCCAATTCCCGCCATAAAGCACTAATATCTCTTCTACGGGCAATCCGATCAAGTTCAACTCGTATCACCTTGCCTGATGTGCCATAGTGAACATACTGTGTTACCAACCGATTCAGTAACCAACGTTGTCCATAATCTGGTGAACCGTGGATGAGAAAAGCTCCAATTGACAGTGATTTGATAAATTTTTTAAAGAATATTATTTGTTCTCGATAGCCTAATTTCAATAAAGCACGGTGTAAATCTTGAATACACGCTACTGAATCGAGATTGTCAATCTGTAGCTCAATTTGCTTACGTTCTGCTTCTGCTGCCTCAATTTGCTTATCTAACTTGAAAAGAGTGGCAGCATCTGTCTCAATAATTCTTGCTGTTCGTAAACATACTATCTTTTCGTCTAGCAAATCATACTGTTTTTCCAGTTCATCACGTTGGTTCATGTGTTTGTTGACACAAAGGCAATCGGTTAGTTCCTGGTTGTGGACGTTTATGCAATTTCTTGTTAGCTACAATAACAGGAAATCCCATTACGGATTTATACAAACATTTGAAATGATAAAACCGCCTATGTGTTAGAAAAAACAACACAATAAGCGGTTTTCTACATATTATTTAGCAGCTTTAACAGCCTCTATTAATTCATTGCCCCAGAAGCAGCAAGTTCAGCCAACCGTTCTTGCTGGTCTTGAGAGATACAAGACTGAATCAGTGATTCTATATCACCTTCTAGAACTGGGTTAAGAGAGAAGTTTTGACCAAGACGATGGTCAGTGACTCGGTTATCTTTATAATTGTAGGTGCGGATTTTTTCGGAACGTGACCCTGTACCTACTTGCGATCGCCGCATGGAAGTTACTGCTTCTTGTTGTTCGCGTAACTTCATTTCATACAGCTTGGCTCGCAAAATCTGCATAGCCCGTTCTTTGTTTTGTAACTGGCTGCGTTCTTCGGTACAGAAAATCCGAATTCCCGTTGGTTTGTGCATCAAGTCAACAGCAGTTTCTACTTTGTTGACGTTTTGTCCACCAGCACCACCAGATCGCGCTGTAGTCATTTCAATATCTTTAGGATCAATGTGGATTTCCACATCATCAACTTCTGGCATGATCGCCACGGTGGCTGTAGAAGTATGAACTCTTCCTCCCGCCTCGGTGACTGGTACACGCTGAACGCGATGGACTCCCGCTTCAAATTTTAATTTACTATAAACGCTGTCTCCCTGAATTTCCAGGATTGCTTCTTTGAAGCCACCCATCTCCGCTAGGGATTCACTGACTAGCTTGACTCGCCAACCCTGAGTGTCAGCGTAGCGAGAATACAAGCGTACTAAGTCACCTGCCCAGATACTAGCTTCTTCACCCCCAGTCCCTGCTCGAATTTCCAACATGATGTTTTTATCATCGTTGGGGTCACGGGGTAGCAATAATATTTTCAGGCGGTTTTCTAAGTATTCTATTTTCTCTTCTAATTCTTGAACTTCCAGGGCTGCCATTTCTTGCAGTTCGGCATCTCCCTGAGATTCTTTCAGTATTTGCCGCGCCCCAATTAGTTCCTCTTGGGCTGTTTTCCAAGTTTCATAAGTATTAACTACCTCTTCTAATCCTGAACGCGCCTTTGCTACTTTCTGATATTCATCAGGATTTTTGGCAGTATCGGGATCAGCAAGACGACGGGTTAATTCATTAAAAGTTTGTTCAACAGATCTAAGTTTCTCCAGTAAATATTGTTCAGCCATGATGAGTGCGATCGCTCCTTAAAATAACAAGTTGGCCTGAGCATTTATGACAAGCGACCCAGCAGATGCAGGGTCGTCATTACCAGCAACAGAGCCAAAGCGCTACTTTTTCTTTTTGCCACCCGAAGCTTGATCGCCGCCTCTCATGCCATACTTCCGCATAAAGCGCTCAACACGACCTTCAGTGTCAATAATCTTTTGAGTGCCGGTGTAAAAGGGGTGATTTCCAGACCAAACATCTACGTGCAGTTCTGGCTTGGTGGAGCCGACGGTCATAACAACTTGACCGTTGCAGTAAACTTTAGCCTCTGGATACCACTCAGGATGAATACCAGATTTAGCCATTGTTCCTTATGTGATGAATATACTACAATTATAGCTTTTGTGTTTGATTAGAACTAGGGACAAGGGAGACAAGGGGGACAAGGAGGAAAAAGGAGCAAGGTGCAGGGAGAATAACCAATGCCCGATGCCCAATTCCTAATGCCCAATGCCCTATCTTTTTGAGTACTGGGGTGCTTTGCGAGCTTTGTGCAAACCGTATTTTTTCCGTTCTTTCGCACGGGGATCGCGGGTGAGATAGCCTTCAACCTTAAGAGGTGAGCGGTTATCGGGGTCGAGTTGGCATAAAGCACGAGCCACTCCCAGACGTATCGAATTGGCTTGTCCAGTCAAGCCACCGCCTTCGGCTTTCACCAAAATATCATATTCGTTTTCCAATCCGAGAGTTTCTAGAGGCGCTTTGATGCCTCCGAGATAATTAGGATTGAATTGGAAATATAAATCTCCAGGTTTACCATTGACGGTCAATTGTCCAGTACCTGGAACTAGGCGTACTCGTGCGACTGCGGATTTACGTCGGCCAGTACCCCAGTACATAGCGCGACCGCTAGTGTTTTCTGTTGCTTGCATTAATCTTGTGCTCCTGGAATAGTATTAATTTTTAGCTCTTTGGGTTTTTGAGCATCATGGGGATGAGTTGGCCCAGCGTACACTTTTAACTTGGTGAACAACTGTCGTCCCAAGCTATTTTTCGGTAGCATTCCTTTGACAGCCTGTTCAACAATCCGCTCTGGTAAACGTCCTTGAAGTTTGGCAAAAGTTTCTGTCTTCATCCCGCCAGGACGACCGGAGTGACGACGGTAAAGTTTTTGGGTACGCTTTTTGCCAGTTACGGCTACTTTCTCGGCATTGACTACAATCACGAAGTCGCCTGTATCCATATGGGGCGTGAATTCGGGTTTGTTTTTGCCCCGCAGAACCATAGCGATTTCGCTAGCTAGGCGACCAAGACGTTTGTCGGTGGCGTCTACGACGTACCAATCACGCGTTATAGAATCAGTAGGAGGAAGATATGTTTTGTTCATTGTTAATTGTTAATTGTTGTTTGTTATTTGTCCTTTGTCCTTTGTCCTTTGTCCTTGTGTAATGACCAATGACCAATGACTATTTTACAGACGCGTAGACGCTCGTAACGAGGCGAATAAAAGAAAAAGAGGGGAGGCTTCTATTAGAGATCCAATTGGCCCACAGATTAATCAGGGGGCTTAAGCCTCCCCTCTTTTTCCCAAGCCAAATGCGGTAAGAGCGGCTTCAAGGTAAGAGTATAATCGCGTCTCTACTAATGACTAATGACAAATAGAGGCTGAGTGTCAAACCAAACTTCTTTTAGAAAAGGAAAATCTGGATAACCGACTCGTAATAAGCATAAGCCATGGGCAGGTGCAGCATATTTCACTTCTTCCCGGCGTTCATTTTTCCAGAGGTCAGTGAATTCAGCAAGCGATCGCTCTCCATTACCTACCTGCACCAACATTCCTACTAATAGCCGCACCATGCCATACAAAAATCCATTTGCTTGGATTTCAATATGAATAAACGGCCCATTTCGATAACACTCTACTGCTTGCACTTCAACCCAAGAATGCTTACGTGCTGAGTTGCTGCGGTGAAACGCTGCTAAATGATGGTTTCCGAGTAGGGGTTTCAATGCAGCCTGAATTAAAAATTCATCCAGGGGTGCATGGTAGTAATGCCAACTGAAGTGCCTCACAAACAAGTTTGGCTGTTTTCCAGTGTATATGGTGTAGCGATAACGCCGATACGCTGCACTAAAGCGAGCGTGCCAAGTTTGGCTTACACTTGCCGAAGCTAAGATTAATATATCTTCGGGCAGGTAACTATTTAGCACCGTTGCCCACTTGTGAGCTGGTATTTTACCTGTCGCATCAAAATGAGCTACTTGAGCGGCGGCGTGAACCCCACTATCAGTACGTCCCGCACCGTGTAGTGTAACAGAATGACCTAGTAAATTCGCTAGGACTTTCTCTATTTCTTCCTGTACGCTACGGTGTTGTGGTTGCCTTTGCCAGCCATGAAAACGAGTGCCCAGGTATTGAATTACCAGGGCGACTCGCTGTTTTAGTGGAGGCTGGTGGCTTTCTAACATAGGATTTTGTCATTTGTCATTCGTTGGTTGTTCTCATCAATCATCAACTACTAACTAATGACCAATAACCAATGACCAATGATCAATAACTTAAACTAGTTCAATAATTGCCATCTCAGCATTATCACCACGACGAGGTATGGTATGCAGGATGCGGGTATAGCCGCCCTGACGATTAGCGTAACGAGTGGGAGCTTGCTCAAACAGAGCATGAACTAGTTGTTTGTCGTAAATGTAGCCAAGGGCTTGACGGCGTGATGATAAGGAACCGTCTTTGGCTAAAGTGATCATTTTATCGACTTCGGATCTCAGCACCTTAGCTCGTTGTAGAGTGGTGGTGATTCGACCATGACGAATTAACTCAGTTGTGAGTGCGCGTAACAGGGCGCGACGTTGATCAGCTGGTTTACTGAGTTTTTTAACACGACAACGATGACGCATAACTATGAACCATGTTAAAGATAGTACTTACTAAGAAAGTTGTTAGTTAGTCCATAGCCTAGTCATGAATTAACTATTGACTATCAGCTATTGACCAATGACTAACCGTGTTTAGAAGCCCTTTCAGTTGGTAGGGTAATGCCCAAACGTCGCTGTAGTGCTTCAACTACTTCTTCTGCTGACTTCTGACCAAAGTTTTTAATTTCTAATAGGTCTTCTTGGGTGTAATCCAACAAGTCCGCCACAGAGTTAACTTGAGCGCGCTTGAGACAGTTATAAGCTCTCACAGAAAGCTGTAACTCTTCAATCGGAATCTGAGCTGTAGGATCATCTGGGATATCAGAATCTGTATCTGTTTGCCTGATATCAATATCTTTTAAGGGATTGAATAACTCTACCAAGATTCCTGCTGCCGAGGAGAGGGCTTCTTGAGGGCTAAGACTGCCATTTGTCCAAACTTCTATCAGCAATCTGTCTCTTGGCAGTCCATTATCACCACGAGTTTCTTCAACGCTGTAGTTAACTTTTCTGACTGGCATAAACACGGAGTCGATTTGGAGAAAGTCTAGAGATGTGGCTTCCTCACGACCCCGTTCTACGGTGCGATAGCCTTTGCCTTTTTCAATCCGAAATTCCATTTCTAGCTTTCCCCCTTCTGCGAGGGTTGCTATGTACTGAGTCGGATCGATAACTTCCACTTCACTCGGTAAATCAAAGTGTGCGGATGTGACTGTAGCCGGTCCTGTAACGAGTAAACGACCTATCTGGGGTTGAGCAGAATAACTTTTGAGGATTATTTCCTTCATTTTCATGAGGATTTCTAGTACATCCTCTCTCACACCCGGAACAGTGGCAAATTCGTGCGTTACTCCTGCAATGCGTACTGCTGTTACAGCCGTACCTTCTAAATTTGACAACAATACCCGTCTGAGGGCGTTGCCAACGGTAGTTCCTTGACCCCGCTCTAGAGGTTCTAGGATAAATTTACTATAGTGGCTCCGACTTTCTTCTGTACTGGACTCTATACATTCAATTTGAAACTGCGCCACGGAGTAGCCTCCCTTGCTTTCAGGTCTTAGTAGTAGACAGATATCTGCCCACAAATTTGGATTTTTGCCTTGTGTTTGAAGTTAATTAAACAAAATACTTTGATGAGTCAGCATCAAGTTTGAGTATCTACAAACTTTACAGGCGCTACTATGTTTTAGGTTTTCCGAAGTTTTTTAGCCCCTCGTCATAACTAGGGCTTTTCGGACTTCGGACGGCCACTATACGTGTGAGGAAAACAGGCAACCGAACCGATTTTAGATTTTGGATTTTAGATTTTGGATTGTCCCTAACCAAGCTTTTGAGTTAGTTCAAACAAGGGATTGATGCCAAAATATACTTGTGTCTTCAATCTAAAATTTTTTGGCAAGCTGCTTGCTTTACCACCCAGTAAGTCGTATTTAGACTCGACGGCGTTTGGGAGGGCGGCAGCCATTGTGAGGAATTGGGGTAATATCCCGAATGAGCGTAATTTCGAGTCCTGCTCCTTGCAGTGCGCGGATTGCTGTTTCCCGACCTGCTCCTGGACCGCTCACCATAACCTCAATTTGGCGCATTCCCTGATCGATCGCTCGACGTGCTGCACTTTCAGCTGCGGTTTGAGCGGCAAAGGGAGTTCCCTTTTTTGCTCCTTTAAAACCGCTAGAACCAGCACTCGCCCAAGAGATTACATCTCCGTTTTGATCAGTAATGGTGACAATGCTATTGTTGAAAGTAGATTGGATGTAAGCAACACCATTTGGTACGTTGCGTTTTTGCTTTTTGCTCCCGGTTTTTTTGCTTGGTTGTCGCGCCATATCGTTGTAATTGGATGAATGTAAAACTTGCTAAGGGCAAGCGTTGTCAAAAATTTATTTCCCTGGTGCTTTCTTCTTACCAGCGACTGTTTGTCGTCTCCCCCGACGGGTCCGGGCATTGGTACGAGTTCTCTGTCCTCTTACCGGTAAGCCCATGCGATGACGACGACCTCTGTATGTACCAATTTCAACTAGGCGCTTGATATTCAGTGCTTCCCAGCGCCTCAAGTCACCTTCGACTTGATAGTTTTGTTCTACTTCTCCCCGTAGGGCTGCTACGTCAGCATCACTGAGATCTTTTACACGGGTGTCTGGATTTACACCTGTAGCCTTTAAAATCTCCTGCGATCGCGATAGACCAATTCCATAAATATAAGTCAGACCGATTTCAACACGCTTGTCGCGTGGTAGGTCTACTCCGGCAATACGTGCCACAACGATTGTCTCCCTAAATTTGCTTGCTAGTGATGTAAGTTAGTGTATTGACGATGATTTTGTCGTTTCACTTTACCAAGTTTTAAGAGTCGTGCCTTAAATTGGCTCTAACCTTGGCGCTGCTTGTGCTTTGGATTTGAACAGATAACCATCACGCGACCCCGACGACGGATCACGCTACACTTTTCACACATTTTTTTGACTGAAGCTCTAACTTTCATGCTCTGCTAATTGACTCCAAATGTTAAATTATAGCATTTTCAGATAAATGTTCAGTTAAATGTCGCTTAGAAAAGCAATTCATTTGAACATGTGGTATATTAACCCACATATATCTATTTCTTCCGCAATCGATAAGTAATTCTACCCTTTGTCAAGTCGTAGGGAGTTAGCTCTACCTTGACGCGATCGCCAGGTAAAATTTTGATATAGTTACGGCGAATCTTGCCAGAGATATGAGCTAAGACGTTGAAGCCATTGTCTAAATCAACGCGAAACATGGCGTTCGGCAATGACTCTGTAACTGTACCTTCCATTTCAATCAAATCTTGCTTAGACAATTTATTTTTCCCTCAATTCGACAGTTCTTTATTCATTTACAGATATTTCTAGTCTGGAAATGAACATATTTTTAGAAAAATATCAACAGTTTCTTAATATATCTTATCTAAGATTTACATGTATCTGCTTGGGTATTGGGTATAGGGGGACAAGGGAGACACACCGGACACGGTAAATATTGTTGATAGATTCTCCCTTGTCTCCTACTCTCCCTTGTCACCCTTATGTGTTCCCAATGCCCAATAAACTTTTTTTGTTAATTCACGATGCTATGGCATTTTTGAGATCGGCAGTGACTTCTTCTAGGGGCTGATTGCCGTTAACTGTAATCAGTTGGTGGCGATCGCCATAGTAGTCAATCAAGGGAGCAGTTTCAGAGCGGTAGACTTCTAAGCGACGGCGGATTACTTCTTCGGTGTCATCAGCACGTCCTCGTTGTAAGAGCCGATCAACCACAATATCATCTGGCACATCTAGGTTGACTACTTTTTCCCCTTGTTGTTCTAGTTTTTGCAGTAATTCTCCTAGAAAAGCTGCTTGCTTCACAGTTCGAGGAAAGCCGTCCAAAATCCAACCTGACTTGGTATCCGGTTTACAGAGGCGTTCTTCCACCATTTCCTCTACAAGCTGATCGGGAACTAGCTCACCCCTATCCATATAATTTTGCGCTTTTACACCCAAAGGAGTTTGGTCTTTCAATGCTTGTCGCAAAATATCACCCGTGGAAATATGGGGGATATCACAGTGATGAGCCAATGTTTTAGCTTGAGTTCCTTTACCAGCACCCGGTGGTCCCAAGAAGATTAATCGCGTCACTATTGCTTCACCATTCCTTCATAGCGCTGAGAGATCACATAAGTTTGGACTTGTTTAGCTGTATCAATCGCCACACCTACTAGAATCAGCAGAGAGGTAGCACCCAATCCTCTAAAAGTGGGTACTCCTAAAGCTGTTTCTACAGCAGTGGGGATGATGGCAATCAAGCCCAAAAAGATAGCACCCAAAAAAGTCAGTCGATTCAAAACGCGCTCTATGTACTCGCTAGTAGCTTTCCCCGGACGAATACCAGGAATACTAGAACCCATTTTTTTGAGGTTCTGTGCCACATCAACTGGGTTGACTATCAAAGAAGAATAGAAATAACTGAAAAAGACAATTGAAACTAGGTAGACAAGGGCATATACCCAAGACTGGGAACCACCAGGACTCAGATAAGTGTTAATGATATTTGCCAATTCTGGATTTTTGGTAAAATTGGCAATAAAGAGTGGCAAACTCAGGATTGCAGCAGCAAAGATAATTGGCATCACTCCACCTTGATTCAGACGCAAGGGGAGATAGCTACGTTGTTCAGCAAAAATCCGCCGACCAACTTGACGACGAGCAGAAATAATCGGGATGCGGCGAATTGCTTCTTGAACAAACACAATCCCAATGATCGTGAAGAGAAAAACTAGGACTAATACAATTACTGGACCTACTCTTTCCCGAACAATTTCTTGACCACTACCTTGAATATAAGCGATCGTATCACTCAGAGATTTAGGGAGTGTTGCCACAATGTTGACAAAAATCAACAAAGATGCTCCATTACCTACACCACGCTCTGTAATGACTTCTGATGCCCACATGACAAACATCGAACCAGCTACAAGAGCAACAGCTGTTTCAATTACGAAAATAGGACCAAAATTCAAGGCAAAAGGTCTTAACCAAAATGCTGCCAAGAACACACTTTGTAAAATTCCCCAACCTAAAGCCACATAGCGAGTAATTTGGGAAATTCTCCGCCTTCCTGCTTCTCCCTCATTTTTCTGTAAGTTTTCTAAATATGGAATCGCAGCAGTGAGCAATTGGATAATAATCGAAGCATTGATATACGGCAAAATGCCCAAGGCAAAGACTCCCAATGCAGAAAGACCGCCTCCGGAAAAGATATCCAAAAAGCTGAATATTTGATTATTACCATTAATTGCAGCTGCAAACTGCTGTCGATCAATTCCTGGTATAGGTATATGTATACCTAGACGAATCAAAATGAGAATACCGACGGTAACAAGCAGCCGACCTCTTAACCCTGCTGCTTGTGCCATCTGCATAAAAGTTTCTTGAGCCGTTGGGGGTTTGTCTCTACTGATCATATAGCGCTACCTTTGAAGAATGAAGCATGAAGTCAGAAGTGTGAAGAATATGGAAGTGTGAAGCACGAAATTTGAAGTACTAAGTTTTTATCCTTCATTCTTCATCCTACCCTGCACCGTAGGCGTGTAGACACGAAGTGGCCTATAGAGTAGCGACTTGGTGAAAGTAGTCGCCCTTTAGGGCGTCTATAGTCTTCATATCACCTCACAACTTCCGCCAGCTGCTTCAATTTTGCTACGAGCTGTACCTGTAAAAGCTGCCGCCTGTACTTTAAGCGGAACATTTAATTCCCCATCTCCCAAAATTTTCAATGGTCCCTTAGCAGCAGTAAGAATACCTGCTTCTTTTAAAGAGGCCAAAGTAACTTCTGTGTTAGCTGGAAGTGAGGCTAGCTTCTCTACATTAATCGTAGTGTAAACTTTACGGTTAATTAGGGGAAAGCCCTTAAGCTTGGGTATGCGACGGTACAATGGCTGTTGACCACCTTCAAAACCAGGTCTAGTACTGCTACCAGAGCGAGCTTTTTGACCCCGCATACCTTTACCGGCACTTGCACCTTGACCAGCAGAAACGCCTCTACCTAAACGGCGACCACGTTTTTTAGACCCTTTTTGGGGGCGAACATCGTTGAGTCTCATAAGCAGTTAGTTTTTAGTAATAAAGCCAAGAGTCAAAGTCAAGAGTCAAGAGTTTTTGAACTATGGACTATTGACCATTGACTAAATATAAAGATTCTCCAGAGGAATACCCCTGTCTTCGGCTACTTCTGAGAAAGTACGCAAAGCAGTGAGGGCATTTATAGCAGCTCTCGCATTATTCAGGGGATTGTTAGAACCGAGTTGCTTGGCTAAAACATTACGTACACCTGCCAACTCTAGTACGGTACGAACCGCACCACCAGCAATTACACCAGTACCTGGGGCTGCTGGTCGCATAATTACTTTTGCACCACCGCCAGCACCATCAACGGGATGGGGAATGGAATTTGATTTAGTAATAGGTATGTCAATCAGATGTTTTTTCCCGTCGGCTACACCTTTTTTCACCGCACCAATTACATCTGAAGCTTTACCTACTCCGACACCAACTTGACCGCGTTCATTACCAACAACGACGATCGCGCGGAAACTGAGTTTTTTACCACCTTTGACTACTTTACTAACCCGTCGGATCTGAATGACCCGTTCTTGCCAGTTAGTTTCTTCTTTTTTTACGCGGTTAGTTTTACGACGATTTGTTGCCATTGTCTAATTTCCTTTGTCATTTGTCATTTATCATTTGTCATCTGTCATTTGTCATTTGTTGGTAGTTGTTTGTTGTTTATCGTTCATTGTTTGCAGCAATGAACCACTAATTATCAATTACTAACTACTCACCACTGACTAATGACCATTGACCAATGACAAATTAGAAATCTAACCCAGCTTCACGTGCTGCATCAGCGAGTGCTTTGATCCGACCATGATAAAGATTACCACCACGATCAAAAACTACTTTGGTTATACCTTTTTCTAGCGCTCGTGCTGCGATCAGTTTGCCAACTTCAGTTGAAGCTTTAGCGTTTCCTCCAGAAGTTAATTTAGATTTGAGTTCTGGTTCTAAGGTTGACGCTGCTACCAATGTGTGATGCTGGGTATCATCTATCACCTGAGCGTAGATATGCTGATGTGAGCGAAATATTGCTAACCGTGGACGTTCTGGAGAACCGTTCACTTTTCCACGGATACGCCGATGGCGACGCTGTTTTGATTCTCTACGAGTAAGTTTCATATTTACTTCTTACCACTCTTACCAGTCTTACCAGCTTTACGTCTAACTACTTCGCCAGCGTAGCGAATACCTTTTCCTTTGTAAGGTTCGGGTGGACGAACAGCACGAATTTTGGCTGCTGTGTTACCTACGACTTCTTTGTCGTAACCACTGACAATGACGTTAGTATTATTTTCAACCGCAAACTGTACTCCCTCTGGTGGCACAATTTGTACTTGATGACTGTAACCCATGTTCATAACTAGGTTACGACCTTGTACTTGCGCCCGATAACCAACCCCTTGGATTTCCAAACGGCGTTCAAATCCTTTGGAAACTCCTTCAACCATGTTGGCAACTAAGGTGCGGAATAAGCCATGTAACTGGCGAGAGACACGTGATTCATCCCGGCGATCAACTGTTAATATTTCGCCTTCTTGGGACAAAATCACATTAGCGGGAAGTTCACGCGAAAGCTCACCTTTTGGGCCTTTGACAACAACCTTGGCGTTATCAAAAGTTACTTGTACTTTTGCGGGAACTGTAATTGGGCGTTTACCAATTCGAGACATAATTATTTATCCTTTTTCCTTTGTCGTTTGTCCTTTGTTACTTGTCCTTTGTCTTTACTAATGACAAATGATCAATGACCAATGACTACCAAACGTAGCAAAGTACTTCACCACCCAAGTTCTGACGCCGTGCTTCCCTGTCGGTCATGATGCCGCTAGATGTAGAAATAATGGCAATGCCGATGCCACCTAATACCCGTGGTAATTCCTTTTTATTCGAGTAAACGCGCAAACCTGGTTTACTTACCCGTTTGAGGGTAGTGATGATAGGTTGACGATTTTTACCCTTATATTTCAGTGCAATTACCAGGTTCCGCTTGATTCCTTCTCCGACATCTTCGTATTCACCGATATAGCCTTCTTCTTGAAGTACTTTAGCGATACTACGGGTCATTTTTGTGGATGGCACTTGTGTAGTTTGATGCCGCGCTAGATTGGCATTACGGATGCGCGTCAACATATCAGCAATAGTGTCGTTAGTCGCCATCGTCTCCTCGTTTAATTGAACTTATTGTTCCCGGAAGGGCATTCCCATTTCTTTTAATAAGGCACGACCTTCTTCATCAGTCTTAGCTGTGGTGATGATGGAAATATCCATCCCTCGAATTTGGTCAATGCTGTCGTACTCGACTTCTGGAAAAATCAACTGTTCTCTGACGCCAAGGGTATAGTTACCACGGCCATCGAAGCTTTTAGGACTAATACCGCGAAAGTCACGAATTCTAGGCAGAGTCAAATTGATTAATCGGTCGAGAAAGGCATACATCCGTTCGCCTCTGAGGGTAACCATGATCCCAACGGGCATACCTTGACGAATCTTGAAGCCTGCGATCGCTTTTTTCGCTCTTGTCACTACAGGTTTTTGCCCAGTGATCAAAGCAATTTCACTTAAAGACGCTTCCAGAGCTTTCGCATTTTGGGCTGCTTCTCCTAAACCCCGGTTGACAGTTACTTTCACCAATTTTGGTACTTGGTGAACGTTGGTGTATTCAAACTGCTTGGTGAGATTGGAGACTATTGTTTCTTGGTATAAACTTTTAAGTCTTGTTGGCATAGTTTTTTGTTCTGGTTGTCCCTGGGCTTGGTCAGGGAATACTTTTGTCATTATGTCTTTTGCCATTTGTCATTTGTTTCGACTAACGACCAATGACTAATGACTAATAACTATTTATCAATTATTTCGCCTGTTTTCTTGAGCATCCGTACCTTCTTACCTTCATCAGTAAAGGTATAGCAGATGCGACTGGCGACGTTCTGCTTGGTGGAGTAAAGCATGACGTTGGAACTGTGGATTGGGTATTCCTGGGTAACGATGCGCCCAGATTCACCTTCCGCTTGGGGCTTGACGTGCTTGGTTTTGATATTGACGCCTTTGACAACGACTTTACTTTCTTGAGGCAGTGCTTTGATAATCTCGCCAACTTTGCCTTTGTCTTTACCAGTAATTACCTGAACGGTATCCCCAGCTTTGACATGCATTTTGTAGAACTTTGGCTTTTCTTTTTTGCTTGCCATTACAGCACCTCCGGAGCCAAAGAAACGATTTTGGTAAAGTTTTTATCACGCAGTTCGCGGGCAACGGGGCCAAAGACGCGAGTTCCTTTTGGATTTCCGTCTTTGTTAATGATAACTGCGGCGTTGTCGTCAAAACGGATACTCATACCGCTATCACGATTAATATTGTGGCGGGTACGAACAATCACTGCTTCTACGACATCTGATTTTTTGATAGCCATGTTTGGCTGGGCATCTTTGACAACAGCAATAATTCTATCGCCCACAAAACCGTAGCGACAGTTACCTGCTCCTAAAACACGAATACACATGAGTTTACGAGCGCCGCTATTGTCTGCAACATTAAGGTAACTTTGGGGTTGGATCACAATTACTCTCCTTGTTTTTGGTAATTGGTAATTGCTATTTGGTAACTACTAATTGATAAGTGGTAATCGCCTTTTAAATTTATTACCCATTACCTATTACCTAATTACCCACATCTTTAGGTGTTTTTTGTAGTCAGAATTTCTGCGACTTGCCAGCGCTTGGTTTTACTCAGGGGTCTAGTTTCTTGAATACGGACGCGATCGCCAATTTTGCAGCGATTTTCTTCGTCATGAGCCTTATAACGCCGGGTATTGACCACAATCTTGCCGTACTTGGGATGAGGAGCGCGGTTTTCAACAGCGACTACAACTGTTTTTTGCATTTTGTCGCTTACTACCAAGCCAATCCGTTCTTTAACTGCCATAATCTCCTACTCTTTTTCTTCTGCGGCTTGATTTGCAGCCCGTTTGCGCTCAGATTCTACCGTTAGCAATTGGGCTAGGCGGTGTCGGGCATGTCGGAACTGATGGGGTTTTTCTAGTTGTCTAGTTGCTTTTTGCAAACGCAAATGAAACAACTGTTTTTTAACAGCAAGAATTTCCTCAGCCAGTTTTTCGTCACTTAATTCTCTTGCTTCCGAAATTTTGGGAAGAGGCATAACCTACTCCTGCTCCTGTGGCTCTATTTCAGAGCGTGAAATGAACTTAGTTTTAATTGGCAGCTTGTATGCAGCTAAACGCATTGCTTCGCGGGCGGTAGCTTCAGGAACACCAGCGATTTCAAACAAAATCCGTCCTGGTTTGACGACTGCTACCCAATATTCGGGAGAACCTTTACCGGAACCCATCCGTGTTTCTGCGGGTCGCATGGTTACAGGCTTATCAGGAAAAATGCGAATCCAGATTTTACCACCCCGGCGAATGTAACGGGTCATGGCTCGACGAGAAGCTTCTATTTGACGAGCTGTGATCCAAGCGGGTTCTTGAGCTTGGAGGGCAAAATCACCAAAGTTCAGGGAACTGCCAGCAGTAGCCAGACCTTTCATGCGTCCGCGCTGCTGTTTGCGGAATTTTGTTCTTCTTGGACTTAACATGGTTTGTCAATGGTCATTGGTCATTTGTCATTTGTCATTGGTCAAGAGTCATTCACTAATGACTCTTGTACAGACGCGATTAATCGCGTCTCTACTAATGACTAATAACTATCCTTCATTTGAGCGGTCTTCAAATTGCTGACGACGACGTTGTTGACGGCGACGTGGTTCACGCTCCCGTGTTGTTGGTGGGGGAGGTGTTTCTTCTTGTCCAGGAATAATTTCTCCCTTGAATATCCAGACTTTGATGCCAAGAATCCCGTAGATGGTTTTTGCTGTGCAGTAAGAGTAGTCAATGTCAGCTCTTAAGGTATGTAGAGGCACTCTACCTTCACGAGTCCACTCTGTGCGAGCAATTTCTGCACCATTGAGACGACCACTCACCTGGACTTTGATACCTTGTACACCTGCACGTTGAGCGCGCTGAATCGCTTGGCGCACAACTCGACGGAAGGAAACGCGGCGTTCTAGCTGTTGAGCGATGTATTCAGCAATTAGATAAGCATCAGCATCAACACGTTGTACTTCCACAACGTTAATGCGGATTTGACGATTGCTACCCAACAGTTCTTGAAGTCCGGTACGCAATGATTCAATACCTTGTCCACCACGACCCACAACTACACCTGGGCGTGCTGTGCGTACTTCGAGATCAATTTGATCGGCTTTACGCTCAATCCGCACTTCGGAAATTCCTGCATTGTTCTGAGCGTATCTACCGAGTTTTTCTTCAATGAAGTTACGAAGTTTGTGGTCTTCTTGTAAGAGTTCTGGATAGCGGCTAGGGTCGGCAAACCAACGAGATTGATGCTCTTGGGTAATTCCTAGACGAAAACCAATTGGATGTATTTTCTGTCCCACAAATGCTTTCCTCTAAAATTTCTGGCTTTAAGCTATCGGTGTAAGCACTTATTCTGCTGAGGCTCCGGGAGCAACAGCGACTGTAATATGACATGTTGGTTTGCGAATCTGGTACGCTCGACCTTGCGCCCTTGGTTGAAACCGTTTCAGTACTGGTCCTTGATCTGCATAGGCCTTAGTGATAACTAGATCAGATCGGTCTAATCCTTCATTATGCTCTGCATTAGCAGCAGCACTTCTGAGAACCTTCAATATTGGCTCACAAGCGCGATAGGGCATAAATTCCAGAATAATCAGTGCTTCTCGATAAGACCGTCCACGAATTTGATCGAGTACCCGACGCACTTTATAAGGAGACATGCGTATGTAACGGGCGATCGCTTTTACTTCATTAGTAGTATCAACATCCATAGTTTTCTCCGTTTTTGTCATTTGTCATTTGTCATTTGTCATTCGTCATTTACAAAGGACAAATGACTAAGGACAAACTACCTGCCTGCTTTTTTATCTTTGGCGTGACCTCTAAAAGTGCGTGTGGGAGCAAATTCGCCCAGCTTATGTCCCACCATTTGATCGCTGATGAAAACTGGTACATGCTGCCGTCCGTTATGAACGGCAATGGTATGACCAACCATTTCCGGCAGAATTGTGGAAGCTCGTGACCAGGTTTTGATCACTTCTTTTCTATTGCTATCGTTAAGCTTCTCTATCTTGCTTAACAAATGGTCTGCGACAAAAGGACCTTTTTTAAGAGAACGACCCATAATTCGATTTTGGATTTTGGATTTTGGATTTACCAATTTTGGATTTTGGATTTTGGATTTTGGATTAATGAGTATTCGGTCAATTTGGACTTTCTTTGCTACTCAACAGTAGACCCCAATCTAAAATCCAAAATCTAAAATCTAAAATTTTATGATTCACGACCACCGCGTCCGCGCTTAGAAGATTTACGGCGACGACGTACAATCAACTTGCTACTTGGTTTTTTGGGTTTACGTGTTTTCAGACCCAATGCTGGTTTACCCCAAGGAGTAACAGGTCCGGAGCGACCAATGGGGGCGCGACCTTCTCCACCACCGTGGGGGTGATCGACTGGGTTCATGACGCTACCTCTAACATGGGGTCGGCGACCTTTCCAGCGGTTTCTACCTGCTTTACCTGCACTCAAGTTTCTCGCATCTACGTTACCCACTTGCCCAATGGTGGCATAGCATTCCCGGCGGATCATGCGAACTTCTCCTGAAGGCAATTTCAAGGACACATAATTACCTTCTTTCGCTACGACTTGGGCGGTTGCTCCAGCAGAGCGAACGATTTGACCACCTTTACCAGGAGTCAACTCAACGTTGTGAACGCTTGTACCCAAAGGAATGTTTGACAAAGGTAAGGCGTTGCCATCTTCAATGGGAGCATTGACACCAGCAATTACTGTTGTTCCAACTTTTAAACCGTTGGGTTGGAGAATATAACGCTTTTCGCCGTCTTGGTACTGTAAAAGCGCGATGCGGGCGTTACGGTTGGGATCGTATTCAATTGCTATGACTTCTGCGGGAATATCACGTTTATTGCGTTTGAAGTCGATAATGCGGTAAAGCCGCTTGTGTCCGCCCCCCCGAAAGCGGCTGGTTATCCGCCCTTGGTTATTGCGGCCTTTGGCACGATGTACAAATTTAGTTAAAGACTTTTCTGGTTCAGTTTTGGTAATTTCTGAAAAGTCGGAAATCGTGACCTGGCGAGTACTGGGGGTATAAGGGCGATAAGAACGAGTACCCATAATTTCTATTTTGGATTTTGGATTTTGCGAAAAGTTTGTAGGCGCGATAGCGACTTCCCGTAAGGGTACGGAGGTTTCCTCCGATCAAAGCTTTTAAAGACGGATTTTGGATTTAGAATCTTTGATTTTGGATTTTAATTTTGGAATTAATGAGTACCAATTCACTGACAACAATCTTTGCTACCCACTAATCACCCTTAATCTAAAATCCAAAATCTAAAATCTAAAATTCTTAGACTTCGGGGAATAGAACTTGTCTGATCTTGTCTTCGTCTCCACTAGCCACTGTGACAATGGCTCGCTTGTATTGGGGTTTAAAGCCAATAAATCTGCCGACGCGACGCTTTTTGCGTGGGCAATTGCTGGTATTAACTTGTACGACTTTGACGTCAAACAAACTTTCTATTGCCGCTTTGATTTCTGGCTTGGTCGCTTTAGGAGAGACTTCAAAAGTATACTTATTTTGCTCCATGAGCATGGTCGCCTTTTCAGTCACAATGGGGCGACGTACTAGATCAGGGAGTTTGCGGGGGTCGAAGTTAGGCACTGTAGACCTCCTGAATTTTTTCTAGGGCTGATGCGGTAAGAACGATTTTGTCTGCGTGAAGTAAATCGTAAACGTTGAGGTTATCAGCAGCGATGAGTTTGAGATTCTCAACGTTACGGGCTGACAAGATGACGTTTTCGCTTTTCTCGGACAATATCAACAGTGTCTTACTTTCTGGATCGACACCCCAACGGGCGATCGCTGACACTAATTCTTTGGTCTTGGGGCGCTGTAGCTGTTCGCTAAATTCTTCTACGACAATTAAGTCATCAACGCGGCCAGCAAATGCTGTCCGCAATGCTAACTTCCGCTCTTTGCGGTTCATCTTAATTTCATAGTCTCTGGGTTTGGGTCCAAAGATGACACCACCACCACGCCATAGTGGAGAACGAATAGATCCTGCACGCGCTCGACCGGTACCTTTTTGACGCCAAGGTTTACGACCACCGCCTCTGACTTCAGAGCGGGTTTTCGTGCTGGCTGTTCCTTGACGAGCATTAGCCATTTGTCTAACCAAGGCTCTATGCACAATATGAGCCGCTGTTTCTTCTTTGGCAACCCGCAAGTCAAAGCTTTTTTGCCCGACTTGTTCTCCCTGCCAATTTTTGACTACACATTCAAACATTTTTAATGTCCTTTGTCATTTGTCTTTTGTCATTTGTCTTTTGTTAGTCGCTAATGACTAATGACTAATAACTAACCAACTACCTTGGCAGGCACAATATTTACCAAAGATCCAGGCTTTCCAGGAACAGCTCCCTTGATTAGCAATAAGTTACGATCTGAGTCTACTCGCACTACAGTAAGTTTTTTGATTGTGGTGCGGCTGCCTCCTAAACGTCCTGGCGCCCGCTTACCTGGATAAACACGACCGGGTGTTGTACCAGCACCGGTAGATCCAGGCGCTCTATGGTTTTTAGAACCATGTGACATAGGCCCACGACGGAAGTTGTTGCGTTTTTGGTTACCTGCAAAACCACGACCGATGCTTGTACCTATGACATCTACTTGCTGACCTGCGCTAAAAATATCTGCTTTAATTTCTTGACCCAGAGTATAGTCACCAGAGTTATCAATGCGATACTCATTTAAATGACGTAATGCTGGGGCAGAGGACTTTGCTAGATGACCTAATAAAGGTTTATTCAGCGCTTTTGGCTTAACTTCGCCATAGCCTACTTGGATGGCGGAGTAACCGTCGGTCTGTTTTGTTTTAACTTGAGTAACTGTACATGGTCCCGCCTGAATGACTGTCACAGGAATAGCTACTCCTGCATCGTCAAAAATTTGGGTCATGCCCAGTTTGGTGCCGAGAATACCTACAGACACAGTTACTGGCTCTCCTTTTTACTTTTTTCTTGGAAAATTGGATTCTTCAGAACACTTGTTATAGAAGCTTTGTCAGCTACTTTCCGCTATTTGGCGGCGCCTTATGAAGTCAGGAACGGCTTAGGTAATGGCGGTTCCAACTTACCCGGTCTTTCATCAAGTATCCTTACACTGTGGATGTGAATCCGTTTGCTTTCACATGTGATTAGAACTAGCAAAATACTTTCCTAAGTGGAAAGTACATTGTTTGGGTTCAATACAAGGCTTCGGAGCTTTGTGCAACAATGCTTCTATCTAAGCAATTGCTCTGGCACTTTACTTGCTTGTAGCAGGACTTAGGCAGCAAGCTACCTAGTATCCTTGTCACTGAGACTTACGCCATGCTACAAACCAACATCACTGCTCAGTTTCTACCCCTTCAATCACCTTAAAATATAACTTTTAAGGTTTTGCCTGTGGTTTCGCTCTATTGCAAGGGCGAATTTGTTCTACTGACTGGAATGAGTTTGAGTTTTGAACTCTACTCTTTTTCGTTGACCTGAAAGCTTTTATAGTTTACCAGTCTCTTGCCAATTCTAGCTAGCTAATTCTGTTTAGAACTTTGATAGTTAGCTTTGAAATGCTAAATCGTTGCTAGCAAATAACAACGAAGGGGTATCCTACAGTTTGGTCACAATCTAAAAATATAGATCAAATATTGTTTTTTGTCTATTAATATTTTTGATAGTAATGAGAAGTAAGAAGATGAAAAACCACGCGATCGCCTAGCCAAAGCCTTTGAATCTTCAAAAATAGAGGTTATGCAAAAATGAGCATGGTCATTTGTCATTTGTTATTGGTCATTGGTAAAGGTTTATATTTCTTCCCAACGACTCACTTATCCTGTCCATAAGTTAATTGGTTAACTTAATTTCAAGACAAAAAGTAAATAATAGATATATCTTAGTCGGACAAGACGAAAACCTATGGCACTAATTACCACTGGTAACACTTTAATTCGTGATCTAGAAAAAAATGGCGCTCTTGGTGTCTACGTACCTCTAGAAGGAGGTTTTGAAGGTCGCTACAGACGCCGACTACGTGCAGCAGGCTATACGACTCTCAATATCACTGCGAGAGGATTAGGTGATTTAGCTGCCTATCTCACAGGTGTTCATGGAGTTCGACCTGCACATCTTGGTAAAAAAAGTACTGGTAGTGGGGCAGCAGTTGGTTATGTGTACTATGTACCACCAATTGTTAACTATCAGCTAGAGCAGTTACCACCAAAATCTAAAGGATTAGTATTGTGGATTATTGAAGGGCATATCCTTTCTGATCAAGAACTTGAGTACTTAGCGAACTTACCCAAGCTCGAACCACGAGTCAAAGTCGTCATCGAAAGAGGTGGCGATCGCGCCTTCCGTTGGATGCCTCTAGAAAAAACTCTGTTAGCTAGCTAGATATCGGGAATGGGGCATTGGGCATTGGGCATTGGGCTAAACAAGTCAAAAGTCAAAAGTCAAAAGTCAAAAAGTTCTTAATTTTGAATTTTGAATTTTGAATTTTGAATTGATATGTCCCCCTTGTCCCCCTTATCCCCGTGTCCCCTTTCCCCAATCACTGCTCAAGCCACTTGACTCGAACTTGATCTCAAATTAACCACGTGTTCTGGGACTCCAGATTTACAAACATTTGTGTGGCTATCATGATTTAGCCCAGCGATGGTGACATGCTTATCGAGGCGGTGATATTTACTTACTACCTTGGCGATCGCATTAGCTGCGGCCTGATCCCATACATGAGAACGATGAAAATCAATGACTACTTTGTCTGTATCTGTTGTATACTCAAACAACTCTACAAACTGGTTCGCGGAACCAAAGAACAATTGACCGTGAATGTAATACACTCTGTTCTCATCACGATCAATGCTGACTGTAGTCCGAATTTGAGATGCTTGCCAGCCAAATATTAGTAAGTTCAGAATTACTCCTGCTAGTACGCCTTGAGCCAAATCGTGTGTGGCTAGTGCAACGATGACTGTAAAAGGCATTACTAATGCCTCTGGTAATGGTGTCTTCCGTAATATCTTCAAAGACTTCCAGTCAAAGGTTTCAAAGGACACCATGATCATGACACCAACCAATGCAGCCATGGGAATTTGCTGTACAATATCCCGCAGTACGAACATAGAAAACAGCAAAAACGCACCAGCAACAAAGGTAGACAAGCGTCCTTTCGCACCACATCTGGTATTAATGACAGATTGTCCTACCATGCCACAGCCTGCCATCCCACCCATTAAGCCAGTAACTGCATTAGCTATTCCTTGACCTTTTGTTTCTCGATTCTTAGAAGTGCGAGTGTCAGTTAGTTCATCGACCAAAGCAGCTGTCAACAGTGATTCTAATAGTCCGACGATCGCTAACGTTAGTGAGTAAGGTAGGATAATCATGAGTGTTTCTAGCGAGAAACTAACCTGGGGTATGTGTAACACAGGTAAGTTGCGTGTAATTTCTCCAATGTCTCCGACTCTACGAATATCCAAATCCATTGCGATCGCGACAATGGTCATAGCAATAATTGCTATAAGTGGTGAAGGAATGCTTTTTGTCAGACGTGGGAATAAGTAGACAATCACCAGTGTGACAACTACCATCACATACATTTGCCAAGATTCCCCAGCAAATAACCTTAACTGAGCGGTAAAAATGAGAATTCCTAAAGCATTAACAAACCCAGCAATAGCAGATTGAGGAATAAAACTGAAGCATCTTTCTAACTTCAAAACCCCAATAAAAAATTGAATAATTCCTGTCAAAATTGTGGCAGCAAATAAATATTCTACTCCATGCTTTTCAACTAATGTTGTCATCAGTAACGCCATTGAGCCAGTCGCTGCTGAAATCATGGCTGGGCGTCCTCCTACTAAGGAAATGACCACTGCCATACAAAAAGATGTATAGAGTGCTACCATTGGATTAACTTTGGCGATCGCAGCAAATGCCAAAGATTCTGGAATCAGTGCTAATGCTACTGTTGCACCTGCAAGTACCTCGGTTTTAATTTGAGATAGATGCAGATAATTCCTTATTTTTCTCTGCAAGAATTGAATTTTAGTCCCCTGTTTTTTTTTAGCGTTTTCTCGGCGATTGAAAAGCATGTTTAACCCTGCTACTGTGGTATTGCTGTGTAGCTATTTATTGGCAAACTAAAAATTAATTGCTTCAAAAATGCAATTAATGCAGATATCTTCATCAAGTGTCTGATAGACCAGCATGAAGTTATTGAAAGCAAATGCATTAGTACTAGACGTAAATCAAAACTAAGCTATTTTTACATTATTAAAGCCATATATTTCAGATTTATTTGTCAAGCAATTATGATTTTGATTTCATCTTCATACCGTCATCGACATGTATAAAGTTTTTATAAAGATATTGATATTAACCGTATAAACACTAGTAAAGTGTCTTTTGAACTCACGAATAGTACATAGTCTGTCAAACTAGTTTTGAGGGTTTGTAGTAAACACCAAGCGTGCTTAGAATTTCTTTATCAGTAGGAGCCTTGGCTTGCTCTAGACAATAATTAAGCTAGAAGCACTCTTTCTTCCTACGCTACAAAATGAAACTTTCTTTACCAATAGGGAAAGGACTATTGTATGTCCTGTTGACACTGTACGCTGTTATTACCATCATCCCGTTTTTGTGGGCGCTTTCGGCATCCTTTAAACCCCTGTCTGAAATAGTTAGCAGCGAAGCTAATTTTTTGCCTAAAAACTTTACTCTTGACAATTACCAGCAAATTTTTCTGCAAGAACCACTATTTCTGCGTTGGTTGTTCAATAGTGTAGTTATTGCCATTTGCGTCACTATTTTAAACTTGTTGTTCAATTCAATGGCTGGTTACGCTTTAGCAAGATTGCGATTTCGGGGTAGACATTTTTGGTTTTTGCTGATTTTGGCAGTACTAGCAGTACCAGCACAAATCACACTCATTCCCACATTTTTGATTTTAAAAGCTTTCGGCTGGCTGAATTCCTATCAAGGCATGATTGTTCCCAGTATGGTGAACGCCACTTTC
Organism: Fischerella muscicola SAG 1427-1 = PCC 73103; assembly: GCF_000317245.1. GTDB lineage: Bacteria > Cyanobacteriota > Cyanobacteriia > Cyanobacteriales > Nostocaceae > Pelatocladus > Pelatocladus muscicola_A. The sequence goes on from NZ_AJLJ01000064.1 coordinate 185,848, forward strand.
ATTTTTATGATGCGGCAGTTTTTTGTTAACTTTCCTAAAGAATTAGAGGAAGCTGCTGCGCTTGATGGTTTGACTTCTTTGGGGATTTTCTGGCGTATTGTTTTACCCTTGGCAAAACCAGCATTGGCAGCACAGGCAGTTTTCGTTTTTATGGGTAGTTGGAATAATTTTTTGTTGCCTGTGGTGATACTGTTTGATCCGGAAATGTTTACCTTGCCTTTGGGTTTGAATTCTTTCAAAGGTCAATACATCAGCTATTGGAACTATATCATGGCTGCTTCAATGCTTTTTACTCTGCCAGCTTTAGCTATTTATGCCTTTTTCAATCGGTACTTTATTCAAAGTGTGACTTTTACAGGAGGGAAGGGATAGGAATTGAGGACAAGGGAGATTGGGGGAGATACCAAGGAGGAAGTTGTGTTGGGTAGAGGAGTTAGATCATTATATTTTTTGGAGTTAGCTTAGAGGTTTAACTTAGACGTTAAACTTAGACCCTAAATAAAATTATGCAAATGCGATCGCAATTTCTTTACAGTAAAAATACTCACACTTCTATCTGTCTGTTTTCCTGTCTCTCTACCTGGTAGTTAGGGCAACAAATTGGCCTCTTAACGTGATATTTGTATAACAGCGACTTTATCTATATCTGTCAGTTAACATACTTTATGGGTTGTGCAAACCTATTAATCACAAAGATACCAGCAGATGACATCCATCCTATAGGAGGGGTTCGATCTGTATGCAACCGATTGCAACCAATATAGTTTAGTTCGTTGTTAGTGGTTGGTAGAACAAACAACAAACAACAAACAAAAAACAAAAAACAATTGACAACTGGCAGTTAACAACAAAAGATTGAGTATCGCGATATTTAGCTGTGTTGAGCGTCAAAATCTTTAAGGGGAAAGATGTTAAAAAGACTAATTGGCATTTTTGTAGCTACTGTGTTGCTGACTTTTCAGTTTGTTGTCGGTAGTGCAACAGCAGTGGAGTTAGATCAAGCTTCACGCACAGTACAGTTAAATGAAAAGGGTGATACAGTTGTAATCAGCCTAAAAGAGCTTACAGAAGGCAAGCGCTTGTTTAACAATACTTGCTCTCAATGTCACCCTGGTGGAATCACCAAAACCAACCAGAACGTAGGGCTTGATCCTGAAGCTTTGGCATTGGCAACACCACCCCGTAATAACATTGAAGGACTAGTGGATTACATGAAAAACCCCACTACCTACGATGGAGAATATGAAATTTCTGAGTTACATCCCAGCATCAAGAGTGCTGATATTTTCACAGAAATGAGAAATCTCACTGATGATGATTTGAAAGCGATCGCTGGTTATATCTTAGTGCAACCGAAAGTAATTGGTATCAAGTGGGGTGGCGGTAAAATTTATTACTAAACCTCTGGTCATTAACATAGTCATCATTTCTTAGTCATCAGTCATTAGTAGAGACGCGATTATACTCTTACCTTGAAGCCGCTCTTACCGCATTTGGCTTGGGAAAAAGAGGGGAGGCTTAAAGCCCCCTGATTAATCTGTGGGCCAATTGGATCTCTAATAGAAGCCTCCCCTCTTTTTCTTTTATTCGCCTCGTTACGAGCGTCTACGCGTCTGTACAATAGTCATTAGTCTTTTGGTAAGTAGTCCGAGATCATTGGGAACTGCTTACGACAGACTGATGACTATATTTTTGTTCATTTTTCCAAAAAAAATCTTACATCTACGACATCTTGTCATATTTGGCGTTAATTTTATCTAAAATGAATAGAGGAAAATAAAACTTGTTGATTGGAGAAGGCTATGAAATTAATTGCGGCCGGCTTGCGTCGCTTTGGTCTAGCAGTGTTAACAATTCTTTTAGTTGTTGGCAGCTTTGCTGTTTTCACTCCTAGTGCTGCGGCTGATACATATACAGTAAAACTTGGCAGTGATAAGGGAATGCTGGCGTTTGAGCCTTCAAAGTTGACTGTCAAGCCAGGTGACACAATTAAATGGGTAAACAACAAAGTTCCTCCCCACAATGTTGTATTTGATCCTGGTCAGTCAAAAAGTGCTGATTTAGCGAAAGCTTGGACTCACAAGCAGTTGCTCATGAGTCCTGGTCAAGAGTATGAAACCACAATCCCCGCAGATGCTCCCAAGGGAGACTATACCTTCTACTGCGAGCCTCACCGTGGTGCTGGTATGGCTGGTAAACTCACTATTCAATAATTAGTACTTCACTTGAGTTCTAACAGAGGCTTCTGTGGAAAAGTAGACTTCGCATACTCTTCGAGTGATACTTCGCCACACTAAAAGAGAATGCACACATAACTCAAATGCGATGACGAGTCTGATTCCTACTGTTGATGCTACTAAAAGCAAAATGGCAAACCAGCGAATAGACTCGTCATCAGCAAATTTGAATTGCTAAAGTCGTTCCTGTTGACTACGCTTGAAAGCTTTGAACAACCATAGAATATTACTGAAAGGATTTTTCAATGGCTGGAAGCTTATTGCGAGGTCAAGACTTTGAGATTACTATTATTAATTTTGCTATTTGCGATCGCTCTGTTTATTCTTATATTTATCAGTCCAGCACAGGCGGCCGAAACATCTGGTGCTGCCAAAATATTTGCTTCTAACTGTGCTTCTTGTCATATTGGTGGTGGGAATGTCCTCATCGCCGAGAAAACGTTAAAAAAGGAAGCCTTACGAAAGTATCTGGAAAATTATAACGCTAACTCACTTACAGCAATTATTCACCAAGTACAAAATGGCAAAAATGCTATGCCTGCTTTTAAAAGCAAGTTGAGCGAAGATGAAATTATCGAAGTAGCTACCTACGTTTTTCAAAAAGCAGAACAGGGTTGGTAATCAGTTATCAATTATCAGTTATCAGTTATCAGTAATTTGTTAACTGATAACTGTTCAGTGTTCACTGTTTACTGTTGATTTGAGTTTTGTCTTTCCTGTTTAACTTGACGCAGTTGTTGTATTAGTTTTTGGCTGGAATTTTGACTGTTGTTATTAACTTGTGGTTGGGATAGTTTTGGTATGGGTTGAGCCTGAGTTGTTCCCACTTGCACTGATTGTATTGGTTGCTGCTGTTGGGGTGATGATTGGTTTTGGGGAAGCGATCGCAAACGCTGCTTTAAATCCTGCTGTTCACCGGGGGATGACTGTGCTTTGGGTGTTTGCAAAATCGGCAATTGTGATGGAGTAGCTGCTGCGGGAACAATATTATTATTCGGTAAGAAAGAGAGTCGAAATGGATAATACTGGGGTTTGCCATTCGCCTGCACAGGATTTTTCTGGAAATACTCTCTAAAATATTCTCGTGCTGCTACTTGGAGGCTAGATGAAGCTGAATTGTCAAGAAATTCTATAGATTCAACCTTGCCATCGGTGTATACCAAACCACCCTCTATTTTACCTTCCTGTCCTCTTTGCCCGCTAATTGTTTCGGAGATGAGTTTTTTGGTTTCAATGTTGGGGTATTGCTCTCTTACTTTTCGCAATTGATCATTTAGAGAATTTATTTTCGCGATTTGCTGTGCTGTCGTTTGGGATGTTGTCGGTGTTGATGGCAAATTGGGTGTCTGAAGTGTGGATTGTTGTGATTGCCATTGTGGTAAATTCGTACCTGTCATCGCTAGGTTACTTCCTGGTTGCGGAGTACTTGTCGCAACTGGAAATTCCTGGTTTTGCAACCCACTCGAAGTACCAGAGTTAGGAGTAGTAGAGTTATTGGAAGAGACGGAAGTCTGCGTACTAGGTAAGTTAGTGGGGATGTTAGCAGCTTGTAAATCTGGTAAGTTTGTGGGGTATTGGGAATTAGAAGTATTGACAGAAGAAGGTAGTGGCTGCGGTTTTCCTAAGTCAATTTCATCTTGCAAACGAGCAACTTTCCTATCGTTCACACGCGGAACAGTTGCTCTATAGTTTTGCTGTTGTTCTATTTGCAACTGGCTCCTCCTCGGTAGAGGTAGGATGCTAACTCGATTAGGAGATACGGGAACCGAGGGTAGTGGCGGCTCAACCAGAGAAGTTGTTGGTTGCTGCGTGGCTAAGGGTGTTGATTTGAGCGCAAAATTGGGAAATGGGGGAACTTGCGCTTGTAGAGGAAGTTGTCCAGCTTGGGGAAGTTTTCCTTGTAAAGGAATCCCTGGTTGTTTGGGAAGCGCAGATGTAGTTGTCTGTGGCAAACGACTTTGATCAGCCTGGTTTAATTCAATAAGTCCGACGCCAGTTTTTGGTGATTTTGTCTGTTTTGGTTGAGTTTCCATCTGCATCCACGGCAGAAATAATGCGATTACACCGTGGATACCAACAGAAGCTAATACTGCTATCCCTGTTGGCTGACTAATTATTTCTGGTATGCTTTTTAATACGGAAACGTATGACATAGTTGTTATCGTTCACTCGGCTTGATTAAAGTAAGCTGACAAACTTAATCTTTGACTACAGTAATCTCTCTTTTGTAAGTGCGTTCCTCTACAAATAATAACTTCCTGCGTCATCAGTCAAAACAGGAAAACTGCAAAACCTTAAATTTATTTTATTAAAATTGATATTATATTGTACTAATAATTGGCTTTGGTCAATGCTAATCTTCAACAATAGTTAATTTTATTGATATTGTACAATTATCAAGATTGTAAAAACGAAAAGAAAAGCTAAAACTGATATTTTGCATACAATAGCACTAGATTATACAGAGGAAAAATTTTCTACTTTATAATTCTAAGTGCATACATACAAAGCTTCCTCGATGCTAAATCTTTTAAGAGGTACTTAAGTATAACTTAAATATATTGAGGCTAGCTAAGACAAATCAATAGAAAATCAAGAGCAATTCAAAATCTGATACCTTGTCGCAAAAACCCTGATACATATTGCATGTATTGTAGGGGCGTACAGTCATACGTCCTTACCGATATATTTTGTATCATCCAAAAAGTAAAATAGTATTACATGAGTTTAAAACCCTTGATTTTCCGTTAGTCCGAGTCGGTGGTAAGACAATAAGCTTTTTGGGGTTCCTAGAAGAGTACACAAAAGACTTGGTTTGTGTAGCCGTAGACGCGCAAGCGGTGAGACAGCGCGCAGAACAGGGGGTTTCCCCCCATGTGGACTGCGAACCCGTTCGTCGAAGACGTTCCCAGAGGGTAGGGCTTCCCGTAAGGGTGGCATTAAGTTCTTGGGGATTGCAAGAGTTCTAGCACCTGGCGCGCGATTACATCGCTAGGGCTAGGTGTTAAATCTGAGTAAATGTAAGTCCTATATTGAAAATTCAAAAAGCTTGTATTCCAAGATTTAACTTCACATACTCTACGAATTCTAGGCTTTCTAGGCGTCTACAGTGACTCAATAAATTAAGCTTGATTACTGACTACTATCCAGTGTTTATAAAAAATTCGATAAATAAAGCCCTGATGTATTGGATACATCAAAATTTTACAATTCAAAATGATATGGCTTGATATTTACCAATTAATTCATTTACTAACTTCCATGCAAAAGACTTACAAAAATTTTCATAGGGATTTAGTATAATACAAGAGATTATTAATCATAAGAAAAATTTTTCAGGGCATCCTTAGCGTCATTTGCCACGCAGTCGCACCTTTTGTAATCAATGATCTGCTGCTTAAATCCTGATTGCCCACATCCCCTCAATCCTGATGGAAAGGAGTTCTGCCAAACTTGTAACAGTCCCCTCCCACAACTGTTACGGAAGCGCTTTCGTGTCATCCGCGTGCTTTCTGATGAGGGTGGATTTGGTAGAACTTACTTGGCAGAAGATATAGATAAACTTAACGAACGCTGCGTTATCAAGCAATTAGCGCCTAAATTCCAAGAAAGCTGGGCCCTTTCCAAAGCAATGGATTTATTTCAGAGAGAGGCGCAGCGTTTGCAACAACTCGGAGAACATCCGCAAATACCAACTTTATTGGCTTATTTTGAAGAAAACACATACCTCTACTTGGTGCAGCAGTTTATAGATGGACAGAATTTGTTAAAGGAGTTGCAACAAAAAAGAGGGTATAGTGCTAACGAAATTCGAGACATTTTGTTAGATTTATTACCTGTTTTAAGATTTATTCATGAACGAGGAGTCATTCATAGAGATATCAAGCCACAGAATATTATCCGCCGTAAAAATGATGGGCGTCTATGCTTGATTGATTTTGGTTCTTCCAAGCAATTAACAGCGAAAGTACACATACAAATGGGTACTTCGATTGGTTCACATGGCTATTCAGCGATCGAACAAATCAGGGATGGAAAAGCCTACCCAGCTAGCGATTTATTCAGTTTAGGAGCTACTTGCTTTCATTTGTTGACTGGAGTTTCTCCTTTTAAACTGTGGACAGAACATGGCTATGCTTGGGTGCAAGATTGGCAACATTATTTAAAGAGTCCAATCGCCATTGAACTGGCTGAAGTTCTAGACAAGCTATTAGCAAAAGATAGTCATCACCGCTATCAATCGGCTGAACAAGGTCTGAAAGCTTTGATGCCTAAGCAGCTATCAGAACGAAAAGCCGAAATAGCTAACTCGTCGGTCATACTACCACCAACTCAGCCGCCATTTGTACCTAAAAAATACACATTGCTGAGAAATTTCTTCTTGCTAGGTTCTTTTATCATGTTGATCGTGTTGGGTGAATTTTTCTATCGCCAATCCCATCACTTTGACATCTCTGTTTCTTCTCGTTTTGGTCAATCTGATAACACAGCAACAAATACTGAAGCAATTCTTCCCCAATCGTCTAAACTGCCTATGGGGAATTTTTATTTGGCGCACACTTTCAAATCGCCCTCCAAATCGGTTTTGTCTGTTGCGATTAGCCCAGATGATAAGACAATTGTCAGCAACAGTGGGGACACCATTAAACTTTGGAGTCTAACAACTGGACAGGAAATCATTACTTTAAAAGGACATGGCGATCGCGTTAATGCTGTTAGCATTACCCCAGATGGACAAACCTTAGTTAGTGGTAGTGAAGACAAAACCATCAAACTCTGGAACCTTGCTAGAGGACAGGAAATCCGAACTTTTGAGGGACATACAAGTTCAGTTCATACCCTGGTCATTAGCCCAGATGGTAATCTTGTAGCCAACGGTAGCGACGATAACACGATTAAATTGTGGGATTTGGCAACTGGCCAAGAAATACGCACTTTTAATGGTCACACCTCTTGGGTGCGATCTATCGTCTTCAATCCTGATCAAAAAACTTTGATTAGTGGAAGTCGTGATCAAACTATTAAAATTTGGGATTTGACAACCGGAAACGAAATTCGTAATCTTACAGGACATACCCAAGCTGTAACATCCATCGCAATTACGCCAGATGGAAAAACCCTGATCAGTGGAAGTGATGATAAAACCATCAAAATTTGGGATTTGGTAACTGGCAAAGAAATTCGTACTCTTGTAGGGCATTCTGGAGGAGTTCGCTCTATTGCTCTTAGTCCCGATGGCCAAACTCTTGCTAGCGGTAGTAGCGATAAGACTATTAAATTGTGGAATATAAAAACAGGCGAACAAATTCGTACTCTGGCAGGACATGGCGACGGAGTTCAATCTCTGGCGTTTAGTCAAAAGGGCAACATCTTAGTTAGCTGCGGTTTTGACAACATCATCAAAATTTGGCGAGTCTCAACTTAATCGTTTTTTTACATATAAAAAGTAATGTTAAATATTGGCCAATAAATCTGAAAAGTCATTCATCCGATGGGTAAATAAATTTATCCCCAGGAAAATATATCAAATCTCTGGTTTGTGAATTTCACAGCATGAGACCTGAGCAACTGCTGAATTTGCAATATCTGTACAAATGAGCTACTCAAAAATCAAAATCTTAACGGGTGCGGCGATCATACTTTTAGGGTCTGGAGGAACTTGGCTGTGGCAATCTGCTCCAGCTGCCACCAGCTTGTCTCCTGAAAGCTTTAGTCAGTCAAATAAAGCGGCATGGGCAAATGTTGGTGTCGGCGACGCTCTCACCCTCAAAGGACATGCCCACCCCGTTTGGTCTGTGGCGATGAGTCCAGATGGTAAGAAACTTGCTTCTGCAAGCACAGACAAAACTATCAAAATTTGGGATCTGGCAACAGGAGCAGAATTACACACTTTGAAGGGTCATTCTGAATGGATCAATTCTGTTGCTATTAGTCCTGATGGCAAAATGCTTGCGTCAGCCAGTGCAGATAATACCATCAAACTTTGGGATTTGCAAACAGGAAAATTACTTCAGACTTTAAAAGGACATCTAGCCTCAGTTCAGTCTATCGCCTTCAGTTCAGATAACCAAACTTTAGTTAGTGGCAGTTGGGATCAGAGCATTAAACTGTGGGATGTAGCCACAGGCAAACAAATTCGCACCCTCAAAGGAGATTGTGACGTAGTAGATGCGATCGCTATTAGCCCTGATGGAAATACTGTAGCTAGTAGTAGTTACTTTGAGAACAGTGTGAAGCTGTGGAATTTACACACAGGAAAACAAATTCGCATCTTGAGAGGTCACACACAGGCTATTCATTCCCTTGCTTTTACTCCTGATAGCAATACTTTAGCGACTGGCAGCTGGGACAACACGATCAAACTGTGGAGTTTAAAGACTGGTAAAGAAAATTATACATTTGCAGGTCATACCAACAAGGTTTGGTCTGTCAGCTTTAGTCCAGATGGGAAGACTTTGGCTAGTGGTAGTTGGGATAAGACAATCAAACTTTGGAATGTGAACACAGGAGAAGAAATTCGCACCCTCAAAGGACATGACGACAAAGTTTGGTCTGTCGCCTTTAGTGTTGATGGTAATTCTGTTGCAAGTAGTAGTCTGGACAAAACGATCAAGATTTGGCGGGTATCGCAGTAAAGATTGTTGGTATAGCAATCCGTGCGTATAGGAGTAGTGAAAATTAAGACAGCCAGATCCCCGATGTCGCAGAAGTTGTCGGGGATCTTGTTATTCACGTTGGCGCAGCCTGCCCTTGGGGCTTATGATTTGGAAATGCTGTAGTTGGTAGATCAAACTAAAAAATAGTCAATCGATATGTACCCGTTCGTTGAGGAACAGAGGAAATCACCACAACATAATAAGTCCCATCTTCAGGTAACTTAGCTCGATCAATCAAAGCGGTGTATCTACCATCCTTATCATTATCCGCAGCAATAACTTGACCTTTGGAATTGAGCAGAACGATATAGGGGGAAAACTGTTCTAGGACACTATCTACACGTATGCTCACAAGTTGGTCTTTTTTTCCATCAAAACTAGAAACATTGTAAGGACTGCCATTATTTCGGAGTTTAGAGCCGTTTGCTGTCAATTGATCTGATTCATCGAGAGTATAACTAGCTCTGTCGTTCCTGAGAGCTAAACTATAACGACCTATTTCTCCTGGATTGCGGCTAGTGACTGCGATCGTATAAATACCTCTAGCAGGTAGTCTGATAAATAGAAATGCGTCTTTGACTTCCCCATTAATTCCTGTTTCCCCACTGCTTCTCTTAGCAAGAACGTTATTATTGGGGTCAAGCAAAATCATGAATGGATTTAGATTCAGATTATTAGAACGGCGTTGATCAGCACTACCAATCAGTCTGATTTGAATTAATTGATTTTCTCTGCCCTCAAACTGATAAAAGTGAAAATATCTGCCTTGAGATTTAAAATCACCCGGAGCTAAGACACCCAATTGAATGTCTACAAAGTTAATTGCTTTGGCGTTAGGTATTTTGCTACCAGAAACAGGTGAGCCGCCAGAATTTCTATTATTATTTGTAGGCTTAGTCCTAGAGGGTGAAGAATTAACAGGACGAGAATTGGGCTGTGGTGCTGGTTGAGTATTGGTCGGTTTGGGTGTACTTGGTGTAGAAGGACGAGGATTGGGCTGTGGCGCTGGTTGAGTATAAGTCGGTTTGGGTGTACTTGGTGTAGAAGGACGAGGATTGGGCTGTGGTGCTGGCTGAGTATTGGGAGTAGAACCAGTCCCAGAAGGTTGGGGTTTTGGAGTAGATGTTGGAGTTGGAGAGGGTGTAGGAGTAGGAGTAGAACCAGTACCAGCAGGTTGAGGTTGTGGAGTAGATGCTGGAGTTGGAGATGGTATGGGTGTGGGGGAAATGGGAGATTCTATAGGCTGATTAGTTTGAGCAGCTGGGGATGGTTGCGTAACAGGAATTTGCTCGATCGCTTGTTTGACTGGTTCTGGTTGTCTCTCATCTGGTGTTTTAGCAATTGTGAATTCTTCCGACTGTTTGGGAATTTCCAACGCAGCTATAGGCAAAGCATAATTTGTGATTAACAAACTACTACTCAGAGAAATAATTAAAGCCAAATCAACTTTATTCCGAAAGTTTTTTTGATTTCTTCCTACGAACATATCACTCCTCACAATTCTGATGCATAGATAATAGATGAAACACAAAAAAATTTGAAAATCCTAATTTTACCCCACAAATCATCTTGATTTTGATGAAATTTTCAATTATAAGTAACTTTAGCTATTCTCGAATTTATGGCATTACTTATTAATTAGATTTTCATTTTAGTGAAAAGTTCCTATTTTTATTACTTTCGATAGTTGATTTTATTAGAGATTTGATATAACTCCTACCAAAAAATATTATATTTGCTTTTCATAGTATTTCATAAACACGAGTATTATTTATGAATTGATGATTGATAACTGTACAAGTCTATTAAAAAATTTTGTTTCCGTACTTATTTGGTAATATATAAAATGTGAACATAGGCATATTGACACCAACGCCTGTGCTGCTGGCAACCACGATTCTAAAAAAATATTCTATACTTTAATTTTAAATTGCTTAGTTACCAGTAGATTGATTCTGGAGTCAGAAACTTTATTTTGGCAAATTAATAGCAAAATGATACGTCATGAATTAACATATACTCAAGCTGCAAATTTCTTGCTAGTATGATTTGCTGCCTGAATCCCGATTGCCAAGATCCTTTAAATCCTGATGATAGCCAATATTGTCAGAATTGTGGAACGCTACTAGTACCTCTGCTTAGAGGTCACTATCGTGTTATTGACAGATTGTCTGTAGAAGGTGGATTTAGTATCACCTATCTAGCGGAAGATATCGACAAACTAAATGCAAAATGTGTTGTTAAGCAACTCGCCCCAAAAGTCAAAGACACAGGGGCATTAAAGAAAGCTGTCCAGCTTTTTGAACAGGAAGCCCAACGACTAGAAGAATTGGGAGAACACCCACAAATTCCCCATCTGCTAGCTTACTTTGAGCAAGATAACTATTTATATTTAGTACAACAATATATAGATGGGCAAAATTTACTCAAAGAATTGCAGCAGCAAGGTAGATTTAGCGAGAGAAAAATCCGAGAGCTTTTATTAGATTTATTACCAGTTCTGAAATTTATCCATGATCACGGTGTAGTTCACCGAGATATCAAACCTCAAAACATTATTCGCCGTAAATCTGTACATCTTTCTAGAGAAAGAGATTCAAAAGGAGAGTTAGTACTAATTGATTTTGGAGCCTCAAAGCTGCTGACGACAACAGTGCAGCCGAAAATGGGAACAACTATTGGTTCACATGGGTATACTCCTGTTGAACAAATGCAAGATGGAGAGGCTTATCCAGCTAGTGATTTATTTAGTTTGGGCGCCACTTGTTTTTACTTGCTAACTGGAACTTCCCCATCAAAATTGTGGATGCAACAAGGCTATGGTTGGGTATCATCTTGGTGGCAATATTTTAGTACTCCTAGTAGAGGTGGACTTGCCCTTTCTATGGAATTGGGTAGGGTTTTGGACAAGCTGCTAAAGATAGAGATTCAAGAACGCTATCAATCAGCCGATGATGTAATTAGAGATTTATCACGTCAACCATCACCCTTACCAGAACTTGATGAAACCGTACTGTCAGGTTCGCCAGAAAGTAGAGGTGGATTTTTTGCACAATCAACTAAAAAATTTAAAAATAAATTATTCATTAATGGTGTAATTGTCATATTGGCATTAGTAGGGGTTTGGTATTTTCAGTCTCGCCCACAGGTAACTCAGTCTGCTGATTCTGTTCCACCTCAAGAGACTGTGACTGTAACTCAAAAATCTGACGAACCCAGTACTTTAAAAGGACATGCTAGCGATGTTAATTCTGTCGCTTTTGATTTTGATGGGCAAAAGCTGGCTAGTGGTAGTGATGACAAAACTATTAAAATTTGGGATTTAGCCACTCAAAAAGAAATTCAGACTTTGGAGGGACATTCCGAATGGGTTTGGAGTGTTGTCTTTAGTCCTGATGGACAAACTCTTGCGAGTGCAAGTGCAGACAAAACAGTTAAATTATGGGATTTAGCCACCGGAAGGGAAATTTTCACGCTCAAAGGACACAAAGCTGGTGTCACTTCTGTAGCCTTTAGTCCTGATGGACAAACCGTTGCTAGTGCTAGTTTAGATAAGACGGTCAAACTGTGGAATGTCAGAACCGGAAAAGAAATTTGCACTCTTGTGGGACATTCTGGGGCGATCGCTTCTGTAGCTTTTAGTCCCGATGGGCAAACTGTTGCTAGCGGTAGCTGGGATAAAACTATTAGACTGTGGAATGTCAATGCTGCTAAGAGTATCCGTACCTTAAAAGGACACTCTGATTTAATTGTTTCTGTAGCTTTTAGTCCCGATGGTGCTAGCCTGGCTAGTGGCAGTAAAGACAAAACTGTTAAACTGTGGAACTTGGCAACAGGAAAAGCAACTTTGACTTTAAAAGCCCATACTGATAAAGTCAATTCCGTTGCTTTTGTACCTAATACAGCTAACAATAAATCTTTAGATGCAGTCAGTCTCGTTAGTGGTAGTAGTGACAATACAATTAAACTGTGGAATCTGAAAACAGGGAAAGAAATTCGTACTCTCAAAAGAGACTCTGGTTATATCTATTCTGTTGCGATTAGTTCAGATGGACAGACTCTTGCTAGCGGGGGTAGTGCAGGGAATCTGATTAAGATTTGGCGAGTGCAAGATTGAGTTTGGGGATTGGGGATTGAGGATTGCATCTAGTAGTGATGGATGTTGTTGTCGGACAATGGCGTATTCCTGAAATTGACGTTAGGTGCTACGACAAGCTTGGCGATCGCACTTGCGGAGGAAAGAGGACTAATTAAATAATTATAGTAGGATGCTAACAATATCCTCTAAAACTAGCCTTCCATTTTTTCCATTTTTATCACAGTAAGCTCGAAATCTTAAGCCTTTATACGAGTACTCGCGACTAGTAAAGTCCACTCTTTTTCTCCGATGCACCTGCAAAATCGCTGATATTTGCATACTACCACTTTCAGAACATAGTCTCAGCAAGTACTAGCGTACTATCAGGAAACACATTTTAGGAGGTTAACTAAATTTTGTCTGGATCAATTCCTAATTCCCGCAACTTTTGGGCTAGTTGTTCCGCACGCTGTTGTTGTTGTTGTGCTAATTCTTCTGGTGTGGGTAATTTTCGACCCTCTTGGTCATACCAGTATAACCACTCTCGTGTACGTCCTTGATAGGTTCCCTGTTCTCGCCCAATTGCCAAACCAATCTCTGACATCCAGACACGCGCACCTGGTTGTAAGACGTAATTTCCCTCGACTAAACGATACACTTCTAGAGGTTCTCGCTTACGTCGATAGCGGCGAGTCGGTACGTAGATTGCGTAATATAAAATTCCTAAGTTGGCATAATCAAGCTTTTTCTGTTCGTACTTGCCCCCATAAGTTTTGGAAACAACTTCTAACGCAAAAATGGGGACAATACCATCTTCTTCCCACAGCACATAACTTAAACGTCCATCTTCGTCAACAAACCGTTCTACTCCCAAGCTGAGAAACCCATCTGGTACTAATGGTGATTTACTGGGTGCATAGTAAATACCCATATCAACACCAAAAAACCAATCATGACGCTGACTCCATGCTAAAGCCAAAATTGCTGCTAACAAATTCGGAATCAGGTTTTGTAGTTCGTTATCCACTGGGGTGTCATCAGAATCGGGAAGTTCTGCTGAGGATGGCAGACAGTCTAAGGAATTGTACTGTAGCATGACAGCCCTCGTCTAGGTTGCTAGGTCTATTTTAGGTTAACTCAAATGGGTGTTGAGAGCTATCGCACAAACCTTCAGAATGTTACAAACATGTAGAACAGCTAGTAATAGAAATAAAACAGTATTATTAGTGACTTACCTGATAGCTTGATTGAAAATAGGATTTAGATGGAACCAACAACAGAACAATTGAGAGCGTTTTACATGTAGATGTGTCAGAGCAAGTAATATGTTTAAGTTCAGTTCATGATGGCTACTTAATTAACCTGCATTGTTAATGCATCGACCTGTATTGTTAATGTATCGACCTGCATTGTTAATGTATCGACCTGCATTGTTAATGTATCGACCTGCATTATTAATGCATCGACTTGCATTGCGAATGTATTGGCTTACATTGTTAATGCAGCCGTCTGTACAGTTTATTTAAGAACATATTCTGAGGAGTCGGGGAGCTTGTCTCTCACAAATGATTGAGCAATGCTATATTACTCCAAATTTAATAGAGTAAAACTTGTACTTCTTCTCCTGGAGAAACTAATGTTTGTCCGACTGATAGCACAGCTAAAGCGTTGGTTTGAGCGAGATTAATTAAATTGCCAGAACTTTGATTTCCACTAGCTGGCTGAAACTTGTAAATTCCGTTTTGTAAATCTAATTTACCCCAAAAATAAGTTTCCCGCTTCTCATCAGATCGTAATTCCTGACGAGTTAATGCTTTGATAAACTTTGGTTGCCAACCTTCTACTAATCCAGAAAGTTTTTTGATAGTTGGTTGGACAAATCGCCAGAATGTCACCAATGCTGAAGCGGGATTTCCTGGTAAACCGAAGTAAATCACTTGATTTCTAAATGTGGCAACGGTGAGGGGTTTACCGGGTTTCATTGCCACAGCTTGAATGTGAATTTTCCCATCTAAGTACTTGACAATTTGTTCAACATAGTCATAATCTCCCACAGAAACACCACCAGAAGAAATGACTATATCGGCGTTGGATACTGCATAGGCGATCGCTTTTTCTAAGACACCTGGTTCATCTGGGACTATGCCTAAAATTAGTGGTTCTCCTCCACTCTGCCTAACTAAAGCTGCTAAAGCATACTGGTTAGAATCGACGATTTGCCCTGGTTGCAGAGGTTGATCTGGAGGTACAAGTTCATTCCCTGTAGAAAAAATTGCTACTCGTGGACGGCGATAAACACTGATTTGTGTACACTGGGCAGTTGCTAACACAGCAATTTCTGATCCATGTAACATAATTCCTGATGGTAACAATTGTGTCCCGGCTTGATAGTAAGTTGCACGCTGTCTGACAAATTCTTGCGGTTTTGTGGGTGCTGTCAGGATGAATACACGATTTTTCTCTCGCTGTGTATGTTCCTGCATAATTATTGTATCAGCACCTTTTGGCATTACTGCACCTGTGAAAATCCGGGCTGCTTGCCCTTGTTGGATGGTAGATTGGGGTTGGTATCCAGCAGGTATTTCTTCAATAATTTCTAAAATAACTGGCTGTTGTTGAGTAGCTTGCTGGACATCAGCGTAACGTACTGCATAACCGTCCATTGCTGAATTATCCCAATAGGGAAAGTCCAACTGACTCGTAACCACAGAAGCAAGAATACGACTATCTGCTGCGAACAAATCGACAATCTCTGTATCGTACTGATTGTTAAGAGGTTGTACCAAATTAAAGATAATTGCTTCTGCTTCGCTGACTGACAGCATTAGGGATAACTCCAGCTAACCTTGTTTTTAGAAGATATTTTAAGGCTTGGCATATCAATTAAATTCGGAATTATTAATTTAGCATCAGCTATTCACATCTATTTCTGGCCAAAGTCGTTCTAATTGGCGTCGCCAAGCAGCTAAAGTTTCTTCTCTTGCTTGTGGAGTTTGGTTGTCATCCCCCATTAGTCCTTCAGCGTAGAAGCGTTCCAGATTTTGCATCGTGGATTGGAGGGATTGACCTTGTAGTTTCGCTGCTATGATCACTTGGCGGATGCGACTTTCTACAAGTCGATTAAAAACATCATCTAAACCAGCTGCGTGTAAAGCAACGAGTCTAGCGATCGCGTCTCGAAAATCTTCTACAACTAAACCGTTGCAGCTATGTTGAAATACACCCCAAACTACACCTTGCTGTAAGGCGTAGTGTACTTGTTGAGTATCATCAAAATTCGCTTCTAAAAACTGTTCAAAAAAAGGTTGAGCTTGCTGTGCTGGTACGATTGGTATCATAATTCGCAACCAGCTTTTATCGTCTGAAAGCAGTACCAGTAGACGAAAGGTAGAAGTTTCTACTTGCCAAGAACCGGATGCGATCGCCTTGACATCTGCTTCACCAAATAATTCTGTCAGCGTAGCTGCAATTTCTGAAGGTGTCATAGTGTTTTTTTTGAGCCACCCTCTAGACTAGCGCAGCTTTGGTATTAATTGGGTGTTGGGGGTTGGGAAAAGGGAGAGAAGGAGGACAAGGAGAAGAATTTGGTCAATGCTGTGCTTGTAAACCATATTTGACAATCAGCAAACAATTCCTCCCATCTGCACCACGTTCGTAGACGACATGATCAACCAGACGTCGCAGCAGGAACCATCCATATCCACCTACTTGTAGAGTACCTGGCTCTGGTTCGGCGATCGCATCAGGATTAAAAGGTTTGCCATAATCCCAGATTCTAATCTCTAGTCGATCCATCCATAGAGAAACGTCTATATCAATCGCTGTTTCCGGGGGAAGAGTATGATGAGCATGGCGAACAGCATTAGTAAAACCTTCTGCTAACGCCAGGTTCAGGCGATAAAGTTGACCTTCTGACCAATCAAGTTTAGATAAATGTTGCAGACAGAATTGCTCAAACCACTGTTGCACTCGGTTTAGAAGTTTGAGTTCGCTTTTCACAGTCAGATGGTCTTGCTGCACTATGCTAAACATTGACCTTGACATGTAGGTGTATGGGTGAAAAATGTTTGTAAGTAGATCAGCATAAACATGTTTTGTGGTTTGTTGTTGGAAATCACCGCCAATCACCAACAAAATTGGTTATTATGTTTTCTTTGGAGTACTCACCAACTACTAAATACTATAAGGGTAGGTTTTACCATAATATTATTTAGACCTAGTGACAGGATATTAAGTTGAAACCCTCGCCTCTCAATAGCCTCCAGACTTATATTTAATTAGATGCAGTTATTTATATTAAGTAAGTCGGCGTCACAAATTTTGTGTTTTTAGTAAGCGCTACTCTGAGGGAATGCTGCGCGTACAGCGCTGTAGACGCGGAGCGGCTTCAAAGCAGAGTAGCTCTGACTAGGAGCTAATTTTCAAGTTTTACTTTATATTTACATAGTTCTGTTGATTGTTGCCGACTTACTTAATTGATGCCATTTTTTGATTATAGATTTCGTTGATTATAGATTTTGGAATAATATTCTAATCCAAAATTGAAATCAGAAAAACTTAAGATTTCAAACGCAAACTAATTTAATGATCAAAGATGAGTGACTACTGAGAAGTAATAGTTGAATATACTTTTACGATTAAGTGCGATCGCGTAGCAATTCTGCTAGAGAGAACATATGTTCGCAAAGGGTTATTGTTTTTTGTTTCAATCAACGCATTGCTATATTGGCAAATCTCGCATCTGCACAAATAGGTATATTTAATGCAAAATAGCATGAATAAATTTTTAAAAAATACACCTTTCCATAAGCCAAACTCCACATATAAGAGAGACTGATTTGAAGTTAAAGGTGTTTGTAAAATCTCATACTTTAAAAAATGTCAAGATCGGTTATCATATGAGCGTACGCGAGAACTTCAGCCTGAATGTTAGACCAGACGAAATTATTTTCGCTTCTTGTTAACTTTACTTTTGAGCTGAATTTATCGCCTCGAGTTGAGACTTACGTGATCCAAATGACTATTTACGTTGGAAATCTCTCCTACAGCGCTACCGAAGACGATTTGAAAGCTGTTTTTGCCGAATACGGCCAGGTTAAAAGAGTTGTGTTACCGACCGACCGCGATACAGGTAGACTGCGCGGCTTTGCTTTTGTTGAAATGGATGATGACGCCCAAGAGGATGCAGCAATCACAGAATTAGATGGCGCTGAATGGATGGGGCGTCAACTCAAAGTCAACAAGGCAAGACCAAGGGAGGATAACCGACGAGGTAGTTGGGCGAAAAGGTAGTATATATTTTATCTTTTAAAACTGACGAAAGACAATAATAGCAAATTGCTTACTTTTTAGGCAAGGTGTAAGTTACGGCAAGTAACCAAAAGGCAGTGAATCGACCAAAAATTAAATAGCAGCTGAATAACCAGCTAGTTGTAACTTATAGGAAAAGTTCACGACTTGTTGGTTATCGCTGTTTTATTGAAAGTTTAATCATCCATTATTACTAATGACTGGTGCATTAGTGAATAAATATAGATTACTTGTAATACTAGGTAGATTTGCCTGAAAAACCATATTAAATGAGCAAACGACCTTAATTAAGGATGACAAAAGATTGATTTCTTTAGTTTGTCTAAAGTCACATCTGAATTGTCAAATTAACTTTCTAAGATAGAGGCAGCAACCACAAGTTGCAAGGCACGGGAATAACCCAACAAATAGCTAATTGCTATGGAGGACAAAGATAATGACGAAAGCAGCAGAATCTTTAGAACAGTCCATCAAAGATGCTACAGCAAACCGCAGCTTAGATCGTGATTGTACTACTTTATCCCGTCACGTCCTGCAACAACTTCAGACTTTTTCGCCACAGGCACAAGATTTAAGTGCGCTGATGAATCGTATTGGATTGGCTGGCAAACTAATTGCCCGTCATCTCAGTCGTGCTGGTTTAATGGAAGGTGTTCTCGGATTTACAGGCGAGACTAACGTCCAGGGCGAATCTGTGAAAAAAATGGATGTCTACGCCAATGACGTATTTATCGCGGTATTTAAGCAAAGCGGGTTAGTATGTCGCTTGGCTTCTGAAGAAATGGAAAATCCATACTATATCCCCGAAAACTGTCCCATTGGGCGCTACACTTTGCTGTATGACCCCATTGATGGTTCATCTAACACTGATATTAATTTGAGTTTGGGTTCCATCTTCTCAATTCGTCAACAGGAAGGGGAAGATATTGATGGTACAGCAAAAGATTTGCTAGCACCGGGACGTAAACAAATTGCTGCTGGATACATCCTGTATGGTCCCAGTACGATGCTGGTCTATACTATAGGAAGGGGCGTTCATTCCTTTACGCTTGACCCTAGTTTAGGGGAGTTTATCCTCACTGAAGAAAATATTCAGATTCCTACCCATGGCCCTGTGTATAGCGTGAACGAGGGTAACTTTTGGCAATGGGATGAATCGATTCGGGAATATATCCGTTATGTTCATCGTACAGAAGGTTATAGCGCTCGTTACAGTGGGGCAATGGTTAGCGATGTCCACAGAGTATTAATTCAAGGCGGTGTGTTTCTCTATCCTGGAACTGTTCAAAAACCAGAAGGTAAACTACGCTTACTGTATGAAACAGCTCCCCTTGCTTTTTTGATCGAGCAAGCAGGTGGTCGAGCTACAACCGGGCATGAAAACATTTTGGACGTGGTACCAAAGAAACTACATCAACGTACACCTCTGATTATTGGTAGTAGAGAGGATGTGGCGAAGGTAGAGTCTTTTATTCAAAACGGTCATTAGTAGTAGGGGTTAGTGGTTAGTAGTTGGTGGTTAATGGTTAATGCGAAATAAGCAACAACCAACAACTAACTAAATTTAAAAAATTTCTCTAGCAAAGAGAATAAGCAGGAGGGAAAAAATATGACGACAAATCATTTATTAGAGATAAAAAATTACGGTCAAAGTATCTGGATGGATAATTTGACTCGTGACATTATTAAGTCTGGTGAATTGAAAGATTTGGTGGAAAACAAAGGTATTTGTGGCATTACTTCCAATCCCACTATTTTTGAAAAAGCGATCGCTGGTAATGCCATTTATGACCAAGATATCGAAGCTGGAATTAAAGCAGGATTACCAACTTACAAAATCTACGAATCACTGGTATTTCAAGATATCCGTGATGCTTGTGATATTCTGCGCCCAGTTTACGAAACCTCAAATAGGTTGGATGGTTATGTCAGCATAGAAGTACCACCAACAATTGCTCATGATACCGAAGCCACAATTTCTGAGGCTCGTCGCTACTTTCAAGAAATTGGCCGGGAAAACGTCATGATCAAAATTCCTGGCACAGAACCCGGTTTGCCAGCAGTTGAGCAGGTAATATCCGAAGGAATTAATGTCAATATTACACTGTTGTTCTCCGTAGAAAGCTACATTAATACAGCTTGGGCTTATATTCGCGGCTTAGAAAAACGGGCAGCAGAAGGTAAAGATATCAGCAAAATTGCATCTGTAGCTAGCTTCTTCCTCAGCCGAATTGACAGCAACATTGACGGTAAAATTGATGCCAAGCTAGCCAAAGGTATTGACGATCTCAACGTTGAAGCAAAGCTAAAAGCAATTAAAGGAAAAGTAGCGATCGCTAACGCAAAGATTGCTTATCAGGAATATAAAAAGATTGTGCAAAGCGATCGTTGGCAAGCTTTGGCGGCTAAAGGTGCAAAAGTGCAGCGCCTGCTGTGGGCTAGCACCAGCACTAAAGACCCCCAATACAGCGACGTCATGTATGTTGATGAGTTGATTGGTCAGGATACCGTTAACACCTTACCACCAGCAACCATCGAAGCTTGTGCTGACCACTGCGATGTCGCTAACCGGGTGGAAACAGACGTAGATGAGGCTTACAACCTGATCGAGAATCTCAAAGATCCAGACGTGAATATCGACATCAACGCAGTGATGGACGAACTGCTAACAGAAGGAATCGACAAATTTGTCAAGCCCTTCCAATCCTTAATGGATTCTTTAGAAAACAAAGTCAAGCAGTTGTCGCCAGTATAAGAATAAGGGACTGGGGACAAGGGATTGGGGATTGGGGACTAGGAATTGAGAAGTAGACTAGATTCTACCCAATACCCGATCCCTGATCCCCGAACCCTGATCCCCAATCCAAAATCTCAAACCTAAAATTAAAAATTCATTCCTATGGTCAGTCTGCTAGAAAATCCTTTGCGTGTCGGTCTGCAACAGCAAGGGATGGCCGAACCCCAGATTATAGTCATCTTTGGTGCTTCTGGAGACCTTACTTGGCGCAAACTTGTGCCATCACTATATAAATTAAGACGTGAGAGACGTATTCCACCAGAGACAACCATTGTTGGCGTAGCACGTCGGGACTGGACTCATGAATACTTCCGTGAACAAATGCGAAAAGGCATGGAAGAGGTTCATGGCGGTGTTGGCCCAGAGGAACTCTGGCAGGACTTTTCTCAAGGATTATTTTACTGCCCAGGTAATATCGATAAGCCTGAAGATTACCATAAACTCAAGACTTTTTTGCAGGAGTTAGACGAGAAACGGGGAACACGAGGAAACCGGATGTTCTACCTTTCTGTAGCGCCAAACTTCTTTGCAGAAGCAATCAAACAACTAGGAACCGGAGGAATGCTCGACGATCCCTACAAACATCGTCTAGTCATTGAAAAACCTTTTGGTCGAGATTTGGCTTCTGCTAAAAGTCTCAACTTAGTAGTCCAGAAATATTGTAAAGAGCAGCAAGTCTACCGCATTGACCATTATTTAGGCAAAGACACAGTTCAAAATTTGCTGGTATTTCGCTTTGCTAATGCTATTTTTGAACCATTATGGAATCGCCGCTTTGTTGACCACGTTCAGATTACCGTAGCTGAAACCGTTGGAGTAGAAGACCGAGCTGGCTACTATGAAAGCTCCGGCGCTCTGCGGGATATGTTGCAAAATCACTTGATGCAACTTTATTGCTTGACAGCGATGGAAGCTCCCAACGCTATGGATGCAGACAGCATCCGTACCGAGAAAGTAAAAGTGCTGCAAGCTACGCGATTGGCAGATGTGAATAATTTAAATCTTTCGGCTGTACGGGGGCAATATAGCGCTGGCTGGATGAAAGGTAAGCCTGTACCTGGGTATAGAGAAGAACCAGGAGTCAATCCCAATTCAACCACACCTACTTACGTAGCGATGAAGTTTCTTGTTGACAACTGGCGTTGGCAAGGAGTTCCCTTCTATCTGCGTACTGGTAAGCGAATGCCAAAAAAAGTTAGCGAGATTTCTATCCACTTCCGCGAAGTTCCCTCTCGGATGTTTCAATCCGCAGCCCAACAGATGAACGCCAATATTTTAGCAATGCGGATTCAGCCAAATGAAGGTATTTCTCTGCGGTTTGAAGTTAAAATGCCTGGGGCAGATTTTCGTACTCGTTCGGTTGATATGGACTTTAGTTATGGTTCCTTTGGTATCACCGCAACTTCTGATGCCTACGATCGCCTCTTTTTAGATTGTATGATGGGCGATCAAACATTGTTTACACGGGGAGACGAAGTAGAAGCTGCTTGGCAGGTTGTCACACCAGCCCTTTCTGTGTGGGATGCACCCGCAGATCCAACAACCATTCCCCACTATGAAGCTGGAACCTGGGAACCCGTGGAAGCGGAATTATTGATTAACCAAGATGGCCGCCGTTGGCGCAGACTCTAAGAATTTTAGATTTTAGATTTTAGATTTTAGATTGGAAGAGACTGGTTATAAAGTTATTTTTCACAACCAACAACCAACAATCTAAAATCCTAATCCAAAATCCGTCTTGAAAAGCTTTGAGTGGAGGTTTCCTCCGTACCCTTACGGGAAGTCGCTATCGCGCCTACAAACTTTTCGCAAAATCCAAAATCCAAAATTATTCTTATGACTCCCCAAGCTCCTACTATTTTTTCACTACAGGCTCCCAAGGATGTTTCGCTAACAGATATTGAAGCGGAACTCAGCCAAATTTGGCAAAGTTACGGCATTGCTGGCGAAGATGGTACACTTCCGGCAGCGACAAGAGCAACCACATTTACTTTGGTGGTTTATGAGTCGGAAGAAACTCAACATTTACTCGCTGCGTTGGGGTTTTACAATGGGCCAATTGATGGTATACCTGGCCCGCAAACCCAAGCAGCATTGCGAGAATTACAGAAAAAGTACGGGTTAACAGAAACTGGAACCGCCACAGAGGAAACTTTGACTCTGTTGCGGGAAGAAGTTGCCAAACGTTACAAGAGTGAGACAACAGAAAATGGGTCTGCATCCTATGGTTTAGATGCAAAAAGTCCTAGAATTGCTGACGAAATTGCTCTACGCAACCCCTGTCGGATTATTACTCTTTTACCAGTAGTCGGAGAAGACGAAGGCGTGAAAGCACAAGTCTCTGCCTACTGTCCCATTCAAAAAGGTACGTCCACCAGTCTGGTGTGTTGTGAGTACATCACCCTTACTGGAACCGCCACCGCCTTAGAACGTATTGGTGGTATGATACCAGCATTAACGATTGGCGGTTTACCTAAGTTTTTGTGGTGGAAAGCCACACCAGACGCCAATAACGGTTTATTCAAACGGTTGGCAGCAGTATGCAATAATGTGATTGTAGATTCTTGCAATTTCAATAAGCCAGAAACAGATTTACTCAGCCTACAAGCATTAGTGGAAAGTGGTGTACCTGTGGCTGACTTGAATTGGCGTCGCCTCTCTGGATGGCAAGAATTGACAGCAGAAGCCTACGATCCACCCCAACGCCGCGCCGCCCTGATTGAGATTGACAAAGTAAATATTGATTACGAAAAAGGTAACTCCACACAGGCGTTACTCTTTTTAGGTTGGTTGGCAAGTCGTTTGAATTGGCGTCCGGTTTCTTATCAAAAAGAAAGCGATGATTATGATATTACCCGTGTCAGCTTTAGCACCGATAACCAACGGCAAGTAGAAGCTGAATTAGCAGGAGTCCCTGTAGCTGATGTGGGCGAAGTTCCAGGCGACTTGATAGCTTTACGCTTAAGTTCTACCAATCCTCAAGCTAATTGCGGTACTGTCATCTGTACGGAAACTGGCGGTTGTATGCGGATGGAAACCCAAGGTGGTGCCCAATCTGCCGGATTATTTCAGCAGGTAACTTCCCTTTCGGAACAGAAAGCCGAAGTTTTGTTGAGTCAACAGGTACAACGTTGGGGAAATGAAGCGCTGTTTGAAGAAAGCCTCGCAGTTATAGGGCAAATACTCAAATTAGGGAATGAGTAATTCTTTTTTGGATTTTGGATTTCGGATTTTAGATTGCGTATAAAATCTAAAATCTAAAATCTAAAATCTAAAATTGCTATGGCTTTAATTATTGCAGGGGAACGTAGCGGGGTGGGTAAGACAACAGTCACACTTACCCTGCTGGCATCTTTGTGTCGGCGATCGCATCAAGTACAATCTTTCAAAGTAGGGCCGGATTATATAGATCCGATGTTTCATCAACATGTAACTGGACGTGCATGTCGGAATTTAGACCCGATTTTAACTTCAGAAACATACGTACAACAGTGTTTTACTCGTCACAGCCAAGCAATGGATTATGTCCTAATTGAGGGCGTGATGGGGTTGTTTGATGGAGTTTCGTCATTAGTCATTAGTCATTTGTCATTCGCAAAACAACAAGAACAAATGACCAATGACATAGGACAAATAACTGATTATGCCAGTACTGCTCATATAGCAAGACTATTAGATTTACCTGTGGTATTGGTGATTGATTGCAGTCGCTTGTCTGGTTCTGTTGCTGCGATCGCTCACGGTTATAGTTCTTTTGATCCCAAAATTAAAATAGCCGGATTAATCTTAAATCGTGTAGGTAGCGATCGCCACTTGCAATTGCTCAAAGATTCTCTTACGCCCCTACAATTACCAATTCTTGGTGTACTGCGTCGCCAAGATAATATTACCATTCCTGATCGTCACCTCGGTTTAGTACCCACAGTTGAACTTCCCGAACTCAATGCTTTGATTGAACGATTTGCTGATTTGGGTGATACCTGCTTTGATTGGGAGAGGTTGTTACCGTTGCTGAGAATAGAAGGACAGGGAAACAAGGAGGACAGGAGGGACAAGAGGGACAAGGGGAGCCACTGCGTTGCGCGGGTCTCCCGCGTTGTAGCACGTGGCGTAGACAAGGGGGACAAAGGAGATAAATTACTTGTTTGTCTTTCGTCTACTGTTAAGATTGCTGTGGCGCGCGATCACGCTTTTAATTTTTACTACCAAGACAATCTCGACTTATTACAACAACTGGGTGCAGAGTTGGTTTTTTGGAGTCCTTTAGAAGATCCTGGACTACCAGAAGGAGTGCGGGGTATGTATTTCGGTGGTGGATTTCCAGAAGTATTTGCCCAGCAACTTGCAGAAAATAGTGATGTTTTAGTAGCAGTTAAGACAGCAATTCTGGCAGGAATGCCAACAATTGCCGAGTGTGGCGGGTTGATGTATTTATGTGAGCAAGTTGTCGATTTTGCAGGTAAATCTTGGTCGATGGTGGGAGTTTTACCTACAACCGCTGTTATGAGTGGACGTTTAACTTTGGGATATCGTCGCGCTGTTGTTCTACAAGATAGTTTATTAGTAAATACAGGAACAATAGTTTATGGACATGAATTTCATCGTTCCTATTTAATGTCCAATTTTGAACAGTCACTATTTCAAACTTATCGCTTTGATAATGAAGAATTTACAGGGTGTGAAGGATGGGGATCTAATTCACCACATCTCAATCTTCACGCCTCTTATATTCATATGCATTGGGGTGCTTCCCCAGAAATTCCCCAAAGGTTTTTAAGACGATGTTTGGGTGAGTAGACTTGTTGTAGAAGTTACTTAAAAAAGCACTCATATCGCATTTATTTTATCGTTCAGTTCTCGAATTCGCCGGGAGAGAATACCAATAATATTCACGGCGATGTCAGGAATTTCATCAATTGCTTCATAAAGTTGTTCTTGTGTCAATTCCAGACATTCACAAGCTTCTAAAGTGGTAGCGGAAGCGGAACGCGGTTGAGCATCAAATACAGCCATTTCACCAAAAGATTCGCCTTTAGGAAAGATAGCTAGTTGTTGTTTGCCAATATGAACTTTGACTCTACCAGAAACGACAATGTAAAGCGATCGCCCTTCGTCTCCCTCATTAAAAATGGTGTAATTCCCTGGAAATGATAATTCATCCATGACAGAAGCCAAGCGAACGATAAAATCATCGCGTAGTTCTTTAAAAATGGGTACTCTGCGAACAAATAATAAACGTTCAACGGTAGATAGCATATTTGTTAAGCTAAAATCATTGAGAATAGTGTTAATAAATCTTAATTTTTGACACTATTTTGGATTGCGATCGCCAATGCAAAAATTCAGTTTTAATGCCTGAAAATCTTCTTGGACTTCAATTCTGGTCAATACCCAAATTTTTTAATTTATATCATGTCCGCTGGAAAATTGACGAGCAAAATGACGCGGAGATATTGAGACACCGTGACTCGAGAATTTTTTAATAAGTTATTAGAATGACCAAAACTTCTCTGAAGTTTTGGTCAAAGTATAATTACAGGTTACACAGGGCAAATGTTGCCCACCTTCATTATTTAAGCAGCGTTTTGACGCCACCATTCAATCGTATTTTTTAACCCTTGCTTAAAGTCTACCTGGGCAGTAAAACCAAAGGCTTGTTTTGCCCTTTCGGTATCCAAGCAACGGCGGGGTTGACCATTGGGTTTATCAGTTTCCCAAACAATTTCGCCGTTATACTCCATCAATTCACAAATTAAGTTAATCAAGTCACGGATGGAGATTTCATAACCAGTTCCCAAATTCACGGGTTCTGAGTCGTTATAAAATTGCGTTCCCATGACAATACCCCGCGCTGCATCTTCTGAATAGAGAAACTCGCGGGTAGGACTACCATCACCCCAAACAGGGATTTGCTTTTCTTCCTTAATTTGGGCTTCGTGAACTTTACGAATTAATGCTGGGATCACATGAGAACTTCTGGGATCAAAGTTATCTTCTGGGCCGTACAAATTTACTGGCAAAAGATAAATGCCGTTAAAGCCATATTGTTGGCGATAGGATTGCAATTGGACTAAAAGCGCTTTTTTCGCTATTCCATAGGGGGCGTTAGTTTCCTCTGGATAACCATTCCATAGGTCATCTTCTTTGAATGGCACTGGGGTAAATTTGGGATAGGCACAAATAGTACCCACGCAAACGAATTTTTCTACACCAACTTGATAGGCAGCATGAATTAGCTGAGTCCCCATCATCAAGTTATCGTAAAATAATTCGGCAGGTTTTTCTCGGTTTAGACCAATACCGCCGACATGAGCTGCTAAGTGAATGACAATGTCTTGTTGATCAACTGCACGCTGGCAGTTTTCTATCAGTCGTAAATCACAATCACGCGATCGCGGTAATGTAATTTTCTCTGGATGAGCTCCAGCTTGACACAACTGGTTGACTACCTGACGTCCCAGGAAACCAGTTCCTCCAGTCACAAGAATGCGTTTATCTTTGAGTTCCAAGGTATTCACTTTTGTCCTCGTGGATCTTGTTCACAGATGTAGCACCCCTACTTCCTGCCGAATCATGGCATTATCCATAATTGCGTTTGCTAATTTTCCATTGGGAGAAGTCAAACCTAAAGCTTGTAAGTCTGCTTCCACCATTAAGGAAACTAGTTCCTCAAATGTTACCGAAGGTTTCCAGCTCAATTGTTGCTGGGCTTTTGTTGGATCACCAATCAACAAATCTACTTCTGCTGGGCGGAGATAGCGTGGATCAAATTCCACATAATCTTGCCACTTGAGATTTACATAACCAAATGCCAGTTCCAGAAACTCGTGTACTGTGTGTGTTTCACCAGTGGCAATTACATAGTCGTCAGGTTCGTCTTGCTGCAACATCATCCACATTGCTTTGACGTAATCTTTGGCATAACCCCAATCCCGCTTGGCATCCAGATTACCCATATATAGTTTTTTCTGTCTACCAGCAAAAATGCGAGCTACAGCCATCGTTATTTTGCGTGTGACAAAAGTTTCACCCCGTCTCGGTGATTCGTGGTTAAACAGTATGCCATTACACGCAAACAAGCCGTAAGATTCTCGGTAATTTACAGTTTGCCAGTGGGCATAAACCTTAGCACAGGCATAGGGACTGCGGGGATAAAAAGGCGTAGTTTCCTTTTGGGGTACTTCTTGTACCAAACCAAACATTTCTGAAGAACCAGCTTGATAGAAGCGCACCTGAATACCTGTACGGTGTTGATAGTCGCGAATTGCTTCCAATAGACGCAGTGTTCCCATTCCTACTGCATCAACTGTATATTCTGGTGCATCAAAGCTGACCCTTACATGGGATTGAGCGCCCAGATTATAAATCTCTGTTGGCTGGACTTCTTCTAAGATGCGGCGCAGTGTAGTACCATCTGTCAGATCCCCATAGTGAAGAAACAGCCGCACTCCTTCTTTGTGAGGGTCTTCGTAAATATGGTCGATGCGGTCTGTGTTAAAGGTGGAAGTCCGACGAATAATCCCATGAACCTCGTAACCTTGTTCGAGTAAAAATTCACTTAAGTAGGAACCATCTTGACCGGTAATACCAGTGATCAACGCTCGCTTTTGTTGCGTCATGCTCAATTATCCCTTGTCGTTTCTGATGATTATTTATACAAGCAGCCTGGTACAACTTAGCAGGAATTTGCTCAATTGCCCAATGGGAAACCTACGAGTTTCCTTGCTTCTATGTTATTTCACCTCAGTAAATATGCCGATTTTAGATTATTTTCAGAAACTTTCCTAATTCAAACAAATAAATTTGTCGAAGTTGCCTATATTTTCTGCAATTTTTTACTGAAAGTTTATATTTTTGTAAAATTGTGAAGAAATAATAAAGCTGTAATCAAAACACAAGCAAAATATTGATTAAAATTCCTCGTCCACAAGGGGACGAGGAATTTGGTAATTGGTTTTTCCATTGCTGATTATCCTTGATCACGACGGGGTGGCTTTCCTCTACACCGACTTTCGGGGTGTAGCACCCCCGTCGCTTTTGTTAATGCCGCACGAAATCAAGGTGTAATACTTCTTCAGTAAGCTCCGTTATCTTTTGGTATGATTACCACACGAATCGTTTTCAAAACAATCCATAGATCGAGCCAAAAATTCCGGAATTTCACATAATGTAGGTCTATTTGGACTCGCCGAGGATAGGGAATGTCATTGCGACCAGAGACTTGCCATAATCCAGTTATGCCAGGTCGGATAGTTAAAATTTGGTCAATGTAATAACCGTATTTTGGTAATTCTTCCCCTACTAACGGTCGTGGGCCAACAACGCTCATGTCTCCTTTGAGAACATTCCAAAATTGCGGAAATTCGTCCAAACTGGTAATTCGTAAAAATTTACCGATCATTGTAATTCGCGGGTCATGTTTGAGTTTGAAAGTGCTTTCAA
This sequence comes from Fischerella muscicola SAG 1427-1 = PCC 73103, assembly GCF_000317245.1. Taxonomy (GTDB): domain Bacteria; phylum Cyanobacteriota; class Cyanobacteriia; order Cyanobacteriales; family Nostocaceae; genus Pelatocladus; species Pelatocladus muscicola_A. The sequence goes on from NZ_AJLJ01000064.1 coordinate 215,368, forward strand.
ATTCTTGCCGCAACTCTGGCGATGTATCCATCATTTGCATGAGAATTTCGTCAGCATTCGTCACCATAGTGCGGAATTTAATACAATTGAAAGGCTTGTAGTTTTTACCAACCCGTTCTTGGACATAAAAAATTGGACCTTCTGAACTTAAAGCAATGAGCAAGGCCAAAATTAGATAAACGGGAGAAAACAAAATTAGTACAGAAAGCGAAAAGACAATATCAAATAGTCGTTTACCAAACTCTCCGTTGAGAGCCTGAAAGGACAGACCTCTAGGTTTAATTCTAGGCGTCTTTACTGGTTGACCGCGTTTTAAGAACGTACGCGATCGCCCGATCCACGTTAACCTGGCTTCGCCAGATGGCGATCGTCTTTCAGGCAAAGAGGGGCTGTCTGTAAAAGAACGCCCCGTCCCGGATGCGCTACGCGAGCGCTTGCCGGAGAGGAGTGAGCTCTGGGCAGTCATCATACTCCTTAATAATCCACACCACACATAGTCCCAATCTTAAAGCCAAAAGCAGGTGCTTCTGGGAGCAATTTTCCAAAAGCTTCTGCAAAAACAATATCTCACATCTACTTGGATAAATTTTTTTCCATACACCTCTGTAAAAATTCTAGATAACGCTGGACAAATATTTGTGTTTTAAACTGTTCTGCGTGCAATCTGACATATTCTGGATTGAATTTACTATAAGAGGCTTCTAAAGTTTCTGTCGCTCTCATTAGAGACACTTCTTTTTGTTCCTCAAACAATATACCCGTTCCCTTCTCTCCCCAAGTGCGGATATCCCGTACCGTTTCTTTAGCACCACCAGCACCATAGGCAATCACTGGCGTACCACAAGCTTGTGCTTCTACTAAGGCAATGCCAAAATCTTCACAAGCTGCATATACAAAACCTTTAGCATAAGCCATATATTTCTTTACAACCTCATCAGGCTGCCAACCGAGAATTTGTATATTTGAGTTTGCTATTTGACGAATTTTTTTCATTTCTGGGCCTGTGCCAATTACTACTAATTTTTTTTGCATTTCGTTGAAAGCTCTGACAATTAGAGATACTTGTTTGTAACTAACTAATCGGGAAACAGTTAGATAAAAGTCTTCTTTGTCAGATGAAAAAGCAAAATTTTCGACATTAACAGGCGGATAAATAACAGTTGCTTCCCGTCGGTAGCAACGCCAAATTCGACGAGCTGTATGGTGGGAATTAGCAACAAAATAATCAACACGATTAGCACTCAATACATCCCATATACGTAAATTATGCAATATATATCGTGCTATCCAACCAGGTATACCTTTACCTAGTTTGCTTTGGCGCAGATAATCAAAAGTTAAGTCCCAAGCGTAGCGCATGGGACTATGGCAATAGCAAATATGTAGCTGTTCAGGGGAAGTAAGAACTCCTTTAGCAACAGCATGAGATGAAGAAAGAATGACATCATACCCACGCAAATCGAGTTGTTCAATTGCTAAGGGTAAAAAAGGCAGGTATTTTTGTACACCTGTATGGGCAAAGGGGAAGTATTGAAGAAACGTCGTGCCAATCTGACGTTTATATAAATAGCTGTCTGGATTGCGAGATTCAAAATCGATGAGGGCATATAAGTCCGCATCAATAGAGTTCAGAATTTCTTGCACAACTAATTCTGAACCGCCAGTGGCTTTAGGTGTCAGCCACTCATGCACCAAAGCATATTTCAAGGGCACAGCTAACTTTAGTTAATAGGTGAAAAAAAGTACATGTGAATTGTGAGGTTAACTGAAAAGTTTCCCGTTGTCATTGAAAATGGGAAATGCCCCATATCCAATAAAAGACGTTATCTTCTCAAAATAGGTTCCACAAGCTGATAACCTCAAATTGGGGATTGGGGATTGGGAATCGGGCATCGGGCATCGGGGAACAAATCAAAAGTTCTTAATTTTGACTTTTGATTTTTGACTTGTTTTGTCTTCCTTGTCCCTAGTCCGCAATCTCTTCAAAAGGTAATTGACATATAAAAAGTGGGGATTTATGCGAATTCTAATTATGGGTGGTACTCGATTCATAGGTGTTTACCTCACACAACTGCTAGTGCAACAAGGACATGAAGTAGTACTTTTTAATCGCGGTAATCGTCCAGCACCAGTTGAGGGTGTAGGACAAATTACAGGCGATCGCACTGACACCACCCTATTAAAAGAAAAACTTTCTCAAGAAAATTTTGATGCCATCTTTGACAATAATGGGCGGGAACTTACTGATACTCAACCACTTGCAGAAATTTTTCAAGGCCGTGTACAAAATTTTGTATACATGAGTTCTGCTGGAGTATACCTCAAATCAGACCAAATGCCTCACATTGAAGGTGATGCAGTCGATCCGAAAAGTCGCCACAAAGGTAAGCATGAAACTGAAGCTTACCTAACACAACAAGGAATTCCCTTTACTTCTATTCGTCCCACATATATTTATGGGCCACAGAACTATAACGACTTGGAAGCTTGGTTTTTTGACAGAATTGTGCGCGATCGCCCAATTCCGATCCCTGGTAATGGTTTACATATTACCCAGCTAGGCCATGTCAAAGACTTAGCAACAGCAATGACCAAAGTCTTAGGTAATTCCCAAGCAGTTAGACAAATTTACAATATTTCAGGCGATCGCTTTGTCACATTTGATGGTTTAGCCCGTGCTTGTGCTATTGCGGCGGGTAAATCACCAGATGATATTAAAATTGTGCATTACGACCCGAAAAAGTTTGACTTTGGTAAGCGTAAAGCATTTCCCCTGCGGACACAGCACTTTTTTGCTTCAGTCAATAAAGCCATGACTCAATTAGATTGGAAACCTGAGTATGATTTAATTTCTGGGCTGCAAGACTCGTTTGAGAATGATTATTTAGTCTCAGGGCGAGATCAAGCAGAAATAGATTTTTCTGTAGATGAGGAAATACTGCAATCTATTTAGCCCAGTTGCAAAAGCTTAGTGTCTTTGTGTCTTTGTGGTTCAATAACACTCAATTTTCCACCACCAAGATAGCAAGACACTAGTTCTACTTTAGTCTTTAACCTAAGAATTATATCCAAAAGCGATCGCATCCCCTCAATTAAATCGAAAAATGCGATCGCATGGCGTAAGGTTTTTGGGCTTCTTTGCTTTTCGTAACACAGTTAGGGTTATTTCCAGCGACTTAACTTAATATGTGAATTGGACTAAAATAAGAAACCGTATTAATCACTATTTGTTTGCGGTAACAGGTAAATCATTCCAGAAATTAACGTGAGGCTGACAGAAACCCAAAAAGCAATGAGAGAGGGAATTCTCCAAACTTCTGGTAATGGTGCAATCAAAAGCGCGATCGCAATGATTTGGCTAACAGTTTTGAGTTTACCCCAAATATTCGCTCCGGTAATTGTAGTTTGATTGACACGCCAACCAGCGATCGCTAACTCTCGTGCTAATATCAAAAATACTCCCCAAGCTGGAATTTGTCGTAGTTCAATCAAGACTAGTAAGGGAGCAAGTACCAGTAATTTATCTACTAACGGATCAAGAAATTTACCTAAGTCACTTATTTGGTTAAGTTTTCGCGCTAAGTACCCATCTAGCCAGTCAGTACCAGCTGCAACCAAGAAAATTGCTAAACACACCCACCTAGCTGTTGGTGTCGGGTTGTATAAACCATAAAGCAGGAATGGTAAGCCCAATAAGCGGGAAAATGTAATCCAATTAGGTAAAGTCATGAAATTTGAGATTTTGGATTTTAGATTTATTTGATAGATTAATTCGTTTGCGGTAAGACCAATAAATATTCTTTAATTTTAGGTTGTTGATTTTTATAAGCAACTATACCCAATCTAAAATCTAAAATCCAAAATCACTATGACTCAACAAATAGATTCTCAATACAGAATAGAACGCGATTCGATGGGCGATCGCCACATTGCTAGTAGCGTTTATTACGGCATTCAAACGCTACGTGCTACAGAAAACTTCCCCATTAGCGGCATTAAACCACTAGCTACTTACGTAGATGCCTGTATTCTAATTAAAAAAGCGACTGCGATTGTTAATGGTGAACTAGGTTGTATTCCCCAAGAAATCAGTCAAGCAATAGTCCAAGCTGCGGATGAAGTTCTAGCTGGTAAGCTCCGTGATCAGTTTGTGGTAGATGTTTATCAAGCGGGTGCTGGTACATCTCATCACATGAATGTCAATGAAGTACTAGCAAATCGGGCGTTAGAAATTCTTGGTGATGAGAAAGGTAACTACAAGCGTCTTAGTCCTAATGATCATGTTAACTATGGACAATCTACCAATGATGTGATCCCCACGGCAATTAGAATAGGTGGTTTATTGGCATTGTCTAGAACACTGCATCCAGCTTTAGAAACAGCGATCGCAATATTAGAAGCAAAAGCAGCAGAGTTTCAAGATATCGTCCGTTCTGGTAGAACTCACATGCAAGATGCTGTTCCGGTGCGCTTGGGTGAAAATTTTCGCGCTTGGGCGCAGATTCTGACAGAACACCAAAACCGAATTTACACCGCTAGTAGTGATTTAATGATACTGGGTTTGGGTGGCAGTGCAGCTGGTACAGGTATGAACACTCATCCCCAATATCGCGCCCGTGTGGTGGCAACTTTGGCAGAACTAATTAATAGTCCCCTACAACCAGCACCTCACCTTATGGCAGCAATGCAGAGTATGGCACCTTTTGTCAATGTTTCTGGTGCTTTACGTAACATAGCGCAAGATTTAGTCAAAATTTCTCATGATTTGCGGTTGATGGACTCTGGGCCAAAAACTGGTTTAAAAGAAATTCAACTTCCGCCTGTGCAGCCTGGTTCTTCGATTATGCCAGGTAAGTATAATCCTGTGATGGCAGAGATGACATCAATGGTGTGTTTTCAGGTGATGGGTTACGACAGTGCGATCGCACTAGCAGCCCAAGCAGGACAATTAGAATTAAATGTGATGATGCCGCTGATTGCCTATAACTTAATTCATAGTATCGAAATTCTCGGTAACACCATTGCTGCACTCACCCAACGCTGCATTCAGGGAATTACCGCTAACCAAGAACGTTGTTTAGCATATGCAGAAGGTAGTTTAGCTTTAGTAACAGCTTTAAATACTCACATTGGTTATTTAAATGCTGCATCCGTGGCGAAAGAATCATTGGAAACCGGCAAATCCCTACGACAGATTGTGCTGGAAAAAGGACTAATGAGTGAAGCAGAATTAGCCGAGGTTTTAAATCTGGAACAAATGAGCCAAATTGTACCCTTGGAATAGAAATTGTTAGTAGTTAGTAGTTGCTTGGGAATCAGTGATTAACCTTTCCCCGATTCCCAATCCTCAATCCCTAATCCCTTTCCTAAATATGCAGACTCAAACACCAACCGTTAGTTTCATTCGAGCTAATTCTTACGAACGAGATATTTTAAGAAAGTCTTTAGAAACACTGCTAGAACCATTTGGAGGAATGGCGGCGTTTGTAAAACCAGGGAATCGCGTTTTACTTAAACCTAATTTGCTTACAGGCGCACGTCCTGACAAAGAATGTACCACGCGATCGCAACTAGTTTATGTAGTAGCACAAATGGTGATTGAAGCTGGCGGTAAGCCATTTTTAGGCGATAGTCCTGCTTTCGGTAGCGCCAAGGGAGTAGCTGTAGCCAATGGTTATCAACCGATTTTAGACGAACTCAATCTGCCAATTATTGATTTCCAAGGTGTTCGTTACCAAACTGTTAGCGAGGAGTTCAATCATCTGCTATTGTCCAAAGAAGCGATGGAAGCAGATGTAGTGATAAATCTACCCAAAGTCAAATCTCATGCTCAATTAGTGCTGACATTGGGTGTAAAAAATTTGTTTGGTTGCGTTCCTGGCAAAATGAAAGCTTGGTGGCACATGGAAGCAGGAAAAGATGCCAACAGATTCGGAGAAATGTTAGTAGAAACCGCTAGAACAATTAACCCTAATTTAACTATCTTAGACGGTATTATCGGTCATGAAGGCAATGGCCCTAGTGGTGGCGAACCTCGTTCACTAGGTATTTTGGGAGCATCACCAGATGTATTTGCCTTAGATCGAGCTATGGTGGAGATACTTAATGTTCCAGCTATAACAGTACCTACTGTCGCTGCATCTATGCGTTTGGGGGTCTGTCCCGAACTAAACGCTATTCATTATCCTTGTTTGCATCCTGAGTTACTAAAAATAGATGATTGGCGATTACCAGACAAGTTCATTCCCATTGATTTTGGTATGCCTCGCGTTATCAAATCTACGTTCAAACATCTCTACATCAAGTTTATCAAAGAACCAATCAGTGCTTATGTTAGAAGCTAGCTGCAACAAGTGCAAATTCTGCTACAGCAATTTCAAAACCGCCAGAGTAAGCTAAAAATACCCTCCGATTGCTTAACCAGACCGCCCTACTCTACTAGTGGCGGTTTTTTCATTTGAAATTATTCCTAAGCCAGCACTATGCCAAGCTAATACCATTTTGAATTTTGGATTTTAGATTTTGGATTGGGAAATTCTTTGGTGCATAAAAGTTCTGTAAGTCCATCTGTCGTATTATTTTTTCCAACTGATATAACTTGAAAAGTTCATAGTGAGCGAGAAATGGCTCTATTAAACACCCTTGGTGCTTACTACAAACTAGGTCAACTTGATTTGGTGGAGTACTAATTTTTAATCATTATGCTAATTTCTGCTTTAGAATTAGACTGCAAAGCACCGACCATATCAATTGCTTGAATATGAAATAATTTTTATCTACCTATTTATAGATTGACAAAATATTAGAAATCCGGCTTATTTAATCTTGAGTATAATCACTGATGAAAATTACAAAATATAAAACAATACTTTTATATATTCAATGTATATTTAGGGTTTAAAGTCTTTTATTACTTAGATAGTCTCAATATCATTACTTCAGTACTATTACTTACTAATTTCAAAAATATAAAAATAAATATATAGACATTATTGATTTAGTGTATTTTTAAGTAAACTTATAAAAACAAAAAACCTCTAAAATCAGATTTTTAGGCTTTTTCAAGTCTTGGCTCTCAAAAATTTTGTATATAAAATCACATAAAATAATTAAACTAAAGTTGATAATTGTATTCTTTAATGCTATAAATTTAGTTGATTAACAATGCAAAAATTGTATAGGTTAATAAAAAGTTAAGCAATAATAATTACATGGTTATAAAAATTTTTGGCACAAAAACTTAGTATCAAGTTTTGCAGATACTAAAAATTCGGAAGTAGCTTGATTAAGATAGATATAATGCTTGACGATTAAAAAAATTACAGTTAAAAAGTAGCTAAAATAGTAATTAGACTCTTTTGTCAGAGTCTAACTACAAAATAAAGTGATCAAACAAACTCTTTATGAATTCAAACAGCCAGTCTGCCAATTCAACCGACGCATCTTCCCATCCTTTGGCAGACATCATCGGAACTGTGATCGGTTTGCTAACTTTGACATTACCTCTGTTAGTTATTGCTAATTACTCTTCCGTAAATATTCCCAATACCCAACCATCCATCATCTATAACCTCAAGCAGAAGTGAAAACATTAGACATGAACTAAATAGAAGCACTTTTGAAGAAATACGATTGCTCTTAAATATAGCCATCGTATTTGATTTATTAAATTTGAATACACAAATCCCTGACTTTCCTAAAAAGTCGGGGATTTGTGTGTTCACGCATATTTATGAATTTTAAATAGATTTACTGAAAAAACTCTCATTTAGAACAAATATTAACCTTCTGACCAGTTTTCACAACTTAGCAAATCAATAATGCAGTCTCTAAATAAAAATTCATGTTTTTCTAGCTCCAGTTCTACATTTAGCCAATCACGGTAAGGAATATATTTACATAATACATAAATAGGCTGATTACGTTGAATTCGTCCTTCTTGAACTAGCCGAAGTGCTTTTTCTCTAATAAACTCTATATTATATTTAACAGCGGTTTTTACCATAAATTACCTCCTTATTTATATATAAAATTTCAGAATCTTCTATACGTTAAATTTGGTAGAGATAAGTAAAAAAACTTCAAACATATCACTGATGATTATGAACTGAGAACGGTTGACAGCAAAAACATGATAGTTGATTGTCACCTTATACTAAAGTTAGTTGCACTTGACAGTTGCACTCAATGAGGAAACTTAGTCATGTCATATTTCTGCTTCTACTTCTTAAGACAGATATTTTTGTTATATTCCTTTTATCAAGGATATATAACAAAAATTCGTGAGTACAAAAGCTTAGGCACTCAGGTAAGATAATCAAGCTATTTTCATAGGTTTTGATGCACTTAACTTAATTACAGCAATTTACAAATTCAACCTGACACAGTGGAAACATCACAGATTGCTTACCTTGTAATTGCTAAATACTTTTGAACTTAATATGTACAAAATTATGTACCAAAACTTAAGCTAGAGAAAGACTGTGTTATGTTAACCCTGATATCAGGGCTAACTATATAGTTGGAAAGTGGTTGAGTTTATTATACGTTTATTTTCCCCATTACAAGTTACTGTTTAGATAAAACTAGTCTATTAAAGATATATTTATTGCTTGGTAGAATTCCACAGGCAACTATACCCACAACGAGGGGATGAAAATATCTTCACTTATCCACCTGCTTAGGCGTCTACGTGTAGCGTTTCCGTTAGAAGAATCCCTGCAAAGAGTCCCTTGTTTTCAAGACAGACTTTAGTTAACTTGATACTTTGTATGCTCTGGAAGTTATGGAACACAAATTATGATTCCACTGTTTTGCTGCAAAAGCGAACAGTTCGCTTCATATTATGAGCATAACAGACATTTAGAACCTACCATCCCCTACTTTCGGTAGATATATATTCCTTGCTTTTGATATATAACTCAGACACTCAAAAACAGGTATTATTAATAAAGAGGTCAAAATTGACTGGAGCTATTGCCTACTTTGGGAAGTGTAATTCGTTATCACTTTCTATTTTGCTTATGGTCAATCGATGATGTTGGCTTGTAATGTAGCTGACAAATAATGACAAATAAACAGCTGCTTCACTCACTATACTTAAAATATTTGCCAACTAATACCAGAAAAAATTTATACCTTGTAAAGTATTGTTTTTTTAATGGATATGTTGGACATTAGAGTTATGAAACTTCTTATTAAATTGAAGTCAAAACAAAAACTTATGGTTGAATTTACAAAATCAACTGATATCATCACAAATAAAAGCAACAAGAATGGATTTTGCATGTCTAAGTCAAGTTAAAAGTTCTGTTTGATGAACTGTCAATATGTGTTGTTGAGGAGGAAGTGTTCATGCGTAGTTTATCTGGTTGGTCGTTCACAAGTAGCGCATTAGTAGCTCTAGGAATGATGGCTACTGCGGCAAGTCCAATAATAATGTCTGCTCCTGTATCCGCTCAGGTTAATGCCCCAACTCCAGCACCTGCACCCACGCCTGCACCTGCTGTGACTACTCCTAGCTTTGCTGATGTGCCAGCAGATTACTGGGCGTTGCCATTTATTCAAGGTTTAGCTGCAAGAAATGTAATTGCTGGTTTTCCAGATGGAACTTTCAGGCCAAATCAACCTGTAACCAGGGCTGAAATTGCAGCTATGTTCCAAAAAGCTTTTACACTAAATCCAGTTCGTCAGCTACCGCCAGAAGGCTTTAGAGATGTGCCGTCTGATTATTGGGCTGCATCTGCTATTAGGGCTGCTTATGAAGCTGGATTTCTAGCTGGTTATCCGAATAATTTGTTTCAGCCGAATCAAACAGTTTCCAAAGCGGATGCGATTACTGCTGTAGCTAGCGGACTAAATTTATCTCCCAGTGGTTCTGTAGAACAAACTCTTTCTACTAATTATGTAGATGCTGGTCAGATCCCATCTTATGCTGTTAATCAAGTGGCGGCAGCAACACAAGCCAATATTGTTGTCAACTATCCTGATGTCAAAACGCTGAATCCTCAAGGAGGTTTGACGCGTGCAGAAGCAGCTGCACTTTTATATCAAGCATTGGTGAGACTTGGACAAGTGCAACCATTACCTGGCAATGTAGCAGCTGTAAGTTATATTGTGGGTGGTAATCCTCAAACTACAGGTGATATTGTTTCGCTAGCTGAATCTAGTGGTAGTTTTACTACTCTGACTTCTTTGCTGAAGACAGCAGGTTTAGCAGATGCTTTGAGACAACCAGGGCCTTACACACTTTTTGCTCCGACAGATCAAGCATTCGCAGCTTTACCTCCAGATGTTTTACAGCAGTTACAGCAACCAGAAAACAGAGAAACATTAATCAAAATTTTGAGATACCACGTAGTTTCTGGTGATTTGCCTGCAAACAAGCTGACATCTGGTGAAGTCAAAACTTTGGAAGATGAATCTGTAAATGTAAAAGTTGATACTGCTAATAACCAGATTGCAGTCAATAATGCTAGTGTCATCCAACCAGATGTCAAAGCGACCAATGGTGTTGTGCACGTGATCAACCAAGTTTTGATTCCACCTGAACTGGCACAGGGCGAGGAAACAGAAGGTGAAGGCGCTGCTGTCAGAGTTAAGAGAAACTATATTGCTGTTGGTGGTAACATCGGTTTAGGTGGTAATACGGCTCTTGGCAGTGGAAACTTTGCAGTCACCAGCAAATTTGGTGTTACAAACAATTTCTCAATTCGACCAGGCGCAGTGATTGGGGATGATACTGT